>JAILOG010000001.1 GCA_024690965.1 Clostridiales bacterium
AATTCTTCAAAGGTTACGACATCATCTTTTCTCGTTTGGTCATTGAGCTTTTCGAGCTTTTGATGAATAGATTTACGGGCTTTTTCCATCTGTTTTATCGAAAATCTTTCCCCACGATTGCGTTTGAGTTCGCTAATACCTAAAAGAATTTCCTCTTCCTGTTTTTCAAGTATGGCGATTTGCCGCTCCACTGACATTGGTATCTTTTCAAATTGGCTGTGTCCTATGATAATCGCATCGTAATTGCCGGTGGCGATTCGACCGCAAAATTTCTTACGGTTTTTTGTTTCAAAGTCTTTTTTGGTTGCGACAAGAATGTTTGCGCTCGGATAAAGCTGTAAATACTCCGATGCCCACTGTTCTGTCAAGTGATTCGGCACTACAAACAGGCTTTTATGGCACAAACCAAGCCGCTTTGATTCCTGTGCAGCCGCTACCATCTCATAGGTTTTGCCAGCCCCTACTACGTGTGCAAGCAGCGTGTTTCCGCCGTAAAGAATGTGCGCTATGGCGTTTATCTGATGCTGTCGCAAGGTGATTTCGGGGTTCATACCGACAAAATTAAGATGACTTCCGTCGTACTCTCTCGGTCTGGTTGAATTAAACTTTTCGTTGTAGAGCTTACAAAGCCTTTCACGGCGCTCGGGGTCTTTCCATATCCAATCGGCAAACGCTTCTTTTATCAGCTGTTGTTTACCTTGCGCGATAGCGGTTTCCTTTTTGTTCAGTACAGCCGTTTTCTTTCCGTTTTCGTCCTCGATGTAGTCAAATACACGGACATCACGCAAATTCAGGGATTCCTCCAGTATTTTGTAACCGTTGACTCTGCTTGTTCCGTAGGTGTTATGAACTTTGACATTTCCTCTGTCGTAGGATTTGCCCTCGATACTCCATTCACCTGTATAGCTTGCAAAGTGAACATTAATGTTTCGGTGCTGATACCACGGCGTATCAAAAATCTCCCACATAAAATTATTGATGTCATCGACAGGTAACCACGTTGAGCCAAGCCTTACGGAAATCTCACTTGCCGATAAATCTTTCGGCATAACATGCTCCAAAGCCTGAACATTTATGTCATAGTCATCGGGATAAAGCTCCGTGCTTCGTTTTGCCCATTCAAGCTTTTCACGAATGTTACCCGATAGGTATTCATCGGCAGGAACAAACTTGGGACGCTCCTCATCGTCATCGCCTCTGTTAAGCGGGTTTAAAAATATAACGCCTCGCAATTCCGTAGCGATTTCTTCCTCTGTTTTGCCGGTTAATTCGCACATATATGGCATATCGACTTTCGTTTTTTCGGCCAGTGATAATGCAAGCGCCTCGCTTGCCGTATCAACGCTTGTGACAGTTACTCTTTGACGAATGGTACGCTTTGAGAACATATCAGCCTTGCCTATAAAATTGCCTTCATCGTCAAGGTTTTCAAGAGAGGTAAGCAAGTAATACGCACTGTCCTGATTAAAGGCTAAGTTATTAGCACGGCTGTTTATTAGCCCGTATTTCCGGCTGAAATTGTCATATAAATCGTTAAGCTCTTGCTGCTTTTCCGTTATCTGCTCGTCGGGGTAATCCTCCATTTGATACTCGATAAGCTCACGAACGCAATCACGAATTTTTATCATGCCCTTGATACGGTTTTCAGCCGTAACAGATACCTCTACAGGATTCATTCTGCTATTGACACGATAATACACCTTACCGTCTACCACGGTATATGAAAAATTCTTTACCGACGGATCGGCAGTGATACTTTTATCCTCGCCCTCGTCTACAAGGTCGTCAAACTCTACCTCGTTAAACTCGGCGTGAATGTTTTGTATCGCTTCACTCAATCCTTCTTCAAGCGTTTGGTCTTCATACGGCAGACACGCCGCCTCGGGTCCAAACGGACCGCTTACTGTTTGCATTTCGCCCATTATCATGTCAGGGTTGTCGATGAAATATTGATTCATTTTTATACCGTTTTCATCTGTGTTTAGGTGTACCCAATCGGGTTCAATATCTATAAGTCGGTCACGCTTTTGCAGGAAAATAATGTCCGCCGTAACTTCTGTACCTGCTGCATCCTTAAAGGTATTGTTCGGCAAGCGAATTGCGCCGAGTAAATCAGCTCTTTGTGCGATATATTTTCGCACGGACGGGTTTTCTTTATCCATCGTTCCTTGAGAAGTGATAAACGCAACAATTCCACCCGGGCGCACTTTATCGAGGGTTCGGGCAAAAAAGTAATCGTGTATAAGGAAATTGTTCTTGTCGTATTTCTTGTCTGAAACCTTGAAATTTCCAAAAGGAACATTACCGACTGCCGCGTCAAAGAAACTGTCGGGCAACTCTGTTTTCTCAAAGCCTTGTACTGCAATATTGTTTTTTTGATAAAGCTGTTGTGCGATACGACCGGAAATACTGTCAAGCTCCAGGCCGTAGATATTTGACTCGCTCATGCTGTCGGGAATTAGTCCCATAAAATTACCGATACCGCACGACGGCTCTAATATGTTGCCGTTCTTGAAGCCCATGTTTTCAAGCGTTTGATAAATGCTTTTGATAACGACAGGCGGCGTATAAAACGCCGTCAGCGTTGACTCTCGTGCAGAGGCAAGCTCATCGTCTGAAAGCACCGCACGAAGCTCATTGAAATGGGGATTTGTTTCCTCAAAAAACTCTGAAAGACCGCCCCAGCCTACATAATCGGAAAGTATGCGTTGTTCATTCGTATCCGCAAGCATGTGTTCGTCCTCAAGTTTATGAAGTAACTGAATCGCCATAATGTTGTGACGAAAACGCTCAAGGGGCGTTCCTACGCCTATATCGTCATTCTCAATCTTAAAGTTAGTTCTGTAATCTGATTTTATTTCGGGATAAAGAATGTGCGGCGTAAGATCTCTTTTTACCCTTTGCGGCGGAGGAGCAAGCGGCTCGATATCGGCTTTGTTTTCGGTATTGCCGGTATCAAGGTGTACATCTTGCTGTGTTGTATAAGCCTTGATTTCTTCATTGATTTTCAGGATGTTTTCTGCCGTAAATTCAGTGTAACCGTTTGTTTCTTCGTATTCATAAACGGCATCCATAAAAAAAGGAGTTCTGATATCAGAAACATACTGGTCTGACATTTCCTCAAGGTCATTTGCAAACCGATCTGCATTTTCCGGGTGATTTGCAATGTCATACTCATCGATAAGCTCATTGAAAACATCAAATGAAATCTCGCCCGAAACATACTGACCGCCTGAGTCGGAATCGGGATTGAAATATATCCAGTAAATTACTTCTCTGTCCGCTTCCACGCTGATTTTCATGGCGGTATGGTCGGCATTTAGATTTGTTTTCGAGTGTTTTTCCTTGTAGGTGCTGATTATAAGTGCGCTTTTGCCGTTCTCGCTTACGACAACATCAAGCCCGTTTTTATGCAGCTTATCCATGTATTCTTCAAGCCTGAAATACGGAAAGCCGCACATAGACACTTTTTCATCAAAGCCGACATTGCGTGATGTCAGTTGAAGTTCAAGAATATTTGCGGCGGTTTTCGCGTCATCGCCCATAATCTCAAAGAAATCGCCGACACGGTACAAAACAATGGTATCGGGATTCTCATTCTTTAACCTTGAATATTCGCTCCATACCTTGTTTGTGGGAGTATCATTTTGTTTATCAGTAGGTTCATCGACAACAACAAGATACTTGTCATTCAGCGAATTTTCTCTTACCTTTTTATCAAATTCCTCACGGGGCATTTCCTCGTGAAAAAGCGGAAAATCCGGATCAAACAGTTGCACCGTATTTTCATCAATACGCAGCAACTCATATTCCCGAGTGCCGATATACACCCTATCACCGAGAGAAAAACGGTGTTCTTTGTTCAGTTTTTCTTCTTGGGCTGACTGTATTTCAGGGCTTCCTGATTCCTCTGGTTTGTCTGTTATTTCTTTACCTTTAGAATAAACAGAGTATTCAGCTTTTTCAGCTTTGTTTAAATACCTGTCCGCGGCGATCAGTTCACCGATTCGCTTTGCGACCTTATTCCAAGTAAGCAAAATCTTTGTATCACCTTTTCTAAGTTCGATACCTTTGCTGTCGTGACTCTCCCAATACCCGCTTTCGGGGATTGCATCCGAATGTCCGCCAGTGCCGTATTCGTTTTTCAGAAAAGCAATATTTTTATCGGTTGTTTCCTGCTTTTGAAACTGCTCATAAATGCGCAGCTTGCCTTGTTCTACTCCGCTGCCTCTTGTCAGCACAAAGTCAACAGCCGCTTGAGGTATGGCAAATTCGTTTTTCTTTTGAATCTCTGTTTGCTCTATAAGACTGATTTGTTCACCCTCTGAAATAATGTCTTTTTCGTCAGGCGAAAGCCAAGTGTCAAGAAGTATCTGCCCCTCAATAGCGGCGGCAACTCTCCACCACGGCATAAAATCTTCTTTGTCACGGGACAGATAACTGCCGTGCCAAATTGTTAATAAATCATCGTAGGCACGATAGCCTACACGCTCGCCGTTTTTAAGAATGTGTTCAACATAGGTGTTATCAAAGAATTTTTTAATAAAATTACCGCGCTCTTTGTTGTCTGTATAGACTTCAAAAAGCGCGGCAATTTCTTTTCTGTGTTCTTTTAATGCTATGCTGTTTCGTATAAGCTCGTTCTTTTCATCGGGGGCGTAATAGTAAGGAATTACGTTAGGCGCGTTAAAATTATGCCCGCTTAGCTGTAAATGAGTTCCTTCATTACGATCTCCTCCGCTGATGCTTTGATGTTGTTCATCATCTGTACCCACTTCATCTGGTCGGATTTTTTCAGCTGTTCGTTCACTCCCTGATCCTTCGCCATCTGCGATACGAGACTCTCTACCATCTCCGTTGCCTCTTGGTCTATCTTCTCCACGTGGCTGTTGAGGCTTCCTGCCATCTGCATCCCTGAGAATGTCGCTTTCTTGCTGTCGCGCAGGTATCGAAACCGCAGCATTCCATATTTCCCGATTTTCGGGCTTTCCGGAGCTTTGAGATTCGGAAGAAGAAAGTCGCCCTCCTGTCTGTAAGTCAGTTCCATGTTCATTGCTCCTCTCATGTTTTTTATTAGTGACTATATTATCATAGCTTTCTTGCTCTTTTGCAAATGTGCGATTATTTATTTCTTCTTTTGCCGCACTTCGGACAGTTGCTTCAATCTCACGCAGTACCATTTCAGATATGTCACTTGAGGCATTACCGATAATACTCAGTGTTTCGGGTGTGTTAAAATCGGTAATACCGGTGAAATAATCGGTATCGTAAATCGTCATCGCATCATATCCGCAACGGGAAAGCAACTGAAAAGCTACGCTGTCTGTAAGCAGATCACGAAACTCTCTTTTCAGATTGTCAGCATCAAGCTCCTCAAGCAGGCTACCGTCTTTTACATTTGACAGCTGTTCAAGATAATCTGAATGATTGTCCTGTACAACAGTTTCGACAATGCTTACTATTGCGCTTATGAAATCTCTTTTATCTTCAATTTCGCCAAAGCTGTTTTCAAGGTCGTCTATTACTTGCTTTTCGTAGCTGTCTTTCATTTCCCAGCGCTTAACTTCATGTCCGTACCGACTGTTAGTGTCGGCAATATCGAAAACATAGAGGAGCTTGTAAGGAACATCACGGTCAATCAGAAGCGCAATTCCTTTTGTGCCTTTGTTTACCCATCTGCCGAGCCTGTTCCATGTTTCGATTTCTGCGCAGGCGGTAGCATCGGGCTTTTGCGCGAATATTAAAACTTGGTCTGCAAAACTGTATTTATAGTTGTTCGCCGCAGTTTTAAGGAAAGACATATACTTTCCCGGCGAAGAAGAAAGTTCACGTGCTGTTTGCTCTGACAGTTCTACTGTCATATTGTATTTGTTTGGCATACGCTATGCCTCCTTGCATTTTAGATTTTGACTTGACCACTTAAGAGCCTTGCACTTGTGGCTGTTATCTTGCGCCGATTTCAGTTTTTTGTCTTTGCGGAAATTCCCAGCCGTACACCTTGCCGATTTCATCACCGAGGCAGCGTGTAACGCGGTTAATATCCGCTCTTGTTACAGTGCCGTTGTATATTTTCCATTTGATGTTTTCTATTTGTGCATCGCTTACATTGTCCTTGTATGTGCGATAAAGGTAGTAGTTAGTTCCGTCGTGATGAATTGCCTCACAGCGAAAGTCACCGTTTTTGTCAACATACCAAGTGTTGTAGTCGCAATCTGAATACAGGCAGTCCTTGATGTTTCCGCTTTGTATTTCTTTGTAGCCGCTTTTTCTGCCGTCCCATAGTCCCAAATCGGCTATAACTATGATGGGGCAGGAAAGCTGAATGCTTAAATTGCGCCTTTCATCGTCAAGGTAATCGCTGTTTAACTCATACATACGATTTATGCGTTCATTTTCCGTTAAATCCGGGTATTCCGCTTCCAATTCATTTTTCCAATCTTCGTAGTCTAATTCGCGGTTCGACCAAATCAGATGATCTGTTTTTTTCATTAGGTTCTTCCTCCTTTTCGGATTTGTAAACACAAAGAGGACAGACCATTCTGCCCTCCGGTATAATTTCTCCGCAGCTTATACAGGTGTTATTCATCGCGCGTCACCTGTCCTCATAGGCGGCTGTTTTTCTGCTGCTGTAATTTCATATTCGCCGCTTTTCCAGACTGTATTGCCCATAGAATACTGCTTGTCGGCGACAATTTCAGCTTCTTCCATACTGTTTGCTTCAATCTCGATCATGCCGTAAGATACCTCTTTTACCTTAAATGTGTATTTCATCTTGCATCCCTGTCCTTTCTGACGGGCTTAATCATTATCCCGTCTGCATCATATTGTTTCGGGTCTGCGCCCTGTGTATCAAAGCCGTAAACCGAGCCCCAATACATGGCGGT
The DNA here is from genome assembly GCA_024690965.1 of Clostridiales bacterium. Classification (GTDB taxonomy): domain Bacteria; phylum Bacillota; class Clostridia; order Oscillospirales; family Acutalibacteraceae; genus JAEEHZ01. The sequence goes on from JAILOG010000001.1 coordinate 6,885, forward strand.
CGCCTGAGGTTTTGAAAGGCCGAGCTTTTTGTTGTATTCATCGGCAAGCTCCTGACTTTCTTGTCGACTTTTAGTAGGAATATCGGTCTTGAAGTATCCCGTTTCGCCTTTTTTAATGATAATAACCTTGCCTGTTTCACCATTGACGGCATAACTAATATCAGGCAAGGAGGAACGCAAAGGAACAACCCGATTTCCGTTTTGCTCCATACGTTCAGCAAATTCGCAGATGTGATAAAGCAAATTGCCAACTTCAATATGATAATCATCAATATATCGGCAAGTAAATTCCTCTTGTTTACCGTCTGAAAAAGTAATGCGTATCTTGTCACCGTCAGGTATTCGGAACTTCTCTTTGTAGTGCGGGGTTATAAACCGTATTCCACGCTGTGCCTGTTTAATGTGAGAATCAAGCCAATCGCGGCGATAGCAATAGCAGTAGAGATTGTATTCTCCCATGTTCGGGTTAAGCCTCAGAAGATATGCGTAATCTTTCGTATCAACACGAACGCCGTAATACTCCTGTTGCGTGTTCATGCGAGCCTGCGGCGTGGAATGGCAGTATTTTGAGAGTGCCGCACGGTTATAAAGAACATCTCCTTCTTCACGCAAAGAGTTAATAACACCGTCAAATTCCTCTTGAAATTCAGGTGTTTTCAAATCATCACGCCAACCGTTCCAAGTGCTGAAAAAAACGTTTCCGTCTTTGTCCATATCGGCACGGAGATAGCCTATAAATCCGGTTTGATTACAAATCTGAGCGCTTTGCTTAAAAGTGTATTTATCCTCGTATTCTGTCATTGCTCTTATTTCAAAATCAATCATTGTCGTTTTCCTCCATAAACTCAGGCGGCACCAAACGATGCCACCCTTTTGTTGTTATTTCTTTTGCCGTGTGTTTAAAAATATGATACCAAATATCATAAAGCCTACTAATATCAGCGTAATTACAATCTTCATTGCTATCTCCTCGCTTCATACCAATCATCATAAGCATTACCGTCTATGGTAATTGATTTCGGGATGATCGTCCTGTTTACCATTCCTGCCGGCGTCCACAAATCAGACTGCACAATTTTGACCGTATAGTCGCCGTTTGGGAACCATAGAGGCGTAAAATGCACATGACCGTAATCCTGATTGTTTGGCAGTATTTTCAGATTACTGCCCGAAGCGCTTGCAACAAGCGTTGTGTATTTTCCGGTCGTCATCAAATACTCATATTCGGGGTAAAGCACATACGCATACTGCGGAGAAGTATAAGCCGCCGTACCCGGCACACCATAATCATCAACAGAAGTCACAATCGCACTCGATGTTACGGTAAAGCCGTAACCGGATTTCATCGTCCATACGCCGTTTTTCTTAAAGCTCGTTTCACTTGAAGCCGGTACTATTTCCTGTGTGCCTGCGTTGCTTATTCCTATGCCGTAGGTTTTCTTCTTGTAACTGCCGCCTGTATATACATATTCCCACCAAGTGGCATATCCGCTTGTACCGTTCGGCTTGCTCGGCACATAAAAGTCCTTCGGCGCGCTTTCTTCATACCTTGTATCGGGGGTATTGTACTGCGTGTAAGGCATAGTCGCACGCTCGTTTGATACAAGGTTATAGTAGGTTGTACCGTCATACACATCGGCTTTTACCGTAACATTTTTACTGTTCATTCCGACAGGTACGCTCCACTTGAAATACACAAGGTTTTTATCACGTGAGGGTACTACAACACTTTTTGTTTCGGTATAAAACGGCGTGCTTTGACCGTTTTTAAACACCCTGAAACGCACCTTTAAGCTATCGCTTGGCTTGTAGTTGTAGTACGAATCGTTTTTAACCCAAAAGCTGCTTATTACCTGCGTGTTTTCTCTGTACTTTGCGTTTGGGGATATGGGTACAAGCGTTACGGGAAACTTTGATTTGCAGATAAACACCGCGCTGTTGTTCATTCCTATTGTTTCTAAAGATGTGTTTCCCTTTGCGACTGTATCAAGATAAACGCCTCCCCAAATTGAATAACTGCGTTCATTCGGCACGGTGTGAGTAGCGCCTTCAACCTCTATGGTCTTACCGGCAGGAATAGCGTAAACTCCCGGGATCTGTGAGCCGTCGTCATTGTAGCCCTTGACATAAACCTTGCAATCCGTGTTGTTTTTGTAGAAGTAGTGGACCGCGAGCTTATCGCCGACAGTTAGATTGTTTCGGTCAACATAATTGCCGTTACTGTCCGCAAGCTTCATATCGGTAAGCTCTACATCGGATTTTATTATTGGCAGATAATAGGTCGTGCTTTCCGTTGTATGGTCGGGATCGTACTCCCACGCAGTTTTCATATCGAACTTCAGCCGGTATGAATTAGTATCTTCCTTAGCGTTTTTCGGTATCAGGTATTTACCTATACTGCTGTTCTTTGAGAATGGGAACGATTTGCTTATCGGCAGTTCACCGACATACACATCATTACCTGAATTTGCTGAATAGATATGCGTCCAAGCAGAGCCGTTCCAGCGGTTTGCAATAGCTCTTAAATTATTGGATGAAGCCCAAGTGTTATCAGACGTGTATTTGTACTGAAATGTTACATTTTGCCCAAAATACATCTTGCCTGAGCTGCCGCCTGATCCGCTGTACGCCTGCGTTTCGCCCTCAATGTTGTAGGCTGTTACCTGTTCTCTTTTAACAAGCGGTCTTACAGGGATATAGAAGGTCTTTTCCGCTCCTGTCTTTTTGACATTACCGCTGTCGTCAATATGGTCTACTCTTGCCTTAACATAGTAGTACATCTTGGAATTTGGCACAGTCATCATGCTTGGAATAGCGTTGTACCATTCGAGATCATTGCTGTAACCTGTCCTTGTGCCGGCGCTTACACCGTCTACCCATACACTTTGCTGCACACGGATATTCTCACTTTCCTTCGGAAAGTACACAGAGAAAAACACCGTTTCGCCCATGACGGGATAACCCTTTACATAGGTGTAATTGGACGGCAGATTCCCCGTGCTTGTGCCGTGATGGTAATTCTTATTAGGGCTTATTCCCTTATACGCGCGGCATTCTTTAACGGTAAGAGCCGGTGTGAAATCGGGTTTTGTTTCCGTGTACGCGATACCGGCACCGTAGCCCTTGTTTATCATATTGTAAAAGGTAAGCTGTGAAGTTGCCTTTGATACGCCTGTCCATAAGCCCTGACCGTCGGGAGTGTAGAGAGAGTTCGGGTAGTGCTTATTGGTGTATTCGGCGATAAAGCCCCAGCTTTCGCTGTTGCCCGATGAGCCGCCGTTGCTTGAAGCGCCCAAAATGTGCTTGCCGTAAATTGCAATTTCAGTTACGGTCAAAGCATGGTAAACGCTTTCAAGACGAACATCATATAACGGCTCAACAATAATCTTATCGCCGTTTTTCAAGTTGGTAATAGAGCCGATACCGAGCTTTGAAAGAACCTTATTAAGATTGGTCGTATTGTTCTGCCATTTTGACATACCCGAAGTCACAGGCAATGCCGTGGCAAAGCCCATACTTGTTTCCTTGTAACAGTTGGTACTGTTTTGTGTTGTCGAGTAGTTTCCGCTTTGGCTGTTTATGAGTTGTTTCTTGTTATACTTCTTGGAGAACTTATACGCGTAGCTGTATTCGTAATTACCGTAATAGGTATCTCTGAACACATCAATAGATTTAGCCACCTTGTTCGCGCCGCTTTTGTCAACCGCGCTGAAACGGTATCCCAAAAGATTCTCGTTTATTTCGGTATATCTTATGGCATATCCGTTAGACGCGGCTTCCTCGCCACCGCCTCCGCCGCCCGCAGAGCTTCCGTCCCAAGACAAAGAATTTGCGCTTACGCAAAAGCACGAAAACAGCGTCGCAAGAACAATTATAAATGCGACTGTCTTTATATAATTCTTCATATTCTTCCTTTCCGGGCAAAAGAAAGGACCCGGCTTTTAATACCGAGTCTGTCTTGCCCTTAAATTATTATTTGTTAGCTGCATTATTTGCAAGTATGACAAGTCCACGCGTCTACCCACTGACCGCAATTTGGGCAGTTACACGCTTCCACAAACTGTACGCAAGTTCCGTTACTTCCGTCACCTGTAGGCTTACCGCAATCCTGACAGTAATACGCGGGATCATTATGAATATCATAGCTTGGACAGTTGCTTGGAGTGTAACAAGTGTTGCCCCATTCATCTGCTGCATAAAAACTTTGGCATGAATGTGAACCGCAATACGGGCATCCCTCTATCTCCAAATTGAGAATATATGCGTGGGTTTCGGGACCGTCACAGTGGTGTCCGGCTGTTCCGCAATCGTAAGCTTCATCTACTCCGCCTATCGTAATACCGCCGTCGTCGTTATCGTTGTCTTTAGGCTCTTTTGGTGTTATCGGGCTTGCGACATTGCTTGTCTTTTCAGCCGATTTTTTATTGCTGTCACTTTCAACCGCAAAATCAGTATCAAGGTTAAGTCCTGTTCCGTCGTCACTTATTTTTTCTACTTTAAAATCAAGTGTATCACTTGCGTCTTTATCGCTTGTCGGGGGAATTACCGTAATTTCTTTTGCATCGATTTCCGTTACTTGTGAATCTGTGTCTGCCGTGGTTACGTGCGCAGGCTTGCTTGATGCAAGCACAACAATAAGCGCTATCACCGCAACCAACGCCAAACACGAGCCAGAAATGATGAAAAGCTTTTTGTTGTTTTTCTTCTTAGTTTGTTTTTGGTTTAGTAATTGTCTTGCAATACTGTTTTTTATCTTGTCCCTAAAATCGTTTTCCATTTTGCTTTCCTCCTTTAAAACCTCTCGTCGAGGTTAATTTTAACCGTGGCGGGAATTCTTGCTGTACCTATCCTTATATTATTAAAATAAATCGGAACATACAGCGTGTAGCTTACATACAGCCGCAGCCTTTCATTTTCCGTAAAACCGATGCGCGGCTTTGAAATGTAATACTCGGTACGTCTGTTTGCATCCTTATGATAATAGTAATTGCCTGATTTTACAAATGTGCAAAACTTAGCCAAATCGGAAATATATTCGTCAGCGTCAATGCTTTCTGTTTCGTTTGTGCTTTGCTTTATGGAGTTATATATTTCAATGGAGTTCTTAGTTACATAAGCTTCAAGCACGGTTTTTGTGTTTCGCTCCGTAAGCCTTACCACATTGACCGTGCCGGCAAAGGTAACGAACACAGACATTATCATACAAAGCACAATTACAAGCACACAGATCTGAATATATCCTTCTCCTCGTTTGTTTTTAAGCATCTGACGACCACCTACTTCCAATACTTTTGAGACAGTCCCGACCTTGTTACCGAAAGTGTTACGGGTATCTTAAATACACCCAGCCCTTTAATATCGGTTTGAACGGTTACAGTCACGCTCATCACATGACCGAGCTGTACTCGCTTGTAGGCGGAGTTGTAATATTCGTCCGCGTCAATACTAATATCATAATAGTAATATTGGTCTAAAAGGTCTGCATCTCTGTCACGAAATTCACTGCCGAAGCAGCCGTTGTATGTGGCGACCTCAAGCAGCTCGTCGGCTATTTGGTCCATTTCGACACGCAAGGTTATGAAGCTGAAAATATTAATGGCAATGACAAGAATCATAACGAATACAACAACGCCGACGCAAACATCTACATATCCTTCACCACGCTTACTCTTACATACTTTTTTCATCATATCCGCATACCTCCTTCTAATTGAACAAGACTCCGAGAGATGACATGATTTGATCAAGGATAACAACTATATAAATCAGCATAAAGCAAAACAGTAGGCACATTGAAAGGCGTTTGACTTTTCTCGGAACCTTTTGCGCACGAAGTCTGAGCTGTTGCCTTGCCGTATCGTTGAATTTCAGTGCCAGCGTTGCCCAATATATCTTGTTATCATCGCCTCTGAGGATTCCGATAAGGCCTCTGCACACATCGCTCATCATAGATGAACCCACACGGCTTTCAAGCCTTGTGATCGCGCCCTCGTAGTTGCCCGACTTCATATCGGCAACCGTGATGCTTAACTCATGCTTTAACTCCGGCCCTGCGTTCGGCGCGTAGCTTTCAAGCATATACAAAACATCTCTGTTATGTGAGAGAGTTTTTTCAATGTTTGAAACAAGACGAGGCAGTTCATATTCAATTCTCTCTCTTTTTGCCTTTATTCGTTTGCTTACGCTTTTACTTTCCATACGGTACAGAAATACCGCAAGGAACAAGACAACCGGGGCAAAAAGCGGAAAGATAAAAGCAACTGGGACAGCAAATACTCCGACAAGACAAGCCTTAATAACAGCGTTTGCCTTGAACATTTCAGGTGTAATATCCATCTGCGCAGTCTTTAAATCCGCTTCAAGCTGCGCGCGTTTGAACTCGTTGAGTTTAAGGTGCTTTGAAAGCCATACAGCAATACCCGAAAGCCAAATATCAAGCGAGGATTTCTTATTCTTCTGCTTTTTGGAAAGGCTCTCGACCGCTTTGGAGGTTTTATAGTAAGGAATTTTATACGCATCGGCAAGCACAAAGTACAGACCGACAGCGCACAACACGCCGATTATTGCTTGTAACATACTTTTTAACCTCCCTTACCGTTTGTATTCAATAGGTTTCGTAAACTTCTTCATAAACATAGCTGTAACAAGAATTACAAGTCCACAAATTCCGCACACTGCTTTGCCCGGAGTGGAAAACAAAAGAGTATGAAACCAGTCCTTGTTAAGCAAATACAAAAGCGGCACATTGCCGACGACAAGGGCTACCATCATAAGATACTCATTTCTGGCGCTTGCGAGCATCGTACTGAGTTCGCTGTTGACGATTCTTACATCGGCAAGTTTTTGAACAACAGGCTGTAAGGTGTCTTTTAAAGTTCGGTCGTCTTGGCACACGATAAGCGTATCCACCCATTCCTTAAATATCTCATTATCTACCTTTTCTCTTAAACTCAAAAGTGCGCGTTTGATGTTTGATGACACAGCCGTTGCCTCGCCCTCAAACGCCATAAACACCTCTTTAAGCGGCGGTTTTATATATTGAATATTCTCACGCACCGCCTGTACGATGTCATCACAACGCTCGTAAGAGGTAGTGATGATCGACAGAGCCGTTTCAAGCTCTTCCTTTGTTTGTTTTTCATAGTACGAAAGCGTATTAGTTATATATATGAACGGAATTAAAGCAAAAGCTACTGAGAGAACAGGCATTAAGAACAGATTATCAATAAGAATTGAAAGGATTATTCCCGCCGCGAACAGTGCAAGTGACGCGCAGATAACTATTGTAAACTGCTTTGATTTGCCTGTTGAAGTAAGCGCACCTTTTATATTCACAAGCACACGGTAAAGCCCATGCTTTTTCTTATTGCCTCGAATGTTTCTTGCCTTATCGCGCATTGTGTCATTCGGAGTCATAAGGCTCATTAAATCATTTGTTATCCTCTCGGGCGTTAAGCCGAAAAGGGCGGCAATGGCGATGATAAGAAATACAGAAGCAATAACCTGTAAGATCATGCTGTATCACCGCCCTTTGCCCTTGATCTTGACACTTTGGGTTTAACAAACTGCGCAAGTAAATCCTCCGGCACACCGAACTGCATAAGCTTTGCTTTCAAGTGTTCGCTCATATATTCGGGCTGTTCAAATACGCCCTCGATATGATATTTTCCTTTGATAAGCTCATTCTTTGTTATGCGGTATCTAAACAGCGTGTGGTATTCACGCTCTCCGTTTGGCAATATTACACACTCTGAAATGTCCATTATCTTACGGCTGTTATCCTCAAGCTTATGAGCATATACAACAATAGGAAATGCCTGACCTGCTTGCATTAAACTTGTCTGAAAGTTGATAGGAAAACGCTTTTGACAAAGAAGGGCAAGCCTCATGTGCGCCGCGTCCGCCGCTGAAGCGTGTACCGTTGATACAACGGTATGACCTGTCAAAGATGCCTCAACCGCCGAATACGCTTCGGTATCTCTCATTTCTCCTACAACGACAATGTCGGGATTGAAACGGAGTGAAGCAACTACAAGATCCTCCTGAGTAATGTCATAAGCCGGGTTGTCCGACGGGCGTGATAAAGTATGCACAACATTATTTACTACCTTGCCTTTTTTCACACTGACAAGCGACAGCTCACGGGAGCCTGATTCAATCGTAAAAATACGCTTGTTGTTTGGAATTGATGTAAGCAAGGCGTTTAAAAGCGTTGTTTTACCGCTTGATGTCGCGCCTGCTATAACAAATGAAATACCGTAACGAAGGCACATACAAAGAAAATCTATCATGTGCTGCGTCGCGCTGCCGCCATTGACTATTTGTGTGCGATTTACCTTAGACGGGTGGAGCAAACGGATAGATACGCTTATACCTCTGTCATCATCGACGATTGGTTCTTTTAAAGCCGTTATTCTTGTGTTTCCCGGCAAATGTCCCTGTGCCATCGGCGTTGCGTTATCAATTATCATTCCCGAATGGTGCAGAAGTCGCTTTACAATGTCAACAGCGTGCTGAGGGCTGAAAAAGTGTTCCTTTGCCTTTTGGATTTTACCGTTTGTGTAGGTTATCGCTATATCGTCCCAGCCGTTGATATTTATCTCCTCAATTTCTTTTCTGCCGAGATACTGTGTGAGTATCGAATATTCCGCCATCTCGCTGTATAGGCGTTTTGAAAGTTCCTCGCTTGTAAAGCCGTCTACCATATACCCGGTATCTCTCAGGTATTTGTCAATATATGAGCGCAGCTGTCCGAGCTTTTTCTTATCGGAAAGCGCCGCCGCGTAGTTTTGAGATATATACTCCTGCGTCATTTGGAGCAGTGTAACAAAAGACACATTCTTTGACATTTACATCACCGCCTTTGCTATCTTTTCAATTTCACTCCTGTATTTACAGCCTCCTATGCGCTCCGACAGCGTGCCGGTTATCATCTGCTGTTTGAGTATTCTTTCGTAGGGCAGTTTAAAATCTATACCCTTAAAATGGGTTTCTACCTCATTAACAGGAAGGTATATATCCCTGTCCATAACATTCAGCACTTTTATCTTCTTATCCTCAATCATCAAAAACTGATTGACGCAGGAAGCGTAATATGAAATGCACTTCATATCAGGGGTAAACATCTGAATCGCGATATCGCAGTCACGCTTCGCAATGGATGATACCATATCGTCGGGATCGCAGGTGCAATCAACGATTACATAATCAGCGTTTTCCCTTGTAACGGCAAAAAGCTGTGTTACCTTATCCTCTGTCGGGCGTGGATATGAATACCTGTTTTCGCCAAGCTTAAAGCCGAGACAGCCGAAATTCTGCATGGTCTTTACATTGACCGTTTGCTTTAAAATGTCCTCTCTGTATATGTCCGTTTTATCAAGTGCAATGCCCAAAGAATAAAGGTCTGAATCCTTACCGTTTGGGAAAAGATATGCCATACACGGCACATTAAGGTCAGGCGACAGAAACATAACAGACGCTTTTTTCAGCGCGTATATCTCCTGCGCAAGTTTAAGCGCGGCAGTTGTTTTGCCGCAGTTCGGTGAGCCGCAAACAGCTATCATTTTACCCATTATTATTCACCGCCTCGTTCACATCGTAATAATCCGCGTTTCCGTTTATGATGTCGTTCGCTCTCTCGACAACATCATCATTAGCCGCTTTGTTTTCACTCTTGGTGTCTGTCTGTTCGTTGGTTTTGCTTTCTTCTTTACTTGAAGCTTTTTCAAAATATTCATCTTGCTTGTCAAGGAATTTCTGTGCGTTTTCGGCGTTGCCTCTGTAAACAAGAACGCAGTTTATCGTTCCTTCCTCGTATTCCGCGAGAAGCTTTGCCTGCGTCGCATTGACTAACAATGTGACCGTACTCGGCGGCGTATAACTGCCGTCCTCGTTCGGTACGATTCTGTCTTGATCCACTCCGCCTGCCGTAGTTGTCGTAATAACCTTTACATATTTAAACTCAGCCGGCATTGTTGATTTTCCGCTATTCTTATCCACGGTCACGAGGCTGATAATATCTCCGTTTTGAATTTTGCCCGAAAGTCCTGCCGCGAAGCTGTCAATCGTAAAGCTCATAGCGTATTTATCGCCCTTTAGCGATGAAAACGCGTCGTCTGCCGTATTGGAGTTCAGCGACAGTTTAGCCGTCGTGAGATAGTCGCCTGAAAACAAATTTGTTGTCGCATACAGCCCGATAATATTCTTTGTATCGGTTATTACTCCGCTTGGCAGCGTATCGCTTTTGACACTGACAACCTCAACGCAAGACTCGTCAATCTTTGCGCCCCTTGTAACATTCTCGCAGAGTCTCGGCACCGAAACGGTATCGGTCGAAAGCTTAGTTACCAAAGGGGCAATAAGAAATGTGGTTGCAACGGCAAGCACCATACAGATAATGCCGATGACTGTTCTGTTTTTCATGTCAGTTTTTCCTCCTAATCTCAAATAAAATATGCTGCCATATATCCGACAGCGAGATACGGGATCATTGGAAATCCCTTGCTTTTATCTTTTTTAAAAATGTTAAAGGCGACAGCCAACACCGTACCTGCAAGCAGTCCGATAATACCCTTATTAAGCCCCGTCAAAAAGGAGCAAGCCGCCGCCATTTTAATATCCGCACCGCCCACGGTGCTTTTTGTAAGAAGCACGGGCAGAAGCATCAAGCCTCCCGCGAAAACGCCTGATAAAAGCATATACGGTATGGATGAAGCCTCATTCCCGATTAACGCCGCAATCACGATCATCAAATGGAGGTAATCGTCACATTCTCGCGCCTTAATATCCTCATAAGAGGAAAAAACGAGGACGAGGGATAAGATGATACCCTTGACCGTAATTGCAGAAAATCCAAAAAAACATAGCAGAGCAAGCGCAGTAAAAAAGCTGATACTCATAAAGAAAATCGCCGTTTTCCTTTTGTTGCCCTTATACCTGTCTGCGGCATATAGTGAGGCAAGAAAAGAAGCAAACACGGCAGAAACAAGTATCAGCACTGCGCTTATACCAGTCCATATATCTGTACCGAAAATCTTTCCCATAAATACCTCCGTTTCAGTCATACTTGGGGCGACACCGAAAGATGCCGCCCCGTTATTATACTTAGGTGGGACCGCCTACTTCGTAGGTCATACCTTCAATCAGTACATCTCCGTAGGTCTGATTTTTGATATAGTTGATCCACAGACCGTTGCCGATGTCTACATACAGCTCGAGCGTATCAGGCTCAACCCAAACGATACCGTTATCACCGGAGCTTATCTGATAGGAGAGTATCCATTCGCCCCATGTCATACCGTCCTCCGCTTGGAAAGTGCCGACGCCGTCTATCGTAAAGCTGATAACATCGGAAGAATCGTTTACAGGCGACGGATTGACCGCTTGTACGTCATAATCGAAAAGGTCTTTTACCTTATTCGATGTGTTCTCCACCACATTATCTCTTGTGAGCGCGTAAGTGCCGCCGAGCATCAATGCGCCTATAACTACGGCAATGATGATTTTGATACCGACTCCCACAAAAATCGCGCCTTGCTTTGACTTGCAGATTTTCAGAGTTTTATTCGCAAGTCGGGAAATCTTGCTTTTCATCCTGTTCATAAGATTCCCCTTCCTCTCATCAGCCGTTGTAGTTAAACAGGCTCTGTACCTTTGCAACTACTGTCGGCATAATGGTTGTGTTAAAGAGAGCGTAAAGACCGGCAAGCAAGAGTGCGCCGATAACTACGGCAATCAGAATTTTTACGCCCGAATCTACATAGCCCTCTGCTTTCTTGGTTGCGATTATTGTCTTTGCTGTGATAACAACTGTGTTTGCTCTGTTTTTGATTTTGTTAAATAATTTTTTCATAATAAAATACCTCTTTCTTTCATTGATTTTTTGTTTTAGGATTTGTAGTTGATTGTTGTGATTAGCCGCCGTTGTAGTTAAACAGGCTCTGAACCTTAGAGGCTACTGTTGGCATAATGGTTGTGTTAAAGAGCGCGTACAAGCCCGCAAGCAAGAGTGCGCCAATGACTACGGCGATCAGGATTTTAACGCCTGAATCGACATAGCCTTCCGCCTTCTTTGAAGCGGCGACCATCTTAACGGTTGTGATTGCTGTGTTAGCTCTGTTTCTGATTTTGTTGAATAATTTTTTCATAATTTAAATACCTCTTTCTTTTATTGATTTTTTTGTTTTTTGTTGTTAATTGTTTTCATTAGCCGCCGTTGTAGTTAAACAGGCTCTGTACCTTTGCGACTACTGTCGGCATAATGGTTGTGTTAAAGAGAGCGTAAAGACCGGCAAGCAAGAGTGCACCGATAACTACCGCGATCAGGATTTTTACGCCTGAGTCTACATAGCCCTCGGCTTTCTTGGTTGCGATTATTGTCTTTGCTGTGACAACAGCTGTGTTTGCTCTGTTTCTGATTTTGTTGAATAATTTTTTCATAATAAAATACCTCTTTCTTTCATTGATTTTTTTCTGTTGTTTGTTGTTTGTTTGTGTTGAAATGATTGATTATGCTTTCACTTTTGCGTCATAGGCTTTAAAGACTGCCGCTTCCATAGCGCGGCGAGCTTCATTTGTTATGGGATGAAAGACATCCTTGTACTGCGTGTTGCCCTTAGCGTCTTTGTATGACTCGTTGGGCATCGCAATAAAGCTGCCTTTTTCCTTTTTGAATAATCTCACGCCGTGTACAGCGAACTGACCGTCCATAGTAACTGAGCAGATCGCCTTGAGAGGCTTGCCGTCCTCGAAGGTCTTGTGGATATTCACATCAAAATTCATGCGATTTTTCCCTCCTTCCTTTTTAGAGATTTCTATACAAAAGGGGCGCAACAGGACAATAAAAAAAGGCCGAGATTTTCATCTCAGCCCGTGCGCACATTCTTTTATTCCCGTGCGTTCCTTTGTCAGCATATTAAATTGTGTTTTCTCAGAATTTTTCGATTATTCCGGCAATATATTTCTGAATTGTTGTAACATCAAGCATAGTGATTTCAGTGTCGCGGTTTACATCTGCAAGCCTTATTTGTTCAGGTGTAAGCACCGTAAGGCTTGCGATATATCTTTGCAGCATGACTACATCAACCATTGTCACTTTCTTATCATTGTCTACATCTCCGAGCATTTTTTCGGTTGATACGGCTATGCCGACGCTTTCTTTGCTTGCATAGGTCGTTCCGGTTTCAGCTATTCGATAATAAACCGTATATTGAGTATCAGGGGATAGGTTGTTAAAAACGCTACTATTCTGCCACGGCTCGTCATTAATTCTGTATTCATAGCCTTCGATTTTTTCAAGAACTATGCTTCTGTCGGTTACTTCAAGCACTTCCGGCACAACCTGCGGATTTTCTGCCTTCTGCTTTAATGTTGTGATTTCAATGCCCTCGTTTTCTTCACTTGGCTGTGTTGTTTCTGTTTCCATAAATCGCAGATAGAATGTGTGAGTCGAGTTTGGTTGCAAGTCAGTAAAAACATTGCTTTTCTGCCACTGCCCGTCATCCATTCTGTACTCACAGCCGTCTACCGGGACAAGAATTACGCTTGAATCCGTTATTACATAAACGCTTGCGGTAGTTTCGGGCGGCTCTACAGTCAGTTTTTCAACAAAGACCTTAAAGCTTGTAAGACACTTTCCGTAGCTTACGATTACCTCCTGTTCACCCGGCTTACTACTGTCATAACCGCTTATCTCATAATCCGTGATAGTAAAAGCCTCACCGCTATCGTCTTTGACCGCAACCATCAAGCCTGTCAGGTCAAGCTCATCACCAAGAGTCAGCTTGAGATTTTTGGGCAAAGTGATTATTTGTATTTCACGGATCAAGTTTTCATAGCCAAGACCTTGTAAGGTTGGATAAGAATAACCTAAAAAAGATTTCATCGTCCAAACATTATCAAAATCAAAGCCTGCAAAATTATTTTTCACTGTAAATAGCTCGTGAGTAAGACGGTTTATTTCTCCTTCATTATCGACAATAGGCTTCTCATTGGAATAATGTCCAACACCGTATTGGTAATCACCGTTATCTTTAATAAGGTAATAGCAATTCTTTATCTCGGCACTTATATTCGAGAATTTATTATCTTTGCAGCCTACAATCTCGCCGACAAGGGAATCGCCCGATACATCGCCCACATTATATACTCGGCTGATATTGCACTTACCCTGTTCGATATACGTCATACCAACAATGCCGCCGACATCCATTTTCGCTGTTATATTGCCGGTATTGTAGCAATCACTTATATCAAGAGAAGTACCGTATCCGACATAGCCCATTCCCAAAATGCCGCCTGCCAAAATATTATCGGCGCTGATATTTCCTGAATTAAAGCACCTGTCTATAACCGCGTTTCCGTCTGTACTTGTCACGACATTAGATATGCCACCGATATTATCGTTACCGTACACTTTTCCGCTGTTGATACATTTTGAAATTGCACCTGTATTAAAGCCACAGATACCGCCGATGTTTTTCTCACCTGTCACCGTTGCGTTGCTTGTGCAGCCTATAGCACTTCCGCCGTTAAAGCCCGATACACTTCCCACATAATCATTACCGCAAATATATGAGTCACGGATATTAAGATTTGATATTGCAGCCGAATTTCCCGTGCATCCGAATAAACCGACATAATCCTTATTGCTTAAAATAAATATGCCGTAAATTGTGTGTCCGTTACCGTCAAAGCTGCCGTTAAACGGCTTATCTTTGCTGCCGATACTGCTCCAAGTGTTTTTCGGTATGAAGGTATAGTTTATCTCAGGATGTTCGCCCCATTTTTGAAGCTCTGAAGTGTCATTAAGTTTTAAGTCAGCATCGAGCTTTACATATTTGCCACTGAAATCATCACCGCTGTTTACAAGGTATGCAAAGTATGCAAGCTGTTCAGCCGTTCTTACTATATATGGCGCATCTGCGCTTCCAACGCCTGAATCAAACTTTGCCGATATACTTCCGTCCCAAACAAATAGTGATGCTGTGTCCGTGACCGCATAGGCTGTCGGAATCAGTGTCAAAATCATTATGAAAGACAGTATCAGCGGTATAACCTTTGTTTTTCTCTTTTGATTTCTCTTTATCAATTTTCTTACCTCGATTCTTAATTTAATTTGTTATTTGTCCTGTTTTATCAGGCAAAAAGAAAAGACCGAGATTTCATCTCAGCCTGTGCGCACATTTTTATCTTGCCTGTTCACGCTGTTTCTGCAAATACCGTTTGTAATGCTCAAGCGCTTTAACTACATATTCCTCAGCCTGTGCGTCCTCGTAGCCTTTCGGAATTAATGGTCGCAAACGCTCAAAAGAAAACCTAAATCTCGGCTTTTGATTCGGCTTTGATTCAGCCATAATATCCACCACCTTTTCGTAATCTATTTCACCGGCTTCATAAGCCTTTCGTATGCGAATTGCCTGATCGTGTGAGGGGAAAGCCTCCGTTTCATCAATACGGTCAACGACATCTCGCTGTGTTTCTTCGTCAAGATAGGAAAGCTCCACAGCAGGTCGCATCTTGATTTTGCCTTCGTCAATGAAATCCAAAAGTTCCGGGATAAGATTTGTGAGGCGGATATATCTACGGATTTGTTCTCGACTTTCTCCCACTTTTTCAGCCAGTTCTTCGTTTGTTCTCAGTTTTTCAAAATCTGACACCACTGGTGTCAAATTATTTTTACTTGGTCTACCCGGGAGCTTGTTCATAGCTTCCAGCCTCATTTTATATGCGTAGGCTTTCTCAGAAGGTAATATCTCAGAACGCTGAAAATTGCTTTCAACCATCATCACGGTAGCTTCCTCCTTGTTCAAATCAACGACCTCACAGCGCAGTGTTTCCATTCCAAGTATTTTGCAGGCGCGCTTTCGTCTGTGTCCCGATACCATTTCATAACGTCCGTCAGGTTTCTTTCTAACCATCGCCGGCGTAATAATACCTCGTACTCTTATACTTTCAATCAGGTTTTCCATATCCTCGTCGTCTCTTACTTTGAACGGGTGATTTGGGAAATCGTCAATCTCTGCAAGCGGAATATCATAAATCTTAGGCAACTTATTTTCCTTGCGCTCCTCATCAGTCATAAATAATTCATCGTAAGCCGTCATTCCGAGATCTATTCTTTTCGCGTGACTCAATCTGCAACACCTCCTTTGTCAATTCTTCGTAAGCTTGCGCAACCTTACCGTTCTTGTCGTAAGTGAAAATACTTTGACACCTGACATTAGATTCAGCAGTTCTCACCGAAAAAGGTATAACGGTATTAAATACATGAATGTGCTGTCCAACAGTATCTCTCATACTTTGGACAATAGACTTATCATTGTTAGTCCTATAATCAATCATTGTAAAAAGTATCCCATCGATTTTAAGTTTGGGGTTGATACCACGCTGCACCTTATGATAAGAACGAAGTAACAAGTCCAAGCCCTTTGTTGAAAGTATTCGCGGTTGTGACGGTACAATTATACTGTCGGCAGCTACGAAAGCATTGATAGGTAAAATACCGAGAGATGGCGTACAGTCTATGAGGATATAGTCATAATTCTCTCGTTGCCGATCTACATAAGCTTTCAGTACGAACTCACGACTCATTGCATTGAACATATTTGATTCAACTCCGGACAACTCAATGTTACAGGGCATGAGGTCTACACCTTCATCACATCTGATAATGCCAAAATCATCATCGAACTCGACATCTTGCATTATATCCGTCATAATGGTTGCAAGTGTAATGTCAAGATCATCCGGTCTTGCGATTCCGAGGCTGATAGTAAGGCTGGCTTGGGGGTCAGCGTCAATCGCTAATACTTTTTTTCCGTGTCTTGCAAGTCCGACTCCGAGATTAAGCACAGTTGTAGATTTCCCGGTTCCACCTTTTTGGTTTTCCACTGCTATCACTTTACATTTGCTCATTTCAGACTTCTCCTTTCCATAAAATTCATACCACCGAGCAAGTGGATATGTAAAAAGGACAAAAAAAAGACCGAACTCTCTCTATTATGTAATAAAGAAAATTCGGTCTTAAATGACGCATATTTAATTGTATAAACCGGGTAAGAAAAGCTCCGACGGTTCGAGTCCTGACAGTCGGGCAGTCTGTAAGCGATGGTGGAGTTGGATATATTATTTTTGTGAAAAAATTTAAAAAAAATCGGTTTCGTCGGTTCAAGTCCTGCTACCACACATTTTTGGGCGATTTTTTGCACCCAAACGGGATAAAAAATTTAGCCTCAGAAACGCCAAAAACCCCAGTTAATAACTGAGGTTTTTGAGTGTTTTGCTTTTTTAAGCGATAAACATGGTGCAGGTAACAGGACTTGAACCTGCATGAAATCGCTTTCATACGGACCTGAACCGTACGCGTCTGCCAATTCCGCCATACCTGCATTTTTTATTTGCGCAGCTCAAATAAGCCACGGTTAGTATTTTATATTAAATTGTTTGAAAAATCAAGAGTTTTTAAATAGATAGCTAAAATTTATTAAATCGTTATCAATAGTCAACAGTCACTATAAATCCGTCTTCGTTGTTGCCGCTTATTAAATAATGCGCATTTTCGGGTACATATACATTATAGCCTTTGCAATAGTAAATTTCATATGTCTTGTTTTTGTGTTTGAATTTAAGGTGTTCTCCGTCGGCTGAGTAATCTTTCAAATAATCAATATACTCTTCAAAGCAAAGGTCCTTCTCTTGCATAATTTTGGAATGAGGCAACCCAACATATCTGAAATGCCATGGCTCATAATATATTCCCGTTATTTCTTTCTTTTTGTCCTGATACCTCACCACAAAGCCGTAGTCGGGTGCGGATTCATTGAGATATTTATACTCTCCGTCTCCCGTATATTCTATGGCAATACCCGAATCATCTATAATATTGATATCCACGGCATAGCCTGAGTGATGCTCGCTGTAGCCCGGCTTTGCAACCCAATGTATAGCTTCTTCTTCGGTTTTTTCCGCTATTTCACGGTCAAAAAGGCTTTGCTGCAGTGAAAATGACCTGTATCCGCTTGTAATGTTTATATTCGAAATATTGGTTTTTTTGTAAAAATTAACAAGCAACTTGTTCATAGCCGAACAGACCTCCGGTCTGATTATAACGGAAGAATCAGACACAGAATAGCACTGTACAGTGTTTTTTGAACTGTTATATTCAGTCATGCAATCATACATACTAACTAATGAATCACTTACATCACGGGAATAATAATTATCAAGTCCGATAAGGACAAGCTCTCCCTCTGACAGATCGTCAAATGCCATTTTAAGGGTCTTATATCCCTCGGGAATAGACTCGCTGTCTGAATCCTCATATACAGGCTCAATTCCGTTTCCTGCTTTAAACGGGTGTGAATCGCCTTGCTTTGTATTGGTATTCGCAGTTAGGATAACGTTATATACAACAAATAGAACAAGTAGAATAACACAGAGCAACAAAACCAGATCGTACCTTTTACGCCGATTTGGATTCATATTATTATCTTCGCTTGTTTTGCTGTACTTGATTCCCATTAACATCCTCTTTTTTAAAATCCTGAGTACGATTATATCACTCAAATCATAAAAAAACAACCGTTTGCTGAAAATAAAACGATACCGTACACACACAAGTATAAAAACCAAGCCCCCCGGTAAATAAAAACCGAGGGGCTTGAATTATTCAGTTATCAGAACAATGAACTGCAATCAAACGTGTTCGATATAAAGATCATTATTATCAACTTCAAGTACGCTGCCAAAGTTGAAAACTAAATCTTCTGTCTTTTTGTTATTACCGTCAGAAATAATAACTCTGTTAATTGTGGAAAAGTCTGATAAATCAGCAGTGTAAACGCCGTCTTCTCCTTTAGTCATTTCGATTCCGGGAAACTCTTTGCCGGCATCTTTCATAACTTCTGCGCCCTGGTCTACCCAGCCATAGATGTAAACTTTCTCCCAGTTGATATCTTCGCTGAGTTTAACCTTTGCGATATAATCGTCGCCTTCTTCGCTACCATTGATGATAGTGATTCTGCCGAGACCGTAAGGATTCTTATATGTGTCAGGTAAATAATGTTCTTCGTCAACTATCTTCTGGATGTAATCCATAAGAACTTCGTTGTCGATCTTTATCTCGTCAAGAAGGATCTTGCTGCCCTTGAACATTGTGTAGCCGTCGCCGCCGTTTTTGAGCATATAGTTATGAGAAGCGAGTGTGTAAGTCTTAGTAAGGTCTAAATCTTCTTCGCCGACTTTGATATCCTTAACTCTTCTTGCGCCCTCTACTTCAATAAACTCTTTCTCTTCGCTGAGCTTAACTGTAGATTCAATTGTCGTGTCTATTGTGTAAGTAAGACCTGAAACCTGGAGGAATCCACCACTCTCTCCGGGGCATGCAATTGCGCCGAGCTCAAGAGCGTCAGCTATTTGCTGACCTGTAACCTCTACCATGCAAGCCATGTTTCCGAAAGGATGAACATCGATAACATTCTGGAATGTGATGTCGCCTGCCATAATGTCCTTACGAACGCCGCCGCCGTTTACGAAAGCGATATCAGCGCCTGTAAGATCTTTGTATGCGTCCGCGCAGAGGTCGCCGAGGTTTGTCTCAGCTGATCTTACAATTCTGTTGCCTGATTCTGGATCGTTGATAACGAGGTCGTATCTTGATTTTGCGATTACGGAATTGAGTTTTTCTGCCAATGATTCGTTGATTTCATCAACAACTTTTTTAGTATCTTCATCTACATCAAGGAAGTCTTTTGCGTCAACCATTTCGGCTGTGATATTGCCATCGCCGTCGATTATGAGCTTACCAAGGTTTGCAAGAGCTGTACCTGTCTGTGCAAGTGTAACTTCCTCGCCGTCTTTGTTCTCTACGTCTGTTGTGTAAAGGTGATGTGAATGACCGTCGAGGAATGCATCAATGCCTTTTGTGTTAGCAATAACCTCAGCAGATGTCCAAGGTTTGCTCTCCTCATCGTCACCAAGGTGACCCATAACTACAACGATCTCTGCACCCTCAGCACGTGCAGCGTCAACAGAAGCCTGTACGTTAGCATAAAGGTCTGCGCCGTCGTTGCCCTGGCAGAAGCCGTAAATGTATTCGCCTTCTTCATTCTTGAAGTAAGAAGGTGTAGATTTCGTAAATGATTCAGGTGTTGTAACACCTACAAAAGCAACCTTTTTGCCGCCGAATTCTTTGATCTCATAAGCGTCATATACGGAATGAGAAGCGTCGTTGCCGTCTGAATCTTTTTCTAACGCAACAAAGTTAGATGATACGTATTTGTAAGTAGCCATATCCGTAAGCTCACGCAAACGCGGAATAGCATAGTCAAATTCGTGGTTACCGAGTGTGGCAAGGTCATAAGGAACAGCGTTCATGATCTTGATTATGTTCTCGCCCTTGGACAATGCGCCAACTGCGCCGCCCTGAACGTGGTCACCGATATCAACGAGCATAACGTTGTCATATTTTTCCTGCATAGCCTTTTTGTAAGCTGCAACACCTGCATAGCCGAACTGTGCGGATTCCAATACTTTTTCTTCCTCAGTTGCTGTGTCTTCTTCTGAAGTTTTCTCAGCTTCGGAAGCTGTATCTTCTTCTGAAGTTTTCTCAGCTTCGGAAGCTGTATCTTCTTCCGAAGTTTTCTCAGTCTCGGAAGCTGTATCTTCCTCGGTAGCTGTGTCAGCCTCAGTAGCTGTATCCTCTTCAGCCTCTACGGGAAGCTTATCAATGAGCTTAGCAATAAACTTCTGCATTGTTGTAACGTCGAGCATATTTACGTCTTCATCAAGAACAACGTTTGCTGCTTTAAGAGCTTTGCCCTCAAGTGTGATGAGCTTTGCAATGTGCTTCTGAACTTCAACAACGTCTTCCATCTTAACAAGCTCATCGCCTGTAACGTCACCGTATACTAACTTATCGGTATCGGATTCGGTGTCGGAAGAATCTGTGTTTGTGCTTGTGTCTGTCTCTGTTTCTGTCTCAGACTCAGTGTCATCTACAGTCTCTGCATACTTTTCAACGTGGTCGATGTTGCAGTGTACGTCGTTAGTAAACAACACAACTATAGAATCAGAATCTTTTTCTGCCGATGTTTCTTCGGCAACTGCAGAAACTGCGCAGGTAGAAATTGCCATCATAGCGGCAAGAACTACTGCTAAGATTTTCTTTTTCATTTTGGAAGTCCTCCTAAAATAAATTTTATGTGCAAAGACGATTTGCA
The DNA here is from genome assembly GCA_024690965.1 of Clostridiales bacterium. Taxonomy (GTDB): domain Bacteria; phylum Bacillota; class Clostridia; order Oscillospirales; family Acutalibacteraceae; genus JAEEHZ01. The sequence goes on from JAILOG010000001.1 coordinate 28,103, forward strand.
TCGGTACTAATATAGCACACTTTTTTGATAAAATCAATATTTTTTTAATTTTTATGGTATAAAAAATAAAATGGTTTACCGCCGTATTCTGTCAAATTTTATATTTACGAACAAAAAGCCCTGACAAAATTTGTCAGAGCTTCCATTCAAATATTGTTTTAAAGGGCGTGTTTAAATCGGTAGAGAATACGCGGTATATATCATCCAGGCATCTTACGGGAGCATCCTCGTAAACTATGCTGCCAAGCCTTCGTCTTACTCTTACGGACTGCATAAGATTAAGCGCCGTTGCAAAATCTTCTTTTCCGGAGCGGCTTGAGCCGATAAGCATAAGCCCTTTTTCCAGCAACTGTCTTGTGTTTACCGGAATTTTGTTCTCGCTGACGCCCATAAGCATAACTGTTCCCTGGGGCTTTATGTGCTTTATGATGTCCTCTATCGCTTCTCCCGAAAACTCTCCGCCTACGCACTCAAACGCGTGGTCAAAATGAAAATTCTTCGGCAGTGAATTGTTTAAATAAGTTTTATGGGCAAATGAGAACCTGCTAAGCTTTCGCAAATTTTTACCGATAACGGTGATTTTCGCCTTCGGCATAAGCTCCCTTAACGCGCAACAGACAACGTAAGCCAAACTGCCGTCGCCCCACACCGCTATATTATCTCTGCATTCGTGCGCATATTTCGAAAGCCGTGTAACAGAATGTACAGCAACGCTCAAGTATTCGCTGAGTACAGCGTTTTGCGGCGGTATTTTATCGTAAGGCAAAAGTCTGTCGGCAGGTATATCCACAAATTCACGCATAAACCCGTCGCAGTTGCTTGACGCAAAATGCGAGCATTCATCGTAATTTTCAAGTATGTAATCGGACGGCTTTGCGGGGATATTGGGTATGAGTACAACTTTTTGTCCTCTTTTAAAAGTACCCGATCTGTCTGCAACTACCTCTCCGCAACACTCATGAATAAGCGCCATCGGCAACTTTTCGGATAATATGTCACTGTTGCGCGCGCCCAAAAAATATCTTTGGTCCGCATGGCATATAGACATATACAAGGGCCGCACGATTGCATTATTAGACACGTTTATATTTGAATAATCAATAGATATAAACTGGGGGGAAACCAGTCTGTATACATAATTAATCACTTTCGGCTCCTCCGGTGGCAAGATATTGAGCTATATTGTAATCGTTCACCGTAGTAATTTTAATATTTGAAACCTCGCCCTGTACAAGCTTAACTTCTTCGTTGTTCATTACAAATATATTGCAGGCATCTGTAAGAACAAGCTTTTGGCTGTCGCTTAAGCGCGCATAAAGCTCTTTAAGCTTTTTTATGTTAAAGCTTTGCGGAGTCTGCCCCTGATACATATATATACGGTTAGGTATGTCGGAAATTATATCGTTTTTATGAGAAACAACAATGGTATCCGTTGCGGGGACGACAGTATCGCAGGCGCCGTATTTAAGCGCCGCCTCAATATTATCCTCAATTATTCTCAGCGTTACAAACGGTCTTACGGCATCGTGAGTAACGATTATGTTTTCGTCATTTTCACCGTACTCTTCTTCTATGCCTGCAATTATGTTAAATATGGTGTCGTTACGGTTTTCGCCGCCGATAACCACCTTTATGTTTTCCTCGGAAAGATCGTAGTTATCCAGCAGGTCGTTCATATAAGAAGCCCATGTGGGATTTATCCCCACAAATACAGCGTCAAACTTACTGCAGGTGAGCATTTTTTCTATTGTATGAATAATTATGGGCTTGTCATCAAGAGGCAAAAACTGCTTCGGCATAGAGGAAATGTGCATTCTTGTGCCGAATCCGCCCGCAAGCACTGCGCCGAATATCATTTTGGTACTCTCCTTTGAGAACAATTATTTTTTATTTTTCTGTCGTATTCATCACAACCTTTTTTTAAGTCACAAAATATTACGTCGTGATGCGGTACTTGCTTTTCTTTCGGAGGCATCTTCATATAGTCGCCGAAAGCTATGGTAAGGTAATCATCGTAACCGATAGGCAAAGGCATTTTGTAGCCTTCAAAATCTTTCAAAACAACATCCATAAAATCTTCTTTTGGGTATTCGTTTTTCATATACCCTGGTCCCGCGCAAAGCTCAGTTATATAGTCGCATTTATCAAGAGGATATTTACTCATTTTTTTCTCGGCGAATCTCCACAGCTTATAACGCAGTTTTTTTGAGGGTACTACCGCTAAAAGAAACTTGCTGCCGAAAGCCAACATCTTTCCGTGGTTAACGGGAACGGTTTGAGCCCTGTAAAGCGAATAGATCATCGCCCACATCTTCTGAAATTTACGCTTATATCCCGAGGGGCAGCCGTCAAGCGGGAATATATCCATAACAAGCCCGTGCGGCACGTCTAATTCCGCCTGATAATCTTTTATACAGGTTGCGCCGGTATCTACAAGAGTCGCAAAAATATTACCTGTGAACATTTTATCGTCGGTTTGCAGAAGCTTGTATCTTGTTTCGTTTTCTTCCTGCTTCCACAGCTTCAAAAAAGCTTCATAATCATTACGAAGCATAAAAACGTCTATATCGTCATCCCACGGAACAAAACCCTTGTTTCTTAATGAGCCTATACAGCAACCTCCGCAAAAGCAGAACATCAAATTGTGCTTTTCGCAAAAGTCTTTAAAATAAATTAGCGTATCAAGCTCTTTTAGCTGAAGCTCTCGCAGTTCCTCAGGTGAAAAAACATATTTTCTTGATTTTTTCATTAAATCACCGTGTAACATATTAACACAAAATTATATATTTAACAACAGTTTTTTTAATTATTTGATTTGTGCCTGCTTCTCCAAACGGGCATATAGATAACACCTATCAGTGTTCCCGCGCCGTATGCCAAATGAAGCATCAAAAATATAAAAGGCAATAGAAAATACGCGGGATAAATTTTTTCCGAAGAAACAAAAGCGGAAACGGTAATTGCCAAATCAAAAGTCAAATATGCAGCCGCAAGCAGCAAAAGCGGTATGGGACTGAAAAACAGCGCAAGCAATACAGAAAATACAATTGCCATCACAAATGCAAGCGGCACAAAATGGAATATTGAAAAGCACTTCGGGCAAACGCCGAGAGTAAGACCTATCCAATAGCCGTTTTTATATTTCTGGGCAGCAATTTTTTTTATAGAGCTTCTCACCTTTTGTTTTGAGCGAATCTGAGGGTAATAACAAAGCTTATAACCGTGAGAGCGAAGTCTGTAAGCAAATTCGTTATCTTCGGTTCTCCCAAGACGTTCATCATATAAGCCGCAATTATCAAAAACCTCTTTTTTTACCGCCATATGGAAAAGAGAGGGCATATATGTTTTTTCTTTGTGTTCCCGTCTGTAAGCGGCAAATGAGCTTCCGAACATACTGCTTTCAGCCAAAAGCAGCGTTTTTTGCATGGGCGTATCATCGTGCGTAACGCAAGGGCGGTATCCTCCGCAAACGTTTTCTCCGCTTAAAATGCACTCTGCCGTTTTGCTCAAGAAATCCGGTGATATGCCCGCGTGCGCGTCTACCCTTACATATACGTCGCCCGTCATATTCTTTATGGCGGTATTGCACCCGACCGCTAAGTTTGAACGGTCAATTGAAATAAGCATTGAATTAAAAAAATTATTTTCCGATAAAAATTTTTGCATAATGGCTTTTGTATTATCGGTTGAGCCGTTGTCTATAAATATTATTTCCGTTTTTTCCCTCGGATAATCCTGATTCTTAATATCTTTAAGCAAATCCGGTAAAAACTCCTGCTCGTTATAAGCAACTACACACAAAGATATCAGCATGACCCGTCTCCCCTATCTCCGGGATTTGCGGACGCAATGCTATGCTTTGCCAAAACTGCGGATACAAGCGAAAACACCGGCATTGTATAAAGTAAAGGGAAAACGAGAAGCGACAAAGCGATTAAATGTACCATATGTACCAAACATCCAAAAAATTTATTCTTTTCAGACCTTGCAAGCATAACAGATGCTTTAACACACTTATTAAGGGAATTACAGTTATTTTCTACCGCAAGGTATGTAACGTATACATACCTGAACATATACAAAATGAATATGATTATAACGCAGGCGGTCAAAATTGAATATATTACATTTGTTAAACTGCCGACTTCCGGGTTTTGGATACTGAAAGACAGCGTTACTGCAGCAAAATATACAGCCCTTTCCACACTGAAAACCAGAGCGACACCTATAAGCACCCTTAAAACCAACCCTGAATACACCTTAACCGAGCCTTTGATAAGTTTTAAGTCGGAATAGTAATAGAACAGATCGCTTATGTCAGCACTGTAACCTTTAGAGAGCATAACTGTCATTCTTTTGTACCCCAGTCTGAGAGGGAAAGACGCAATTACACTTACTAAAGCAAGAACGCCAAAAGCAATAACGGGGATGACATCGGGGCTGTTGTCAAACACGCCCTGTGCGCAAATTAAAACACAATAAACAAGCAAAGCCGATATCATAGTGCATGACAGTTTCATTACGTATGCCGTGGCAAACAAAGCGCCGTTGCCGCAAAACACAGCCTTTGCCTCGGAAATTACTTTTTTTGCCGCCTCCATAAATACCTCCGGGAATAATCACCTGTTGTCAAAATTGCTGTCAAGCATTCTCGCCATAGCTTCAAGACAAATTTGAGCGTGAAGCATAAGCTTGTCCACACTCATACATTCGTTGCTGTTGTGCAAACGGCAGTCATCCTCGGGAAAAACAGGTCCGAATGCAACTCCGTTTCCGCCGAGAGCGCGTGCATATGTTCCGCCGCCGGTCGAATAAAGCGTTGCAGGTGTGCCCGTTGCCGCTTTATATGCTTTTTTGAGCAGCTGTACAACAGGTGCGCCTTCAGGAACATTAAGCGGAAGCATATGGTCAAGCACCTCTACCGAAAGTCCTTCTCTGTTGGCGCACGTTTGTATTTTGTTTATTATCCTTACGGGATCTGATGTTACCGGATATCTTATATCGAGCGTAACATAGGCTTCGTTTGTATTAATTTCAAGTTTCCCCACATTAAGTGTCAAAACTCCGGATTTATCCCTGTTTGCTATGCCAAGGTATTTGCCCCTGAGGTCAGAGCCTATATAGTTATCAACAAACTCGCAAAGGTTGCCAAGTATTCTGCTTGAAAAGCAAGAGCAAAGCAAGGAAACAAGGTTTGTGGCAGCGTTGAGCCCCTTATCCGGTTCTGCGGCGTGAGCCGCTTTGCCCTTGGATGTGACCTTTATGCCGTCTATCGTGTAGTCAAAGTCAAAACAATTGGGTTTAGCGTCGGCAAGGCGCTGCATCTGGTGATCGTCGTTTTCGGTACATTCAAGTATCGCTACCGCTTTATCGGGAACGCTGTTTACTGCGGTGCCGCCTTTAAGCTCGGTTATTACCGTGCCGTTGTGGGTAGGGTCGGATACTTTAAGCTGTAATATGCCCTTTTCGGTTGCGCATATACCGTAATCGGAGTCGGGAGTAAAGCTCATATCGGGCAGACGCTCGTGTTCAAAATAGACATTCATATCCTCCTGCCCTATTTCTTCAGATGTTCCGAGAATAACTCTCAGTTTTCTGTCTCCTATTATGCCTTCGTCTTTAAGTGCCTTAAGGCAATACAAGGCTACCACGGCGGCGCCCTTGTCGTCAGCAACTCCCCTGCCGTAAAGCACGCCGTCTTTTTCGGTCATCTGAAAAGGAGGGTATTTCCAGTCGCCGCCCACGGGAACAACGTCAAGGTGAGCCAAAACTCCGCAAAGAGCCTCTCCCTCACCGTATTCTATATGTCCCGCTATGTCATCTATATTTTTTGTTGTAAAGCCCATTTTTTCGGCTTTTTCGAGCATAACGTTCAGCGCCTTCGCGGGAAGCTCACTGCCTTCTGACGATACTGATTCTATGCCGATAAGCTCCGATAAATCGGCAAGAATATCTTTTTTATAGTTTAATATTTTTTCACCAAACCCCATATTAAACCTCTCCTTCCGGGTATAAATTGTCTGTATCATTATTATCTTCGGTATTTGTATCATCTGACTCTATGGCAGGAGTTTCGCTGACATTATCCTCTGAGCTGCCGTAATCGTCTTCAAGAGAATCTTCAACATCGACTATATCAATATCCGGCGAAACATAATCTTCGTCATGTTTTTTAGAGTCAATATACATTATGTTGTCATCAATAAATTCGTTAAACGGTCGGGCTTGGGGTTCTTTACTGCCCTTCAGCTTTCCTCGGCGCGCACAAATAATAAGGTAAATTATAAACAGCACCGCAGATATAAGTGTTATGACAAACCCCGTTTTTAAACCCGGAGTTCTGTATTTAAATATTATATCGCTTATTTTACCCTTAGGCACTCTTACAGCCATAAAGCCGATGTTGGCTTTTACTATTTCCGCATATTCACCGTTTACATACGCAGACCAGCCTTTTTCGTAAGGTACGCTGAAAAACACAAGCCTGTCCTGTTTATTATCCAGGGTTATTTGCGCCTTAAAGCCGTTGTTAAAATATTCAAACTTTGAGCAAGCATTCTTTTTCAGCGTATCGCAGTCGCTGAAATAAGATGCTTTGTTATATGTAAAATCGTTTTGGTTTGATGTCTTCTTTACGATATCCGAATACTTTACTATGTCCTCGCTTGAGAGCACCATAGCCTTTAAAAGCAACAAATGTCTGTTGTCTTTGTAGCTGTTTTCGTATTCTTCCTCTGTCATAAATGTGTCGTAATAAAAGCCGTAAGGAACATAATATTCGTTTTCATATTGGGTAAATCCGTTTACTGTTCCTGTCATTTTCCAACCCGGCATTTTCATTTCGCCGTTTTCTTTGTCCTCAAAGAACTTATCATCATAGTTGCAGTCAAACAAATATTTGCACGAAAGCAAGCCTCTTAAGCCGTAATATTTCGTCTCGGGACGCGAACCCACGGTTCGCTCAACACCAACGGAATTGTAAAAGTCCATTACAGAACCGGGCACGATACTGTGAAATGCCTGTATTGTAGGTATTTGCCAATACATACCCATATTGTCCATACTTTCATAAAAATCCGAACGCACAGACATAATATCATCTATTTTAAGCTCTTCGCCGTTGTTAAGGGCATACGGTATAACAAAATTATGCGTATCGTAACTATGTGTTGTTCCCAAGAACAATATATAACCCGAATAAATCACGCAAACAGCACTTGCAAGCGCCGTAACGCGGCGTATTTTTTTGGCATCGCGCCTCAGAATATTAACACAAACTGCGGTAAGTCCTATACCTATTAAGGCTATCGCGCAATACGCCCAAAATCTCTCAGGGAATTTCTCTAAGCCTATCGTCCAGCTGCCGTCCTCATCTTTCTGCGGTATAATGCCTATGGCAAGAGTAATAACAATTGTAATTGACGCGCTCCAAGTTATCGCGCGTTTCCAGTTTACCCTTTCATCTTCAAGAGCTTTAACCGTGGCAAGCGAGAACACAAGAGTGAGCATATAGAACCATCTCGCGTAATAGGTTAGATTAAACAGTTGAAAAGCGCAGTTTAATCCCGGTACAAACGCGAACAAAAGCAATAGTGATATAAGCTTTTTCAGACGGTTACGTGTGTGCATTTGCATAAAACCAAATACACCGCACATACCGAACATAGGTATGTATGCCGCAACAGATGCCCATTTTGCGTTAGAATCAGGCGTAAAGTTAGGTCTTGCGGGAATATCGGGTGGGAAGAAAAAGCTTTGGATAATGTGCATATATCTTTGAGCGTTTACAAAAAGAAGCGATTCATATCCGTACGGCGGATTATTTACGCGTGAATTTTGCGTTACCGCCAAAATGCTCGGAACAAGCAAAACCGCTGTCATCGCAAGTCCGATAACGCACTCTGCCGCCATAATCACAAATTCTTTAAATCTAAATTTATAATCCCTGCACAAAAGGCACATTATCCAGTATATGATTACAAAAATTACCTGTCCGCAGAAAAAATAATAATTCATAAAGCAAGAGGCGAAAACAGTGAGCGCAAGCAAACCTCTTCTTTTTTCGAACATATATTCGTCTACGGCATATAAAAGCAACGGAAATACTATTATAGCTTCGTGAAAATGATTAAAGAACACATTATATACCGAAAAGCCCGAAAAAGCGTATAGTATTCCGCCTAAAACGGCATAATCTTTGTTTTTCAGATATCTGTTTATGTAAACATAGCCCGCCCATGCGGCACACGCAAATTTAAGTATAAGCAGGGGTCCCATAAGTCTCGGGACGAATTTGCTTGGAAACAGCATAGTAAGCCAAAAAAACGGGCTTCCCAAATTATAGAATGAATAGCTGCCTATTGTGTTGGCGCCTAAATCCGTTGTATTGCTCCAAAAGAATTTTCCACTCCAAATATCATCGTGTATCATTTGATAAAACGGTATTTGCTGAACGTTAAAATCTCCGTAATATAAAAAATATCCTTTGTTGAGCACAATAAACGGGATAAATACAATTCCCGCAAGCAAAAGTCCCAACAAAAATGTCTTTAGGGCATAATTTTTCTTTTTAATATTCGCAAGCGTGGTTGTATAATTTTTCATGATCAAAACCTCTTATTTTTATGCTTGGCAGGCTTGTTTGTTTTGTTTGAGTGTTTTAAGTTGACTGATTTTTTCTGTACGTTTTTTCCCGTACTTGAATACATTGGCGTGACAAGGCAGTTTTTTCCTGTTCCTATCAGATCTTTTCTGCCTGCCAGTGTCAAGGCTTTTATTACAAGCGGCTTGTTTTCGGGTACAAAATACTGAAGCAAAGCCCTTTGCATAGCCTTTTCCTCCGCTGTTTTAGGAACGTATACTTCTTTCATTGTGTAGGGGTCAAGTCCTGTGTAAAACATACAGGTAGATATCGTACCCGGAGTTGGATAAAAGTCCTGCACCTGCTCAGGGTGTATATTACCCTTTTTCAAAAACAACGCAAGCTCAACTGCCTCTTTTAGGGTTGAACCCGGGTGGCTCGACATAAGATAAGGTATTAAATACTGCTTTTTGCCTTGCTTTCCCGTTAATTTATAAAATTCATCCGAAAAGCGTTTATAAACTTCTATATGAGGTTTTCCCATCCTGTCGAGTACGACCGCGGAGCAATGCTCGGGGGCTACTTTAAGCTGACCGCTTATGTGATATTTTACAAGTTCTTCAAAAAAGGTTTTATCCTCGTCCTCTACCAAATAATCAAACCGTATTCCGCTTCTTATGAAAACCTTTTTCACACCCGGCACCGCTCTTGCTTTTCTGAGGATGCTGAGATACTCTTCGTGATTTACCTGCAAATTGGGACACGGTTGCGGCGCAAGGCATTTACGGTCTTTACAAAGACCGAGTTTTTTTTGTTTTTCGCAAGATGGAAGTCTGAAATTTGCTGTCGGTCCGCCTATATCGTGTATGTATCCTTTAAATCGCGGATTTTTTGTAAGCTTTTTGACTTCTTCAATAACAGACTCTTCGCTACGACATGTTACCGCTCTGCCCTGATGATAAGCTATTGAGCAAAAGTTGCATCCGCCGAAACATCCGCGGTTGTGGGTTATCGAAAACTCCACCTCTTCTATTCCCTTTACGCCGCCGAGCTTTTCATACATAGGGTGATATGTTCTTTCATACGGCAAGGAATACACCCAGTCGAGCTCACTTTGGGTAAGCGGCGGCATTGGAGGATTTTGCACCACTATCATATTCCCGTGACGCTGAATAACAGGCTTTCCGTTTATTGCGTCCTGATTTTGCATTTGCTTTTTGCAGGCAACGGCATATTCCTTTTTTGAGTTGCAAACCTGCTCATAAGAAGGACACTCCGCAGCGCCGCCGGGTATATATTCGTGTGTTGGAACTGCATAGCATATACCGCGCATATCACGCATATCTTCGGGCTTTTCGCCGTTTGCCAGCCTTTGCGCAAGCTGTATCATTTGGTTTTCACCCATACCGAAGGTGAGTAGATCAGCCTTGCTTTCCAAAAGAATAGACGGACGCACCTTATCGTCCCAATAATCGTAATGCGCAAAACGTCTGAGAGACGCCTCCAAACCGCCTATTAATACAATGCTGTCGGGAAACAGCCTTTTCACAATATTTGAATATACGATAACGGCTCTGTCAGGACGTTTTCCCGGCTTATTGCCTGCGGTGTACACATCGTTGCTGCGCTTTCTTTTAGCCGCTGTATAGTGGGATACCATGCTGTCTATATTGCCGGAAGTTATGAGAAATCCAAGTTTGGGCTTGCCGAAGCTTAAAAAGTCTTTGTCGCTTTTCCAATCAGGCTGAGAAAGGATAACTACCTTAAAACCTTTGGCTTCTAAAACACGTGAAATTATAGACACACCAAAGCTGGGATGATCTACATAGCTGTCGCCTGTAATGTAAATAAAATCAGGCTGTTGCCAGCCTAAAGCCAGCATTTCTTCTTTGTTAACAGGCAAAAAGCTCATAGTATCACCCCTTATCTTTGAAATATTAACCTATGTTTCCCGTACGCTCAAGCCACTGCTGATATGTCATAAGGACTTTTCGTTTCTTGGATCCCTCGTGCGGACCTACTATACCCATATCTTCCAAATCATCAACAAGTCTGCCTGCACGGGCATAACCTACTTTCAGTCTCCGCTGTAAAAGACTCACACTTGCTTCTCCCGCTTCAACAACGCATTTTATGGCGTCTTCCGTAAGCGGGTCTGTGTCTGAATCGGAATCCGCAAAGGCGTCTGAGCCTTTTTTGTCACCGCTGAGCGGTTTTTCGGCTATCTGGTCTATTTGTTCTATAACATCTTCGTTATATTCGGCTTTACTTTGATTCTTGATAAATTCAGTAATATTCTCAATTTCTTCGTCCGAGGCAAAGCCGCCCTGAACTCTAACGGGCTTTGAAACTCCCACAGGGCTGCAAAGCATATCGCCTTTACCGATAAGTTTTTCTGCGCCGCCTGCGTCAAGTATTGTTCTCGAATCTACGTTAGACGAAACCTTAAGCGCAATACGGCTTGGTATATTCGCTTTAATGACACCTGTAATAACGTCTGTTGACGGTCTTTGCGTTGCCACAACAAGATGCATCCCCGCGGCACGCGCCATTTGCGCCAAACGGAAAATAGAGTCTTCCACTTCCTTAGGCGCTGCCATCATCAAGTCGGAAAGCTCGTCTATTGCTATAACTATCTGCGGCATACGGGTAGAAGGTTGAAAATCGGGGGCTTCTTCACCGTTTTCTTCAGCCTCACGTATACGCTCGATATTATTGTTTACAAGCTTGTTGTATCCGTGAATATCTCTTACACCGCACTCGGAAAAGGCTTTGTATCTTTCAAGCATTTCATTTACTGCCCAATTTAGTGCGCCTGCCGCTTTTTTGGGGTCAGACACAACCGGTATAAGCAAATGCGGTATGCTCTTGTATTTCGAAAACTCAACCATTTTGGGGTCGATAAGTATAAGCTTAACTTCATCGGGCTTTGCCTTGTATAAGATACTCAAAAGAATAGAGTTTACGCAAACCGATTTACCCGAACCCGTAGTACCCGCGATAAGCAAATGAGGCAGCTTTGCAAGGTCAATTGCCATTATATCACCCGATATATCTCTGCCTATTACGCAGGAAAGACGGCTTTTTGCGCCCGTGAAAGTATCAGATTCTATAAGCTCGCGCATAGATACCATACTTACCGTTTTGTTAGGTACTTCTATTCCCACCGCAGCTTTACCGGGTATGGGGGCTTCTATACGAACGCCTATTGCCGCAAGATTAAGCGCGATATCGTCTGCCAAATTGGTAATTCTGCTTATTTTTACACCTGGGGCAGGCTGTATCTCGTAGCGTGTAACAGACGGACCTCTGCAAATGTTTACTATGCTTGCCTTAACATTAAAGCTTTCAAGCGTTCTTATAAGCTTGTCCGCGTTGTAATGCAGTTCGTCTATTATTCCCGTGTCGTCTGTTTCTCTGGCAGGGGTAAGCAGTTCCACAGGCGGAAATATGTATTCCCCGTTTTCATTTTCAGATAAAGCGTTTTGCCTTATTTCTTCACTTATAGCCTTGCCCAGAGCTGCAGTTTCCTCTGCTGTCTTTTTGTTTGACTTGGGCGTTTTGTAAATATCAATATGAACATCCGAAATATCGCCTTTTTCGTGATGGGCTCTTACAGGCTTTACTTTTACGGTTTTGGAGTCGTGCCCCTCTTGAGAGTCAAGCTCACCCAATCCTGTGTTCGGCTCAAAGTCAACCGCAGTGTAATTTGTGCTTCCGTGAGATATGGCTTGTCTTATGTATTCATCATCGGGAAAGTCACTTTGTGAGCTGTCCTTATTGAATCCCGTATTATTATCTGTGCTAGCCGATGTACTTTTGTGCGATAAGTTATTCATATTTGTAACGGCATATTTAAGCCTGTCCGCTTTTTCGTCAGAGTTCTTTTTATTTGCGGAGGCGCCTTCAAGGGGTATATCTATAACTTCATCATCAAACGATATTTGCTGAGGCGCATCAGATTCATTCTGCTGTTCCGCTTTTTCTTCACGGCGCTTTTTCGCTCGTGAGATCATCTGCTCGTTTGCGACTTTTATTTTATCTACAGGCTTTTTGAATGTGCTTGTTATGTTTGCCATTGTAATACCGCAAATAAGCATTACAAACAGCGCAAGCAAAAGCACGGATGTGATTTTTGCGCCGTTTAAGCCAAGTAACGCCCTGAGCGCAAGCCCGAGAATGTTTCCAAGCAAGCCGGTACCGAAGAAAACGTCGTTGCCGCTTGACAAATTTCCGAGCTTTTTAAAATAATCTCCGTAACCCGTGCAGTTGTTCTCCAAAAACAGATTTATTACGGTAGATAAAAACACAACAATAAGCACAGACATGACAAATTTATAGTTAAGTTTTTTATGTCCCGTTGCGGTTGTAACAGAAAGATAAATAAGCAACGCCGGCAAGGCGACGGCAAATATACCGCCCAGCCAAAGCAAAAAGTTGTGCATAATAAACCAGAGGTTTTCTCCCCTGAAAACAATTATAAATAAAAGCAAAATTGCAAAAACAAACAAAACTACACCTTTTGCAGGCGAGCTTTGAATGTTTTCGCTCTTATTTTGTGAAGCGTTATTCTGTTTATTTGATGTTTTAGGCTTAGAGGACGCGCCTCCGCCTTTTTTGGACGTATTTTTCTTTTTTGGTTGCTGAGCCAATTTTTATTTCACCTCATAACTTATCTCACAAAGGAGTATATAACCGTCGCCAAACCGACTGCGGCTGTGTATATGGCAAAAATGTACGTTCTGTCCTTTGAAAGCATCCATTTAAAGAGCTTTATGGCGCCTATTCCCACAACCGCCGAAACAGCTATACCCGTTAATATAGGCAAAATCCCTATTGTGCTTACGGGGTTTGATTCCGCAGATACCGCGTCCTTAAGCTCAAGAAGAGCCGCGGCGAAAATTGAAGGTATACCCAAAACAAACGAAAAATCGAGCGCGGTTTGTTTGTCAATTCCTCTCATTTGTCCTACGGCAAGCGTTGAACCCGAGCGTGAAAAGCCCGAAAGAACTGCCGCAAAGCACTGAGCGATACCCACGACCAGCGCGTCGAACGCGTTGTATCTCGTTTTTATTCTGTTGCGCGGAATATTGTATTTATTGAAAATTATACCCAAAGTTAAAAATACCGAGGTAAGAATAAGTGATGTGCCTACAAGCCACAGATAAGGTGTTGTGCCGAACGTCTCTGCCAGATCCTTTAAATTTACACCGTCGGTAAACGGCAGAGGTATAAACAGCAAAAACAGCGGAAGTAACGCAATGATAAGCATAAATATCATATTGCGGCTGTCGTTCATTTTCTTAAAAGTAAATTTGCCGGTGAATATATCTCTTATCATCGAAAAGAACTCTATAATAAGGCGGGCGATAAGCTTTCTGTAGCATATTATAACTGCCACAAGCGTGCCTATATGAAGCATAACGTTCATAAACAGATTGCTTTCAAGGTCTACACCCATAAGCGCTTTTACTATTGAAAGGTGTCCGCTGCTCGACACAGGCAAAAACTCTGTAAGTCCCTGAACAATACCAAGTATAATGGCTTCAATTACTTTCATTTATGTACACTCCCAAGTATAATCAGTAGATTAGTTTTAAATATATTAAAAATAATGCGGTCTGTGCGTTTTAAAATTTTGTATTTCTGTCCTTTAGCGATCTTTCCATTTCTCTTTTTGCGCTTTTTGCCGCCATTGCGTCTCGCTTATCGTAAAGCTTTTTACCGCGGCAAAGCCCTATTTCAAGTTTTACGCGCGAGCCTTTAAAATACATTGAAAGCGGCACAATGGAATACCCCGCCTGTTTAACGGAAGAATAAAGCTTATTTATCTCTCTTTTGTGCATGAGCAAGCGGCGAACACGCAGAGGATCACGGTTAAAAATATTTCCCTGTTCATATGGGCTTATGTGCATACCATTAACAAATATTTCTCCGTTTACTATTCCGCACCAACTGTCTTTTAAGTTAACGTTTCCGTTGCGAACGGACTTAACCTCTGTTCCGCAAAGCTCTATTCCCGCTTCGTATTTCTCGTCAACAAAATAATCGTGATAAGCCTTTTTATTCTGCGCAATAATCTTTATTCCGTTATTTTCCAATATATGCACCTCTCGGTCAATAAAATCAAAAATGAGGAATGAGGAGTACACAGAAAATCATCCTAACTCCTCATTTTTGATTTTAAAGAATTGTTCGTCCTTCCAAAGCGCGCGCCAAAGTAACCTCGTCGGCATATGTGAGATCTGCGCCGACAGGTATACCGTAAGCCAAATGTGTAACTTTAACACCAAGCGGCTTTAAAAGCTTAGAGATATACACCGCTGTGGCTTCACCCTCTACTGTAGGGTTTGTTGCCATAATCACTTCGGAAACATTTCCTCCGGCAACACGGGCAATAAGTTCTTTTATATACAACTGCTCGGGTCCTATGCCTGAAAGCGGCGATATGGCGCCGTGCAAAACATGATAAACGCCCTCATATTCCTGTGTACGCTCCATGGCAATTACATCTCTGGGATGCTCTACAACACATATAACGCTGTGATCACGTTTTTCGTTTTCGCATACGGGGCAAAGCTCTTTATCCGTAAGGTTACAACAATCTTTGCAAAAATGTATGTCTTTTTTTGCTTTAATAAGCGCTTCGGCAAACTCCTCTACCCTCTTTTGGGGCAGAGTGAGTATATGATACGCCAAGCGCTGTGCCGATTTATGTCCGATATTGGGCAAACGCTCAAATTCATCAATTAATTTATCGAGCGGACCAACGTTATATCCCATATCAGAACAGCCCCGGAATGTTTATTCCGCCGGATATTTTGCTCATAACGCTCTCTTTTTCCTCGTTTGCGTTACGAATTGCCTCATTTATCGCCGCCATAACAAGGTCGGCAAGCATCTCGGGATCTTCGGGGTCTATGACCTCGGGCTTAATATCTATACTTTGAACCTGCAAGCTGCCTGTAACAACAGCGGTAACAGCACCGCCGCCGGCTGTTGCGGAATACTCTTTTTCTTCAAGCGCTGCGGTGGCGTTCTCCATTTCTTCCTGCATTTTTTGAGCCTGTCTTGCCAACTGCTGCATATTTGACGGCGCTCCCTGAGAGCCCTGGAAATTTTGCGGTAATCTTGCTTTCATATTGATTTTCCTCCGATTTTTCTTAATTTGTTATTAATTATTTTCCGTAGTTATGTTTATACCCAGTTTTTTTGCGTTTTCCGAAAATTCTTCCAACGGATCCGATTTATTAACGGTACTCGACTGCTTATACGGTCCGAGCTTATAAACCTTGCCTGTTACCTGTTTTATTGAGGCGCGCATTTTGTCTCTTTGAGCAGATTGCTTCAAAAGCAAAAACGGCATATCGTTATCAGCGTCTATAAGCAAATACTCTCCGCTTACATAAGCAGTTGTCCCTTCAAAAGCGGAGGCTATCGCCTTTGAATACTTATTCATAATTGACAGTACCTCGCTCCATTGTTCAAACGGCTTAGCGTTTCGCCTTAGCTCTTCAGCATCGAATTTCGGGCGCTGAGGGTTAACTGCTTTGGGCAAAGGTTCGCTTTTGACCGCATTTTCAATCTTTGGGGCAGCTTTTTTGCCGAAATCACGTTTAACAAGCACGGGCTCTGACGGAGCTTCATTCACAACAGGGACGTTGTCCTTTTCCGGCTCAGGCTGTTTCTCGGTGTGATCTTCCTGCTCCGCAGATATAACAACTCCGTATTTCACCGCGCGCTCCAGATCTGAAACACGTGTAACGATTGCGTCAATATTATCATCAAGCTGAGGCATACAAAGCCTTACAAGCGCAAGCTCAAGCTCGGTACGCGAATCAGCGCCGCGAAGAATTTTTTCGTTTGCTGAAAAAAGCACATTCAGTGTATACGTTATTCTTTCAAGAGACATTTTGTCGGCAATTATTTTTGCTTTGGAAAACTCATCATCGGTCATAATGAGCAAATCACGGGGAGTTTTCATGGTCTTGATGAGCATAATCGCTCTGTAATGAGAAATAAGTTCTTTGCAAAGCCTTAAGCAATCCATAGACGAATTGTGAAGTTCCTCTACGATTTTTAAAATTTCGTCTGCATCAGCTTTAATTACGCTGTCGGATATTCTGTAAAGGTGATCCCTGTCCGCTATGCCTGCCAAACGCCTTACAACATCTGCCGTTACAATAGCGTCTGTGTTTATGGCGCGGTCAAGTATGGACAAAGCGTCTCTCAACGCGCCGTCGGAAAGCGCGGCTATAAGCAACGCGGCGTCACGCTCCAATGTGACGTTTTCCTGCTCCGCCACATACATAAGCCTGTCCGCTATAACCTGGGGATCAATTCTTCGAAAATCGAAACGCTGACAGCGTGAAATTATTGTAGCGGGCAATTCGTGGATCTCTGTTGTCGCCAGAATAAACACAACGTGAGCAGGCGGCTCTTCAAGGGTTTTTAGCAAAGCGTTAAACGCGGATTTTGTAAGCATATGCACTTCATCCACAATATAAACCCTGTATTTTGCCTCGCTCGGAGAATAACTGACCTCATCAATGAGGTTCTTAATATCCTCAACATGGTTGTTGCTCGCGGCGTCCATTTCGGTTACATCCAAAATTCTGCCCGACTCAATGCCTTTGCAAATCTCACACTCACCGCATGGGTTGCCGTTTTTAGGTTCAAGGCAATTTACAGCTTTTGCGAGAATTTTGGCGCAGGTTGTTTTGCCTGTGCCTCTGGAGCCCGTAAATAAGTATGCGTGGGAAATTCTCCCGGCGTCAAGCTGATTTTTAAGTGTTTGGGTTACCTGCGGCTGACCGCTTACATCATCAAATGTTTTAGGGCGCCATTTTCTATACAAAACCTGATACATTTACCTCACCTGCCGTCTCATAAAAAAATACATACACTCGAATATGCAAGCGACAGACTGACTGTATCGCGCAAAACAAACCGCTTAATGCTGCTCGGTTCCCCGCCTGACATGGTTCACGGCGAAATGCCGTACAGCGCCTGCCGTTTGCATATCCGAATGTATGAACATAAACATAGCCGATAACAACCGTTATTATACATTAATATCGCCGAAAAATCAAGAACTATTTATCATTTCGGTAAAAAAACGAATAAATAATTCAACTATTACGGTAATACAGGAAAAAAATTTATTAAAGGGATTGAAACATCAATATAAATCTGTTATACTAAGTGAGTTGAATTAAATTTTGGAGGAAAAAATATGCATTTTAATTTACTTGACGGCGCAGCAGCTGCCACAGACCCGGCAGCAGCCCAGGGCTCAAGCTACACGATACTTATAGTATACGCTGTTATTATAGCGGCATTTTATTTTATACTCATAAGACCGCAATCTAAAAAGAAAAAGCAAGAAGCTGAAATGCGCAATAATCTCGAGATAGGCGACGAGATAACAACAATCGGCGGCATTATGGGCAGAGTTGTAAGCATTAAAGACGACGACTCGGATTCACTTATAATAGAAACATCATCTGACAGAAGCCACATACGCATCAAGCGTTGGGCGATCTCTTCAATTGACACCGTTAAAGAAGTTCCCACAGCTAAAAAAGCCGAAGGCGAAAAGAAATCTTTCTTCGGAAGAAAAAAGAAAGCCGAAGAAAATAACCCCGCGGAAAAATAATTATTTTTAAACCGGTAGCTTATCAACTAAGCCGCCGGTTCTTTTTTCGGTGTTAAATCTATTTTTTGATCCTGAAAAACTATTTTCTCTATGTCGCCTGTTTTTGCGGTGCATATTATTTTATACTCTTTTGATTCTTTCGCGGCTGTGTAGCAGCATTGTCCGGTTTTGCTCCAAAGAAGCCGGGCGTTACCTTTCTCGCAACATTCAAATGCGTTTATAACTACATCCACCGGAGAATCGGGCGCAAACGGAATCACGTTGTCTTTGCTTATCAGATCTTTGAATGACAGATTGCATCTGTCACCGCTTACTGCAACCGAAAAGCCCTTTACAGTCTCCGGTGATAAATATGTAACGGTTAAATTATTTGAGTTTATGTAATTGATCTCACCCTGTACGGTAATATCGTTATTAATAAACTCTATTACATAAGGAACGCTTATATTGGGATATTCGCATGCAGTGATATTATCCACGTTACACCCGTAAAGCAGTGCCGCAAACAGCATTATCGCAGATAACAGAGCCATAGCTATACGCTTTTTGTTGATTTTTAAATTATCAAGCATAATATGTAAGCACCCTTTTGCTAAACCGATTTTATTACAATAGTTATGCTTACGCCTTTGCTTTTATACACAGTAAACAAGCCGTTTTTCAATGTTTTGTCAAAAACGGCTTGTTTTTATTCATTATTTCTTTTATGAAAATAGTTATACACGGTAACAGCTGCAGGTTTTGTCATCGTCGGGGCATTTTCCAGCTCCTCTATGTCCGCCTGCGATATGCGTGATATAGTTTTAAAGTATTTTAGCAAAGCTTTTGCGCGCGTCTCTCCTATGCCGTCTATTTGAGTGAGAGAGCTTTTGAATGTTTTTTTATCTCTCTTTTGTCTGTGATAAGATATCGCGAAGCGGTGGACCTCCTCCTGTATTTGCGAAATAAGAGTAAAAGCCTTGCGTTTTGATATTATCTCTGTTTCTTTTCCCTCGGTAGTTATCGCTCTTGTACGGTGTTTATTATCCTTTACCATACCGAAAAGCGGTATATCAAGCCCGTACTTTTGCAACACGGGACGAACCGCCGATACCTGGCCTTTACCGCCGTCAAGCAATATCAGATCGGGTAATCTGCCAAAGCCTTCGGGGTTACCGTTGTTTTTCGCTACAATATATTCGTCAAATCTTCTTGTTAAAACCTCTGCCATAGAAGCGTAATCGTCCTGACCTGCAAAGCCTTTTATCTCAAATTTACGATAAGCCTGTTTATAGGGCTTACCGTTGCGGAAAACTATCATGCCAGCCACATTGTTTTCGCCGGAAAGATTTGATATATCATACGATTCAATGAATTCGGGTATCTTTTCAAGCCCTAACAGATCACTCAGTTCTTCAAGCGCCGCTTCGTCGCTTCCTTTGTATCCCTTTTGCTGCGCAAGCTGCTCTATGGCGTTATTCTTGCACATAGCAATGAGCTGCGCCTGCTCTCCCCTTCGCGGAACTGATATATACGCTTTTTTTCCTGCTTTTTGAGTAAGCCATTCCTGCAAGATCTCATAACCTTCCGGCAGTATATTTACATATATATGCGGAGGAGCTGAATCGTGTATCATGTAGTATCGCTCTAAAAATTCAGACATTGCTAAAGATACGTCGCCCGGCTCACGGATAACAAAATCCTCTTTATCATAGAGCCGCCCGTTGTCAAATCTTATAACCGAAAAACACCCGAGATTACTGTCGCCCGCAAAAGAAATAATGTCTTGCTTCTGCACATTAACGCTTACTACCTTTTGCTTTTGAGTCATTTTTTTAACCGCGTTTATTCTGTCCCTCAGCTTGGCGGCAAGTTCATATTCCATATTTTCGGAGGCTTCAAGCATACGGCTTTCCATATCCTTAATAGAAATATTCCCTCCGCTTTTCAAGAAGCTTATCGCATCATTAACATTATTTTGGTATTCCGATTGGCTTATTCTTCCTCTGCACGGCGCGGAACACTGTTTTATATGATAATTAAGGCAGGGGCGTCCTTTGCCGAATTCCTGAGGAAATCTTCTGTTGCAGGTAGGAAGCTTAAATATTTTATTTGCTTCTTCAACAGCGTTTTTTACATAATAACTGCTGTAATACGGTCCCAAATAATCCGAGCCGTCCTCAGTTATCTGTTTTACCGCGGTTATTTTTGACCAGGGAGCCTTTGAGATTTTTATATAGCTGTATCCTTTATCGTCTTTAAGTAAAATATTATATTTAGGCATATGTTGTTTTATGAGGCTACACTCAAGGATAAGGGCTTCATATTCGCTGTCGGTCAATATATAGTCGAAATCATCGACATTTTCCACCATTTTACGCACTTTGTCGGAATGATTGTTTTGTGAGCCGAAATATTGACTGACCCTTTTTTTAAGCGCCTTTGCTTTGCCGATATATATAACATCATTGCTTTTGTTTTTCATAATATAGACGCCGGGAGTAAGCGGGAGAGACATAGCTTTCTTTCTTAATTCTTTTATTTTCAAATTTTGCATCATCTCACCTCTCCCCCTTTAATATACCGCATTTTATCATATTAATTGATATTTTTCAATTGTAATTTCTCCCCAAAATTAAACAGTCAAGTAATTATTTTAATTTCGCAAAGCATACGATTTGAAATAATTGATTTTAACGTTCATAAAATACAAAAACTTTTAAATTTTTTCTTGACAAACGCAAACTCCTGTGGTAGAATATCAAGCGTTGTGAGCGAGTGTGCTGGAATAGGCAGACAGGCACGTTTGAGGGGCGTGTGTCAACCGACGTATGGGTTCAAGTCCCATCACTCGCACCAAAAACCACCTTTTTTAAGGTGGTTTTTTTCTTTGCCTATGGCATTTGAATTATGTGTTTATATGCCGGATGTCAGTTTAACGGCAATACAATTATTTTATAGTAATAATTCTGATATTATTCCCCCGCCCATTACAATGTCTCCGTCGTATAATACGACAGCCTGACCTATAGTTATGGCTCTTTGAGGTTCATCAAAAATTACATGTATTGTGTTATCGTCAATTTTTGTAACTGTCGCGCTTTGTTCTTGCTGGTTGTATCTTATTTTTGCTTTAACGCGCACCGGCTTTGTAATTGTATCAACAGAAATAAAATTAACATCTGTGGCAATCAGCTCTTTTGAAAACAGGTGGCTGTTTTCACATAAAACAATTTTATTATTATTAACGTCTTTTTCTTTGACATACATTGGGCTCGGAAATGATAAACCGAGTCCTTTTCGCTGTCCGACGGTATATGCTATTATACCTTTGTGTCTTCCGAGAATATTGCCTTTTTCATCGATAAAATCTCCTTCGGGGTAATCTTTTCCCGTAAATTTTCTTATAAAATCGGCATATTTATTGTCGTAAACAAAACAAATATCCTGACTGTCATGTTTGTTTGCATTTATCAGGTCAAGTTCAGATGCGATTTTTCTCACATCGCTTTTCTTGATATTTCCCAGAGGGAATAACGTTTTGGACAACTGCTCCTGAGTAATGAAATACAATACGTAGCTCTGATCTTTAGACAGATCTGCTGCCTTCTTTAAAAGAAATCTGTTTCTTTCGGTATCGAAATCCACACACGCGTAATGACCTGTAACAACATAGTCAAATCCAAGCTCGTCGGCACGGGTAAACAGCCTTTTGAATTTTATGAATCGATTACAGTCAATACACGGATTAGGCGTAGCGCCGTTCTCGTACGCATTTATAAATCGCATAATCACCTTTTCTTTAAAACTGTCCAGGTAGTTATAAACATAATAAGGTATGCCGATCTTTCTGCATACACTTCTCGCGTCCTCAACATCGTCAAGCGAACAACATGTGTAATTCGCGCTGGTTTCATCGTTATCAAAAAGCTTCATGGTAACCCCTGTGCAGTCATAACCAAAACTTTTTGTCAAATATGCAGCAACTGAGCTATCTACTCCTCCGCTCATTGCAATCAGTGCCTTTTTATTCATAACAGCCTCTCTTTTGAAATTTTTATTTTTTTAAAAGCCTCAATATTATACTTTATTCTTGATTTGTTCAATTCTTTTATTAAACCGCAAATTAAGAAATTACAGCCGGACATGTTTTAATTAGAGTTTATTCAATGGACAATAATAATATTAACATAGTAGGTTGATTATAAATTACATTTTTTTACTTGTCAAGCCTATAAAATAAAAAGCTCATTCCGTAAATCATTAAGGAATGAGCCTATATAATTCATAAAACAATCATTAACTTCTATATAATATAATCATAACACGCTTCGCTCTTTTGCATTAAATCAGCTATCGTAAAACTGTGCGTATAGCGTTTTATAACATCGTCAAGACCTCGCCAAAATTTAAGAGTACGGCATGAAGCTGCCCTCGCGCAAGGTGCAGCGCCATCCTCCAGACATGCTACAGGTGCAAGCGTTTCCTCCATTGCGGTAAGTACTTCTCCGATATTTATTTTGTCGGGTTCCTTGACAAGGCGATATCCGCCCCCTTTTCCGCGCAAGCCTACTACGATATTATTTTTAACAAGCGTTTTAACAATGCTTTCCAAATACTTTTCCGATATTTCCTGCCGCTGTGCGATATCCTTAAGTTTGGTATATTTGTCAAAGCTATGCTCCGCCATATCCACAAGGATTCGCAACGCGTAACGTCCTCTTGTTGAAATTAACATAGATATCGCCTCCGTGCAGTTTATTATAATAGAATTTGAGTTTGATTTCAAGATTTTTTGAATTATCATTGACAAATTCAAATTTAAAGTATAATATATAAACATATTAACATATTATTTTAGTATGTTAATATTATTCGGAGGTATTATTATGAAGAAAATTTATTCATCGGCAGATCAGCTAATAGGAAAAACGCCTCTGCTTGAACTCACACACATTGAAAAAGAATTACAACTTGAAGCAAAAATTGTGGCAAAATTGGAGTATTTTAATCCCGCAGGAAGCGTCAAGGACCGTATTGCAAAAGCTATGATAGAAGACGCCGAAAATAAAGGAATTTTAACGTCTGACAGCGTGTTGATTGAGCCTACATCCGGCAACACAGGTATCGGTCTTGCGTCTGTAGCGGCGGCTAAAGGCTATCGCCTAATCATCACTATGCCCGAAACCATGAGCGTTGAGCGACGTCAATTGATGAAAGCATACGGCGCGGAGCTTGTACTTACCGACGGCACAAAAGGAATGAAGGGTGCTATTGAAAAGGCAAAAGAACTTGCGAAGGAAATTCCAAACAGCTTTATACCCGGACAGTTTGTAAACCCCGCTAATCCCGCTGTGCACAAAGCAACTACCGGACCCGAAATTTGGGAAGACACGGACGGCGAGGTCGATATTCTTGTGGCAGGAGTTGGCACCGGCGGTACCATAACGGGTACAGGTGAATACCTTAAATCTAAAAAACCGGATATCAAGGTTGTTGCTGTTGAACCGGAAACGTCTCCTGTTCTTTCAAAAGGCACTGCGGGCGCACATAAAATTCAGGGCATAGGCGCCGGATTTGTTCCCGACGTGCTTAATACGGAAATCTATGATGAAATAATCCCTGTTTCAAACGAAAACGCCTTTGCGACAGGTAAGCTGATAGGCAGATCGGAAGGTGTACTTGCGGGTATTTCATCCGGTGCGGCTGTGTGGGCTGCCATAGAGCTTGCCAAGCGTCCCGAAAACAAAGGAAAAAAAATTGTTGTTATACTTCCCGACACAGGCGACCGATATCTCTCTACCCCGCTTTTCGCCGATTAATAAAGATAACGCCCCTCTTTCTAATGCAAAAAAGAAAGAGGGTAATTTTTCATTTACTTATCTGTGAAAATTACACATGGAAATATACAAGCAAAAGGAAAGGAGCCGATCTCGTGCAAGTATACGCCGATAACGCGGCTACAACAAAAATAAGTAAAGCGGCGATGGATGCTGTAACAGAATGTATGAAAAACTACTACGGTAATCCGTCCAGCCTGTACACTGCGGGTCAAACAGCAAAACAAAAATTGGAAGAAACACGTGAGGAAATCGCCGCCGCTATCAATGCAAATCCACGGGAAATTATTTTCACTTCAAGCGGAAGCGAATCAAATAATCAGGCTTTGGTAAGCGCCGCTGTCAGCGGCATAAATAAAGGTAAAAGGCACATTATATCAAGTGCATTTGAACATCACTCTATACTTCATATGCTTAGCAAATTGGAGAAATACGGGTTTGAAATAACACTTTTACCTGTACACGAAAATGGCATTGTAAGGACAAATGAATTAGAAGCTGCCATCAGACAAGACACTTGCCTTGTTACAATTATGAGCGCAAACAACGAAATCGGTACCATTCAACCTATCAAAGAGATAGGCGCAATTTGCCGCAAACGCGGCGTTACATTTCATACCGATGCGGTGCAGGCTGTCGGTCATATTCCCCTTAATGTCAAAGAGCAGAATATTGATATGTTATCGGCTTCGGGACATAAATTTCATGGACCAAAGGGTGTAGGTTTTCTTTACGCGAATAAGGGAATTCCCCTTCAAAATCTGATTGAGGGCGGCGCACAGGAACGTGGCAAACGTGCAGGCACCGAAAACTTGCCCGGCATCATGGGAATGGCTGTTGCCTTGAAAGAAGCCGTCGCCGATATGGATAAAAACAACGCTCATATGAGATATATCAGAGATTATATAAGCAAAGGTCTGTCTGAAATACCACACAGCATTCTCAACGGTGATGCCGAAAAAAGACTGCCGGGAAACATAAATTTCAGTTTTGAGGGTATTGACAGCGAATCTGTTCTTATTCTACTTGACCGTATGGGAATATCCGCTTCTTCGGGCAGCGCCTGTACTTCAGGTGCGCTTGATGTAAGCCATGTGATTTCGGCTATCGGTCGCAGCCACAATTTGGCACGAGGCTCTTTGAGATTGAGTATCGGTGAGGATATTACTAAAGAGGAGGCTGATTATATAATCAGCTCTGTCAAAGAAATTGTAATTCACCTACGAAGTGTTTCTTTAATATGACTTGTTTTACCGAAACAGCAAGTAAAATATTTACAACATAATGCAATAGAAATAGCCAAAACGGGCGAAGCTTCTATAAAGTTTAATGAAGCTTCGCCCTGTTTGATTATTATGCAATAAAGAAAAATTTAAAATTTTTCTATAAGCTTTGCAATATACTTTTGTATTGTGGTCACGTCAAGCATATTTACAATTCCGTCTCCGTTTACATCAGCAAGCTTTGTTTGCTCAACGGTAAACTCAACAAGCTTTGCGATATGCTTTTGCAGAATTACTACATCCTCCATTGTAACAACGCCGTCGCCGTTCAGGTCGCCGGTCATACCCTGCTTATCTGTATCGGTAGCTTTCTCGGTGTCGGTAGATGTGTCAGATGTGTTATCGCTTTCTGTATCGGATTGGGAAGTCGGCTCTGTATCCGTTGCGCTTGAAGTATCAATTTCGGACTCGGTGTTTATTTCCGTATTTGTATCGTCGGAGTCTTTTGCGTCCGTTTCCGTGGATTCCGTATTAGTGGTATCCTCGGTGTTAGTATCGCTTGAAGTATCGGGATCGCTTTGTGCTTCGCTGTCGGTGTGAGAATCCGTGCCGGTGTCGGGGTCTGAGGCGACAATCTCTTTCCATTCTGCAACTAGCTTAATATCACAGTCACCCATGGTTACGACTGTTTTGTCGCCGCTTATTTCACAAGACACGTTTTCATCTGTTAACCAGCGCGCAAATTCGTAACCTTCTCTTACCGGGGTATCAAAAGCGTATTCATCACCTGTTTTGAGCTTTGCAGTTATTTGTGCGAGGTCGGTATCGCCAAAGCTTCCGCCGTTAGGTATTACCGTTAGCTTATAAACTCTTGTTCCGTTTATGGTTACAGATTTTAAGCCGTTCTCAACTTCCTTGTCCAAATATACCTCAGTTGCTGTTATTGAAGCGTCGCACAAAGTTGATACGTTAAATGAATCTTTATTGATCTCAACTTCTTTAGCTCTTATATAAAGCGTTTTTAATTTATCTGCATTGTCAAAAGCCCCATTAATTACAACAGAGTCTCCGCCTGTGAAAAATAAATTCTCACCCTGATAATCGCAGAAGCTGTCAACGTCAAAATAAATATTTTCCCCCGTGATTATTTCTATATCGGCATTTATTGTTATAAGCAAAGGTTTTATTGCTCCTCTTATGTTAAACGCCTTTGTATCGCCTAAATCCGCAGTAAACAGTGTAATCTTTTGAAGAGCGGGAAATTCGGAAGAATTAAAGGCTATGATGGGTACTTCTTTAACCGAACCCTTAACTACCGCATATCTTGTTCTTTCTCTTATCCTGTCGTCCATAACCGATGACAGCTCGAGCTTTGTGAAGCTTCCGTCTCCGTCAAGCATTAAGGTTGAAGAGGCAGAATAAAATACATACTGCGTATCCGAATTTATATTTACAGGTGTATCACATACGCTTATTATATTCAGCCTTGTATTTTGATTGATTATTTCTTCGGATATATCTACCGTAAAGGCGTTGGCATTTATTCTGTTTATGCGGTCGCAACCGTCAAATGCGCTGTCCGAAATATTTATACTGTCGTACGCTTCAAGCGTCAACTCTCCCAAACCCGTGCAGTTTTTAAATGCGTTATCT
This sequence comes from Clostridiales bacterium, assembly GCA_024690965.1. Lineage (GTDB taxonomy): Bacteria > Bacillota > Clostridia > Oscillospirales > Acutalibacteraceae > JAEEHZ01. Next base: position 55,037 of record JAILOG010000001.1, read on the forward strand.
TTTACCGTTACTGAGTTTTCCGCACTTTTTATTGTAACACTATAGAGATAAGGACAATCGTTAAACGCGTTTTCAAATACCGTTACACCTGCGGTGGATTCGAGCGTTATATAATATCCTTCATACGTTGACAGTGTATCGCCGCCTATAAACAATTCACCTGTTGAAAAAATGACTATATCTGCATTAACGTATTTTTGGTCGCTTTCATTACTTAATTCACCGACAACATTCGTGTTATTAAGCTTTATTGTCTTAAGCTTTTTCCAATCTTTGTTGTTAAATACTATAAGCGGTATATCTTGAATATTTTCACCTATCACAACAGTTTCCGTGCTTTTAAATGCTCTCTCGGGCAATAGCTCTGAAATCTGCTGTTGCGTGAATGTTCCGCTTCCGCTTATTATTAAAGTGTTTGTATCTTCATCAATACTCCATTCAACACCGGGGTTGAGCACACCTTCTATCGGCGTCATTCTTACGCCGTTTACAAATACCTTTGTCGTATCATAGTAGCAGTTATCGTGAACAGAAGGATTTTCGGCGTTTATATTGATTCTTTCTATTACATCATACTTGCTTGCCGGGGTATCACTGCTGTAAGGAAGATAGCAAACCCCATTTTCTTCAACGGTAACATTTGTTCCGTTTAATGTCAAAGTTTTTAATGCCGACGCGTTAAAGCCTTTGGTCTTTACAGTGATGTTATCGGCAGTAATATTTAAATCAGATACTCCGGCGCCCAATAAAGTGTCAGGTCCTATTGTTACGGAACGCATATGTTCATTTGCAAATATCAACTCTTTAAATCCTGTAGCACAAAGAAACGCTGCTCTGTCAAAATTTATCGTGTCGGATTTAATTACAGCAGTCTTAAAATTGCTGAGATACTCAAAGCAGTGAGAACAAAGTTTATTTACGTTTTCTCCCAGTTCGATTCTCGACATATAATTACACTCTGCGAAGCTCTGTTGCCCGATTTGTGTTATACCATTGCCTACAACAACATTGTAACCTTTCGAGTTGTAATACTGGAGCAAATCACCAAAGCTAAAATCATAATCAAGGTTTCCTGTTCCCGTAAAGGTCATTACGTTTTCGCTTTTGTCATAAATCCATTCAATATTATCAAACGCGCCCCTTGCAACGCCGTATATGTCTGACTGTACACGTTCATCAAAGGCGTCGATCGCAACGTCAACGTTGTCGGGGTCGGCATAAGTAATGCTTCGTATTCTTCTCGCGTATTGGAACGCGTCTTTTTCTATTGTTCTGACAGTGGACGGAATTGTAACGTCGCTGATATATTGAAAATCCAAGAACAGGTTCTTCCCAATTAAGGTTATACCTTCTTCAAATACAACGTTAGTCAATTTTTTCCTTACAAGATAGAATACCTCGGGAATTACTCTTACTTCGCCGGTGCCGGAAATTGTTAACGTAGTGTTTTCGGCGTTATAAGACCAAGTTATTCCGTATCCGTCGGTAAACGGGGTGTTAACATATGCAGTATTAAAATTATTCGGTGTGTCTGAGTTAAGTATAACGTTTCCCTCGCCCACACTCATCATTCTAACCGAAGCAAAACGACCTTTATAATAGGTATCATAATCATAAGTTTCGTTATAAGCTTCTAAAGCGGTTTTCGGCGAAGACACTTCATATGTGGTAAAGTTGATACCGAGCATTCTCTCTAAAAACCAAAAATGGAATTGACTTGCAACAGAAGCATAGTTTTCGTTATAAGAACCGTACGCAAAGCTTGCGCCGCACTGCACGAAGGCGTCTATCATAGATATGGATGTATGCACCGAAGCGGTATTGCAATTTGCAGAACTGCACGCAGTTGACATAACAACGGCACCGTTAAGCGACTTATTATTCTGCTTGAAAGTCTGCACCATATCATATCCGCGCATGTCTTTACACAGCTTAGGATTAGAGGTGTCTCTTACCGAAAAAGAACCGGGGCCGCCATGGGTATCTATTATAATAAAGGCATATTTTCCTGTTAAAAGCTCATTCATAATGTTTTCTTCGGTAGCTTCTTCTCCCAGCAAAGCGGTGCATTTGCCACCTAATGCCTTTGCAAGAATCCTTGCAAGATACAAAGAAGAATAAGTCGTTCCTATGGCAGGATCGTTCCAGTGCTTATAATACGTCTGAAAATAAAATACATCTTTATTTGTTATAACGGTAGGATCGCCGGAAACGCCTCTGGGTGCGTTTTTCTGCTTAAAATCCTTTCCTGCTCCCGTATATTCCTTAGACTTATAGTAATCGGGAGAAAAGTTTTCCTGGACTATCGGCATATAATCCGATTCGGTTTCATTCTCCAATAGCTCGATGCAACCAATACTGTCGAGATTTGCTTTCTCTTTGGCGTACACCGTAAAAGAAACCGAAAAGCAGGATATTGCCAATATCAATGACAGCGCTACACATATAAGCTTTTTCATTTTCCTCACCATTATGGCATTAAAACGCCATATCCTTTCCAATGTTTTTAAATTATGTAAATGTCAAAAGTTACTATTTTCGGTATTATTCACTCTATATCGTTTCAAAATCAACCTCGATAAACTTTTAGAAGAGCACTTTGGCCAAATTCTTCCCACTTGCCGAACATACAACTTTTAGTAAATTGTATCATACGGTACTTTTAAATTCAATACCCAAAACAGCCGCTAAATAGAGCTTTACAAAAGATTTGGCGCAAACTCGCTGAGAATTTTGAAATCTGTATAATTATTTAATATTATACAATTTGTATTATTGCAATTTGAAAGTTTACTTCACTATGCTATTCTGTAATAAGGTTGTTCACCTAATATACAGATAATTTTTTTTATACCGCGGACAAAATCATTAATATTGCACAAGCATTATAACCGTAAAACTAACTAAACCAGGAGCCGTTATACTTTATTTGGGCTTTATGAAATATTATAACGCCTATTACAAGACTCACAGAAAAGCCTATCAAAGAGAGCATAATGCTATGAGTTACCAAACCAAGTACGGCAGTAATACAAAGCCCTGTCCCCATCACTATTTGACCTATACCCATTAATCTGGTGTAAGCAGGGATATCCTCCGTTTTCACATTTTGATAATGATAACTGTGAATTATTGATATTTTCTGCTTTTTCCAAGTTACAAAGCCCAGTATTATCAAGATTACACCAATCAACGAATAAATAATGGCTTCGATGATCATTACGCTTCACTTCCTACATCTATATATAATACCTTTAACACAAACTATATCGCTCACTAAATTTGTTTAAGATTTTTTAAGTGCGAAACCGTGAAGTATCCCCCCCAATATCATTCAACTTTTCTACGTTCAACATTATACTTTCCGGACCAACTGTGAACTTCGTATTCAAGTTGAGAAATGTATTCTTCGTCGTGATGAGAATAACTTACTAAAAACTCTTTAGACAGTTTTTTAAAGTCGGATTTTCTTATTTCGCCGCCGAAACGGTTTTTTCCGTTATAATAAAACTCGATAGGCAGTACTTCATCGGTCAGTATCAGACGAATATACTCCGCTGCATCATCTATATCATCAAAATGACAATGTTGAGTGGAAAAACAAACCACATATTCATATGAGTTGTCGGAAATGTACCTTTCTTCGAACACTATAATGCTTTCTCCCGTGTCTCGGTTAGTCAATACTGCTTCATCGCTTTTGATCTTCAAATCAAATTCAAATGATTTTTGAAAATCGTTAAGAAAGTCCCATTTGCTCATTTACTTCACCTGCTTTTGTCGCTTAAATAATACAAATAATCGTTATATGTAAATACGGATTCTTCCTGCTTTTTAAAATCATCACAGTAATCCGTAAACTGCCTTGAACGTTTCTTACATTCACCTTCGTTTTCAGTATAGAAATATAAATCACTTTTACAGTTTATTGAAACATCTTTTGTGCAGTATAATTCATTCGGATAATTACCTACCGGGCACAAATTGCCGTGGCGGCAAGTAACACATCCTGTCAGCGTAACGGATTCAGGCAATTTATTTTGCAAATTCGCAAATGCATCTTCAAACGGGTACCGGCTACCGAATGCAATGATCTCTTTTCCCTGATAATGAGTTTTAATCGTCATTTGTGTGATTTCATCAATGTCTTCACTGTCAAAATCTATCTCAAGCTTTAATGATTTGATCCCTGTGTGTGTTTGAATTCTAATCGTTCTTTTTGTAGTCATAATTATTCCTCGTTTCAAATTGTCTGTTTAAATGTACGGTTTACTGCCGATTTGTTGCGTTTTTCTTAGCGGTAGTAATTGAGGATATAAGAATTCTACGGATTTTACTGCACTCAGCATACATTGATTTATACTCATCATTGAAAACAATACCAACTTTATAAAATATATCAAGCCAATAATCAGTTTCGTAACATTCTTTTAAAGCTATTTGAAGTTTATTTATAAAATCTGCTTTACCGGAAGCATAGTTTGCTTCATGAATATTTTCGCCCATACTTGTGTCACTGCGTAAAAGTTGATTAATAACAGCAGATGCTTTTTTCCTTTCTCTCACTTTTTCGCATTAATTAATATGTTAGCTGCAATAGTCTTTGAGAGTATTACACCGTTAATTAAATTGCGCATTATGCCTACAGGGCAATTCACGTGCCGCAGGCACAATTCATGCCAGAGGCAAATGAATTGCGCCGCATGGCGCAATTCATTTGCGGCACAGCCGTGCAACCGTCTCGCAATGCCTTGGGACAATAGCGTGAATAAAAACACCGTTATCAATGCTGTTTACTCGTCCGCCTTCGTGGCTTAGTTCCTGCTTGATGAAATGGTCGAGGCAACAGCGTAGATATTACACTAAGCACCAGTTTGCAAAAACTAAAAATCTATGCTATACAAAGTGTTTTCTTTCAAATCAGCAAGAAACGACGGTAAATCCGTATCGCTAAGTTTCAATTTGATTTCTTTTTTGTTCTGTTTTCCCGTCCATGTTTTGCAAACATTAATTTGTTTTGCGCCGGAGAGAGCCGCAAGATCCTTAATCAAATTACTGAGCTCAATAATCATGGGATTCGTGGAATCATGCTTGCCAACATGGCTATCACAGTCGCAAATCCAATCTGTAATGCGAAAGTCATCTTGGACAAATTCTGCGGCGGCTTTTACAGCATTCTTTACATCATGCTTTGTCCCAAGAGAGATTCTCAAGCCATATTTATTCTTGACGTCGGCATATTCTGATTCAGAAACGTCTCCATGTAATGAACCGTACAGGAAATAACACATACTTTTCTCCTCCATTTGATTTGGCATCATCCTGTTTTTTGCGTTATCTATCTAACCATTCAATCTGTACACTCTACTCGGCTCGAGACATCAATACGACTGTCTCGCAATGCGCTGTCCTAGGAAACATATTAACAGGTGTAACCTTTTCAATTCTATACCCAAGTTTATCAAACACTGCCAGATCTCTTGCCTGAGTTGCAGGATTACAAGAAACATAAACTATCCTTTTCGGTGACATATCACAGCAGGTTTTAATAAGCTGTTCCGTTAATCCTTTTCGCGGCGGATCAAGCAAAATAACATCGGGTGTTATGTTTTCATTTTTAAGCTTAATTGCTGCCTGCTCGGCATCGCCGCAAATAAAGCGCGCGTTTTTTATGCCGTTTATATGCGCATTTTCTTTAGCGTCTTTTATGGCTTCGGGTATTATCTCCACACCGATTATCTGCTTTGCTGAGTCGGCGCAGCTTAAGCCTATGGTTCCCGCGCCGCAATAAAGGTCAAGCACCGTTTGAGTACCGTCAAGCTGTGCGTATTCTTTTGCTATTGAGTAAAGCTGTTCCGCCTGCGCACGGTTGATTTGATAAAACGACAACACCGAAAGTCTGATTTTAAGTCCGCAAAGTACGTCATATATGTAGTCACTTCCGTATACGGTGACGCACTCGCCGCCCAAAATTACATTCGTGTCCTTATTATTTATGTTTATTACGATGCTTTTTATGTCCGTACTGTAAGAAACAAGTCTTTTTATCAGTTCATCAATATGACTTATGTTTTTGTTCGTCGCCACAATGCAAACACATATTTCTCCCGTTACCTCCGCGCGGCGTATGTAAAGATGGCGCAAAAGCCCCTTCTTTGTATTCTCATCATATGCAGTCAAATGATATTCATTTGCCCAATCTTTAAATATCCTGTTTATCTCGGAAAAGACGGCACTGTGAAGCCTGCAATTGTCACACTCTATTATACGGTGGCTGTGATACGAATAAAACCCCGTAATTATTCTGCCGTTCTTGTCCGTACCTACAGGAAATTCGCATTTATTTCTGTACCCTTCAATAATCCCGTTTGAAACGGTGTTATCAATAGGCAGATTGTCAAGTCCGCCGATTCTTCTCATACAGTCTTCAACAAATTGCTTTTTTATATCAAGCTCACTTTGATAATTAATGTGGCGGTACACGCAGCCGCCGCAAGACGGGAAAGCCTGACAATCCGCTTCAATTCTGTCTGCGGAAGGGGTGATTATCTCAAGTATTTTTGCTATGGCGTACGTCTTTTTCGCCTTTATCACAACAGCGGAAACAGCGTCTCCCACTGCTCCCCCTGCCACGAACACAGCCATACCGTTATAATGTCCCACCGCGCTGCCCTCGGAAGTCATACCCGTAAGCTCAAGGGTGATAATATCGTTTTTGTTACATGATGCCATATTAAAATGCCCAGTTGCCGTCTTTAAATATCTGTACGCGCTTGCCGTCTTTTGTAATCGCGGTAATTGACAGATCCTTGCTTCCTATCATAAAATCTTCATGTATCATAGAATCGTTTATACCCATATCTTCCAGTTCTTTTAGAGTATACTTCTCATAGTTTTTAATGCAGTTGCCGAAGCCTTTGCCCAGAGCCAAATGGCAGGCGGCGTTTTCGTCAAACAGCGTATTATAGAAAAGTAAGCCGCTGTTGTTAATGGGAGAATCATATGGAACAAGCGCACACTCGCCGAGATAAGCGGCGCCTTCGTCCATTGATATCATTTTATTGAGCAATTCTTCATTTTTTTCCGCGTGGGCTTCCACTGCTTTTCCGTCTTTAAATCTTATTGAGAAGTTCTCTATGAGCTGACCTTGATACGAAAGCGGCTTTGTGGAATATACTATACCCTCCGCAACGCCTCTTTTAGGTGTAATGAACACTTCTTCCGTTGGAATATTAGGGTTAAAGTAATTGCCGCCAAGCGTATATTCTCCGCCGCCCAAGAATTCCGCGTTGTCAATCATACCCACCTTAAAATCGGTGCCGTTTGAAGATTTATATTCAAGCGTCGCAATGTTAAGTGAATTTAGATAATTGCATCTGTCGGTCAAATCTTTGTTGTGCTTTTCCCAAGCGGCAACAGGATCGTCGTCCACACGGGACGTATAAAGAATAGCCTCCCAAAGGCGCTCAACAGCCTCATTTTTTCTCAGACCGGGAAATACCTTTTTAGCCCAGGCAACACCGGGAACGGCGGCTATACACCATTGATATTTATTCTCCATCGCATCGCGGTATTCTTTTATCTGTATGTAACGTGCCTGCTGAGCTTTGCTCATTTTTTCCATATTTATGCCCTTTAAGCCGTCGGGATCTTCGGAAATAAGATATATCGTGGCAGGCAATGTATCTACACGGTATTTAAGACGCTCCAATTCCCAGTTTTTAACCTTCTTTAAAGTTGTCAGGCTTTCATGACGGTAATGTATTTTTGTAAGCGGCTGATAGCTCCACTGAACGGTAACCTCTTTCGCGCCTGCTTTATAACATTCGTCAACAACATATGCTACAAACTCCGGCTGGTCAAGATCGGCGTATATTACTACCTCTTGTCCTTTTCTCACCTTTGCGCCTGTTACGGCAATAAGCTTCGCGTATTTTTTAAGTATTGTTTTCTTCATAATGATAAAACTCCTTTATATTTGATTTCGTTACATATTATACCAAACAAATGAGCGTTTGTCACGCTAACATACAAAATAATGTAAAGAAAAATTCGCTGTCGCAACACGCCCCATACGGTTTTGCGGTAAAACCATACGGGGCGTGTTTTGTCATAGTTAATTAATTATGTTTTATTCGTTGGGAGGATAATTTCCTCCGTTGATTGGTCCGTGTGTAGCAGAGAATTCTTCTTCGTTAATTTCTCTGTCATTTAGTATTGCGTCAATATATTTTGAGAGATAAGGATCAGCCGCTACAGCAGCGGTATTATTATTCAGGATATACTGCGCTACACCTTTAAGGTTTGCTTTATATCCCTTGCCTAAAGCATTGCTGCCTGTTTCGGTATAATAATGATATCTCTCTATTCCGCTTGCGTCTGTATAACATATATACGGTCTCGCAACAAAGTCAGTGGGATAATCGCTTACCGCTATGCCGTTAATTACGGTTGAAAATACATTGTATCGATTTCCCCTATACAGCTTGTTTATAGCCTCGGATTTTTGTGCCTTATAAACGCCGTTTACGGGTACGCAACTGTCAACCGTTAAATCTCCGTTTTGAACGGCGCTTGCGAATGCGACGATATGTCCGTATTTCACCGACTTATCGGAAAGGCTTTCCAAAGATGATATAAGCTGTTTGTTTATGCGGGATACGAATCTCAGTCCTGTTCCGCCGTAAGTCTGAGAATATACGGTTCTTATCTGAACGCCTACAAGCTCAAAGCCGCTTAGATCCTGTTTTACGTTACCAAAGCGGATATATGTGTCACTGTCTTCTTGCGTTACCGTTCCTATGGGGGTAAATCCCGCATAAAGTTCCGTATTTTGGTTAATAGCGGTATTATGACTTATCGCTTTTGAAGTATCGTTGCCTGTTGCGGCGGATGCTGTTGTGTACCAACCGGTGAACACACATCCGTCTTTTACGGGAGTTATCGGCTTGCCGCCGCTGTCTTTAAGAGAAGCGGAATCCAGCGTTGCATTCACGTCTGCGTTTACCCCTGTGAATACTGATGTTTGCCCCGTGCCTGAATCAATATACGTTATATTTGTACCGTCAGCATTCTTAAGTTTTATCTCAACTGTGTTTTGCGTCCATACAGCGTATAGATTTACGGTTCCGTTATTTACCGCGGAAAGGTCGGATACGGTTTGTCTATCTGTATAAACTACCGTTTTGCCCGCGATCTCGGTATCCCAACCGATGAATGTATAACTTGTTCTTTCAAACGTGTTGGCGTTTAAGGCGTTGCTTTCTCCGTATGTAAAGCTTTGGTCGGACATATTGCCCGTTCCGCCGTTTGCATTGAATTTAACGGTGTAAGTATTTGCTTGCCACTGAGCTGTAAATATAGCTGTGTCGCCTGCGTTCGCACAAAGGTTATAAAGCACCATACCTGCCATTGTACTTGCGGGAGGTAATATTATACGGTCTTGCGTTATACCTGTTAAACTGCCCCCTGCTCCTGTATATGCCTGTGTTTGTCCTGATGTATAAGTTGCAGTTGTCGCATAGTTTGGCTGAGAGGTTCCTTCATATGTCAGTTTCCAACCCTTAAAGGTATATCCTGTACGTGTTGGATAATCTGAAATATTTCCGAGGCTGTAACCGTTTGAACTGCCAAATGTTCCGGATTCTGTCGTTATTGAAGCGCTGTTTATAAATACACCGCCATTGGGGTTAAATTTAATTGTATATTCATTTGCCTGCCACTGTGCTGTAAATACGGCTGTATCGCCTGCGTTCGCACAAAGGTTATAGAGCACCATACCTGCCATAGTACTTGCAGGAGGTAATATCACACGGTCTTGCGTTATGCCTATGAAGCTACCGCCTGCACCAGTATAAGCCTGAGTTTGTCCTGATGTATAGGTTGTGGTTGACGCATAGTTTGATTGAGAATTTCCTTCATATGTCAGTTTCCAGCCCTTAAATGCATATCCAGTGCGTGTTGGATAATCTGAAATATTGCCGAGGCTGTAACCGTTTGAGCTTCCAAATGTTCCCAATTCCGTCGTTATTAAATCGCTGTTTTTAAATGTACCACCGTTCGGGTCGAACTTAATCGTATACGTGTTAGCTGTCCATACTGCATATAAATTCACAGTTGCGTCTGCGGTACTTGTAAGTGTGGAAACCGATTGTCCGTCACTATATACAACCTTTGTTCCTGAACTTGATGTATCCCAACCGGTAAACGCATAGCCTGTTTTTGTAAAAAGATTGGCAGTCAGGGCTTTAGATGTACCATAAGTAAAACTCTCATCATTCATACTGCCGGAGCCGCCGTTTGCATTAAAATGCACTGTATAGCTATTTGCATCCCACATAGCGTATACCGTGGAATCATCATAACGATCGTATAAACAATAAGGTCCGGAAGCGTTGATTGTACCGTCGTTCGTGATATAACGAGGATTTACAGCTACTGCCGTGTTTTCGTTATAGTATCCTTTAAATCTATAACCTGTTCGCGTAGGAATCTCAATAGCAGTTATACTGTGTGTATGAGCAGCATCACTAAAGTACTCTGTAGTATCAAATGTATAGTATACCTTTTGAGTGCCGCCACTGCCGCCATTGGGGTCAAGGGTAACTGTGATATTCTTTGGCTGCCAGTTGAGCGTATATTGCTTTTGCTTTGTCAGGTTGTTTGTAACAGTTATGGTTTGTTCGGGGGTTGTGCCGTTTGATCCTGTATAACCAACAAAATCGTAGCCGATTTTTGTAGGTACAGGAAGCTTTGTTAAATCACCGTATCGCATAACCCTGCTGAAATCTCTGCGATTACCGTCAAGTCTTCCTCCGTTTAATGTAAACTGAGCGTATATGTCTATATCTTCAAGCACTGTATACTCGCCAAGATTTCTTATTTCAAATGACGTTTCGGCCGAATTAAAGTAAACAAGCTCTGCCGTTTCATTACCATTGGCTCCTTCAAGCGTGTTAATAAGCCTATCATCAAGTTTAACGGTATATCTGTACCATCCTTCGTCCAAAGCTTCTATCTCACCGTATATTGCAGTATCAGGGTTATTACCATTTAGGCTTATTGTTTCAATCTCTGTTAGACGCTTTGTCCAACTATCTTTCCATATCGTATAGGCTATTGTATCACCCGTTACCTCCGTGGATGTGGGTCTATACTCAAATGTAAAACCCTTACCGCTATTTGCAAAGTTTGGCATGAACAACGCATTGTTTATCGTACGGTTTTTAGACTGCAACATCTCCTGTGTTAGTTTTATATTATCTATGCAGACCGATTTTTTAACCTGTGCCGGTGCAAAATACAATAGATTTAGCGTCTCTTCACCGGTTGCGCCCTCTGCTGTATTTACTGGCAAACCGTTAAGCGGTATCGAAACCTCAAAATTACCGTTGTTTTTCTCTGTAACAGTACCAACCGTTTGTGAACTGCATTTAACGGTTTTTGCGGAAGTATCTATCATTATATAATCTGCTATGCGTATCCATTCCGGCGCACTTACCGAGTCCACTAGGCTGAGACGGAATTTGCTACCCTCTGACACGGTGCTTGTGGGACGGTACTCAAAGCTTAACACTTTTCCCGATGTGTGCCAATTTTTTATATCTACGTAATTGTTCCAATCGGTATTTATATTTATATTTAATAACTCTTTTAATATTTTAAAATCGTCAATAAGAAAAGAATGGTTCATCCACCTGAAAACAACACGGTCTACATAATCCTCCGCATTACCGTCTGTGTATACCGTAAAGGCAGACATCGGTGCAAAATAGTTGTACCAACCATTGCCCAAATCGGTAATTTCTCCTACTGTTGCAGTTTGGGCAGCAAGATTTATACTTACGGGATTAGACTCTGTTTTCCACGGATCAGACTGAATAAGATACATAGTTACATTGTTATTAACACCGACAAATGTATCGGTCAATTTATAATTGAAACTGATGGCTGCTCCACCCAATTTCCAGTTTTGCACACTGTTAATACTTATTTGATGATACGAATTATCGGGGCTCCCCGTAGACGGTATAACATTGTCAGCAACTCTGATATTGTCAATGAAAATCGAATTACCAACATTTGTGAAATACAATTTTGTCGCAGTTGTCGAGTCGTTACCTGTTGATGTAAGCTCGCTAAACAAAACGTAATAATCAAACCAACCATCGCTGTCACGCTCCGACAAAACACCTTTAGAGGCCGTCTCTAAGCTTAAGTCGATTATAACGTCCTCACAAAGAGCAGGTACGCTGTTATTTTGCAGGCAAAAGCATACTTTACCCTCATTTGTTGTATATGTATATGATGGCTTAAATCTGAAGCACAAAGCTTTGCTGTTTGATTTCCAGTTATTTACACGCCCAATACTCCAGGTGCGATTTACAAGATTTGTCACCTCATTGCCATTGCCCTGAAGTGTGTATTTCATTTCAGTTATCATATTAGCAAGGCTTTCTCTGCAAGCTTTAAGATTAGCAGATGTCGCCTTTCCGTCGTCGTAGTTGACATCGTCGAACATAGTATTATAGAGTGTGTTAAGTCTTTTCCTGTATGCGCTTGTGTCTATGCCCTTTACTTTAAGCTTGGAAATGAGCTCATCAAATATGCAAAGATAATCGTAATCATCGCATCCTGCAGACACATTTTCAAAACGAACACTGCTTGAAAACCAACCGTATCCGCCATTTGCGGGGTCGCACTTATCTTCACTATGTACAAGGGCATTATTGGGGTATATAAGCACTCCGTCATCGGCTACCTGCTTAAAGTTACAAGGGTTAATCCATGGGTCATTAGGTGTAACATTGTTATCTTCATCAATATTTTTGAAATAATCGAGCGCCCAGTAGAGTTCACCTCTTAAGCCCATCTTATGCTGCTGCCAGCGGTTAATTCGGGCTATTGCAATTGCGTTTGTTGTAGAGGATGAACCATCACCAGAGTTATCATTTGCATTCTCGTTTAGAATATATCCCGAAATTGCAGGATCATAAGCGGATGTACAGCAACCGTACCACCACATTTTCAAATCGGAATCGGTTTCAATTATTGCAAGTGTGCCTTGCGCATCACGGGCATATGCACTTGGATATGTTGATAAATCGGTAAACTGAACACAATAGTTTTTTAATCTGTAATTTGTAGGCACGGTATATTCGTAACTTGAAAGTACGGAATTTTGATCTTTGTAACCGTCTAAATACACATCTGCAACAGTTTGCTTATATTCACCAAGGTTAAAATACTGCAATCCGTTATAAAGCAAAGACACATACATAGTTCTGTTCCACTTGGTCTTGAGTAAGGTGGGGTCTGTTGTAGGCAAATAAATAATATCATCAAGAGACTGCAAAAGTTTGTTTTTCATACTTGAAGAGGAATATGTCGTGTTAATATAATTCCGCACAGCTTGCTTTGTGCAGGTGAAAACATAATCATTAAGCAATACCTTAAGGTTACTGTCAAGGTCAAATTGACCTGGTTCGTCGGTTTGTGGGCAGTACAGGTACGCATATTTATACATATCTACACCTGTTTGCATTGATTTATCTGCTATTGCCTTAAGCACGGTCTCCATGCCAAGTAAATAATAAGTAACACCGCTAATGGTTTGGTTGTGGTCATATTGAGAAAATATCAATACATTATCTGTTGTGTATGTATAGTGAGTTGACAAATTATAATATGGTACTTTAGATGTTGTTACAAATGTATACAATTCGCTTATGTATTTATTTAAATTACTTACAGCCCAATCCTCTGTTAAAGGATACCCCGTGCCGACCTTATTATCATTAGCAAATTTTGTTATTTCTTTACGGTACTGGGTGGCATTTTTTAATCCAGTGGTGCTTTGTATTTCTTGGACAGTTGAAGAATAAAACTGAGTTGCAAAATGGGTAGCGCTCTTAGTCTGATATGGCAATTCAAAGTCATATACCGTAAGCTTCATAGGTAAAAATTGTGCGTCACCGTCGCAGGTAACGGTAAGCGTTGCCGTGTATTCGCCCGCTTTTGTGCCTGCGGGAACATCTATGGTAAGCCATATTCCCTGGTTGTTGCCATTTGTCGTATCAAGTATGTTGAGCCCCTCACCTACTGCCATATTATAGTTTATAAGCGCGTCGGGATACCAGCCCAAGCCGGTGAGCGCATTAGCACTTGAAGTCCAAAGCTTGTCGACATTCACGTACCACTCAAAAGCTCTATCAAGTTTATTTGCCGGTATTGTACCCGCGTTGCCGGTGAAGTCAGTAGAAGTTATTGTAATGCTGTTTATATTTTCTGTGGAATTTATGATTATCTGTGCCGACTCACGCTCGTTGGCAGCTGCGGAAAACTCAATAGGTGAAGATGCACTTATAGTCTTAAGCTCACTGTCAACGTAATTATTTTTCTTTATAATCTTTGAGTTAGGCAAAGATTTGATAGTTACATTGCCTGCCGCATACGCAGTGGGTGATGATAACACACCCATGGACACAAGCATCGTTATTGCCACCAAAATGCTTAAAGATTTAAATAACAACTTTTTCATTATATCACTACCTTTGCTTAATTATTCACTACACAGTATAAAGCGGGGAACAAACCGTTTTATAACTACGCCCCCACTATTGTAATAAACTTGGCTAAATTATATCTTAATTCACTGTAAAAATCAATATATTTGCCTAAAAATGTGTTACTTTTACATAAAACTTAAGGGCAAAAGCAATTTCCCCCGAAAATCGCGTAAAACAGCGACTTTAAGGGGAAATTTAATTATTTATCTATAGGTTTCATTGTCGGGAACAGCAATACGTCTCTTATAGAAGCGCTGTCGGTGAGCAGCATAACAAGCCTGTCCACACCGAATCCCAATCCGCCCGTGGGGGGCATACCATACTCAAGCGCGGTAATATAATCATAGTCAACCTCGGATTTGCAGTCGGGATCCGCGGCTTTCTTTATGGCGACTTGCTTTTCAAAACGCTCTTTCTGGTCTATCGGGTCGTTAAGCTCGCTGAAAGCGTTACCATACTCCGTAGCGTTAATGAAATACTCAAAGCGCTCAGTAAACGCGGGATTATCGGGCTTACGCTTTGCAAGCGGACTGTTTTCAACAGGATAATCGTATATAAACGTGGGCTGAATGAGCTTTTCTTCTACAAATGCGTCAAATAACTCCGCAAGCACTGTACCCTTTGTCGCGTCTGCCGCTACGTCTACATTGTGCTCCTTTGCGCATTTGCGCGCGTCTTCATCGGTAGCCCAATCATTATAGTCGCAGCCGCTGTACTTCTTCACCGCCTCAACCATTGTAAGACGCTCCCAGTGACCCATATCTATCTCTATTCCCTGATATGTTATGACTGTGCTGCCGCAAATTTTTTCTGCAAGCGATTTATACAATTCTTCCACAAGGTCCATCATACCGTGAAAATCGGTAAAAGCTTCGTACAGCTCTATTGTTGTGAATTCGGGATTGTGCTTTGTGTCCATTCCCTCATTTCTGAATATTCTGCCCACCTCATAAACCTTGTGCATACCGCCGACTATGAGCCTTTTGAGGTAAAGCTCGGTCTCGATACGCAAATACATCTCCATATCAAGAGTATTATGATATGTTTTGAAAGGACGGGCAGACGCGCCTATCTCTATGGGTAAAAGAATCGGGGTATCTACCTCCAAATAACCCTTTGAATCAAGATACGCGCGTATTTCACGCAATATTTGTGAGCGTTTTATAAACGTGTCGCGCACCTCGGGGTTAACTATAAGGTCAACATAACGCTGACGGTAACGGGTATCGGTGTCCTTTAAGCCGTGAAACTTCTCGGGAAGCGGCAACAAAGATTTGGACAAAAGCTCTATATGCTGTGCGTGTATTGATATCTCACCTGTTTGTGTTTTGAACACAAAACCTTTTACGCCGATTATATCGCCTATATCCCACTTTTTGAACGCTTTATAATCATCTTCGCCTACATCATCGCGTCTTACATAAAGCTGTATATCCCCTTCTCCGTCACGAAATCCGACAAAGCTTGCCTTACCCATAATTCTTCGACTTATTATTCTGCCGCCGAGAGAAACTACCTTACCTTCATATTTCTCAAAGTCGGCTTTTATTTCTACGGAAGACGAATCTGTTTCGTATTTTGTTTTCGTAAAAGGGTCGCAACCCGCTTCTCTTAAAGCCTGAAGCTTGTCTCTGCGAACCTGTAATATCTCGCTTAAATTCTGCTCGCTGTTTTCAAGCTGAGCAATGTTGTTATTTTCACTCATACTTATTGTCCTCTCACAAAACTTACAGCAATTCAAGAATTTTAAACTTAACCAAACCCACAGGTATCTCAGCTTCTACCGTATCTCCCGTTTTGGCTCCGAGTAAAGCTCTGCCGATAGGCGATTCGTCCGATATCTTACCCTCAATAGGGTTGGCTTCGTTTGAGCCTACAATACTGTAGACACATTCTTTTTTGCCGTCCATTTTTAACACTTTAACTGTAGAGCCAATGTGAACATGCTCGCTGCTTAATGTTGAGCTGTCAACAACTTTTGCGTTTTTTAGCGTTTGCTCAATCTCGGCAATTCTTGCTTCAAGTATTGCCTGCTCGTTTTTGGCGTCATCGTATTCGCTGTTTTCCGATAAATCTCCATACGATCTTGCAATTTTGATTTTCTCTGCCATTTCTTTTCTTTTGACAGTTTTACATTCTTCAAGTTCCGCCTCTAACTTTTTCAGACCTTCTTCAGTTAATATAAATTGCTTTTGCATAATTACATCACCTTTAAATTAATTTTGTATAGAGCTATACATACTTGTGTATTATATAAAAATCAGATAACAATGTCAAGTGATAGACAAAGGAATTTTTGTTTTTTAACCCACATAATATTTAAATACCACTTGTATTTGATTATAGGCTGTGGTAAAATGTGCGAAAAGCTTTGTAAAGACGGGAGATGAACATAACGACAGCTTTAGAACTGGTTTTGATATCTGTCGGGCTTGCTATGGACGCCTTTGCGGTATCTGTTTGCAAAGGTCTGGCGATGAAAAAGATAAATTACACCCAAGGACTTGCAACCGCGTTATCATTTGGTTTGTTTCAAGGTATAATGCCGCTGATAGGCTTTTATCTGGGGGCAGGCTTTGAAAAATACATAACGTCCTTTGACCATTGGATAGCATTTGTGTTGCTTGCCTTTATCGGAGGAAAAATGATTTTCGACGTGATACACGATAGTCCCGATGATGATATGGCAAATGAAAAATTTGATATTAAAGACCTTTTTATGCTTTCATTAGCTACAAGCATAGACGCCCTTGCGGTAGGAGTTACATTCGCTTTTTTGAAAGACAGTAACATACTGCTTTCGGCGGGAACAATAGCGGCAATTACATTTGTTGTTTCGTTTTGCGGTATAATAATCGGTAATTTCTTTGGCTCCAAATTAAAAAACAAGGCTCAGATATTCGGAGGGGTAATCTTGATTCTGATAGGCTTGAAAATTCTTATAGAGCATGTTTTAACAGAATAGTGTAAACGGCAGCTCGTCTTGTCTTAAGACAGCTGCCGTTTTTGTATACCGTTTATTCAATTTTTATTTTATTTACTCGCTCGCATCTTACCGTAACCCGGTACTGTCCACCTATTGTACAGGTGAACAATGAGAGATCCGCCTGTCCCGAAGTCATTTCTTTAACTTTATCAGGCTCAAGCGTTTCCAATGCAAATACCTTATATTCAAAAACATTGCCGTCCATGTCTACAAGGTTTACGGTGTCACCTATAAGCAACGATGTAAGCGCGCCGAAATGCTTTGTGTAGTTGTGCGCGGCTATAACAAGATTGTCTTTATACGCCGAGCCGCTGTATCTGCATGGGGCGTCTCTTAAATTGTCATAGCTCCATTTGCTCATCACCGGAAGCTCTAACTTAAGCTTTGGTATTTTAATTATAGCAACGTATTTTTTACCGTCAACACTTTTTTCGGGCATAGGCATATCGGGGTTAAGAAGATAATCGGGGTATTCGGTTCCCGTACCGTCAAAAGCGTCATTTTTTACCATGCTGTTATCAAGTAAGTCATACCCCGGTATTTGACCCGACAATGATTTGATCGCATCACTGACATAATCACCTGCGCGGGTGTCGTCGTAAAAATTATATATTGTAAGAGATGCGGCAGATATCAAAAGCAAAACACCTATCGCAACAAAAAATTTGTATAACGCTCTTTTACCTTTGCTTTTCATTTTTTGTTCCTCTGCGCTTAATTAACAGACCTATGATCACAAATAACAATCCAAGTGCGATCATCATAGGCACAGGCCACCACAGCACACCTGTTTGAGGCAAACGTTCATTTTGCGAGTCCGGTGTAACATTATAATTCTTAGGGTCATATGAACTGTCGGTTGAAATTTCACTGTCGGAGTTTACAGGTTTAGAGTCAGTATCTGATGTAATTTTACCCTCAGAATCAGTCGGCGCAGTTTTATCGGTATCGGTCTGCGGTTTGTGTCCTTCACCGCGGTAGGTATTTGTAAGCCTGTAAGTATTGCCGAACCAGGCTCCCGCCGACATATATCCCTGTATGTCTTCCTCGGCTATTACCCAATTATACCCTCTCGGCAGACGCTCCCATGTGTGCGACCAACGGTTGCTCTCGCTTAACGTTACGCTGTTATACAGCTTACCGTCACAATATATGGAAACCTTAAGATTCCTTGGCTGCTTTTCGGGATGATCACCGTTATCCCAAACCTTGAGTACATGTATATCTATATAAGAATCCGAATCCGATGAATCAGTAATCTTTGTTTTCTGAGGTTTTGGATTTGTTGTGATATCGTAATTCCAATCGTATTTTTCACTAACACGGTTAGGAAGGCTTACAAGATAAGGTGCGGCAGAGTAATAGTATCCGTCATATTCACTCGGCAAAGTAGCAATAAGATATAACCCCGACGCGAGGTTTTGAAATTTGCACCTACCCGAATCATCCGTTACACCCGAATATCCGGGAGAGACACCGTCACGAACAGCGTTTCCGTATAAAATATTGGCTGCTGACATACGGCTTTCATCGTCCGAACTGTTTATATCCACCGCATAGCCCGCAAACGGACCGCAAAGCTCAAAGTTAGCATCGTCCGTAAACTCAGCTACTTTAAAAATATCAAATTTAATTCCGGGCAAATAATTACCGGAATATATAT
Source organism: Clostridiales bacterium (assembly GCA_024690965.1). GTDB lineage: Bacteria > Bacillota > Clostridia > Oscillospirales > Acutalibacteraceae > JAEEHZ01. Next base: position 74,253 of record JAILOG010000001.1, read on the forward strand.
ATTCGACCGTCAAAGAGGAATCTTGCTCATGCGGCTTTAAATCTGCGGCATCAGCAGTTAAATGTACAAACATAAACGAAAAAGCCAAACAAAGGCACAGTAAAACTGCGACTGCTTTTTTATTTACTAACATTTAATATCACCTCTTTAAATTATATTTTGTTGCCGAAGGGCTAAATAGAATCTTGCTCTTCGTCTGTGTCATTTATACTGTTATTCTTGTTTTTTCTGCTGTTTTTACGTTTCTTTTTATCCTTTACCTGTTTAAGATTATCGGAATTCAAACCGTAGAGACCAAGCGCTTTACGAGATTCCAAGGCGCGCCGCATTTCTTTCTTTTGGCGTTTGTCTTTTAATACAACATGGATTAATAACCACAACAATATGGGTATAGCAACTATAGGTGCTATAATCATAGGCTCAATTTGAGTGGCGTCCGCTGTTACGCGTATATTAGCGGCATTTGCCTCATTTTCTATCCTGTGCCCTCTTACAAGAAGTCTGTGAGTGTTTATTCCGTAAGGCGTACAGGTGAGAAGCGTAACATAGTCCATACCCGGCACTATTTTAAGGTTTTCTATATCGTCCGGCAATACAATGAGTATTTGATCCACTTCATATGTCAATGTTTCGTCAAGTATTCGTATTATAAAAGTATCGTTGACGCTCAGCTTATCAAGATTAGTAAACAGCTTTGCGCTTGGCAGTCCTCTGTGTCCCGACAAAACGCAATGGCTGCTTTCGCCGCCTACGGGCAATGAGGTCCAGTTTATATGTCCTACTGAATTTTGCAAAACACGGTCCGATGTTCCGTGACATATAGGCAAAGTAACGTCAATAGTCGGTATTTCTATATACCCCATTACACCGCCGCCGTCAACGTTAAGCTGTTCCTCATAAATTCCGAGCTGACGGTCGGTGAGAGAAAAAGTTTGATTCTTGCTCAGATTAATATTATAATCCAAAGCTTCGGCTAAAATTCTCTCATAATCGGCACCGTCCATTTTCGCCACAACCTCGGCATAGTTGCTTATAACACGGGAAGATCTGAATGAGTTCCAATAATCGCTTATCGTGGGATACAACATAATTCCCAAGCCTAATATCAAAACGCATATAAGTATTATGGTTGAAGTGTTTTTCTTCTTTTTGGGTTGTAACGCTTTGTTTTTCTCGTTTTGGGCTACAGATGCCATAAGCCTACCTCAAATACTGTATTTGCCAATTTGCGCTTTAAACCGTATAAAGCTTTATACGGTTTAAACCGTAAATTTTCTTTGGCGGGTGCGCCGGATAAAAACATCCGACGCACCCAAGCTTCAATATTAAAGCCTAAAGCTTAAATTTTATTATTTTGTGCCTGCCATTCTCTTTTTGGTGATAAGAAGAACAGCTGCTCCAAGTACCAATATGCCGCCTACAACATAGAAAATAGTTGTACCGATGCCGCCTGTTGTGGGAAGCTCTGCGCCCTTATGGTTCTGAACTGTTGTTGCAACAACGGGAACAGGTGCTGTTGTTGTAGTTGAAGAACCGCCTGTTACCTCAGTTTGGGTAACATTACCGTCTGCATCGTAGTAAGTTGTGATAGTTTCTGTATAGGTTGATGTAGACTCAAGTGCTGCTATTATGTCGATCGGGCTTGCAAGCTTGTTGTACTCTGCGGGAGCCTGTGTTTCTGTGATGGTATATGTACCCGCATCTACACCCTTGATGATGATAAGACCGCTTGCAGGTGAAGTAACGAGATTGCTTGTTGAATCAGCGTCATAGTTGTAAACACCTGCGTCTGCAGTTGCTGTTACGTTAACTGCGTTACCGTCTGCATCTTCAACAGAGAAGATTGCGCCTTCGAGAGCATCGCCGTTCTCGTCAACCTTGAGGATAGCGAGAGCGTATGTGTATGTTACTGTTTCAACGTCGCTTGATTTGTGATATTCTGTATCTGTTTCTGTTTCTGTGTCGTTTTCTGTTCTGTAATCGATGTTAGCGGTATTCTTGTTACCGTCAGCTGCGATCTCAGCGCTTGTGTTAAGAGTTGCGTCATATGTAACTACCAAATCAGAAGGAGAATCATAAAGGAATTGGTTGTTAGCGTCATCATACATATCAATAGTGATCTTAAAGCTGTGGTCGTCTGCAGCGTATACGATAGTATAATCTTCATCTACATCAAGTTCGCTGTCTGCGATATATACTTTGAGTGAGGTTTTGTCATATGTGAGACCTTCGTCGATCGCATCGTTTACGAATACTTCTACAACTTTGTCTGTACCGTTGTAGTTAGTTGTTGTGCCCTGAACTTTAAAGCTGATTGTATCACCAAATCTTGCAGAGCTCAAAAGCGTGTCTGTATCTTCTACAATTGACTTGCCGCCGATAACGGGACCGCCCTGGTTCTTATCGATAACATTAACTGTGGGGTTGTTTGTGTCAAGTGTTACTATTGAACCAAGTGTAGAAGTGATGTAGTAGTAGCCGAAATCAAGACCGCTGAATGTAACCGTATCGGTTGCTGCTTCTACAGGACCTGCCGCTGCAGTAAGTAAATCAATAACATTAGCCTTAAGCCAATCAGCAATAACTGCGCCGTCTGTTTCTGTTGTTGTTACGTTGTAAACGTTTGCTGTTGTTGTCGGTGCAAGTGTAAAAGGACTGCCTGCTGCTGTTAAAGCTGCATAAACAGCGTCACTGTCACCTGTTTTTGTGTAAGTATAAGATACTTTGTCGTGATCGCCTGACTCATATGTTGCGTCAAATATTTTGTAAGCAGAATAAGTTTCGCCTACTGTCGCGTTTGTGATAGTGATAGAGCCTGTAGTGGGTTCTTCGGCAGAAGCTGTTATCGTCATAGCGAAAATGAGCATGGCTGCCATAAGAAGAGCTAAAATTTTCTTTGTTGTTTTCATTGTCATTATCTCCTTTACAATAAAATTAATAAAATTATATATTTGTTTGTGATATATCGCCACGGCGCAATTTAATATTTCCTTTCGCCGTTTAGAGGGCAGATTTAAAATCTCTCCCTCCTTTCGCATTTGCGCCTCAGCATATATCCGCACATCAAAGCGGCTGCAATTAAAGCCAATCCGCATAATGTGTAAACCTGTGTGCCAATTCCGCCTGTCATCGGCAGCAATACACCGGAACGGTTAATGACCGTCATATTAACAGCGCTGTCGGCATGCACATACTCGCCGCTGAAATCGTCGGGAGTTATAACATTGCCTGTGCTGTCACAGAAAATAACGGTTTCGTCCGATACTCTGAAATATATTGAATCTTCGGGCAGCTTATAGCCCGGCAATGAAGATGTTTCAGTAAGGCGGTATAATTTATTTATCTCGAAATTGGGTATTATTATATATCCGTTAATGTCGGTTATCAAGCCCTGAGAAATATTCTGCCAAGCGTTACCTTCTCTAACGTCTAAGTCAAATTCAACTCCCGCAAGGCTTTGCTGTGTTAAAACGCCTTCCACTTCTCTTTGAGAGACCTTGTGAAGTCTCACCGTATAAGTAGCGGGGCGCCATTGGGCATAAAGCACGGTAACATCTTCTGTAAGAGTTATCGGGTTACCCGGGCTGTAGCTTGTACCGGTGCCGTCAGCCATCGTGTTCCAACCGTCAAACATAAAGCCTTCTTTTGTATAATACTGGCTTTCGTTAGATGTATTATCCCAAACCGCGGCGTTCGCGTAACGGGCATAAACAAAGCCTGTTTCGTTTGGATATTGGGTATCGGGAGTTCCTCCGTTTGGATCATATTTAAGATAAACGGCGTTCTCCTGACTTACCCACTGCGCTATAAAGGTCATGCCTGGCATCCACTGTGAAAGTATGTGATCTCCGGGCTGATAAACGTTAGAGTTATTATCAAGCAGCCAGCCGGCGAAAATCTTACCCTGCGTATTTGTAAGATCTGTTAAAGCCTTAACCGGAACACGGGAAGTACCCAGTGTATATTGGTCATTGTCCACAGGAGCGTTTGCCTGTATACCGCCCTGTGCGACATTAGCGTTATACATAACCCACGGGTTATCGTTAAGCCACTGTCCGTATACCTTTACTACCCAAACGTATTTGTCGGCAGCTTCGTTATACTCCCATACGCCGTATTCACCGTACATAGGTATGTTAAAGTCAAATCTGCTTTCGTAACCGTAGTCACTGTTTGTCCATACCCAATAGTCGGGGGTTACGGCGGCAGGCGGCGAAACATAATCACCGTTGCTGAAATAGTGCCATTCAACCGGTGTTTCGGAATGCTCGGTAGAATAAAACTCGATAATATTATCTGTTATCCTTTCCCATTTTGCAAAGAGCATTACACTGGTGTTATCTTCAGCTGTAGCAATCATACTGCTCCAATCGGCATTAGTGTATACCTCACCGTAAGAGTTCATCCATCCTACAAATTTATAACCCGGTCGTGTAAGATATGAGTGCTGCTCGTTATTAGGCAAGCCGCCCTGATAATCGGCTATGCTTTGACCGTACATTATATTGCTGTAAGATAGTGTATCGTCATGTCCGTCGCCGTCGGCATCATACATAAAGTTAAACTGCAACGTCACATCCTTGCGTGGATAGTACAGCAAAAATGCTCTTGACCAGCTTGATGGATTGTATGTTCCGTTGATCTTGTAGTAATCTTGATATTTAGTAAATAAAGAGTTTACTCTTGTATCGCCGATACTGCTTGTGCCGCCAACGCTGCCGTTGCTAATCGTATACGGCACGGATTGACCATCATCGCAGCCAATTATCTGTTTAGCATTCCAACCAGTTGTACTTGTGTACAGCAGAACCTGGCTATAGCTTGTATCAACTTTATACGATTTTCCGCCAACGGTAAAATCGGGTGTTTCGCCCGGCAGACATTCAAAAGCGTACATCAATGCGTATGTGTTAGTATTGCCAAAACTTGCGGTAAAAGTACAGCCTTGTGTATTACGCCCGGTTGTGTTTTTTCTGAGATAATTCTCCAACATATTCTTTACACGTGAGCTTTGCTGCACATTGTCTTTATTGGCATTTGAAGAAGTCCAAACATATATTTTTCCTGTACCTCTTGAAGTAAGCCATGTTTGAAGCGGAAACGCGGTGGTAATATCTTGTTCGTATTTTAGATTTTTCAGCACAAATACATTATTTCCGCTTGATGCGTTTGCGGACGCCGCAGTATACTCCCACTCTATGCCGTCGGGTGTAACGCCGGATGCGCTGTAGTTGCCGCTTTGAGTTGCGGTTGTTGTACCGGGCAGGTCACCATCGCTGTTAAGGGCGTACATATTCATATATCCGCCGCTTGAGCTGTTTGACATATTAAATGTAAGATCTACCCTTGCCCTCATATAATCAAAGTGAACAATTGAGGTACCGTTGTTCAAAATCGGTTCTTTGCTGTAAGGGTATGTTCCCTGACCGAACACATCTGTCCAATCTGTAGTATCTGCATCGTTAAACAGGAAATAATCACTGTATACATCGGGTACTGTTGCCTGTGTGATATGATTTTCATCTGTATAAACAGGATACTCTACCCCATTTAACTCACTGTAAACGGTATGTGTTGTTCCGTTTGACTTTACTTTTATAACAGATCCTGCCATCGCGTACCAATAGTGATCGCTACCCTGCTTTAAATAATCTGCAGTCTCAAATCCGTTATCATCTGGATTCTCAATATGAATAACAGGTGTAAACGGTACGTAAGCAGGCTCCCACTTGGCATAATAGAACTTATTCTCAGTTATCGTTTGCACACCGCTTACAGGTTGTGTTAGCTCTGCATCAGTGTACCAACCCTCAAAATGATATCCCGCGCGAACAGGCGTGTAATCATCAAGGTCAACTGTTTCTCCCGTAATTACATTAATAGGAGGGATACGCTCGCCGTTTGTTACGAATATAACTCTGCAAACGTCGTTTACGCCCGGCCACAGGTAGAGGTCACAGGCTACAGAGCCGTCGCCTGTCAAATAATCTGTCATATCGCTTACAGGTGTTGTAAAGTCATACTCTACTGTGCGGTTACTGTCTAAGTACCACTTGCCGTTCCATTCCTGACCTGCCGGGGGCTGAATTTGCGGTCTGTACGGGCTCAGCGTTCTGCCTTCACCTATAAGGTATGTTACAAGCACCGTCTCATAGGAGTTTCCTCTGTCAAAGTCGTAGAAATATACATAGTAGCCTTCGCCTTGATGTCCCCATTTGGCATACAATACCATATCGTTAGTAATAGCTGCATTTGCGTTAAACGGGGTTGTGCACTCCGCGTCTGTATACCAGCCTTCAAACGGCACGGCAATATTGTAATACTGACCTTTCCAAACAGGTGTTGGCACATAATCAAGTGTTTGCCCATACGGTACTAAAACATCTTCCAACGGCTCAATAAAATCATTATATATACCAAGGTTAAACGACACATTTACAGACTGCGCCCAGTGGGCTGTAAATGTAGTATCCTCGGTTATATTCATATCCGCTATTTCTTCCGCGGTATATACTGTGCTGTCATTATCTTTTGTCCAACCTACAAGTACATAGTCCTCTCTGGTCCAGTCAGACGGTACATCGGAAAGCTGTACGCTGCCGCCGCCAATCGGTAATTGTACAGTAACATCATCATGCAACTCGGCGGAATCTTCAAACGTAACATATACGCCGGGTACACGCTTATATATTACCATATTTCGTCTGCTTGTATTGGTATTAGCGTAGCTTCTGGAGAAGCCATTGTTATATATCAAATAATAAGTACGGGTGCTAGACTGCCTGTAACTTAACGTCCAAACTTCTGTTCCGGAATTATAGTTTAACGTGGGACCGGTCGACTGAGATGTAGCAATAATGGAGCTGTCAGTAAGTCGTAAATACCGTGTGTTAAAGGCAACATTCTTTATCTTGCTGACTGTGCCCGAAGAAAGAACAGTAGATTCAAAGTTCCACTGGTACTGCTCATCGTTGGAGTTGCAGGTGAAATAATTGTTAGAGCCAGCTACAGAGGTAAATGTAACTGCCTTAGCCGATGCATTTCCGGCATTTTCATTTGCTACACCAATTGCATAACCGCTTTGAGATACTATCATATATGTGGCATTAGTATCATCAATTTGAGTTACCTTTTCCCAATATCCACCTGAAGCACCTCTTAAGGTAACGCCCAAAACGGCATTTGAATAAATAATATCACTGGTTAAGTTGTCATCACGCGCAAAAGCGTTGGCGGTGTGTGATATATCGTGAAGCTCCTCATCGTCGCTTCGAGCTTCTCCCCTGCTTCTCATACCCTTGCTCTTAACGCCGCGCAGGCGGTAATAAGTATTCATAGCCTCGTCGGTAGCTTCTGTTGAATACTCCAAATAATAAGCATCTTGTATATCTGCCCAATCGGTCGCGCCGTCTGCGGAGCTTTGCCACTGCCAATAATACTTTTCAATATCAACAGCGTTTACATCTGCCTTAAGGCAAAGCATACCGTCGCATATTTCCGAATACACTATAACTTCGGCTTGATCATCAATATGTATGACATTTGCACTGTCATCGACCTTCGCAAAACCGAGTATCTCGCTGTCACCCAAGTAATACTCTACATAATCGACTTTATTGTTGCAGTCACCCATAACGGCAACGATCTTTGTAGCGGACTCGCTCTTTATATCGGTAACAACAGCCACATGATTGTCATTTGTGAATAAAAGGTCGCCCTCATTTGGAATATACTCATCAGCACTGTAATAACAGTTATACTCTCCTGAGGCAAGCGTCTCTCGCCACTGAGTTACATCTTGAGCGTACGGGAAGTCGTTAACACCGGCATAGTATAAACAGAACGAAGCAAACATTGCGCTCCAATCAGCGTATTCGTCACCGTACCATGCACCGTAGCGCGTATATCCCTTTGTTATATCTCCGCCTACGACCATGTAGTTCTTATAGCTTTCGGTGTAACCGAGCTGTGTTTTTGCTATCGACGCGGTATCTTTTCCCTTAAGGCTCAAAAGCTCGGCATTTTGCATAGTTTTCTCCCACTGCGCAGGCGTTTCAACATCTGCTTCGGGATTTGAATAGCACTGCAAAGTATGCTCATGCTCCAAACCGCAATATGTATCGTTTGTCATTGTTATGGCAGGAAGGATAAGCGCATATGTGGTGCAGAATACAACAATTGCGGACAACACACTTACAATTCTGTACCAGCGCTTCTTTCTTTTGTGCTTACTGTTTATTTTTACGGTTTCCATCAACAATTCTCTCTGCGTCATATGCTCACCCTCCTTTCTGTCAATTTTTAATTTTAATTATTATTTTACATTTCCAAAGCTTTTAAAGGGCCATACTCTGAAAACGATTTTTCCTACTATTTGTTCTGTTTCTACGCAGCCGACGGTCGAGCTTCGGCTGTCTATTGATGTGGAACGGTGGTCGCCCATTAAAAACCATTTGTTTTCAGGCACCTGATACGGCAGCTCCATATCGCACTCACCTAAAGCCTTTTCAGTCAAATACGGCTCTTTAAGAAGATTTCCGTTAACAAAAACATCGCCGTCGCTTGTAATATCCACCCAATCACCGGGTCCTGCTATACACCGTTTTACAAGAAGCTTGTTCCCGTAGTAAAAGCCCACTACATCGCCTGCGTCGAAAGAAGAACCCTTGAGCGAGACAACAATATCCCCGTCTGTAAGCGTAGGAGTCATAGAAGTACCGTATATCTGCAAAACGGGCATCCACAGTGTTGCAACCAAAACGGCAAATGCCGCCGTAACAACCAAAGCATACACCGTACTTCGTAAAATTCTTCTGTATCTTTTACGGTATTTTTCTCTCTGAAGCTCTTGCTCTATTTGAGCAGCTTCGGGAAATTCTGGAGTATATTTTTTCATTATGGGTTTTCCCTCTTTTGAGATGCGGCAAAAGCATAAGCCATTACTTAGTTAAAATCATCTATATCTTCTTCCCGCACCGGCTTGCGATGCACTAATATTCTTCCGTCATTTGTTTTCTGACAAGGCAGAGGAACCGCTTTTTTCAGGGCGCGGATCTGCGGCGCATTTTGTTCTTTAGGTTTGTTCTCGGTATTGCGGAGGTCAACCACAGGGCTCTCATTTTTGCGTCCATCTGTTTTCTGTTCAAATGGCATATCCGCATCGCCTTTGATATTCATAAGATACTGGTCGGCTGCCGCCTGCGCAGCGTTGAAAATATCGTTAATTTTGAGTGCCGCCTCGGCAATTGAACCTGAATTTTGTATTGCAATCTCCTTTTCGGAGAGTTTTTTTCTTAATTCTTTTATCTCTTTTTCCAAGCTGTCCGCACGTTCGGTCTGAGCCAAAAGAAGCTCTAAAAGCTCGGTTCTTGTAAGCTTTTTAAGTTCTTTGTTTGTCACTGATCCACCTCCCTCAAAAACAATACTTTTAGAATTATGATTAAGATAACAGTTCACAAGAATTGTCGCAAGCAAACGTAGACTACTGACAAGTCATATATTATGGGCGTCGTATGATTAGCAGTTTTTCAAAATACTGCTTATTTGCATAATTATAGCCACAATATACCGTAACATTATTCTTTTTTTCCACTGATAGACCGATTCTCAACTTTTCACTATGGTATAATAACAACACGTGTCCAACAAATGTCCAACAAATACTACAATATTTTCGTTTTTATAAAGTTTTTCACAGAGTTAATATACTGGAACAGGATGTTTACATAAATCATCTTGTGTCTTACGATTATTTGTGTTATACTGGCCTTGAAAGGTGAGAAAAGTCAGAAGGGAAAAAATTTATGCAAAGTTTGATAACACAAAATGCTATGGATGCGATAATACCGCTTATTCTGCAAATGCTTGGTCTGATTCTGGTAACTTTTATTGATCCGTACATAAAAAGAAACAACAGGATAATCATTTTAATAAATTTTGCCCTTATCATCACTATAATTATTCAGAATGTGATAGACTCTAACTCGGAGATACCTTTTATAAGAACGCTTTCCTCTATTTACGGCTATTCTGTAAGACCTCTTATTCTATTGCTTTTTTGCCTTATTATCAAATCGGAAAGAAACCAGACACCCTTTTGGATATTAATTGGTATCAATACGATTATAAATATGACATCGCTGTTCACTGATATTTGCTTTGGCATCAGCAATGACAACCATTTTTACCGTGGACCGCTCGCATACAGCAGTCATATATGCAGTGCGATAATGATTGTATATATGATCTATTTGACACTTAGCGCAAAAACCGATAAACGGAGATTTCAGGTGATCATCCCGATTTTTAATACGGCGGTGGTTGTTTTTGCTGTTCTGCTTGACACCTTTATTGTTCAAACAGAAGGAGTCATATCGCTTTTGTCGATAGCCATGGTAATCAGTTGTCCTTTTTACTATATTTGGCTTCATCTTCAGTTTGTACATGAGCATGAAAAGGCATTCATGGCTGAACAGCGAATACGTATCATAATGTCTCAAATACAGCCGCATTTTTTGTATAACACCCTTTCCTCGATTCAAGCGCTTTGCCGTATCGACCCGGAACAAGCATTCAACGTTACCGAGAAATTCGGAACATATCTGCGGCAAAATATCGACACACTCGATAAGCCTCAGCTCATCCCTTTTAAAAATGAGCTGGAGCACACGCAGGTTTATTGCGAAATTGAGATGATACGATTTCCGACTGTCAGCGTAAAATATGATACGCGTGACACTGATTTTTTAGTTCCTGCGCTGACAGTGCAGCCGCTTATGGAAAACGCAATACGCCACGGAGTACGTATCCGCGAGAAAGGACTTGTTACAGTTTCTACAAGAAAAATTGAAGGTTATCACGAAATCGTCATACATGATAACGGCAAAGGATTTGATGTAAATCAGAAACACAGTCCGGACGAAAAACATATAGGAATACATAACGTGCGTGAAAGAATTGAGAAAATGTGCGGCGGTACTTTAACTATTGACAGCATTATTGGCGAAGGAACTACAGTTACAATTCTCATTCCTGTTAAAAAAGACAGGAAGAAGAAATAGTCGTTTGTTTTCGCAGGATTTGCCGGACATTTGTTAGACATAAGTTTGTATGATTTAGGGTAAAAACAAATTAGTCAATGAAGAAAATTAGACAAAATCTTATTTATATCAAAGAATTTGTCTGTAATGGACGAAAGCAAAAAAACTTGGTCCCCGTTTGTAAAACTTTTAGCCTTTGCGAGAAGTAATGAATGTGCCGACAAATTCGGAAATTGCAAAACGCTTTTCTTCGCGTTAAACAATAATTCAAGAAGGAGTGCAAGGTAAAGTTATGAAAATTATTTGTGTTGATGACGAACCTCTCATTCTGAAAATGACAACAGACCTTTGTCGGGAGCTACCGCAAAAGCCGGAAGTCTACGGATTTTCAAGCGCAACAGACGCACTTTTGTGGCTTGAGAATAATAATTGCGATATTGCGCTTCTTGATATTAATATGCCTGATATGAGCGGAATTACGCTTGCCGAAATTATCAAAAATAAGCATCCTTATACGGCAATAATTTTCTTAACCGGGTATTCAGAATATGCGTTGGATGCCTTTAAACTCCATGCGTCGGGGTATCTTTTAAAGCCCGTAAACAAGCAGCGCCTCACTGAGGAAATCAACTACGCCGTAAGCTTGCGCGGTCCTCAAGCAACTTTGTCGAATAAAGGCGTACACATTTCGGCGCGCACTTTCGGGGAATTTGATCTTTTTGCGGATGGACAAGTCGTCTCTTTCCCCCGTTCCAAATCAAAAGAGCTTTTGGCATATCTTATTGACAGGCAAGGCGGAAGCGTTACAAGGGCGGCGGCATTTTCCGCGCTATATGAGGACGCTGCATATGACCGTTCCATGCAAAAACAGTTTGATGTAATCATAAGGTCACTGCGATCCGCTTTAAAAAATGTCGGTGCAGAAGACATCTTTGAAATAAAGCAAGCCACTATGCGTGTTTATCCGGAAAAAATTGATTGTGACTTGTATCGCTTTTTAAACGGCGATACTTTCACTATTAACAGTTACCGCGGCGAATATATGAGTGCCTATTCCTGGGCGGATATGACCGAGGCTTTTTTAGACAGACTGTATAATAGGATGATGTAAATATCAAATAAAACGTCTGCGTGTACGTTTCATATTACCATCTTCCGAGTAATGATTATTTGATATAATGACGAGTAAAAATCAAGCTATGTGACAAAATTCAATTTGTTACATATTGAAGAAGCTTTAGAAACAGTTTATTTTTTAAAGTTAACCAAATATATTATCCGGTATTCCATATTAATTTATGAATTTAATTGCAAAATATGAAAAGAATAAAATATAATTGACAAATGCGTATAATCGGTAGTATAATCACCTAAATCGTTGATTAAGGGGTAGTAACCGGATCTGCAGAAGCAAAGAGAGCCGCAGGCGCTGGGATTGCGGCGTGATGTAACCGGCGAATGGCCTTATGAGAGCAGGAGGAACGGGTCTGTATTCTCGCCTTAGTAATACCTGACGGAAAAGCTTTATTCCGTACTAACAAAAAGCCGTTTTAAAACGCAGAGCGGATGCCTGAATAAGTCAGGCGTCAATTTGGGTGGCACCGCAGAAGCTTACGCTTTTGTCCCATGTTATTATGGGATAAGAGCGATTTTTTATATTTGGAGGAACACACTATGAAAAAGATACCTTACAGATTTGTATTATCGGAAGACCAGATGCCCACACAGTGGTATAACCTTCGCGCAGATATGAAATCGTTGCCGGAACCGCTTTTGAACCCCGCAACGCTTGAGCCCGCAAAAGAAGAAGACCTCTATCCCGTTTTCTGCAAAGAGCTTGCGCGCCAGGAGCTTGACAACACTACACGTTATTTTGACATACCCGAAGAGGTACTTGAGATATATAAAGTATACCGTCCTTCTCCGCTTATGCGCGCGTACAACTTAGAAAAGGCCTTGGGAACGCCCGCAAAAATATATTATAAATATGAGGGGAACAATACATCGGGAAGCCACAAGCTAAATTCTGCCGTTGCGCAGGCATATTACGCAAAACAGCAGGGTATTACATCACTTACGACCGAAACAGGCGCGGGACAGTGGGGTACCGCACTTTCCGAAGCGTGCGCGTATTTTAAGATACCGCTCACGGTATATATGGTAAAGGGAAGCGCAGAGCAAAAGCCGTACAGAAAAATAGCGATGCAGACATTCGGCGCAGATGTTGTGCCAAGCCCCAGCAACACAACGGAAGCCGGGCGCAAAATTTTGGCTGAAATTCCCGATACAACGGGAAGTCTCGGCTGCGCGATAAGTGAAGCTGTGGAAAAAGCCGCGACAACCCCCAATTGCAGATATGTTTTAGGCTCCGTTCTCAATCAGGTGCTTTTGCATCAATCTATAATCGGCTTAGAGGCTAAAAAAGCAATGGAAATGCTGGATGAATATCCCGATGTTATTATCGGCTGCGCAGGCGGCGGCTCAAATTTGGGCGGACTTATCGCTCCGTTTATGAAAGATATGCTTGAAGGAAGAGCAAACACGGAGTTTATTGCCGTTGAACCTGCCTCCTGTCCGTCGCTTACAAGAGGAAAATACGCCTACGACTTCTGCGACACGGGAAAGATAACACCCATGGCTAAAATGTATACTTTAGGATGTGATTTCATACCTTCGCCAAACCACGCAGGAGGACTTAGATATCACGGTATGTCGCCGATAATATCCAAGCTTTATCACGACGGTTATATGAAAGCCGTTTCGGTTGAGCAAACAAGAGTGTTTGAAGCCGCCACATTGTTTTCACGTGTAGAAACGATACTTCCTGCTCCCGAATCTTCACACGCAATAAGAGCCGCGATTGATGAAGCATTAAAATGCAAAGAAACAGGCGAAGCAAAAACAATTTTGTTTGGTCTCACGGGAAGCGGATTTTTTGATATGACAGCTTACAACGCCTACAACACAAAATCAATGACAGATTATATTCCCACGGATAAAGAATTGGAAAATTCGTTTGAAAAATTGCCTAAGCTGTGATAAAATACTTTCTCAGGCGTATAATTAGTAAATATGCTATTTTGATTATTGGAGTGGTAAGTGTTGTTAAATTACAAATCCGCCTCTGAAAAAGACTTACAATCTGAATATACAAAGCTTAAAGATGAATATGATGCATTTTGTTCAAAAAATTTGAGTCTCGATATGTCAAGAGGTAAACCTTGCAAGGAACAGCTTGATATATCTAATGATATATTTGACGTACTTAAAAGCGATTCAAATTTCCTGTCCGAGGACGGGTTTGACTGCAGAAATTACGGTCTGCTCGAGGGCTTGCCCGAAATGAAAAGAATTTTTGCCCAAATGCTTCAGGCGCCGGAAGAAAACATTATGGTGGGCGGAAACTCAAGCCTTAATATGATGTTTGATACGATATCCTGCTTTATGACAAAAGGTATAAACGGTTGCAAGCCTTGGCTTTTACAGAACAAGATCAAGTTTTTGTGTCCTGTTCCGGGATATGACCGTCATTTTGCAATAACCGAATATTTCGGTTTTGAAATGATCAATATTCCAATGCTCAAGGACGGTCCCGATATGGATATGATAGAAATGCTTGTATCCTCCGACGACGCCATAAAAGGAATATGGTGTGTACCGAAATACAGCAATCCCCAGGGTATCGTTTACAGCGACAGTGTAGTAAAAAGATTTGCTTCACTTAAACCAAAGGCAAAGGATTTCCGCATTATGTGGGATAACGCCTACTGTGTTCACGATTTTTGCGAAAAGCCCCAAAAGTTACTCAGCCTTTATGATGAATGTTTAAAGAACGGCAATGAAGATCTGCCAATAATGTTTTGCTCAACTTCTAAAATCACATTCCCGGGCGCAGGTGTTGCGGCTATGGCTGCAAGCGATAACAATATGAAGATAATAAAAGATAAATACAAATACAAAACCATTGGCTATGACAAAATAAATATGCTGCGTCACGCACGGTATTTTAAAGATTATAACGGGATTGTTGAACACGCAAAGCTTCACGCAAAGGTTTTAAAGCCAAGATTTGACACGGTTATTGATTCACTTACAAAAAACCTCAAGGAAACTTCGGTTGCAGAGTGGGTTGAACCTTGCGGAGGATATTTTGTAAGCGTAGATGTAATGCCAGGCTGCGCGAAAAGAACAATTGAGCTTTGCAAGCAAGCGGGCGTAAAACTCACGTGTGCGGGAGCTACTTATCCTTATCATACAGACCCAAACGACAGCAACATAAGAATAGCCCCCTCATATCCGCCTATGCAGGAGCTGAAAATCGCAATGGAGGTGTTCTGCATTTCCGCTAAAATAGCAGCCATAGAAAAAATAATGAAGCAGTAATGAATGATATAAATAAGGATGAAAGGAGGAACAAAAATGGATTACAGCGATTATTCCACTTATTCTACCGCATCGGGACAAAATCTGCACTACGTTGTATTGCAGGTAACTCTCAAAGAGAAGTTTTTGGGAACAGGCTCAGGTAATCTTACCGAGCTGGAGTCGGTCATAAACGACCAGGCAAGTAAAGGCTACCGCTTACACACAATTACGACATCCAACGGCGGAAGCAAAGGACTTTTAGGCGGCGACCGCATACAGGCGACAATGGTATTTGAAAAAATCGTGTAAAAAATTGCCCGCGAGATTGAACAGTCGCGGGTAAATTTTTGGACAAAAATTTAATTTCTGTTTTTAATAAAATTAACTTTTTTGATACAGTAAACATAAAAGATTTTAAAAAATAGCAATATTTTTCAAAAAAATACATAATTTTTCAAAAATTTTTCTAAAAAAATGTTGACTTGCGGATTTTTTTATTGTAATATAACTGCAATAGTTTTAGAAAGAGGCGTTTGAGTGAATCACTGTTACAACAGCAAACCGCTTTCGGACTGTACGGACGAAGAGCTCTCTTTGTTGGTAGACTACGGCAACATGGCAGCGTTTTCTGAGCTTTCGGAGCGTTTTTTACCTGCTATTAAAGCAAAGGCGGGTTCATTTAACGTTGCGGGCTTTGAGTTTAACGATTTTGTTCAGGAAGGGCTATTGAGCCTTTATATATGCACAAAAACTTATAACAGCAGTCGAAATACAAGCTTTAAGACTTTTTGTGACACTTGCATACTTAACAGAATGTTATCTCTTTGCAGAACTGCAAATTCCGATAAAAATATTCCCCTTAAGTCTTATGTGTCTTATGACGAATATTTAAGCGAGACGTCGTCTTCGCTTGAAAACCCCGAGCAGAAGCTTATAGACGAAGAAATGTTCAACGATACATATAAGCTTATAAGGTCACGGCTCTCAGAGCTTGAATATAATGTTCTTGTACGTTATATCAACAACAAAAGCTATACCGATATTTCTCGCGACCTTGAGATAAGCGTTAAATCCGTTAATAACGCAATGCAGCGGATAAGAAGAAAGCTTAAAGATATTTACATATGATTTTATGCATCGCCGGGCGGTGCTTAGAATATAATTTTACCAAAGCGAGGTACAAACTATCATGTATGAAGACAAAACATTAATCTGCAAGGAATGCGGAAAAGAATTTATTTTTTCTGCAGGCGAACAAGAATTCTACGCCGAAAAGGGTCTCACTAACGAGCCTCAGAGATGCAAAGAATGCCGCGACGCACGCAAAAAGGCTATAAGAGCTGCCCGCGAGACATTTACCGGAGTTTGCGCAAAATGCGGCGGCGAGGCAACCGTTCCGTTTAAACCGCGTGACGACCGTCCTATATATTGCAGCTCCTGCCTTGAAGAATTAAAAGCTTCCGGAGAATATCCTCCGAAGAATGTTGAGGAATAATTATACATATTAATACACCAATAGACGCTTTCTTCATATAGCGAGGAAAGCGTTTTTACTTGCCAAAATATGTTTTATGTGCAAAAAGGCGCTTCGCATATTGCGAAGCGCCGAATTTGTTAATCGTTGTTTCTTAAATCAGTTAGCTTTTTTCTCTTCTGCGGGGAACTTAGTGATAAGCTTAGCAACATATTTTTGAATGGATGTTATGTCTTCCATATTAACCTTCTTGTCGCCTGTAACGTCTGAGTTGTTAAGAGCAACACCGGTAAGCTTAGTAAGAGAAGCAACGTGCTTTTGAATTGTTGTTACGTCTTCAAGATTTACTTCTTTGTCAAGAGTAGCGTCACCGTACATTGTTACTACATCTGAGAACTCGTCTGTGTCGCTGTCGTTGTATCTCTTAGAAATGCTTGTTATGGGAAGGATTACGGAGAACTCATAATTCTCGGTATCTCTGTTGTGCTCTTCAACAGACTGTGCTGTTTCTTCAAGCTCTACCCAGTCATTAGCTACGAATACAACCTCAAACTGTGTTTCGTACAAGTCTGTTGCGTAGTCAATACCAAAGTAATTCTTGCTTTCTCTGTCGGCAAATATCTCGTTGCCGTCATAATCCTCTGTGATGTTCTTCTTAATGTAAACAACATCGCCGAGCTTGTAGCTTGTGTAGTTAATAACATTCTTAGAAACGTACTCAAGCTTAGAAGCGTCTACAACACCGTTAAGACCGTTGTATCTTACACGGAGATATCCGTCGATAACTTCACCTGTTGAATAGAAAACAGTGTTAGCCGCAAAAGAACCGATCTCTGTGTTTCTGTCCACGTTAAGAACGGAAACCTTAGTTGTTGTTCTGTATGTGCCGGCTGCAGATTTGAGGTACTTAGGCGGAATTGCAAGGCAATACTCCTCAGTAACGTCTGTGCCGTTTACAACTATGGGAGATGCGGGAACTATGTATGCCGCATCGCCGTATGCATACTTGATCTCGTAAAGTACATCATAGATAAGAGGATAGTCTTTGTAATCTTTAACGCTTGTGAACCAGAAATCTTTGTAGCCTTCAAAAGAATCGGTATCTGTACCGTAAAGCTCTGTAACCTTTACAAAGCTCTTCTCTTTAAGACCGTTGTCGCAGAAGAGTGCTCTCTCTTTGCTTACCAGGTCACAGCTGTTGATGGTAACTTTTGTTGTCTTATAGTATTTGCCGTTGAGAAGAAGATATACGGTAGCATAACCGTTAGAGTAGTCGGCTATAACAACCTCTGTTCCGGTAGGAATAGTGATTCTCTCTGTCTTTTCTCCGCTCTTTGCAAGATATGTAGAAGCTTCTACGGTAAGTCTTTCGGCTGTTTTGTAAACGCCTATCTCTGCTTTGTTGGGAACACCGTTGCCTTGAAGAACGAGGTCATCAAGCTTGATGTATTTTGTTACTGTCCAACCAAGGCTCATAACGATAGGATATATGTTTTTGTACCACTCGTTGTCTGAGTCGATATTGAACATATTGGCAATCATATCCTCTGTTATGCCCATTCTCTCAAGATAAGAAGCAGTTAAACGGCAGGAAATCTTTGCTACATCGTTTTCGTCGATATCTTCAACGGTGTAAGAGAATATTCTCCAGAAGCCTTTAACTTCTTTCATGTCTTCGTCTTGCTCAATAGCGCCGCTCTTAATAAGAACGTCTGAACCTTTACCGATAACATAAACTATGTCCTCATCCGAATCTCTCTCTTCGGCATATGTTTTAAGCTCTATATCGTTAATGTTCATATCGAGCTTTAAAAGATAGCTGACAGAAGAAACATAGTAGCTTGTTTCGATTGTAGCTTTGTCGCCGAGTATGGATTTAACGGTATAAACAAGATATGCATACATAGAGTTTATCTCATTGCCGTTATAGTCTTTTGCGCCAAGTTTGATTGTAACATTGTCGCCTACTCCTATTGCCGTGCTTTCGGATGCGCCTGCCATAATGCTGTCGTCAGCTGCAAATGCTGTCATATTAAGCATAGCAACACTGCCGATAACCATTAAAGTTGCGAGCAGACACGCAGTTGTCTTTTTAAGTAATTTTGTGAATCTCATTTCTAACAGAAACCTCCATAATAAATTCCGGATTACGCGCAAAACGCACTCAATACCGATTGTCTTAATTATATAGTCGAAACGCTGTGTTGTCAAGCAAAAATATTAATTTATCCCTTTAAATCGCAAATTTTTATCAATTTCGATTTTTTAAACAAAAGTCACAAATCAGACTACTCTAATTTGTGACTTTTAACAATAATTGCATTACAATTTTTTTACTTCTTTTCCGATGAGCGGGACACAAGCGAAAAAATATATCCAAAAACCACAGCGGCCGATATTCCCGCTGCGCAGGCAGCGGCTCCACCTGATAATATACCCAACGCCCCCTGCTCTTTAACAGATTCCTCTACCCCTTTGGCAATGGTATATCCAAAGCCCATAAGCGGTACAGTCGCGCCGCCGCCCGCGTAATCTGCCAAAGGCTCATAAATACCTATCGCCGTAAAAAATACTCCTAAAACAACAAGTGTTACAAGTATTCTTGCGGGCGTTACCTTGGTTTTATCAATAAAGATCTGGCACACGGCGCATATTAGTCCGCCGACCCAAAATGCGTTAAACAGCGACATTATTAATTGTGCGGTGTTTATAAAAATCACCTCCCGAAATCAATCTGTTGATATTATCTTCATTAAGATTTACATATATTCGCTTTAGGATGTCTTTTTCGCATATTTTTATTAATTAAGTAAAACTATATTATAAAAACTGTTGTAAATATTGCGCTCAGTGGTTATAATAGTTATGTTTACAGAATGTGAGGTGAATGCATTGAAGATGTATATTGTCCGTGACACCGGCGACAGCAAAGACCGATACTCCGTATACGACAACTGCGGAAAGCTTGTGTACCGCGTTGCGGGCAAATACGGTTTGCTGGGTGACGCAATGTACATCTTTGATGAAAACGGAAAACGTGTTTTTAAAATATTACAAACATCCGTTCAGCTTCCTATAACGGTATATTATTTAAGCGGTGAAACGGATAAACTGAGACTCACGTTCAATCATATGAGAAAGCAATATGTGTTTTCGGGAATAAGCTGGCATATATACGGCTTGGCGCCCACTTATGAAATATATGACGCCGACAAAAGCGTCGTTATGTCGCAAAGCCCCGATTCCTCCGGTCTCGGATATATGCTTGAGATTAACTGCGAGGGCAGACGGCTTTTATGTGTTGCGGCAGCGGTGTGCATAAACAGCATAGTTGTGTCTTCCGATACCGCTGTTGCTTTTCAAAGCTGATAATCAATTGAAACGGAGATAACAAACAATGTCAAAAAACAAGAAACAAAAAAGCAGTCTTCCCACCAAATATCATAACGCGCTTATTATTTCGGTAATATGCATTTTACTTGTATTTGCCGAGCTGATACTTTCGAACAGCATTTTGATAAAAAGCGCAATAGGAGGTTATGAACCACATTCTATCAAGCTTAACAATAATCCCGATGTAAGACAGGAAAGTGACGGCCTGTACATAGATAATATAGATATCCCCGCCTGCTGCGTGGGAATATCGGCTGTCGGTATGATATCGTACAACGATTTTCAAATAATGATGCTTGATGAAAACTTTGCTTACGAATATCAGCTTGCGGGTAAATACAGGTTTTTCTGCGGAGCAAAAGAAACGACCGGTTATTTTAAGATAAACCCCGCAGGCAAACTAAAATCTCTTAAAATAAGCGTTAATTCGTCAGACTCAAATATAAGTCTGTCCAATATAACCATAAACGCGAAACCGCCTATAAGCTTTAACTTTTTCAGATACGTTTTATCCTGCATAATAATATGCGGCATATTTGTTATAATCCGCAATAAGGCGTACAATAAAGAGTATGACGAAAACAACCGAGGTCATATTGCGCTTTTGGCAATTGTTATTGCCGTATGTATGCTTAACTCGATTTTCTTGAATAATTTTACTTCCTCAAAAACCCAAACAAAATCATATTCACATCCGCTTACCGCATCGGACCTCACGGAATGCGGTCTTTATGCGCGCCAGTTTGACGCTTTTTTAGACGGTCATCTAAACATAGATGTTGATCTTGACAACGCGAGAGTATCGGCTCTTGAAAATGTATACGATAACTCTGAACGCGGCAAATACGCCTCAGGCTCGGGGCTTGTATGGGACAGCGCATATTATAACGGCAACACATATTCTTACTTCGGCGTCGCGCCCATAATCTATTACTACTATCCGTATTATGCTCTTACAGGTCATATCCCCACCGAGCACAGCGCTTCACTTTTCCTTTCGTTCTTCGGATGTCTTTTTATCTGCCTCGCGTTTATCGAAATAGTTAAGCATTACTGCAAAAAGCCGTCCCTTGTTTTAATGTGCCTGGCAATGCCCGCGATATGCTTCTCCTCACTTATCTACGCTTCGCAGTCTATGGCTAATATGTATAATATAGCCTGTTTGTCTGGAATTTTGTTTCTCGCGTTAACATTGTTTGCCTCATTTAAGGCAGTTCACGCGAAAAAAACCGTGTCCCGAATACTTTTATTTGCTTTGGCGGGGCTTGGCGCGGTTTCTCTGCTTGCTTCAAGACCGATATCAATACTGTATTGTGTAATGCTCGTTCCGCTGTTTATTTCATATCTTTTACAGCAGCGCGAAAATAAAGAGAAAATTGTGTCGGTCACAGCATTTTTTGTGCCTGTTGCCGTTTGCGGTGTCGCCCTTATGATTTATAATAAGGCACGTTTCGATTCACCCTTCCAGTTTGGCGCGATTTATAATATCACTGTGAGCGACACTTCAAAGAACAACATCAGGCTTTTCCTGTTCTTCCCGGCAATTTATCATATGTTTTTACAGCCGCCGAGAGTAAGCGGTACATTTCCGTTTATATTCACGCAAAAAACAGATTTGAACGTTTACCGTTCATATATTTACAATATTGCCACGGTGGGCGCGCTGTCTTATCCCATAACATGGGGTATATTCGGCTCATTGTTATCGTCTAAAGGAAAAGAAAACCGTTCAAAACGCGCTGTGATAATTCTCGCAGTTGCCGCAGCCGTGATCATTGCGTTTTTGGACGTATGTATGGGCGGCGTACACCTGAGATACGAAACAGATATTATGCTTATTATGTCAATTATCGGATCACTTGGTATGCTGGTAATCTTGGAAAAAGCAAAAGATGTCGTTCCGCCCCTTTATTCCAAGCTGCTTGGTGTTTTTTGCGTATTCTGTGTTATCTCCGCCCTTATAGGCGGTGCAATGGCATTTGAAAACGCACGCAGTCTCATACTTAACAACAATATCCCTGCCTATAAATTTTTCTTTGACCTGTTCAATTACTAAAAGCCAAAAAGTGATGTTTCTGTGATTTTTTTGTTGACTAATTGATTGGTTATGATATAATCAAGTATACTACCGTTGTATTGAGGTGAGTGTTTTTGCGTCCCTTAAAATCTGTTATTTCGCGCATACAAGCTAAACAATTTACCGATTTTTCCAAAACGCGTTACGCAAAAAAGCTAAGAAAGCTTAAAGATATACATAAGGGTGAGCGTTGCTTTGTAATAGGCAACGGACCCAGCCTTGCTGCTGAAGATTTGAATACTCTTGCAAAGAACAACGAGATCACCTTCGGTATGAACCGGATATACAAAATTTTTGATAAAACAGACTGGCGTCCTACATATTACGCCTGCGAAGATGTTAACATATTCCACGACAGCATAGATGAGATAAACGCTTTAAGTTCAAAAATAAAATTTATACCCATAAATGTAAAATGGTTCAACGGTATAAAAATAAAAGACGCTTATTATTTTAAAGCGAATTATAACAGGGAGCTTGATTTTCCTTACAGCTTTTCCACCGAAATAGACAAGCAGTTGGACTCTCGCGGAACGGTTACATTTACCTGTATGTGCATTGCGGCCTATATGGGCTTCAAAGAGATATATTTGCTCGGTGTAGACCACAATTACAGAGTTACTATAAATGAACTGGGAGAAACAGTTGTTGACGAAAATTCAAAGGATTATTTCTGTGAGGGATACGACGACGATATAAAAGATCAGGTTATTCACGATATGCGCAACAACACCCGTTGTTATAATCTTGCAAAGCAATTTGCCGAAAAAAACGGCATAAAAATATATAACGCTACACGCGGCGGAAAACTGGAAATATTTGAGCGTATGGATTTTGACAAACTAATAGGAGATAATCGGCTTGGGTAAAAAGATCGCTACAAAAGGTGTAAACCAGCTGCGCGCAGGCGTGGCTCTGTCTTATGTTAATTTAATACTCGGAAATATAATCCCTATCATATATACACCGTGGATGCTTTCTCTGCTCGGTAAAGACCAATACGGACTTTATACGTCCGCGTCTTCTATCGTAAGTTATCTGAGCTTACTAAGCCTCGGTATGGGCACCGCCGTAATAAGGTATCTTTCAAAAGCTTTGGGTGAAAACGATATTGAGCAGTATCGCAAGCTTTACGGTTTATTTCTTAATATATTCAGAGTTATTGCCGCGCTGTGCCTTACTGCAGGCATAGTTTTGACGTTTCTGGTCGATAACATTTACGGCGGAAACAAATCCGCGTCCGAAATAGAGACAATGCGCATATTGGTTCTTTTGATGAGCGTAAATGTCTCTATCGGTTTCTTGTTTTCACCTTACACCTCTGTAATAACATCATACGAAAAATACATATTCTTACAAATAGTAAACATATTTGTCTCAATATTACCTGCATTTTTAAATATTGCGGTACTGTATATATGGCCGTCATCTATCTCACTTATATGCGTATCTCTTACACTTAACATACTGATACGATTTGTTTATGCTGCATACATAAAAAAGGTCATTAAGATAAAGCCCCTTTATAAAAAGCCCGAAACATGGCTGTTAAAAGAGCTTTTCTTCTTCACATTCTGGGTGTTTGTAGCTACTCTTGTTAATCAACTGCAATCTCAAACCGATAAAGTTATAATAGGATACGCAATGGAGTTTGCTTGGGTAGGTATATACCAAATTGGTGCCACATTTGAAATGATAACGCAAAATATATCTCTAAATATATCAAATGTGTTAACCCCAAAAATAACAAAAATTGTAAGCAGTTTATGTAGCGAGGGCAATATGCACGAAATTGACGAATTGCTCATAAGGATAGGGAGAATCCAGTTTTACGTGGTTTCGCTTATCGTTTCAGGATTTGTTGTATTCGGAAGACAGTTTATTTATCTCTGGGTGGGAGACGAATACGGTGAAGACTGTCTTAAGGCATACTGGGTGGCGCTGCTTTTGATCGTGCCTTCTGTTGTTCCTTTGATCCAAAACGTGGCTTATTCCTCGATAGTAGCACTAAACAAGCACAAATTCCGTTCTATTGTTTATTTATGTGTGGCTATTGCCAACGTAGCCACAACAATCCCTGCAGTTTATAATATGGGTATTGTCGGTGCGGCGCTTATGACAAACATATGCTCAGTAATAGGCACCTGGTTTGTAATGAACTGGTACTATTGGAAAAGAATAAGAATAAACATTCCAAAGTTCTGGAGTGTTATGCTCCCCCGTTTTGCATTGCCCGCAGCAATGACGGGATTAGGAATATTTGCAAGTCATTTTATTGATTTTTCTTCAAATCTTTTAATATTACTTGTTGGTATTATCGTTTACACTATTATATTCTTTGTACTTAACTGGCTTATATATATGAATAATTATGAAAAAGATGTATTCAGAAAACCTGTATATGCTGTAATTAACAAGATAAAGAAAAAATAATTTTGTTTAATTTGAGGTAAAGCGATGTTAATAAAAGCAATTATGCCCATAAAGCTTAATAACGAAAGGTTGCCCGGTAAAAACACAAAATTACTCGGGGACAAGCCTTTAATTCAACATCAGCTGGAAGCGCTTAAGGAAAGCCGTGTTTTTGATTCTATAAGCGTTTTTTGCAGCAGTGAAGACGTGGTGCCGTTCCTTATCGACGGTGTTGACTTTGTAAAGCGTGATGAAAAGCTTGATCTCCCCACCTCTAATTTTAACCAGATATTTTCAAGCTTTATTGATTTGGTTGACGCCGACATATATGTATACGCTCACGCGACAGCTCCGTTCATTACGGTAGATACGATAAAGGAATGTGTAAACGCCGTTTTAAGCGGCAAATATGACAGCGCGTTTTGCGCCGTTAAAATACAGGATTATTTGTGGCAGGATAACAAACCCATAAATTTTGACGCGACAAATCTTCCCCGAAGTCAAGACTTAAAGCCCATATACAGAGAAACCTCGGGCATTTATGTAATACCTAAAGAAACTTATTTGAAAACCGGCAGAAGGATAGGAAACAACCCATACATAAAAGAAGTAAGCTTTAAAGAGTCTATTGATATCAACAACCCCGAAGACTTTGACCTTGCGCAGGCAGTTTTAAATCTTGAACTGTAAACAATACTTTTTGAAAGGTACACGCGCCGCGTGTAAACGGTGATGTTATGGATAAATTTAATTTGCTTGAATGTACTTTACGTGACGGAGGCTACATAACAGGTTGGCATTTTGACAACGGTATGATCCGCGATACGGTAAAAAGTCTTATTGACGCAAAGCTTGATTTTGTGGAAGTGGGGTATCTTAACGCCGCTGCAAATGAGGACAATATGACTCAATTTAAAACAATTGAGAGGATAGGCGACTTTTTGCCTGAAAATCGTGACGGAACAATAATATTGGCAATGGCTGACGTTATGCAGTTCAAACCCGAAAACCTTACCCCATACACGGGTAAGTCTATAGACGGGATAAGAGTAGTATTCTACAAGCATCAGGTAGAAGAAGCTCTTAAGATGTCAAAGGCTGTAAAAAAGGCAGGCTATAAGCTGTTTGTACAGCCCATGGTTACCATCGACTATACCGTTGATGAATACGCTTCTCTCGCGAAAGAAATAGCGAAGCTTGAACCGTATGCCGTTTCTATTGTTGATAGCTTTGGATATATGATAAAATCCGATTTCAGGCGCTATTTTAAGATACTTGATAATATTCTCGCACCCGAGGCTGTAATAGGATTTCACTCGCACAACAATATGAATCTTGCCTTTATTACGGCACAGGATATTTTAGAATACGAAACAAGCAGACGCCTTGTAATAGACTCTTCGCTTTACGGTATGGGCAGAGGCGCGGGCAATCTTAACACAGAGCTTATCGCAAACTACTATAATATGACCCTCGGCAACAAATACGATATAATAAAGATTCTTGAGCTTATCAGCAAATACATAATGCCCATAAAGCAAGAAAAAGAGTGGGGATATTCGCCATATATGTTCATAACGGGGCTTCATCATTATCATCCCAACTTTGCGTGTTATTTGCTTGCGGAGCACGATGTTTCGGTAACGGAATTTGAAGAATTCATACACACAATCCCGGACGAGATGCGTACAAAATGCAAAAAACCATACGTTTTGGAAATGTGGGATAAGTTTTGCCAAAGCAAGAATAAATAAAGGATACTATTTATTATGGAACACAATATTAAGCTTCTTATAATGGACGTAGACGGCACAATGACCGACGGAAAAATATATATCGGGAATAACGGCGAGGTTATGAAAGCTTTCAGCAGCAAGGACGGCTACGGGTTGAATGTTTTGCTCAGAAAAGCGGGAATTAAAACCGCTATAATTACAGGCAGAACTTCGGAAATAGTTGCAAACAGGGCAAAAGAGGTGGGTGTCTCAGAGCTGTATCAGGGTGTTACCGACAAACCCTCGGCAATGGCGGATATGCTTTGCAAGCTTAATCTAACCGCGCAAAACGTCGCGTATATAGGCGATGACCTTAACGATTTGGAATGTATGAAGCTGTGCGGTATCTCCGCCTGTCCCAATGACGCGCACAAATCGGTAAAGGAATACGCCGACTTTATATGCGAGCATGACGGCGGTCACGGCGCGGTGCGTGACTTTATAGATTATTTATTAAACAGATAATTTTATGCGCAGAATACATAATGCTGTGTTCTGCGCAGTATTATTATAGTGGGGTGATGACCTGTGAACGCAACTATAATTTCTATAGGAACGGAAATTCTGCTTGGCGAAATAACAGACACAAACGCAGTATACATTTCAAAAATGCTTGCTCTTTACGGTATAAATGTATATAAACGCATTACCGTAGGCGACAACGCAGAAAGATTCAAAAGGATATTAAACATGGAATATGCCGATTGCGATATTATAATAACAACAGGCGGATTGGGACCCACCGCCGATGATTTATCAAAGGAAGCTGCGTGTGAATACTTTGATGTTCCAATGATATTTCACAAAGACATATATGATGATATATGCGGTTATTTTGAAAGATCCGGTAAGGCAATGTCGCAAAACAACAAAAAGCAGGCTTATTTGCCTAAGGACTGCACTGTAATGTATAACCCAAACGGAACCGCACCCGGTTTCATTCTCGAAAAGCAAAACAAAACTTTGATAATGTTCCCGGGTCCGCCGAAAGAAATGATACCTATGTTCGAATCTTATGCGATTCCTTATTTTGAAAAAATCAGTAATCAACGTGTATTCACGAAAAATATATTGACATACGGCATATCCGAATCGGAAGCAGATAAAAAGCTCGGGACGATAACTGACTTTTTCCCCGAAATAACATATGCGACATACGCGTACACAGGCATGGTCCGTGTTCGTTTGGGGATAAAGTTTGACAGAGACAAACACTCCCCTATTCTTGAAAAAGCCGTTGAAAAAGCTGTTGAACTCATTGGCGGTAAATACGTTTACTCAACCGATGCTCCCGATATGCAAACAGCTTTGGTAGAGCTGCTTAAAGCTAACAATATAACTGTTTCGACCGCAGAAAGCTGTACGGGAGGACTTATCTCAAAGCTGATAACCGATGTAAGCGGAGCAAGCACGGTGTTCGAGTGTGGGATATGCTCGTATTCAAACAGAATAAAAAGCGGGGTTTTAAATGTTTCTGAGGATATTCTGTCAGAATATGGTGCGGTATCACATCAAACCGCGATACAGATGGCTGAAAATGTCCGTAATATTGTGGGGTCTGATATTGCTCTGTCGGTAACAGGCTTGGCAGGGCCGCAGGGAGATGAGAGAAAACCCGTTGGGCTTGTATATATCGGAATATCGAGTAAAAGGGGCACATTTAGTAAAGAATTTAATTTTTGCAGAGGCAGAATTAGGACGCGTGACGATATACGTATTTTGTCCGCAAACGCCGCTTTCGCGCTTGCGATAGATGAAATAAAGTCAATAAAATACTAAATTAAACATTAAAAACCTGCATAGGTATCAAATACCCGTGCAGGCCTTTTGTTTTTGAGTTTAATTTAATGTTGGATTATTCCTCCTGTGCGAAAACCGTAAGCATAGCTTCATCGCGCAGATCGTAATACCATCTGAAAACATATCCCTGGTCAGTATTTATCAATGTAAAATATCTTTGTGTGCCTACGTCGATTATGGAAAGTGTACCATCTAAATTTGCAACTACCTCAACAGGCTCTTCGGGCGTTTCGGTAAGGGTACATTTTGTAGAATTTCGTGTTGCGCATATATACAATCCCGATGCGGCGTTTTTCATATAATAATTGCCGTCGGGGCTTTTTTCAAATACATACGCACATTCGGGCTCAGCCAAGGCATAGTCTTCATCAAAATCATATATAAACTCCAAAGCGGATATAGACTTGTCACTCGTACGTCCGCCCGCGGCATAGTCGCCGTGGGTGAGCAAAACATAGCCTAATGATGAGAGATTTGAAATACTGTTTTCGGTACAGTCAAAATAGTTATAACCGCCTGAATATGAAAACTCGGTGTTTGTATCATTATCAGATAAATCGTCGTTATGGCTTTCCACAATATCATAGTCAGATTCATACGCAACGCTTATCATAACACTGCCGTCGTAAATATAAGGCACGCATACAAGATTCACTATACTGCCCATACCGCTGCCCTCAGGCATAGGCGCAGGGCGGTAGCATTTATATGACACGCCGTCGCGCTCAGCAATTACGGAAGCACCTGAGTAAGCGGTAATTTTAACATTTTTAATAAGTATTTTTGTTGACAAATAATTACCCACATCTTTTATATCTACCTCTACAGGGTCAATGGAAGGCAAACCGGACTTTATAACCGACACTTCCTCGGGTGTGCTTATCTGAAGCGAAGAAAGATACAAACTTGATGTTCCCACAACTTCAACCAAAGCGTTAAGCGGATATTTTCCCGCGGCAACTCCCTTTTTGTCAAAAATACGATAGCTTGTAACGGTACCTTTTTCATCTTGTTCTTCCAAAATGACAGTGTTTCCGCCGTAAATATAAACCACCTGTCCCCTGAGCTTCAAATATTTGTCCTCACCGAGGGCTTTTGCCTGGGCGAGTGTCAGCGGCTCCAGATCCGTATTGATCTTATCCGTATCAAGATGATTTATAGAATCGGTATTGCTGTTGTCATCTGTATCTATATTTACAACGTCGCTGTCTTCATCATCTGTTATGGGGTAAACATCTGAAACAGGGAATTCTGTGATAAGCTGAGCGATATATTTTTGAGTAGTTGTAACATCTACCATTGTTACTTCGTTATACGGCTCGTCTACATCTGCGTTTAATATGGATGTGTTTTTAAGCGTAATAAGCTTTGCCACGTGCTTTTGCATTATTACAACATCGCCCATGGCTATGGTGCCGTCCAAGTCGGCGTCACCGTACATTAGCTTTGCGGCATTTACAGGCAAAACCGCCGATATCAATGCCAAAACTGTTAATATAACGCATAAAGCACACGAAATTATTCTTTTCATTGCTTATACACCTCCCATATTCTTCGTAACACGATAATTTATATTTCAGATTTTATCTTATGAAGCAATTGCTCTATTTCCACAGCAACATTCTCCAAAGCGCCGTCCTTGAACGGAGACGCAAGTCCTGCTTCTGTAAGAAGCTCTGTAAATACCTTTTCTCCGCCTTGGGATAATAATTTAACGTATCTCTTAAAGGCATCGTCATAATCCTTTTGAGATTCAAGCAAAAATTCAAATGCCGCTGTTTGTGCCAAACAATAGTCAATATAATAGAACGGCGTTTCAAATATGTGCATCTGATACTGCCAACGGGTGCCTTTTTCCAAATAAGGTATACCATCCATAGAGAGATAGGGTCTGAACTCAGACTCAAGCTTAAGCCACGCTTCATTTCTCTGTGCCGGCGTCATCTCGGGATTTTCGTATACGATATGCTGGAAATAGTCAACAATAGTACCGTAGGGAATGAACGAAAGCGCGTCAAACGCGTGCATAAATTTATACTTCTGCGCGTTTTCGCCGAAGAATTTATCAATGTATTTCCATGCGAAAAATTCCATGCTCATAGAATGGGTTTCGGCGGTTTCCATTCCGCCTATACCAAGCTCAAATCTAAACTTGTTTTTGGAAGTCATATAATCGGCAAAGGCGTGTCCTGCCTCATGAGTCATAACGTCAACATCGCCCGATGTACCGTTGAAATT
This sequence comes from Clostridiales bacterium, assembly GCA_024690965.1. GTDB lineage: Bacteria > Bacillota > Clostridia > Oscillospirales > Acutalibacteraceae > JAEEHZ01. Next base: position 104,826 of record JAILOG010000001.1, read on the forward strand.
AGCAAGTATAAACGGCTGGGCGTATTTTTCAAATGATGTGCAATAGCCTCCGCCCCACTTGTTTTCACGGGATATAACATCAAACGCCTCATTTTCTATCATCATATCAATGAATTTGCCGGTGTCTTCGCTCATCTCGTGGTACATTTCTTTTGCGGCTTTAAAAATACCGTCTGTATCAACGCAGGGCTTTGGATTTCCTTCGGGAATGATTATATCGTTATCATAGAGCATCATATGGTCTATTCCCATTGTCTTGGCGTTTTCGGTTTTTAGCCTTGCCACAACGGGAACAATATCTTTAAGTACGTTCGCTCTGAATTTTTCTATATCGTTTTGGTCGTAGCACAATCTGCCCATACGGTAATAGCCAAGCTCAACAAAGTTTTTGTAGCCCATTTTTTTTGCCATTTTGTCACGTATCTTTACAAGCCTGTCAAATATGTCGTCAAGCTTATCGCCTACCTTTTCAAGTCCCTTGCCAAGCGCTTCATAAGCCTCTTTTCTTGTGTCGCGGTCAGCGTCAGAAAAATATTTGGTAAGGAGTGTTTTAGGCATTCTTTCGCCTCTGAATTCGAAGGTAAGCCCTGCCATAAGCTGTGAATACTCGCTTACAATTTTATTTTCCTCAACCATCTCTTCTATTATCTCGGGAGACATAGACTTTTTTTGCACCTCATAGCTTTTGAATACAAGAGGCAAAAGCGCCTTTTCAAGCTCGGGGCGGAATTTACTTTCCAAAAGCGCGTTGGCATATTCAAGACCGATGCTTTGCACCTCCGGAATTATTTCATCGTAATAATCACGCTCTTTAACGTAAAACTCATCTATTGTGTTTATCGTATAGCGCATATTCGCAAGGGCGTACTCGGTAGAAAGCTCTTCCGCATTTTTGTTGTATTCGTCACGGGCTTTAAGTACGTCTTCTACGCTTTGGGCGTTTTTCACCATTTCTATAATGGCTTTTGATTTTTCTCTTATTTCTTCTATAGTTACTCTTTTGTACTCTAATTCTGATACTTTCATTAATCTGTTCCTTCCTTCGTTTAATTCTGTGAAAGCTCGTTAATAAATGAGCTCATTCTGTCTGTTTTATATCTTTCCGCGTTAATTATGCTCAAAACATCCAAAACGCACTTTTCAAGCCTGTCGTTTACAACAATGTAATTGTAATCACCGGCGCATTTAAGTTCTACCGCCGCCTGTGCTGTTCTTTTGTCTATTACCTCATCGCTTTCGGTAGACCTGTTTTTAAGGCGCGCTCTGAGCTCCTGCATCGAGGGCGGCGCCACAAATATACTTACCGAATCGGGGCATTTCTCTCTGATTTTTTGTGCGCCCTGCACCTCAATCTCCAATATTACGTCATTTCCGTTATTAAGCGCTTTTTCTACAACGCTTTTAGGCGTACCGTAAAAATTATCACAGTATTCGGCATATTCCAAGAGTCCGTCATTTTCAATCATTGTTTTAAAATCGTCTTTATTAATAAAATGATAATCTTTACCGTTTTGTTCTCCCGTACGCGGGGAGCGCGTGGTTGCAGAAACGGAAATAACAAGATTATCGTCTTTCTCAAGTATCTGCTTTACTATTGTACCCTTTCCGGTTCCCGAAGGTCCCGATATCACAATTAGGTTTCCTTTTCTTTTCATACTTTATCGTCCTCCTCATCGCCGAATCTCTGCGCTATCTGTTTCAGATTTGCCGCGCACAGTATTATATGGTCCGTGGTCGTGATTATGACCGACTGGGTTTTTCTGCCGCAGGAGGCATCGATAAGCTTTCCTTTCTCACGCGCATCGTTTATTATTCTTTTCACCGGGGCGGCTTCGGGACTTACCACTGTCATTACCTTATCCGCCGACACAAGATTTCCGTATCCAATATTTATAAGCTGCATAATGTATTTATAAGCGCTTTTTCGCGTTGTTATTTCCTTTCAGATTTATTCTATATTTTGAATTTGTTCTCTTATCTTTTCAAGTTCAGATTTAACGTCTACAACTATATGAGCTATGTCTGAATTTGTAGCCTTTGAGCCTATTGTATTTATTTCTCTGTTCATTTCCTGAAGCAAGAAATCAAGCTTTCTGCCTATTGCCTCGTTACTGTTAAGCGTTGCCTCAAGCTGATGAAAATGGCTTCTAAGCCTTACGGTTTCTTCGTCCACTGCTACCTTATCGGCAAAAATAGCCGTTTCGGTAAGGACACGCTGATCGTCAAATGTGTTGTTCTCAAGCAACGCGCGAAGCTTTTGCTCAAGGCGCTCGCGGTATGTGACAACGGTCTCTGGAGATTTTTCTTCTATTTTGCTCACCAATTCAAGAATATTTCCGGCTTTTTCAAGAATATCGTTTTTAAGCCTTTCACCCTCTACAATACGCATATTAAGAAGATTTTCCAACGCGTTGTCGCATGTCTCTTTAACGCATCTCCATATCTTTTCTTCATCTGCGGGCTGTTTTCTGACAGTGAAAATATCGTTAAACCTTGAAATAAGCGTAGGCGTGATCTCACCGGAAAGAGAATACTTTTCTTTTATTCCGTTAAGTGCGGATATATAACCGTCAACAAGGCTGTTATTTACTTCTACGATACAAGGTGAATCATCGCTGTAAACTACCGTAAGAGAAACGTCTACTTTGCCTCTTGAAATCTTGGTTTGTATATAGTTTTTCAGCTTTTCCTCCAAAAAGCCATAACCTCTGCCTGTGCGGCAGCTGAAATCAAAATATCTGTGATTTACCGTTTTTATCTCAATGGTAACAGATATATCCTCAATTATTCCGTCAAAACGACCGAAACCGGTCATACTCTTAACCATATTGCAAATACTCCTTTTGTATACACATTTCGCATTGTGATAATTATATCAATAAACGTGATATATTGCAAGCAAATATAAACGAAAGTTGCATTTAACGGGAATAAATCTTACATTGGTGTTTTGCTTATCAAATATCCCGGTATAACCACAAGCGCAAAGAAAATAAGGTTGATAACAGTGAAAACAGCAATGAATTTCAATCCGTTTTTAGGATATTCTCTTACATATATACGGTAATTGATAACAGACGCCAGCGAACCGATAATTGTACACAACCCTGCGGAATCAAGTCCGTAAAGCAGCGCGCCTCTGTTTTGCGCAAACGGATACAGCACTATTGCGGCAGGTACATTTGAAATTACCTGACTGAGCAAAATTGACCAAGCGTATTCGTTACCGGAAACAGCGCCGCTCAAAAAAGCCGATATTTTTTCGTTTGCGGCAATCGAAGATGAAAAGATAAAAAAACACAAAAACGTAACTAACAATACATAATCCGTTTTAATCAGTATTTTTTTATCTATTATTAATACCAATGCAAAAACCGCTGCGCAAATATAGCCCCAAAACTGAGTTCTGCTCACAATCGTAAAAACCACTACGGCAAAAATACACAGATAAGCTATTCGTTGTGGTCTTCTGTTTTTGTCCTGTTTTTCCATAAAACCGCCGTTTGAGGTTAATGCCTTTTCTTTAAGGTCACGGTGATATACGGAAATAACAAATATTGCGAGCAGTACGCCCGATATAGCCCAAATGGGCATCATATAAAGCACAAATTTTACTGCTGACACGTTGCTTTGACCGTATATAAACAAATTTTGAGGACTGCCGAAGGGAGTGAGCATAGAACCTCTTACCGCGGCGATGTTTTCGAGCGTTATTACCGGCAATATGTATTTTTCTTTTTGCGCTGTTCTGAAAAGAATTATCGTAAGCGGCACAAATATTATAAGCGAAACATCGTTTGTTACGAACATTGATGAAAAGAATACCGAAAACACCAAAAACAAAGAAAGTCCGACCATAGAATTAATCTTTCCGGCAAAAGCTAAAAGCGGGTTAAATATATTCTCTTTTTTAAAGCCCTCAAGCACGGTGAGCATCATAAAAAGCGTGCCTAAGGTACGCCAATCAATTTTCAACAACAGATCGGCGGACGGCGGTGTTATTATCATTGCAATAACAGCCGCAGAAACGGCTGCTATAAGCATCGGTTCACGTTTCAAAAACAGAAGTATTTTTTTCATATTACTTACCTTGTAAATAGTTTTTGTATTATTATAAAAATGCCTCAACCCTTATTACAGGTTGAGGCAATTAAATACTTATATGTCAGGGGTCAAGCGTGGGTATAAGATCCGCCAAATATCTTTGTAATTGCACAACGTCGAGCATATTAACTATTTTGTCGTGGTTGCAGTCTGAATTCTCACGGGAAGCGGCGCCGAATTTTTCGTGTGTCGTAAGAAGTGCAATGATTCTCTGAAGCGCCACAACGTCCTCCATATTTACCTTTCCGTTGCAGTCAACGTCACCGTACATATACTTTACATCATCCTCTGTATCGGACGTGGTATCGGTAGATGTATCCGTGTTCGTTGAAGTATCGGTATTATCGGATGTGTCCGTACTTGAAGATGTATCGGTTGAGGTGGATGTGTCCGTATCGGTAATATCGCTGTCAGTGTCGGACTTTGGCGATTCCACTATCGCGAAATAACCGTCAAGTATTTCAGTAAACGTAATTTTTCCGCTGTCATTGGACGTGTTCACAGATGACACCTTTCCCTCAGGCATAAGATTATATACCAAAGGCAGATCGTAACTGTCTTTAGGTGTCAAGGTAACTTCAACAGGCTCCTGTGGTACGAATCGGTTACCGTTTGCGTCCTCCGCGAAAATATACATAGGCATAATGTTTTTGCCGTATTTAAGAAGGATATCCTCGAACCAATACCACGCGCTCATATCACTTTTGTCAACAGGTATTACGCCTATCTTAAAAGCGCTGCCCGCGTTTGTAACGGTTACGGTATTACCGCCGGGAAGCTCGATTTTCGCAGTACCGTCGGCGTCAACATCGGCGTAATAGATGTTATGCACGCCTTTGTTATATTTTGCGGTAACGTCATTGCTGTAAGTTATAATCTCACTGTAAGCCGCGGCGCTGACAATACACGAAAGCGCCAAAACAGCGCATAAAATAATGGAAATTATTTTTTTCATTGCTGATCCTCCTTAATAACCGCATCAAGTGTAACTGCCCCCGCACTGTGATAAGTATCGGGTTCATACGCCATAACCTTAACGGTCAGTTTGTTGTCTTCGGGCACACGGGAAAGCGTTACATAAGGCAGATACTCACCTTGTTTTATAAGGCCGCTCTCCCCTATAATCTCGCCGTTGGTATCAAAAATACGCGCCTTTATCCACACATTGTTTTCAGGTAGATTATTAAGATAAATAAACGCATTATTGTTGTCGGTTGCTATCTTTCCGCACACGCCTACTTTATATGCCGTTGCGTCTGCCTCGCCGTATCCGCTGTCTGAATCTAAAACAGGGGTTCCCGTGACGGCATTGCCGTCAAACGGCGGCGGCGTAAAATTCGGATTTGCGGCATTACTTGTGACAAAAAGCACAACAACCGCGAAAATAACAGACACCGCACAAACAAGTGCCGATATTAAAAGTAAAGATGATTTCTTCAAATACAACACATCTCTTTATTTGCAAATTTGTCCTTCAAAATCCACAAATCATATTTGTAAGCTTTGAAAGGCAAATTTAATTTATATGAACAGGAGGTCTTAAGCCTCCTGTTCATATATGTTATCAACTATCAGCTATTGGAAACGGTATATTTTCCTGTATCAGTGTCAAAACCTGAAACATGAAGGTTATAATTGCCGCCAAGTGTTGTCAGATCAATATCAACCGTCTGTTTTCCACCTGCTGTGGAATCAAGTCCGTTGCCGATAATGATGTGATCATATGTGTCAACATCAAGCTCAAATGTATACACATTGCCTTCGCCCTTTGTCATCTTTTGTCCGGGCCAGGTATTATTAATGCTGCTATCAGCGTCTTTCCATGCGTAGAGATAAACATCTCCGCTCTCGTTTGCAAGTGACATTTCAGCATTATCTGTGAATGTAACTGTCTTTGTTGTAGCTTCTTCTGATGCGTCAAGAGTAACGGTTACCGTTCCGAGAGTTCCGGATTCTGTAATTGCGCCCGCAACTGTGAGTACCGCAGTATGTTTCGGAGCATTTGCCAAATCATTTTCAACCGCGGCGGGGATTGTCGCAGTTGCACTGTCAAAAGTACCTGTAACTGTGCTTCCCTCAGCGGGTGTGTAAGCAAAAGCTACGTTTACTGCCGCGTTTGAGTGATTTGTAACAGTAATTTTGTTTGAGTCTGCTGTTTCGGGAGCCCAAACTGCATCTGATTGGTTACTGTATGTGTGTGTTGCGGGATCCCATACACCTTCGGATCTGTCGGTATAAGTAAATTTTAAATCTCCCCATGCAACGTCTACACTGTAAACGGTTGCTGCCTTTGCACCTGCAACATAAGTTGCGGTTACGTCTTTAGACGCGGTGTTTGAAGATGTGTCAAGTGTGTCTGCGTTTGCTGTTATTGCCAGTGCGCATATCATAGCAACTGCCAATACAACGGATAATAACTTTCTCATAATAATCTTCTCCTTTGATTTTAATATTTCAAAAAAGCTGACGCTTTAATTGACCTGATTAGTAACTTACGTTAATATTAACGGGAATATCGGTATTAAGAATTGCTTTTTCACCGTTTTCGGGCTGATAGTACAAAACAACGATCTTGCCGTTATATCCGCCCTCTTCAAGCGATGAACTCATATTATTCGGCAAATCAAGCATCGTAACTCTTTTTCCGGGTGTTATTCTGCCTGACTGCGCCACAACCGTGTCGTGTATAACTATTTGGATAACAACGTCTTGGTTGGATTTACCGGGGTTTTCAAAAAACAAGCTTACCGTTTTCTCTGATAAACTAATGCCGACTTCGGTAGAATAAGACATACTAACCGCGCCGCCGCCCTCTGTCTGTTCAAGCTTTGAAGCAGAGTCGTCTCCTATATCTTCGGCATATTTTTCTATGCTGACAGGCGCGTAATCGGGTGCCAATAAAGCGTTCCCGTTGTCATCACTTCTGAAAAACAACGCCCATACACTTACGCCTATAGCAACCAAAGTAACTATTACAAGCACGGCGGTGATGATTTTCATTTTGCCGGAGCCACTGTTGTTTTTTTCCAAAATCACACCCCCGAACTCATTATATATCAACACCTGTATTGTACCATACCGTAAATTAATTTTCAATAATATAACGCAATATTTTTACAATATTTAACTGATTATCATACTTTATTATACCAAATAACACGTTTAAAAGCCCTGTGGCATCGTATACACCTTTATTGCTTCCGATATTCTTTCGGCATTTTTTATATATGCTTTATAAAGCTCTTCGCTTATATTACGCATGTAATTATTTTTTGTTAAAATTGCCATTGCTTCTTCGCGACTTAATTGCGATACAGAAGATGCGCCCGGTTTGCTGTTAATAAATATCACACTGTCAAAAGCATATGCGCGAGAATTGTAATTATTATTCTTTTTACTCCAAGGCAGTGCGTAAAACAGGTATTTTCCGTTGTTTTGTAACAAGCAATAATCAGCGGCGCTATCCGATACTTGCGTATCCTCAGCACGCTTGCGGGCGATTATGTCATTGTCACCGGAACAAACGAAGTAACGCTTATTATTATGAAGAATAACCGTTCCTCTTATATAAATGCCTCCATCTTTTATAACCGAACATAAAAACGCGATAGAAATAAGCCTCAATATTTCGTGCTGCTTGTAAGACGGCATTTCACTAGGGCAATACAGCTCAGCCTTCAGGCAATTATTCTCCAATGCAAGGTAAATACCGTCTTTGGAAAACACAAACTTATTTCCGGCTTGTTTGCTGTCGTAGAAACAATATCCGTTAATTGAACAATTTGGGTGGGGAAAGTTAGGGGCTTGCTCTATCCCGCAAACTCTGATATGCAAATCAGGCATAAAATCATATTGCAAAGTATTGGCTTTTAATATTCTGTTTACATAATTGATATTAATATCCGTGTTGTTTTCAATGTAAAAACTCATTTCATCAACCGTCCTTGTATTTGATGAAACGGCGCGTGCTTTACAGTTGAAGCACGCGCCGTGTTTTTAATATTCAGTTTACGGGTCTAAATCGGGGATAAGCTTTGCAAGGAATTTTTGAATCTCGGTTACGTCCATCATATTAATTACATCATCGTGTACGCAATCGGAATTAATACGTGACATTTCGCCGTATTCCTCATGTGTGGCAAGCTTAGCCATAATCTTTTGCAATGCTACAACGTCTTCCATTGTAACCTTGCCGTTGCAGTCAACGTCACCGTAAAGAGGCTTGCTGGGTACAGGTTCCTCGGAATCCTCGGTGTCTTTCTCTGTTGAAGTATCGCTACCGTCATGCGGACCCGTTGTGTCTGTATTTTTATCGGTGTCGCTTACGTCCATATATGAGCCGTCGTCTATCTTTTTCCAAACGGCATACAGTGTGATCGACTCACCGTCAAGATAAAAGTCACCGGGTTGATAGAAGGAATTGATGTCAATTTCATTAATATTCTTATCATTAATTTCCTTCGTTATCTGTTCTTTGCTCCAGCCGAGGAACTCATAGCCTTTTCTTTCAAACATATTAGCTGCAATTTCAGCAGGCATATTTGACAGATGCGGTTTTTCCACAGTGTCTTTGCTGTCTTTGTCAAGTCCGCCGTTGCCCTTATAAGTAATATAGAATCCGGCTTTCTCCCATTGCGCGTACAGTGTTACATCATGTGCGGGCATCTCGAATGTATTTGCCTCGTCATATATAGTACCTGTACCGTCTGCCTTTGTGTTCCACTCTATAAATACATAACCCGTGTTTTCAAAGTTATTTGTATCAACGGTAACAATCGACTTATACTCGGCGTTCTTCTCATAGCTCTTTTTGGTGCCGATAGTTCCGTCATTACCGTCATAAATAACCTTGAATATAGCCAATGACCATTTTGCATACAGCGTGTGATCTCCTGCTGTTTTTACAATAGACTGGTCGGTGATCGCATTTCCGGTACATTCCGCGTTAAGGTACCAGCCGCCGAATACATATCCTTCTTCGCTGATTGTCGCAAGCTCACCGTATTTACTGTCAAATACAACTGTCTTAGATTCCATACTCGGTGTGCCGTGACCGTTTGCGTCGAATGTAACCTTATACTCATTAGCTTTCCAATCAACCTTAAGTGTGATCTTGGCTCCGTCTTCCGGTGTGAGGTTCTTTATTGTTTGTTCGTCTTCGTATTTGTTGCCTTCGTCATCTTTCCAGCCGTCAAATGTATAACCGGTTCTTTCGTATTCGTTTTTGTTGAGCTTTTGCTCTTCGTCATACGTAAAGTCTTGGTCGGTCATCTCACCGCTTGTAGAGCCGTTGCCGTCAAATACTATTGTATATTGGTTAGGTGTCCACTTTGCATAGAGTGTATGGTCGTTGGGTGTTTTAACTATTGTTTCAGCCTTAATCTCATCTCCGGTGCAGTCTGCGTTCATATACCAGCCGCCGAATGTATAGCCTGTTTCGCTTATTGTTGCCAAAGGACCGTAAGCTGAATCATATTTTACAGTCTTGCTTGCGGGGTCGGGTGTTCCGTGACCGTTAGCATCAAATGTTACGGTATATTGTGAGGCTTCCCAGTTAGCAATGTAGCTGCGTTCGCCTGTTGAGCCTTTTTCTATTGTTACGGTCTCGGTTGCTCCGCTCAAGCCTGTTCCTGTCCAGCCTGTAAAGTCGTAACCTGTCTTTGTGGGGTTATTGATAGTAAATGTGGGCGTTTCCACATTATACTGCGTCGGGTTCTCTACTGCTACCTCGCCGCCGTTTAAGTTGTAGCCTATAGTGTAGTTAATAATAGTCCATTTTGCATACAGCGTGTGACCGCCTGCAATTGCAACTATTGTAGTAGACTTGATCTCGTCGCCTGTACATTCACTGTTAAGATACCAGCCGCCGAATGTATAGCCCGGTGCGCTTATTGTCGCCAGAGGACCGTACGGCGAATCATAAACAACTTGTTTTGAATTCATACTCGGCGTACCGTGACCGTTGGCATTAAACCATACAGTATAGGAGCACGCTCCCCATTTTGCCGTAAGAGTAACATTGCCATCCGGCATACTGAACGTTGTTGCGCCGTCCGCAAGTGTTATCCCGCTTGCTGTCCAGCCGTCGAAATAGTATCCCGTGCGTGTAAATGTTGTTCCCGGTTTTACATTTACGGTAGTATTGTATCCGTGAGTTTCCGATAATGTCGTTTGATTATCGGCAGTTTTGCCGCCGTTGCCAACATATGTCACAGTATAGTCAACAGGCACAACGGTAAACAATATATCTGCTATTGGGTCTTGAAGGGTAAGCGAATAAATTTTACTGCTCGGCTCTCCGTCTTTAAGAACATACTTTGTGCTGCCGAGGATAGATTCATCGTAATAAACCCTCTTTGTTCCCGTGGGCACCGCAATTTGATCAGAGTCGCTGGAATAGAGGATAACGTCCTGATTGTCAAGAATATACTTAACGTACAACTCACCGATATACTTGGGCGTTACCGGTATATTTACTATCTTTGTACCGCCCGCCCTTGTTTCTTCAAGAGTTATTTCAAATGTCTTTGACACACTGTCAAGCGAATGATTGTGCTCGTCTTTTATGTTGCTTACACTTGTTGTGTACTTACCGTATTCAACATCTGAATAATCAATCGAAACGCTGTTTGTAAGTGTTTTCGTATCGTTAAACTGACTGTCGTCTGATGTGGTCATTTTCGTGTTGACTCTTGCGCTTGAGAGAGCCTTATCAATAGAAGACTCATACGTTCCATTATAGTTGTAGTCGAGGAAGACATTGATTCTCAGATCCATTGTTGCGTCTTCGCTCCTGTAAAGCTGGTTGAAAACAGACCTTTTATTAGAGTTGTCAAACTTGGATTCAAGTGTGATTTTACTGTTACTCTCTATGTTGGGTCTTGCATCATCCCTGACCTTAAACTTACCTGTAAGCTGCAGCGAGAAACCGGGATACAATTCTTCTTCTGCGGGAAGTATAACGCTGAGGGTTGTGGTGCCCGATATTTGTGCGTTAGTTATTGTTTTAACCACATTGTTATTTGTATCAAGTATTTCTACTATGAGGCTGTTTGGCACATAAGTGGATGCTCCTGAATAAAAATTCGGGAACGCATCGATTACTTTCATGTCTGTTACTATCGCATTTCCGGCATTAGTAAGTATAACCCTAAAATCTGCGTCTGTTCCGATATTTACGGGAATAGCGTCGCTGTCAACATCCGTAAATGTAACACCATTCTTCTTATACTGTGATTTTCCGTCTATTTGGTAAGAAGCATTTACGGTAAATCCTTTAACTTTTTCAATCTTTACAACCTTGTCCGTTCTGCTGCCGTCGCCGTCATAGTCGTTAGCATCTGTTACAAGAGTAAAAGATTTGGGATTATCCAAGAAATTGCTGACGCTTGAACCTGTTGAGTAGCATCCCGAGTTGCTCGGTATAAACGGTGTATCGTTAGAAGCAGATGTGTAGATATCAAACAACTGTGCGCCGCCTAACGCGTCTGACGTTACCGTAAGCGGTACGTTTACTCCCTCTACATAACCATCTCTTATTGAAGGAGTATATCTGCCGTTTGTGTCATATCTTTTTATTATTGTAGAAGCGTCAAAATTAAATCTCCATACTTCTTTTTCGCCGTCATTCGCAAGTTTTGTTATTGTTATCGTATGTGTACCGGATGTAGTGGTATATTTATTTGTTCCTGCGTTTGTAACAGCAGACGTGTTAAGTTTTATTCCTTTGGGGAAGACAACCGTTGCAACAGGTCCTACCCAGTTTGCGCTTACCTCACCTGAATATGTGGGTCGGTCGCTTGCATACATTGAATTATAAAGTGCGTTGAAAAGATACAAACAAGAATTTATATTCTTTGTTTCAGACCCCGAAGGTGCTGCCAAAGAAATATTTGAATTCTCGGTAACTTGAATATATGCGTTATGTGCAGCTTCTCCCGTTACATAATACAGCTTATTCGTTCTGGTAATCACACCCGATGAGTCGCTGTCGGAGCCTACAGTATCAACCCTTGCGTTTCCGTTGTATGTGTAATGAGGCTCATATCTGAGTATTCCGCTGACCTGCGTATAATCGCCGTTATTAATACCGTTGTTTGTCTGTAAGCTCTTTTTGTTAGGGGGCAGTATGTATGTACATACTATTGGGGCATAGTCTCCGTCAACTATATCGTGAACGTCGCCCTTAATTACACCACTTATTTTTGTTCCGTTTTCCGTATAATACGGTGTTGAAACTACCTTATCTACCCACTCGCCCTCATTAAGCTTAATATGACGGGCATTGGTAGAATCTGTATAGCTCACTGAACATCCTACACCTCTTGAGGGCAGATTGAACTCAAGTGTTCTTGAAGAAGTGCGACTTTTGATATATACCTTAAAGTCCGCACCGTAACTGCTGTTGAATCTGTTTACTATTTGTGAAACATTTGCGGGTATACCGGATGAACGAGTATCATTTTGCCAAGTATAGCTAACACCGCTAATCGGCAAAATTCCAACGTTTTCAATTCGGTCCGTATAATTAGAAAAATTAGTATTGCTGGAACTCGGATTGTTTAAATCGAGGCAGAGATGATCATATTTAAGCTTATATGCGTCATCATTCAAATCCTGAATAGGATCAAGAACTATTAATGTCCTTTCTCCGTTTCTCGTTTCAATTCCCTGCTTCGTGCGAGCCGTAACCTGAGTTGTAAATTTTATTTCATCTATGCTTTGATTTGCAGGAACAAATATCTTAAGACGAGAAAAAGCCATATAGTAGTAACCTAAGCCTTGCCTGTTTGACGTGTAATATCTTCCTACATTCAATGCCTTGGTATTGCCGTATTTAATTACCAATTTATAACCCTGGGTTATATTTCCCGTTAAGGTTGTGTGACTGTCAGGCTCTCTGAGTTCAACTTGCACACCGGGAGAAATCTGCACAACGGCGGTGAAAGCGTCATCGGTGTCTACAAGGGGTATTTGTGTGTAGCTTCCGTCGGAGTCGGAATTATTCTGATAAGCGGTCTGAACTATCTCATCACTTATATATTGTGTTTCATAATCTCTGTAAATATATCCCGACTTTATGTAGCTGTCTTGTCTTACCCATGGATCCTGATTTAAAAATCCATCATTTGAAGATACAAGAGGGGAGCTGAGGCTGGTGCTAACCGTATTACCTATGGTAGTGTAATAAGTATCAAAAAGAGGCTGATCTTTTTTAACCAAACCAACATGCTCCAACTCAAAAACGCAATAAATGTATGCGTTTAAGTTTGTTTCGGCGGTATCGGGAGAAGAAAGCGGTATGCTTAGATAATGATTTGTTTTGTCAATTCCTGAAACAGGTCCGTTCTTCACTGTAGTAGAAGTAACAGAACCGTCTCCTACCTTATACTTAAAATTCTTGAAATACGGCTTCGTCGATGTACTTACGCTTCCGCTTGTGTTGTAAACATCATCTAAAGGCACTATAAGATTTCCGCTTGTTGCGGCAGCCGAAGCCTTTATGGTTAATTGTATCGTCAGGTCGTAATCGCTGTCATTTGTACTCTTATTGTTAACATATGCAGTACAAAACTTACCCGATGACACTTTGTTAAACAAAGCACTGTAAGTTACTTTGTTAATGGTAAAGTTTGCGTCTGCCCCGTGAGGAGACAGATCAATTATTCCGCTGTGCGATAATTCTGTGACATCGGAATTATTTTTGCCGAAAATATCTTTTATGCTTTCGGCATTAACCGCTATTGCAGATGACATAATAAGCATCAGCGCAAGCAGTATGGCAAGCAGTTTTTTCATTTTAAAACCTCCTAAGATTTTACTGTAGTTTCGCCAAAATACCACGCTCAAATTGTATCACAAATCGCTGTTAATGTCAATTATTTTTATTAAAAATGAATAAAAAAACGCAGGCCGATAAACCTGCGAAAACAGTTTAATTTTTACTTTGTCCGTAATACGCATCCGGTCCGTGCTTGCGCGTATAATGCTTGTAAAGCAAATAACCGTCAATTTTCCCGATATCGGGATTAATCCGTTCGGAAAGCAGTGCCATCTTTGCGACCTGCTCCATAACCACAGCGTTGTGCACAGCCTGCATACAGTCTTTGCCCCACGCAAACGGACCGTGCTTGCTTACAATAACACCCGGAACAGCCACAGGATCAATATTTTTGAATTTATCTGCAATTACCAGCCCCGTGTTTTTCTCATATTCGTTCATTACCTCTTGTTCGGTAAGCGGTCGGGTGCATGGAATATTGCCGTAAAAATAGTCTGCGTGAGTGGTGCCGTAAGCAGGGATATCTCTGCCCGCCTGCGCCCACGAGGCAGCGTATGTCGAGTGGGTATGGATTATACCGCCGATGTTTTCAAAAGCCTTGTACAGCTCTATGTGAGTAGGTGTGTCTGAGGAAGGGTTCAACTCGCCCTCTACAACATTTCCGTTCAAGTCTACCACGACCATATCCTCAGGCTTCATATCTTCATATTCAACGCCGCTGGGTTTTATTACCACTAAGCCGCTTTCACGATCAATTTCGCTTACATTTCCCCATGTAAACGTAACAAGGCCGTATTTCGGAAGCAGCAAATTTGCCTTTAATACTTTTTCTTTAAGCTGTTCAAGCATTTGATTCACTCCTTGTTTTAAACGAAATATTTTAAAACAGTTCTCCACGACAATCTATATGTCTGAAACTGTCATCCGGATCATCTTTCACATATTTTCCCAAATCTATTCTTGTAAGATTATGTCCCGATTTTCTTGTAGAATACGGCAGCAGCTCGTTATATCTGTCGCCGTACCAATGTCTTAAATATTCATCATATTTTGCGGGTGCGGGAAATACTCTGTCTTCAAACTGCATTGGTATAACATCGTCGAAAAAGTCCGCCGGAAAAGCGCCTCTTTTAAGATTCATTCCAACACCGTCGATAAGGTGCTTACCGTGCTTTTTGAAATTATAAAACCTCAGCAAAAATTCAAATACACCATGGAAAAACCCAAACGGTATGATCCTCATAACGGGAAGCAAAATTCTTGACTTGTAGTAATGCACGTTTTTACGCGGCTTGTTATACCATTTTATATTAAGCACCCGTTTCCAGGCGTGGAGTGCGTTTATATGAAGCTTTTGCAGAAATTTAAGATCCGATGTTTTATCGTAAACAAGTATATCTATAAAAAATCCGTTTTCTATCAAAAACTTTCCCGAAAAGCTCGTAGTGAAAAATGTGTCTTTAAGTCTTACTTTGTCGAAAATGTAGTGGCTCGTCTTTTCGTCACGATAAGACTGATAGCAAAAGCCTTCTTTAAGCTCTTTCGGACATACCTTTTTAAATTTATTGTAGTCTTTTCTGAGCATTCCTATATCAAAGTCATCGTCCCACGGGATAAAGCCTTTGTGCCTTACGGCGCCCAAAAGCGAACCGCCGACCATAAAATACTTTATATCGTGCTTTTTGCAAATACGGTCTATTTCGTCCATCATAACAAGCTCGGTTTGTTTTATTTTAGTAAGCTTGCCGTCGTAACATTCTTCGGTCACATAATACCCCAGATCAAGCTCGGGCAAAAGGCTCACCATACATTTATAAAGCTGTTCATCCGGAGTGGAAAGCAATCTCATACCGAGAGACAGTATTTTTCTTGATTCCACACGATAGCTTTTCGGCTTTTTGGCATCGACACCTATAAGATCAAGCGTAACGCCTTTTTTAGAAAACAGCTTATAAACCTCAGTTGCTATATCCAGCTTTGTAAAGCTATAAGGCGCAATATTGTAAATGTTACCGTTGGGCGCGGTAAAAAGTATAAAGTAAACAGCATACATCGCAAAACGTATATAGCACGCAGAAAAAACATCAGAAGCTTCGCTTTTGTTGAGTGTTATTTTTCCGGTTGTTTTTATTTCATCGGCAATTTTCGGCAAATTAAGCATATTCTCGTCGCTTACCATCGGTCCGAAAATATTGTCAAATCTGGCGCATTCTGCGAAAAGTCCTTTTTTTACATAATCACGCAAAATTCTTTCCGCATTCAACTCAAAGGCTTCTATGCTGTCCAAGTCTTTTTGGGAATTAATGACCTCATATTCCACCTCAGAAACCGCCGTATATGGCTCTTTGATTTCCTCCATGGGAGGTATTATATTTACGCACAAAAACTTGGCGTCACGGCGCTCACAGGCGCAGTCAAGCCAAGTTTTTAAATTATTGAGCTTATTGTTTTTGATTTCTGCGGATTTGTATTTTTCAAGCCTTGTGTTTATAAAATAGATAAAGAAGGTCTGAGAATCCGAGTTTTCGCGTTTGATATAATCACTGTATCCGTTGTACATATTTATACAAGGAACGTCCTGTGAAATTTTTGTACTAAGGTCGTCCAAAATGTCTTTGTGAGAGGCTTCCCCCTCGAAAACAACATTTACTTCGGCGTCAATAATGCCCTTTGACGCCGCGTGTGCAAAGCTACCCGCAAGATAAAACATAAGGCTGTGCTCATCACACACAAGCGTTATCTCGCGGTGTTTTCTGTTTGCTTTTATAAAATTTATATTTTTTGATAAAAGGGTGCTTACCACATCTATTTCATCAAAGACAAATTCATTTATCAATTTGGTTCATTCCTTGAAACATTTTTTAGCTCAGATTGTTCTTCTACCGTATTCTTTAAACCTGTTTTTAAGTCTACACGGGAACGCCAGCCGAGAGCTTCAAGCTTTTTGGGTGACAAAACGGCATTTTGTATAAGTGAAAAACGTTTTAGTTCCGTTTCGCAGGGAAGCTCATATTTAACAGTCAAGCCCTTCTCGGGATAGAGAGAAACGAGCGTTTCCGCAATTCCCGCTATCGTTGTGGTGCAAAGCCCGGAGGCAATATTGTAAGCCTCTCCGTTTTTGCCTTTTAAAAGCACGGTCAAAAGTCCCGTTACGGCATCGGTTATATATGTGTAAGAGCGAAGCTGCTCGCCCTTGCTTTTCATAACTATATCTTCATTGTTTGCTACGCATTTTGGAAAAACTGCAACAATCTTGCTGTCGCCCGGTTTCATTCCGGGCCCGAAAATATAGCTTAATCTGCCTATTTTTACATTTAAACCGTATTCGTCCGCATAGCTTATAACCAGAGTTTCGCAGGCTTTTTTACTCAGCGGATAGCAGGAACGCACCTTCGCTGAATTGATGTATCCGCTGTCATCCTCGTTTATAAGTCCGTCTCCGTTTATCGCGCCGTAAATCTCTATAGTAGAGACATACAAAAAGCTCTCCGCTTCTACCCTTTTCGCATAATCCAGCAAATTAAGAGTGCCGTAAAAATTGGTTTTCATCGTCTCAACGGGATATGCGGAATATTCTTTAGGCGCAGCGTTTGAAGCGCAATGGACAACATAGTCGGCACGTGTATCAAGCGTGATCTTTTCGCATACATCCTGCTCGCAAAAGCTTAACATACCGCTTGTAAGATATTCGGCAAACATAGCCTCTGCTCTTTGTCTGTTGCGCACAAGAGCAATAATATTAATTCTTTTATTATTGCTGAGAGCGTGATTTATGAGAGCATGAATCACAAAGGAACCGATAAATCCCGTTGCGCCTGTTATCATAAGTGTTTTTTCGTACAGCTTTTCCCATGGTATATCGATGCTTTCAGACACCGACAAAATATCTCTTTTTAATACACTGTTCATACAAAACGCACGTCCAAACAAATTATTTGCAGTCTCTGACTTTAAGATAAGCCTTTAAAAGCTCGATATGTTCGGGAGTCGTGATCTTAAAATTCATTTCGTCTCCCCAAACAATGTGTACTTTTTCGCCAAGTTCTATAAGTAATGTGCAGGTAGCGACTGTATCTGTTATGCCGCGCTTGATTGCCTCGTTGTGAGCCCACACAAATTTTGAGAGACGCAAGCTTTGCGGCGTTTGTGTTTTTATTATGTTGTTACGGTCTATTACATTGGAGGATTCCGCGCCGCACTCGTTGTGCTCTTCACTGTAAAGTATAGCTTCTGTAGCAGGTAAAGACGTTATAGCAGTGCCGTATTTCTCAACAGCCTCTATATTTCTCTTGATAATATCGCATGAAACAAGCGGACGTACAGCGTCATGGATGATAATAATATCATCTTCGCTGCAATTCTCTCGCAAAAGGTTCATACCGTTTCTCAGAGATTCCATGCCTGTTGCGCCGCCGGCGGTAATATATTTAAGCTTTGTTATGCCGAATTCTGCGGCCCATTTTTTAAGCTCGTCCTCCCAGCCTTTAAGGCACACTACGGCAATGGCGTCAATATCCGCGCAACGCTGAAAGCTCTCAAGAGTGTACATAATAACGGGCTTGCCCTCAACCTGCAAAAATTGCTTAGGCACATTCATTTCCATACGGCGTCCGACGCCGCCCGCAATCAAAAGTCCAATATTCATACCCATTCACCTTTTATATCCTTTATATTATTTTTTCCGGCTTTCGTTATACATATTTACGGCTTCATTTACATCTCCGTCAAACATAACGCAACCTTTTTTAAGATATATAGCTCTGCTGCATATTTCCTGTATGCCGTCTTTTGAGTGGCTTACATACAGCACCGTAATTCCCTGTTTAATGATCTCGTTGATTTTAGCTTTGCATTTTTTCTGAAACGCGGCGTCTCCAACGCTGAGCGCCTCATCTATTACAAGAATATCGGGGTCGATATTAACATTTATCGCGAAACCCAGCCTCATTTTCATACCGCTTGAATATGTTCTTACGGGTTGGTCTATATATTCGCCCAGCTCGGCAAATTCTATAACACGTTCTTCTATCTGCTTTATATATTCATCTGTAAGGCCCAATATATAGCCCTTAAGGTATATATTTTCTCGTCCTGTCATTTGTGCCGAAAAGCCTGCGGTAAGCTCAAGCAAAGCGGCAACCTTGCCGTTTACGGTAACATGACCGCTTGTGGGAAAGGTTACGCCCGTTATCATCTTGAGCAGGGTGGATTTTCCAGCGCCGTTTGCGCCGATTATACCCACGGCTTCGCCTTTGGCTATTTTAAGGTTGACGTCTTTTAACGCCATATGCTTTTTGGCGCCCTTGACCTCTTTAAAAAGCGACACAAACCGTTGATTGTCATTTTTATATAAAGTATATTCCTTACTCACATCTTCAAATGTGATGATAGGATTCTCGATTTCCATATGATCTTTCCTTATTTCGTTTATTACATAACATCAGGCAGCTTTTTGCGCAAACGGGAATAATTGAACATTCCCAAAAAGAAAAGCCCGACAAACTCCGCCAGTATTATTACAAGCTCCGTTTTATATTCAAAGAACCATCTGTCATACAAAAACGCGTTTCTGAAACCGTTTACAAAGAAGTTAATGGGATTAAACAGCATTATTTTTTCAAGCGCGTGATTTGGGAGATCGTAGCTGTTGTAAACGATACCCGAAAGCCAGAAAACGCCTGCCATTATCGAGATTATAATATTTTCAAAATCGCGGCTTATTGCGCTCATGGGCGCGGTAGACCACGCAAGCAGCAAAAAGAACGCAAACATAAAAGGGCAATATATGAAAAATTGCAGATTATAAATGCTTACCCCGTGTACTATCGCAACATATACATACATTATTACCGTCAAAAACAGGTTTACGTATAGCCTTGACAAAACGGTGTAGGTCGGTATTGTGGAAACGGGGAAATTGACCTTTGTAACGAACTGGCTGTTAAGCCTAATTGAGCGTGAGCCCATCAGGATAGAATCCTGAATGAAGAACCAAGGGATAAAGCCGACAAGCATAAACAAAAATCTGTCAAAGTGAAGTGTGTTTCCGTGAATAAGCACATCCACGCCGCCTGATTTTTTTAAGCCTATTGAAAAGGCAAACCAATACACGAACAAAGTGAAAGCAGGTTTTATGATCGCCCAAAAAGGACCGATTAAAGCACCTTTATATGTTTTTAAAAGCTCATTTTTCGCAAGCAAAAATATCTGCTTACCGAAATGCCTGTGTTCTTTAAATATAGTAAAAAACGGGAGCAAATGATCACCTTCCAAATAATATACCCCACGAATGCAAAACACACATAGCGCAGAATAACAAGTATATTTTAGTACTTTTTTTTATTTTGTCAACCTTAATATGGTTTTTTTGTCATTTAAGACATAAAAAGTGCGTATTATCAAATATATTTATAATTATTAATCTAAGCTGCAATATCAAATTTCACACATTTAAAAAAGCCGTCTTGAAAACATATTGACGTATGAAAATAATCGGGTATAATTAGTTAAGAAAATTGACCTGCGCGGTCGAAAGGAGAGCGGGAAACCCCCGCAGCCTGATATGGTATTTTTTACAGCTGCAACAGGCGTTCTCTCTACCCTGTTTTATATTATACCCGGATATATTTTAAGAAAGATAGGCAAAGTCAGCGAAAAAGGGTTAGCTTCCCTCTCGGCTGTACTCATATATATCTGTACCCCGTTTCTTATGGTATCGGCGTTTATAAACATTCCGAGTACATATGAAACAACCGTTAATATGCTTTTGTTCTTTTGCGTTACTTTCTTTGTTCAGCTAATGTTTGTTTGTGTTACCGCACTTATATTGCGAAAAAAATACAGCCAAAGCAAATACCGTATGCTGACTATCGGCGCAGTTGCGGGAAACGTGGGCTTTTTCGGTATGCCGCTTATAAAAACCATATTCCCGTCTCACCCTTACATAGCCGCTTATTCGGCAGTGTTTATGTTTTCGATGAATCTGATAATCTTTACGGTGGGTATTTTTTGCATTACGGGGCAAAAAAAGTACATTTCCCTGAAATCAGCCGTCTTTAACCCCACTGTATTGGGATTCCTATTTTCGGTAATATTTTACTCTTTCAACATAGGCACAGTTTTGCCCGATGCCTTTAAGAATGTCATAGTAACAATAGGAAATATGTCAGCGCCGCTTTGCATGACTATTTTGGGCATAAGGCTCGGCTCTGTGCGGTTTAAAGAAATTTGGAAAAGTCCGATTGTGTACGTTACCGCCTTCGCGAAGCTTATTATTTTTCCCTTATTTGCGTTTGTTCTCGTACGGTTTTTGCCCCTTGACAACGTGTTTAAGGCAAGTGTTGTGATATTGTGCTCAACGCCGTGCGCAACGCTTATTTTAGGGCTTTCCGAGATGTACGACAATTCTCAGTCAAAAATAAGCGCCGACTGCATATTGACCTCAACTCTTTTGTGCGCCGTAACGATACCGCTTATGGCGCTGCTTGCAAGCATTTGATTTTTTGAAAGGAGAACTGAAATGATAACTTACGAACAAATAAAAGCCGATGAATCCATAAAAACATACATAAGACAGGCGGACGAATCTCTTGTTGCGCTCGGATTTACCGAGCACAGCTTCGCGCACGTTACCTGTGTGGCGGAAAATACAGGCTATATTTTAGAAACGCTGGGGTATCCCGAACGCACCGTTGAGCTTGCCAAAATCGCGGGATATCTGCACGATATCGGCAATTTGGTAAACCGTGTTGAGCACAGCCAAAGCGGAGCTGTAATGGCTTTCAGAATACTTGAAAAGATGGGCTTCGAACCTGAAGAAACAGCTCTTATCACCACCGCGATTGGCAACCACGACGAAGGCACGGGCGTGCCTGTAAACGCTGTTGCGGCTGCGCTGATATTAGCTGACAAAAGCGACGTGCGCCGTTCAAGAGTCCGCAACAGAGATATTTCCACATTCGACATTCACGACCGCGTAAATTACTCGGTAACAAAATCGGAGCTCAAAATAAACGAAGCCCACACGCTTATAAAGCTAAAGCTCACGGTTGACACGCATTTTGGCTCTGTTATGGATTATTTTGAGATATTCATGCAAAGAATGATTTTATGCAGAAAAGCGGCGGAAAAGTTAGGGCTTAAGTTCAAATTTATGATAAACGAACAACAGCTTATATAATCATTAACTTATTATTTTACAACAAAATAACAGCGTTCTTACGCCCTGCTTTGGGTATAGGAACGCTATTTTTGTTATTACAGATTAAAACTTGTCAATAAGTTTGGCTATAAATTTTTGTATTTGCGTCACGTCAAGCATATTAATTGTGCTGTCGCCGTTTACATCAGCGTTTTCGCTTTGCTTGGCTGTTAACTCAACAAGCTTTGCAATATGCTTTTGTATTAGCGTGACATCAGACATTTTAATTTCGCCGTCTAAATCCGCGTCGCCCTTTATGACAGTATCACTGTCGGTGGGCTTATCGCTGTCGGTAGGTTTGTCGGTGTCTGTTACCGTTTTATCATCGGTATCAGGATTTACATCTGCGCTGTTTGTTAAAATATCGCTGCACTTCACCCTTATGATTTCGTTTACGGTGAATCCCTGCGCAATATAGCTGTCTATTTCATCAAAATCGGCACTGCACTGTTCAAGGTCGTAATAGCCTATTGCCTGATAAAATCCCTCTACGGTGAGGTTAAGATCATCAAGCAGCTTTTTGTCAAACGATATTATAAGCGAGGCCGTGTCATCCTCTATAAGTATTACGCGGTAATCAAGTCCCAACGCATTGTTGGCTATAAGCCACGCATCTATGTTTTTCGCACCTTTTTTAAGATGCACTTTGTCGCCTAATTCAAAGTCGTAATGAACAATCGGTATGTCGCCGTCCGGGTCTTGTTCGGGCTTTTCGTGTGTAAGCGAGCTTATAGGCGCGTAGAAATAAAGAGAATACGGCTTGCCCGACTCAATTGCTGCTTTATATTTATCGTAGTCTACTTCGTCGCTTTCTCTGTTGCAACCTATGACCTGCAAAAATCCGTCACAGTCAACACCAAGCTGTTTAAGCAAATCTGGACTTACCTCCAGCTTAAGCATAGCCACCTCTTCGTTTAAAGAAGCGATTTTATAATCAAGCACCATACCACTGTACCCGACCTCATCGTTTTCGCCGAGTTGACTGCCGTATTTTAGATATACCGTATCACCAACCGAGAAAATCTCTTTATCTGTTTCGGTAGCTATATCATTGTCGGAGGGCATTTGTGCGGTATCGGTTTCAGCTGACGAATCTGTGTCTATCGTATAGAATTCGGTATCTGTCAATAAACTTGTATCGGTAGTTGTGTCTGTTGTTGTATCGGTTTCTGTTTCTGTTGTTATATCCGTTGCCGTATCTGTTGCTGTATCCGATAAGGTATCTGTTGTTGTGTCTGTGGAAGTATCCTGCTCGGTGTCCGATAATGCTTCCGTATCGGTTATTGGAGGCGGTGCGTAATGCTCAAGGCAGGCGGTACTGATATCAAATATAAATTCACGTTTATTTCCTGAGATGTAATCGTAATAATCATCCGTATTATCCCGTGTTATTCCAAAGCACGCCAAAAAGTCGGATATCGGCGTTTTTATGCTGCCGTATTCCAACCGTATCTTAAGCGTGGCAAAATGTCCCTGTACAGATACTGTCTCATAGTTAAGATCAAGTGCGCTGCTGCCTATTTTGTAAGCGTTTGTAAGTCTTGCGTCAGCCGCGAGCGTTACCGTGTCCCCCGCTTTAAAATCAGTTTCCCGCTGTGTGTGAACGTAGCCTTCAACTCCCCTGTAATCATAAACATTGTACACTTTTTCGCCTGCAACGTTTCTTACCGCCTGAACGGTATAATAATACAGGCTGTCTTTAGGCGCGTTGTAAAGAATACATTCGCTACCCGTATATTCGGTATTCACAGTTGTCCATACGCTTCCGGTTGTACTGCGCATAAGAATACGGTAAGCGTCGGCGTATTTTGATTTTGTCCATTTTATCTTAAGCCCCTGTTCACACTCGGTACAGGAAGTAATATGAGTTTCCCCCATCAGACAGCAATATGCCACCACGGCTTCTGTGCCGTAAGATGTATGGCCGTTATACGATGAATATGGAACCACCTTATAATAATAGAGCGAATCGGTATCTACGTTTTTGTCTGTAAACCCACAGGAAAGCCCTGTTGGTACAGTCTGATACAACGTCCATTTATTTTCATTAAGTAAATGCCTGTAAACAAGATATCCGTTTGCGTTTGATACGGTGTTCCATTTCAGTGTAATATCGCTCTCATTGCATACAGCGCTTAATCCAAGCGCTTGATTGCTGTCCACCATAAGATAAGAAGAAATTGAATATCCTATTGTGTCGTCTTTTCCGTCTTTTATTGTAACGGGATTATTAAGCGTGCCGCCCGCAAGCGTTTTTCCCGATTTACCCGCTGTTACTGTCATGCCTTTTACTGTTACCGGCTTACCACTTGAAGAATCGCAGTATATTTTTGCGCCCCACGAATAATCGGTATACTCTTTACTGCCGAAAAGGCTTATATCGTCAAGCTTAAAATAAAACGTGGCTGTCTCGGGCTGTGATAAAGATGAAGATGAAACGCCGCTGAATGAGTATCCGTTATACGGCCTTTTGTCCGCGCCGTCAAACAAAACAAGCTTTTCGTAATCTCTTATAATACGCTTATTGTATATTTTCATTGAAACATCGTTCCTGTCGTACGCGCTCACCGTTACACCAAGAACCAAGTCGGGCATACCGACAATTATATCGCTGTCCCAATAAGTAAAATAGAATCTTTCAAATGATACGCTTCTAGATAACTGTGTTACGGGGCTCGCAGTTACAATTATTTTGCTTTCAAAATTATCGCCCTGCGAAGTTGCGGCAATGCCCGGCAAAGACAAAGAACAGCAAACAGACGAATTCACGATATTGATAGTCGTAAGCTTTGTCAAACGCCCCTGAACAGAAACTTTATCTCCCGTATTCAAAAACGCGTAATCATTGTGATTTGCCGCCATTAACCAATATGTGCCTTTGTATTTTGAATCATAACACGATGAATTGAATCCGCTTAAGTTAACAACATCCTCATACGGAAGAACGCACCATTCGGATAATTCGTCGGCGATGTTTGTAAGCTCTGTATAAGATTCTGATGCAAAAGTCGTTTTGTATGATATAAACGGTCCAAGTGAAGAATCAAGTCCCGATACTCTTCCTATGGTATATTTGCGGTAAGTTTTACCGTTTATTGTTTTGCTGCCCACATCCGTAAACTGCCAGTTTGATGATTCGGCAAAATAGTTCGCGGAATATACCTTAAGGCTACCGTCAACGGTCAAATTCATACCGCTTTTATACAAAGCAGCGTTATTAAGCGCGGAGTATTGCGATGACAGATTGACAGAATCGTACATAACCCAGCAATACCCCTGGTTTTTCCAGCTTTTGCCCCAGGAATTCGCCATTAAAAACGCGCCCTTCATTGTAACGCCGCCGAATACAGCCTCAATATTATCATCGTAGCCGATAATTGATACTGCGTGTCCGCCAACGGCATTTCCCTGAGCGGCTATCAATACGTAATCGCCTTTTTTGCCTATATCGCCGCTTTTGCTTGCCGTTGAATAAAACCATCTGTCGGATTGTCCGCTTGCTATAACAACGTTGCCCGATAATATGGCATTTTTAATTTTATTAAGTATATTTTTCCCATCCGACGATGTAGTTAATTTGTGATCGTAGTCCTCCATATCGTACATATCGTAAGCGTCGGTACTTTTAAGGCGGTATTTAAGAGCGTCATACATTCCGTCCAAATCCCAGGATACCGTCTTTTTATTCAAGTTACCAGTGTGCCCGGAACCCAAAGCGCTGTCCTCAAATTTGCATTTGTCATATGTAACGGCGCCGTTTTCCGCTAAAATCCCGTAAACATTACTTGTTTTACCGCCTACAAAATTATATGTCCATTTAGGAGAAAAAGTATTTGAGTCATTCTTTGAGGGATCCCATGAATCGTCTATATGATATTTTTCAATATAGCGTGATACAGCATTGGAAAACTGCATATATGTAACTGACTCTGAAGCGCACGAGCCGATATTTCCCTGGTCGGTGATAGGAGGAAGATGCTTGTTGCCCCTCAAAGAATATGAAGAAGGCAACGCTTCTGCCTTTATTTTTGAAGAAGAGCCTTTTCTTATATGCGAGCCGCCCTCGGAATTATATATCTCCGCCGACTCTTTTATACTCTGCGCAAGCGTATCTTTTGCGGGATCATACTGTCGGCTGATCATTTGCGTGTTGCAAACGCCTCTTTGAGAGCTTTCGTTGCTGCCCTTATCGTGCGAATCATACGCGGCTGCACCGCCCGGAAGGATTACTCCCAAAACGATAATAACACACAATATTATTGAAAAAAACTTATACTTGTTTCTCATAAAATCACTCGCTATCTAATGGGCAATAAAACAAATCTTGCTTAATAAAAATCACCTTCGCCCAAAGGGAAATATTGGGCGAAGGGTTTTATATCATACTATGATAAATCGGCACTTAAAAGTATCAGCCGATTGTAGGTCCTAAAGAAGGAATAAGCTTTGCAAGGTATCTCTGAATAAGTGTAACGTCTGTCATAGAACCTTGACCGTCGCCGTCGCAGTCTGCATTTATTTTAGACATTGCGCCGTAAGACTCATAAGTTGAAAGCGCAGCTATAATCTTCTGAAGTGAAGTTACGTCTTCCATTTTAACCTCGCCGCTGCAGTCAACATCGCCGTAAAGCGGTTGTCCGCCGCTATTTTCAAATATAGCGTAAAGTGTAACGTTCTTCTGCGGCAATGATGCCAAAACGCCTGTCATTCCAATGCCTGAGCCATCACGTGCGGTGTTCCATTCTTTAAATGTGCTGCCCGCAAGAACAGGTGTGGGAAGAACAACGTTCTCGCCCTTGATAGCCTGGAATGAATACATATCGTTGTAATCTACACCGTCTACCGTGATTGTAGCGCCGTTTGTGATAAGAGTAATAAACTGTGTATCACCGTCGGAAATACGCTCTTCCGTGTTTGTGTCAACCTCTGTGTTATCTGATGTATCGCTGTCAGGTTGACCGCTTGATCTATAGTTGTTTTGACCGTCAAGTGTTTCTTCAAATCTTGAGCAAGTGTAAGTAGTATTGTTTCCGCCGAGGTTAATATCGGTATTATCCGATACGGGAAGCCACAAGGCAAG
Source organism: Clostridiales bacterium (assembly GCA_024690965.1). GTDB lineage: Bacteria > Bacillota > Clostridia > Oscillospirales > Acutalibacteraceae > JAEEHZ01. The sequence goes on from JAILOG010000001.1 coordinate 131,991, forward strand.
CAAACCGTTTTCATCGGCCTTTATCTGCTTGCCGGCAAAATACTCCTTGCCGCCGTAAGTTATGTGTCCCACAGGCTCATTAGGTGTGAGACCTGTAATTACGCACTGATATACTTTCTCTGTCTCGTTAAAGGCGTTTCTTGCAACAGCTGAAGTCGTTGGAACAGCTTGCACAAAATGAGCATAATCACCGTTTTCAACTTCGCTTTCACCCTTTGCAACATGAACGTTACCACCGTAAATGCGAATGTCACCGTCATTCATAATATCTGTTGCGGCAACGCCGTAAGCGCCCTTAAGAGATACTATTCCGTCATATATTCTGAATACGTGAATCTCTTTCGCGGATACGCAAGCGCCTTTTTCGGCTGTTATGTCGAGCTTGCCGTCACGAACTGACAGATTAAGGTTTTCGCCTACAATGCCGCTGTTTTTAGCATTAAGCTTGATTTTAGCGTCGTTAATTTCTGTTTCCAATGAGCCGAGATCAATACAATTGTAAGCTTCAATGCTCATCTCGCCACCCGTAAGTGTGTAAGAATTGCTTGCCTTTAAAGCAACAGTTTCTGTTTCGGAAGGAGCGTTTATTGCAAAGGTACCGGCAGTCATTTTGAAATCGTCGCACGTTACGGTGTTTTCCATATTTGCGCCGGAATGTTCTATGCTTACCTCAGCCTCTTCGCCTATCTCGAATGTGCTTACATCGCGTATAGCGCTTGCCATTGAAGATTTTACATTCAATTTACCGCCTGTTACGCTAAGGCTGAATCTATTCGTATCTTTGATGTGATTGGGATCATCCTTGCTGTTAGATGCAATACCCCATCCGCGATACTCGTTTGTAACTCCGTCTTTTTCCTTTTCGTAGTCGCCGCCTGTAACTGAAAGTGTACCGCCCGCAATATTAATACTACCACCGTTATATACTTTAAGCGCTGTTATCTTTGCCTGGCGCGTTTTGTTTTTATATTCTTCAGTATTTACAACTGTATTATCAATTTTATATGCCGGCAGCATATCATTATCAATTACAAGCTCACCGCCGTTTACATACACATCTTTTGCCTCTGCATGAGCGCATATAAGCTTACCGTCGTTCATCGTAACTGAACCGCGTGTCGTTGTAATTCCCGTTGTTTGCCAATAGTCTTTTTCGTCTTCGTATAAGAAGTAGTTGTTGCTTCTGTCCTGAACAAGTGTGACTGTACCACCGTTAAATTCAAAATCTCCTCCCATAAGTCCGCAGCCGAACAGATAGAGTATCATAAAACTGTCGTTTAACGAATTGCTGAGAGAATATAATCTTACATTACCGTTGTCTTTTAAATTGTGTATACCGTTCATCCACGGGAATTCGTTTGTGCCTTCTTGTAAATATCTATCAAGCTTTATAATGTTTTCTCCCGAAAAATAAATATTAACATTACACTCAGATTTGTTAACTATAAAGTCGGTAACGTCTCTTTTTAACGCCTGCACGTCTCTGAAAACGATATTAACATCACGTGTTGTACCTTCGGCGATAATTATTCGGAAGTTGCCTATGTAGGGTGCGCTGCCGCAATGTAAAGATATGTAATAATCACCGTTTACAGCCGTAAAAGGCGTATCAAATATCGCACCAGTTACAACAATTTTATCACTTAATCTGTAGCCGGTGTTGTTAAATTCAAGATACCCCCCAAATTCATCGGTGCTTGATATGTTGATATCCTTTGCGCAGGTTCCCGGCGGCATTGAACCGACGGTTTGCTTACCGTTTTCCACAGCAAAAGCAGAAACGCAGCACATAAATACAAGCATCAAAGCCAAAGCTATGGAAATTATTTTTTTACTTACTTTCATAATATTTTACCTCCGTAAATATATTTCAACTTACTGCGGTTTTCGCAGCGCAGACACGGGAGCGATCATCGAAATATGCCGCAAACCGCAACCCTATCCAAACTAAGTTTACAGTGTGATTATACACAATCAGCTTCAAAATGTCAATGTGTTTTATGTGAAAACTTATATGTTTTTAAACAAAATAATCGAATTAAATATTTACATTTGATAAAATTTAACAATTGTATTAAATATAAACTTGAAAGAAAAACGCTTATATGATAAAATTTAGCAAAATAAGGAGTGATGACAATGGCTGTAAAATCAAGAAATGTATTCATATGTGAGCAGTGCGGATACGAGTCTGTAAAATGGTACGGAAAATGCCCGGGCTGCGGTGAATGGAACAGTATGGCAGAGCAGGTGCGCACGGTAAAAGACCAAACGGCTCCGGTAAAATCAAAGTCCTTAAACGGTGTTAAGTCTATTTCGATAAACAACATTGACACTTTGGATGAACATAGATATTCAACAGGGATAAACGAGCTTGACCGCGTTCTCGGCGGCGGAATAGTAAAGGGCTCGTTGGTGCTTATCGGCGGCGACCCCGGTATAGGAAAATCCACACTTTTGCTGCAAATGTGCGGCAATATGGCAAACGGTATGAACATACTCTACGTATCGGGAGAAGAATCCGCACGTCAATTAAAGCTCCGCGCTTCAAGGCTTGGTGTTGAAAGCGACAGTCTTTTTGTTTTCACAGAAACGGACGCAGAGGCTGTATACGACAGGATATCATCGGAAAAGCCCGACCTCGTAGTCATCGACTCCATACAAACAATGTCTTTAAGCCAAATAAGCTCCTCACCGGGCAGCATTACTCAGGTGCGCGAATGTACAAGCCTTTTTATGCGCTGCGCAAAAAGCCTTGATATTCCGATAATGATAGTAAGCCACGTAAACAAAGACGGCGCGATAGCAGGTCCGAAAGTGCTTGAACACATTGTGGACGCAGTACTTTATTTTGAAGGCGACAGGCAGATGACCTACAGAATTTTGCGTGCAATAAAAAACCGCTTTGGCTCAACTAATGAAATAGGCGTTTTTGAAATGGTGAACAAAGGCCTTCGGGAGGTTGAAAATCCCTCACTAATGCTTATTGCGGGCAGACCGAAAAACGTATCGGGAACGTGTGTTACATCGGTTATGGAGGGAACACGACCCATTTTGGCTGAAATTCAGGGCTTGGCGGCAGGCACCGGCTTCGGCACGCCAAGAAGAATGTGCACCGGCTTTGATTATAACAGAATGGCAATGATTATAGCCGTTTTGGAAAAACGCGCGGGCTTTTATTTTTCAAACGCAGACGCTTATGTAAATGTGGTAGGCGGATTACGCCTTGACGAGCCAAGCGTTGATCTGGCTGTCGCTGTATCGCTTATAAGCAGCCTTAAAGACGTGCCTGTGCCCGAAAATGTTATAGTTTTCGGCGAAGTTGGTCTTGCGGGAGAAATAAGAAGTGTGTCTCACGCAGAGGAGCGTGTTGTAGAGGCGGCGCGACTGGGCTTTACAAAATGCGTTTTGCCTATGCACAACTACCGCAATCTCAAAAAATCGCCGAGCGAGCTGGGCGGCATTGAGCTTGTTGGGGTAAGCAACATAAGAGAGGCTTATCTCTCGATAACAAGGCAATAACAAAGAAGATAAAAATTTTGTCTGAAACGGTCCTCATAGAGTGTTTATACTATGTAGGTAAATAAAACCAAGGAGGAATTACTATGAAAAAACGAATTGTATCATTGATGTGCGCTGTATTGGTCTTTCTGCCTATGCTGTTATCTGCAAACGCGCTTGAAAGCAAAGATGACTTTTCAGATCTGTTTTTCGTGCTTATGAAAGATTACACAGATGTAAACGAACTTCACGAAGGTCTCAGCCCGGAAACGTACAATTTACTTGGGACGACAACAAACGGGTTTCACATAGCATACTGTGAATATTATCTTGAAGATGTTTTTGTCACCTGTTACAGTCCCAAAGGCGGCGATAATACTTATATTGCAGGCTCAAACTTTATTGAGACGTCCGACTATGTCATAGTAGGCGGTCCTCATAAAGACACACCGTCTCGATTCGCCGTTTATTGTTTTAACGAAAACAAATGCTTCACCCTTGAGGACGCTGTAAAGGAAAAAGATATACCTTTCGGCGAAGTGGCGGACATCGTGAACAAACACGGCTGCGCGTATATATACGATAAGAGCACCGATATAACTGAAGCGTTAGATAAATCAGATATTTTCGCAAGCGGCTTACTTGATGCAAGGTTTTGCCAATATACCCACAGTAACGAAAGCTATTGCAGCATTTACGGTAAATATGACAAATACTATCTTTTCTACGGATCTAACGGCACTGCTTCATGTGAATTTACATCGGAAATTATAGAAGACTTTGTTGTCATAGCCCCTGAAATAGAATCTCCTTATGATTTAGGTAAATACGTTTTTGACGGAGATAATATTTACACGCTTAAAGAGGCGTCTGAAAAAAGCCTATTCAAAATGAATGATGTCAAAGATTTAATCCCCAACATATATTTATGGGGGGATGTAAATGAAGACAATACAGTTGATATGGAAGATGTTGTATATATGCAGAAGGTTATGGCGAGACTGATAATTTATCCTACAGACTACTTCTACTATGTAGCCAACGCAGACAGCAATTACTGTTTTGATATGTACGATATCGTGCTTGTTCAGCGCAAGATAGCAAAACTGTGCAAATAAAACTAAATACGATATAATAAGTAATGCCCCGTGCGGCTTTTAAACACAGCCGCACGGGGCAAGTTTTATTTTTAACTTTTATTTTTTCGGGGTTTTATCTTTTTTGAAATGTATGCGCAAAACGCAAAAAACAGAAGTCCTGCCGCCGCTCCGGATAAGTCGAGCCAAACGTCGCTTACCTGCGCGCTTCTGCCGGGCGAAAAAAACTGAATAGATTCATCTGTAAGAGCCGTAAGAACAAATGTCAGAAAAGCTATCGGCAAATTTGAAAGCAATCTTTTTCTGTAAGAGCAATAGGTTGCGCTTATCATAAAGCCGTATGCGCAATACTCGCAGAAATGCGCCGCCTTGCGTATAAGGTTATCCGCAAACACGAGCTCAATTCCGAAAAAGTCGGCTATTCTTTGCAGAAAGCCCGTAACATCTCCGCTTTCCTGTGCCGAGGTCTCGGCGGGCATTGCGGAATGTCCAAATATGAAGATTAGCAAGCCTGCTGTTATCACGGTTAAAATAATTGATTTCTTCGTTACAGTGTTTTTTCTCATAAAACACACCTTTTAAAGTTCTATTGACATTGTGGCGTAGGCGTTAAGCTCTGAAGACGCCGTGTTTCCGCTTGAATATTCATAATATCCCTGAGAGCCGACCATCGCGGCATTGTCACCGCACAAGGCTCTTTCGGGCATATAAAGCTCATAGCCTTTTTTTGCGCAAATACTGCTTAATTCCTGCCGTAAAAGTCTGTTTGCGGAAACACCGCCGGCTATTACAAGCTTTTTGCAATTATGAGCTTCGCAGGCTCTTATAAAATTGTCCGTAAGGCAACCTACCACCGCTTTTCTGAAGCTTGCCGACAGATCGGCAACAGGCAGCTCCTCACCCTTTTGAGAAGCGTTGTGTATAAGATTTATAACTGCTGTTTTGAGGCCCGAAAAGCTGAAATCATATTCACTTCCGCTTACATGAGGATGCGGCAATGAAAAAGCGTTTGGGTTGCCGCTTTCGGCAACCTTATCAAGATGCACCCCACCGGGGTAAGGCATACCCATCGCGCGGGCAGCTTTGTCAAATGCTTCGCCTGCCGCGTCGTCACGGGTCTTGCCTATTATCGTCATTTTTGTGTAATCATCCACCTTGACAATGTGGCTGTGACCGCCGGAAACCACGAGACACATAAACGGGGGCTTAAGTTCGGGATTTGATATATAGTTTGCCGCAATGTGTGAGCGCAAATGATGCGTTGGCACAAGCGGTTTATTTTTCGCAAGCGCCAAACCTTTCGCGAAATTAACGCCGACAAGAAGCGCGCCTATAAGCCCCGGGGCATATGTAACAGCTATCGCGTCTATATCGTCAAGCGAACATTCGGCTTTTAACAAAGCCTCCTCCACAACGCCGCAGATTGCCTCGGTGTGGCGGCGCGAAGCTATTTCAGGCACAACTCCGCCGTACAGCTTATGCTCGTCCATTTGGGTGGCTATTATATTTGACAACACATATCTGCCGTCTTTTACTACCGCGGCTGCTGTTTCGTCGCATGAGCTTTCTATTGCCAATATAAGCATAAAATTTATCTCCTGTTATCTTTTGAAATACAACGTCATTATATCTGCATCCTCTGTGGGGTGAGTGTAAAAATTCTTTCTTAAACCCGCTTTTTCAAAACCGAGTTTTCGGTATAGGCTTATTGCCGCCGTGTTGCTTTGGCGCACCTCAAGCGTAACAAAAGCGAATGAATTATCACGGCAATAATCGCGCAGGGCTTTTACAAGCCTTTCTCCTATCCCCTGTCTGCGATAATGGGGGTGAACGCATACGTTGATTACATAAACTTCATCAAGCACTGTGTCGGCATTTATATATCCCACAACTTTACCGTTTTCGCAAACGCAGCAGAAAAAAACGGAATTACCGTTTAAATCATTTAAAAGTGACTGCTCACTTTGCGGATGCTCAAAACAAAGCTTTTCGATCTCATAAATACCGTGTATATGTTCTTTTTGGGGAATTATCATCTTAAAACTTTTATTCATATCACAAGTTCTGCAAAAGTCCCGTTGTTTCACATATTTTTCCGTCTTTTATATATACTCTGGGTACACGCTTACCGACAAGGCAAACTATCTCGTAATTTATTGTGCCGCACAGCTTTGCAAGATCATCGCAGGAAACTACATCATCGCCGAAAACCGTAACGGTATCCCCCCGTTTAACGTTTGGTATATCCGTTATATCAGCCATAAGCTGGTCCATACAAACTCTGCCTGCTATAAGTGCTTTTTTGCCGTTTACGGAAATGTATCCCCGGTTACCCAAAAGCCTGTTGTATCCGTCGGCGTAGCCTATCGGTACTGTTGCCAGAACAGTGGACTTGTCTGTGGTATATGTACAGCCGTAACTTACGTTTGTATTGCGCGGCACTTCTTTTATGTGAGATACAACAGCTTTTACTTTCATTGCCGGGCGCAGATCAAGCTTGTTCCTTACATTGGGTGAAGCCAGCCCGTAAAGTATTATGCCTGCCCTTACCATATCCATATGCGCCTGAGGATAATCGGCTATGGCGGCGCTGTTTGCGCAGTGGCGATATGTGAATTTTATACCGTTGTTTTCAAGCTTGCTTGATAAGTAATTGAAGCATTCAAGCTGTTTTTGTGTATATTCCTCTCCGCTTTCGCCATCGTCAGCAAGAGCAAAATGAGTAAACAGCCCTTCGGGTATCAGATTATCCATTGAGCAGATTTTCACAGCTTCAACGAAAGATTCATCTGCCTGCTCTTTGTTTTGACAAAGCAAGCCAATTCTTGTCATACCCGTATCAAGCTTTAAGTGGATCTTTATATCAACTCCGCATTTAACTGCCTGCTCAGAAAGCGCGAGTGCATAATCAAAAGAAAACACTGCCTGGGAAATATTATTCTCGCTGAGTGATTTCACCTCACATTCGGGGGTATAGCCAAGGATAAGGATCGGAAGGGTTATGTCGTTGTTTCTCAACTGCAAAGCTTCCTCTAAATTGCTTACGGCAAAAAAATCGGCGCCGAGTTTTTCATATTCTTTCGCGAGCATAACAGCGCCATGTCCGTATGCGTCTGCTTTTATAACGCACATAAGCTTGCTGTTACCTATTCGTGATCTTATTTGTTTATAATTATGCTTTATGGCGTCAAGGTCTATCTCTGCCCAAGCTCTTTTCAAAAAAACGCTCATATCGGTCGCGGCAAATATTGTGCCGCTATTCTCCTTTTGTGTCAATGTTTATCTATATATTCAAGTACAACCTCTACCGCCTTTTGCGCGGACTCGCTCAAAAATCTTGTATAATCGTCCACCGAGCCGCCGTCAGCTGTGTCGCTTATGGCTCTTACAACTGCACAGGAGGTGTTGTTTAAATAGCAAACGTGATTTATGCTTCCGCTTTCCATATCGCAGGCAAGCGCGTTGAATTTTTCTTTCAGCATATTTTTAGTTGATTTATCGTTTAAAAATCTGTCAGCGCAGGCTAACGTGCCGTAAAACGTATTAATTCCTTTTTCTTTTGCATATTCCGCAATTTCTCTTGACGCGCTTCCTAAACACGGAATATGTACAATATCAAGCCCAGATATTAACCCAAGCGGATCACCGAAAGCGGTGGTGTCCATATCATATTGCACCGTGTCTTTTGCAACAACAACATCACCGGGGTGCAACTCAGAACTTACCGCGCCGGCTACACCTGTATTAATTATAACATCGGGAGAAAACTTTAATATCATTGTCTGCGTGCAAACTGCCGCAAAAACCTTGCCTATTCCGCATTTCGCAACTACAACGCTTTTGCCGTTGATCTTTCCGCTTGCAAACTCGATTCCGCCCCAGAGCGAGATCATTTTATCTTCTATGAGCGATTTCAGCTTGTCAACTTCTACACTCATCGCGCCTATTATTCCTATCATACAGCACAAAGCACCCGCTTTTTCAAGCGAACGCTTCTCCTTTCAAAAATATGCTTTAATAATTAAAATTATTATTCCGCGAGTCAAGAACAGCCAAATACTTTTCACATTCGTCTACTGCGCTTTTCAGGTCAAGTGAACGGTAATTGCCGCACTCAATCTCACTGCATCCGAAAACCTCACCCTTGTGTCCTATACTGCTTTTAAGCGCGTTTTTAACACTTTCAAGTACGCGCGCATTATCGGCGTTCCTTATAAGAAGATAAAATCCCGTTTGGCAGCCCATAGGTCCGAAATATATGACATCATCCGCGATGTCGCTGTTTCTCAAATAAGTAGCCATAAGATGTTCAATTGTGTGCATAGCGTTGTTTGAAAGATAATCTCCCATATTGGGTTTCTTAAATCTCAGGTCGTACGTGGTTATATCGCCGTCTATACGGGATATATAAATTCCCTCTTTCAGTTTTGTGTGGTCAACCTTAAAGCTTTCAATTTTGTTCATTATATTAAAACCCGGCAATAAGCGCAGTGCAAATTTGCCGTTCCCTTTCACTTGTATACATTAGTAAAATGCATTGCTAATTCTATCATTCCCTGCGGTGTTTGTCAAATTTGATATCTGAGCTTTACATACTGTTCGGGAACTTTTGCCATTGCGGCTATATCGGCAACACATACTGTGCCGTCTTGAGTAAGCGACCGTACTTTTCTGTCGTCTATCAAAAGGCAGGCGGCAAATGTATCCGCCTCTGTTTCAAAAGCGTCCAAACAATAATTGGTACCTCTTTCAAGATACATTCGGTTCAGTCCGTTATGGAGCATAACATGCCCTAATTCATGGGCACATATAACACGGCGCTTATCATAAGATAAAGCGCTGTTAATTATTATAGTGTTCTGTTCGTGAAGTATGGTATATATTCCGTTTACCGACTCCGGCAAGTTCAGCGCTACTACTATTATCCCCATTTCTTCGCACAACTCAAACGGGTCGGCTGTATTATAAAATTCGGTTATTTCGTTTACTTTTTTCATTATTCTTTCAAGCATAAGGGTCATTCCTTCCTTTTGCATTGCCTGAGAGCTATTTCTCCTGCTATGCGTATTGCGTCTGCCACCTTTTGCAAGTCTTCTTCACCTATCGGCTCACCGTTATACATAAGCCCTGCCTGCTCCTGCAATGCGTTTGTTATGCTGTTTATCACGTCAAGAGCCTCTGTGCTGTCTCCAAAGAGAGGGAGCGCGTTTTTTTCGGGTAATTTTACGTTTGATTCATTCTTTTCTTTATGCTTTTCTTCTTTTTTATCCTTATAACTCTCCACACAAAGCAAATAATCCGCACTTACCTCAAGCACCTGCGAAAGCTTTGCAAGTGTATACGCGTCAGGCTTGCGCTTATTGTTCTCCATTGCGGTTATACACGAAACAGGAACGCCCACAAGCTGTGCAAGCTGTTTTTGTGTATATCTTCTCATCTTTCGCATATGTCGCAGCTGAACTCCGAAATTAACTGCCATAACAATTCACACACCTTTGGATAATTCATATTGTTCTTCTGAATAACATTATATATTACAATTTTCGATATTACAAGAATATTTTTCACAAGATAATACAAGTTGTGCGTATATTTGTACAACTGATTTTTGCTTGGGGAAATTATTCACAATTATATTGAATTTTAAATATTTACAGTTAAAATTAAAAATGAACTACAGATTAATTACGTACAAAAGCGCGTTTGTATATTATCTAACTATTTTTGTAAAAATTTTTCACAAAAGAAAGGAGTTTTAAATATGGATTATAAGGAATGGGCAGAAGAATATAGACGTGACCTGGAAAACCTAAAGGAAATGATCGACAGACTAAAAGCTGAGCGAACCATAATTCAGTGCAGTAAAAACAGAAGCTTGCTTGAAGACCGTATTGCGAGCCTGTACGAAATGTACGTTGAATGCAGAAAAACATATAGGATTTTGGAGGCGAGAGCAAATGGCGCGCACAATTAAACCTATAGCGAGCAGGCTTACCTGCACCGAGGAAATGCTTGATTATTTATCATATCTATCTGCTGAAAACGGTTCCACAAACAAAGATGAACGCCTGAAAATGGTGGAATTTATTAAAACAGCAATGCAAATTGAGCTTACACAACGCCAGCGCCGATGTATAACAGAATACTACTTAAACAATAAAAGCTTAAAGGAAATAGCAAATGAACTTGGGCTATCTTCACAATCTACCGTGTCTTATCATATCAGCAGGGGAATTGAAAAGATCAAAAAGCGTGTGGAATATTACAACATATATTTAATAAGAAACTCTGAAGATGAATAAAAGCAAAACTGTAAAAGGTTAATATAATATATTTAATTGACTTTTATTATGCGGCGTAATATACTATCCGGTGTGATTACATACAGAAGAGGTAGTTTTTGTGAACAACAAACCGACGACTGTTGACATGACAAAAGGCAGTATTTACCGTGTGATAATAAATTTTGCTTTGCCTGTTCTTTTAAGCCAGATATTTCAACAGCTTTATAATACAGCCGACGCACTTATAGTAGGCAGATTTTTGGGAACGGAGGCGCTTGCCGCGGTAAGCTCATCGGGAACGCTGATATTTTTGCTTACAAGCTTCTTTATAGGCACTTCTATGGGCGGAGGAGTTGTAATATCACGTTATTTCGGAGCGGGCGACGATAACAGGGTTTCTTTGGCGGTACACACAAGTATTGCGCTTGGCATTGTAAGCAGTATACTTCTTACAACAGTAGGCGTGTTATTTACACCCGTTTTTCTTGGGTGGATGAATACCGACCCCGATGTTATGCCCCTTGCGACCGAATATTTCAGGTTTTATTTTTCAGGTACTGTTGCCATGGTAATGTACAACACCTGCAAAGGTATTATGAATGCTGTCGGTGACAGTAAAAGGCCCCTTTATTATCTCATATTTTCCTCTTTTTTAAACATAGTGCTCGATTTGATTTTTATAGGTTTTTTTAAGTTCGGTGTATGGTCGGCTGCCGCCGCAACGGTAATTTCACAGGGCGTAAGCTTTATACTCTGTCTTATTCACCTTATGAAAAAGGGAAATGTGTTTACAGTCAATTTAAAAAAGATTAGATTTCACAAAGAAACGCTTTTGGAAGTTATAAAATACGGTCTTCCCGCCGGCGTGCAAAACTCGGTCATAGGGCTTGCGAACGTTATAGTTCAATCTCAGATAAATACGTTCGGTAAGCTTGCAATGGCGGCATACGGTGCCCACGCAAAAATTGAAGGTTTTGCGTTTTTGCCGATAACAAGCTTTTCTATGTCGCTTACAACATTTACCAGCCAAAACCTGGGCGCAAAGGAGTATGACCGTGTTAAAAAGGGCTCGCGTTTCGGAATAATATCCGCCGTATTGCTTGCGGAGATTATAGGAATAATATGTTTTATAACCGCACCTCTGCTTATATCGCTTTTCGACAGCACACCGCAGGTCATAGAATTTGGAGTAAGGCAGGCGCATACAGCAGCGTTATTCTATTTCTTACTGTCATATTCAAATGTGATGGCGGCAGTTTTAAGAGGCGCTGGAAAAGCATTTGTACCTATGACCGTTATGCTCGCGATTTGGTGTGTATTGAGAGTCGCATATATCGCTGTCGTTATGACGCTAACCGGTGAAATAGGTTATATATACGCGGCGTATCCCATAACATGGACAATCAGCTCGGTAATATATTTAATTTACTATCACCGCTCTGACTGGATACACGGGTTTGAGAAAAAACATTCATAAAAAACAAAAATTTCCCCGCACGGCAATTGTTCAAACCGTGTGGGGAATTAATTATATATTATTCCGCAATAGAATCAGCCCTTGGCTTCTACCGGAAAATGCTCTGTAAGTTTTGCTATATACTGCTGAATCAATACAACATCAGCCATAGTTACCTGCTCGTTTCCGTCTGTATCTCCAAGTTTCATTTGAGTCTCGTTAAAAGTGACAAGTTTTGCTATTTCTTTTTGTATCATAACAACGTCGTCCATTGTCACTTTACCATCACCTGTCACATCACCGTAAATCAGCTTATCTACATCAGTGTTTTCTGTATCGGTGTTTTTAACATCAGAGTCCGTATTATCTGTCTCGGAATCTTTCATCGACGGCTCATCGCCATCGTAAACTATAACAGTAATTGTATGAAGAATCATTCTCCCGTTAAAAAGGATCACGCAATATGTGGCGGTGTACTCTCCCTCTTTTACCGGAACACCTCTATAACCTGCCTCAGCATTGCCCCAAGTATATTCCATACCTTCTGGGATCTCGCCGTTTATATATTCAATATCATAATATGAATCATCGTGACCGTCTTTAAAGTGTATATGGGCATCTTCATTTATTTTTACGCGGACAGTCTCGCTTGATTCTTCAAATTCATCACTCACTACCAAAATTTTAAATGTATAATAAATTATTTTACCGTTTTCAAGAGTGACTTTAAACGCAATATCATATCTGCCCATCCGCGTAGGTGTTCCGTAAATACTGAGTTCATTATCCTCCGCGCTGCTCCATTCCATACCCTCGGGCAGCTCGCCTTCAATAAACTCCGTCTCTATTATTTCAGAGCCGTCAGAGTTGTCATAATCCCACTCAAGATAAGTCTCTTCTCCTACCTGCGCATTGCATTCCATGCTGTCATTTTCAGGCAACGGCGCGCCTTGTTCAACCACAATGACCGTAATTGTATGCACGATTACCCTGCCGTCATATAGTGTAATACGATAAATAGCCGTGTATTCACCTGTATTTGCGGGTTTTGCGTAATAATAGGGTTTAACACTATAATTCCAAACAAGCGTCATATCGGGCATATCGCCGCTTACTAATTCCACTTTATAGTAACTAGCAATACCGGAATCAATGTCAAAATTAACTTTTGCATCTTCATTTTGGTGCAAATAAACCGTTTGGTCTGAAAAAATAACGCCGTCTGTTTTTATCAAAATCTCATAAGAGTAATTAAATGATTCTCCGTTATCAAGCGTTACCTTAAACTGAAGCACATAATTGCCTGCCTTTGCGGGCGTACCGTAAATATGCAGTTTTTGAATGTTCTTATAGTCCCAATCCATTCCCTCGGGGATTTCTCCATGGTTAAGTTCAATCTCTTTTATCTTAGCACCGTTAAGGTCAACAGTCCATTCAAGGTCCGTTTTTTCGCCTACGGTCACCTCAAACATCCCATAATCTTCGTATTCTGCCATAATCTTATCGTTTATAAGCGCCGTTGCCGAAACAGGCAACATACATATTATCATAACGGCTGCCAATAAAAACGATAATACTTTTTTGCTTTTTACCATTTTAATACCCCGTTTACAAAATATTGTTTCTTTGCGTGAAAAAGCACAATAATTCTCTGATTTTCCACACAGCAAAATTCTACATCACAAGAATGTTTTTGTCAAGAACACTGCACAATAATTGATTATTTGAATACTCAATCTTAAATCATTCGGGTATACAAAAAAACTTAGACTCCCATATTAAAGAGTCTAAGCCTTATTTTTTACATCATTTCCTCTATTCTGAGCAAACGGTTATATTTTGCCGTGCGTTCGCCCCTGCACGGCGCGCCGGATTTTATTTGTCCTGCGTTGAGGGCAACCGCGATATCGGCAATTGAGGTATCCTCCGTTTCGCCGCTGCGGTGAGATATTATACACGAATACCCTGCCTTTTTAGCCGTAATGATCGTATCTATCGTTTCTGTAAGTGTTCCAATTTGGTTTACCTTAATTAAAATTGAATTAGCCGCACCCACAGATACACCGTATTCCAGCCTGCTTTTGTTCGTAACGAACAGATCGTCTCCCACAAGCTGAACGCGGTTGCCTAAAGCTTGCGTAAGCTTTGTCCAACCCTCCCAGTCGTGTTCGCTTAAACCGTCCTCAATTGAGATAATGGGATATTTGTTTATAAGCCCGCTGTAATAATTTATAAGGTTATCGCCGGTCAAATCAATTCTTCTTTTAGGCAAATGATATATTCCGTTCTCATACCATTCGCTTGAGGCTACATCAATCGCGATTTTAACATCATCCGTTGTATATCCTGCTCTGTTTACGGCAGATATTATAAGATTTATCCCTTCTTCGTCGCTCTCGAGGTTGGGCGCGTAACCGCCTTCATCCCCTACTGCGGCAGATTTGCCCTGTTCACGCAATATTTTTCCCAAAATATGATATATCTCACTGCACACGCGAAGCCGTTCTTTAAAATCGCCCATTCCCACCGGCACGATCATAAATTCCTGTATATCTATATTGTTATCCGAGTGCGCGCCGCCGTTTATAATGTTCATCATAGGCACGGGAATTATATGTGCAGATATACCGCCTATATATTTATAAAGGGGCAATCCCATCGCTTTTGCCGCGGATTTTGCCACAGCCAAAGAAACGGCAAGTATTGCGTTTGCGCCGAGATTTGATTTATTTTCCGTGCCGTCACGGCTTATCATAGCGTTATCTATATCTGCCTGCCTGAACGGGTCACAGCCCTTTAACAATTCAAAAATAACGGTGTTTATATTGTTTACCGCAAGCATAACGCCTTTACCCAAATATCTGCTGTCACCGTCTCTTAGCTCATGGGCTTCAAATTCTCCCGTTGAGGCTCCCGAGGGGGCAATCGCCGAAGCGGTAACACCGTTCGATAATGTGACCTGTGCCTCTACGGTAGGGTTTCCGCGGGAATCTATTACCTCTCTGCCAATAATGCTTTCTATGCAAAGCTTCATAATACTACCTTCCTTTTCAAAAGTTTATATTAACTATTATTGCACCGATACTCTGTTTTTATCCTTTTTGTACCGTATTTGAGCGTTGACAACGGTATTGTTTGGTGATAAAATTATTCACGGTAGTGAATACTTTTTAGAAAAGGCGATGATAAGCTTGCTGTTTATGATATTGTCAAAGGCGTCTGCTTTAGAGCTTATGGCAAATTTTTTAGCTATCGTTTTCACGTTTCTTATAGTAATACCGCTTCACAGTATGACAATTGCCGGGTGTACGATACTGCTTGGCGCTCAATCTCAAGATACATATACAAAATTGAAATTTTCTCCGTTTATACATCAAGGCATTATGAGTATTTTGGCGCTTGTTTTATTCAATTTTGCGTGGCCCACAACGTCGTATATGGACACTCAGGTATTGCGCCGCCGCAAAAAACGCGTGCTTATTTGCCCGTTAGCTGGGCTTATCGTACAATTAGCTTTTGCGGCTTTAGGCGCGGCGTTTTTGATTATCGCTTACAGAAAGACAAAGGTATGGTATGATTTCAACGATGACGGATTGATATATGTTACCGGCTCATACAATAACCTGAACAATTTTTTGGGTATGATATGCTTTTATGTTGTGCGCATTAATCTTCTCACAGCGATAATAAATTTGATTCCGCTTATGCCGTTTGAGGGATACTATTTTTTAAGGGCGTTTTCTCATTCCGATTTCAGATATAAAGTACGCAAAATAGCCGACGGCGTTATAATAGCAACATTTGTTATTTTCGCAACTACCTTACCTCAAAGGTTTTTATTCCCTTATTTAGACATTGTATGCGATAAATTTATATTGACAGTAGAAAGATTTTTACCCGGATGATAATAAAAATCAAAAGAAAGAAGGCTGATCATTTATGAATGAGGTTCTTAGGTGTCTGAAAACCAGAAGGAGCGTAAAAAAGTACAAATCGACACCCGTACCTGACGATAAGCTTAACGCCATACTTGAGGCGGGAACGTATGCCCCCTCAGGCAAGAACAAGCAGTCCGCGCTTATCGTATGCGTTACCGACCCCAAAACTGTTAAAGAGCTTTCCAAGCTTAACGCTTCAATTTTGGGAGCCGATATAGACCCGTTTTACGGCGCGCCGTGCGTTGCGGTAGTTTTTGCCGACAGCACGTTTTTCACTCATATTGAGGACGGCAGCCTTGTAATGGGAAATATGCTTAACGCGGCTCACTCTTTGGGCGTTGACTCCTGCTGGATACACCGCGCAAAAGAGATGTTTGAAACAGAGCAAGGCAAAGCCCTAATGAAAAAATGGGGCGTTCCCGAAAACTATCGCGGAATAGGCAACTGCGTTTTAGGCTATGCCGACTGTGATTATCCCGCCGCCCCAAAAAGAAAAGACGGTTATATAATAAAGGTTTAAATAAACAAAGCTTTGCCCCGCACGGTGTTATTACCGCGCGGGGCGTTTTTGTGTTTGTTTATATTAAACTGTAACAATCGATATATAATTTATCAAACAGGTTTTGCTTCCATAAGATTAGGTTCCGCACTTTTAACAATATCCAGTTTTATAAGCTCTTCTATTGTGTCAAGTACATTTTGCTTGCTGTGCTCAGAGAGTGTAAGCATAAGAATTTGGGTGTATTTGCTCTCGTCACGAAGTTTTTTATCCTCGGAAATATTGGGATTATTTCTCTGCTCCAAAAGCCTCACTCTTGTAGCGTCAGTCAAGTCAGTTACCTCTATTATACCGTCTATTCCGAATTGAGAAGGTTCATATACGGCAAGCATTCTACTTGCTTCATTTGTAAGGCACACAAGCACCGTGTTATCCTCAAATTCATTGTCTAATGTATATGTAGCTCTCCAATACATATGCAGTTTAAATGCCAATTCTCTAAATATTTCATCTGAAATCAGCTTTTCTTTGTACGCGTCTTCAATTGAAACATACCTGTCCCCTATAAGCAAGTACTTTTCCTGCCCGGGTGATGAACAGTAATATATATAATTACCGATCACTTTTTTTACATTGATTGCAGGTGTAGCGGAACCGTAATAATCGCAACGAACAATCATTGCACCGTTACTCAGCGTATCGTAAAATTTAGCGTCAAACAATTTATCGAAGTTCTTAAGTAACGCTTCTTTATCGCTGTCCGATATTGGGTTAGATTTTTCATACGCTGTTTCTATCTTCTTTATAGTTTCGCTGTCTGTATTGCGTGGCTCAAGAAAAGCATGACTATCTGACTCTTTTCCGCATTTACCGCTGTCTGACAACTTTGCAATATACCTCTGTAGCGCAACAACATCTTCAAGATCCAGAACCAGACCCTCTCCCGTAATGTCTCCGCAAGTACGGCATACGGTGCAATCATAGATCTGTGCTATATGCTTTTGAAGCGCGACAACATCTTCCAAATTGATTTTTCCGTCATGGTTGGTGTCACCGAAACACGGGCGATCCGGTATTACGTCGTTCGCATACGCTTTATAATGGTGAATATACATAGGTTGAGCTACCATAATATAATCTAATTTTTCCAACTCTTTTACTACTCTGAGAACGTTTTCTTTGCTCTTTTCACAGAGAGTCAATTCCAAAATCTGATGAAATTTATTAATATTAAATTCGTTGCCTTCTTCAAATGTACCTTTTCTTATTATGCTTACATAGTATTGAGTCAAATCTTTTACTTCTTTTATGCCGCTGACAGAAAAGCTGTCTTTTGTGTATATTTTAGCTTTTATGCTTACATCATGCATGAGCACAATTCCCACTTTATCGTCCGCAAACTCATCTTCTAAAGTGGCGTTACAATACTCTTTTTGGTCGGGTTCTATCGTTTCGTCCATATCAAACAATTCGATAAATTCATCCGAGAAAACATTCCCCCCTACAACCGGGATTTGTTCATCTTCCGAATTGGCGTGCGCGTGCAGCTCAGGCTTTGATATCCCAACTGTGGCGCACAAAGCAACACTGACAATCAAACTTGCCGCCGATATCAATAATTTCTTAATTTTCATAATAGACCCTTCTTTCTTTAACAATCAAGTTAACATTTTGCAATTTTTTTACCTCTGTTATATAAACAATTAGGTATGCCGTTTTTAGACAAAGAAACAAAATGTTCTTGCACTTTTATTTTACCATAAAAACATATGCTGTCAAGCGTTTGGCACAAATTGCACGTTTTTAGGCATATTTGGTTTAATAAAAGCAAAAAAACTTGTAAAAAAGGGTTGACAAATAAAAATTGGTAAAAAATGCGTGACTTTTTCGGTGCGGCATTTACGCACCGAAAATGAACTGAGCCTATCGGCTTACAAATTGCGCTTTGCGTATTAATTGACCTTGTGGCATTAATTGACTTGTAAGCATAAAAACTTAATTCAATTCACGGTAAAGCCAAGTCATGACGCATAAGCGGCAATTCATGACGGCGCTTGCAGTTAATTTATAAAAAAGCCGGGGAAAGCGGTTTTCACCGTTACTCCCGACTTATTATTACCTGTATAAATTATAACGATCCCTTAACGGAAGCTATTGCCTCGTCAAGTTTACTTATATCCTTTGCGCCTGCCATTGCCATATCGGGCTTGCCGCCGCCGTTGCCGCCTGCTATCTGCGCAACGGCTTTAACTATTTTTCCGGCGTTTGCTCCCTTTTGACGGGCTTCTTCGCCGCAAGCCGCGGCTATCGCGGCCTTTCCGTCGTTCACAGACGCGATAACTATAACGCAATCTTTGTATTGATTAATTGCGGACATACACATTTCTCTCATAGCGTCCGCGTTCATCCCGTCGAGGCGACAAGCTATAAGCATATGACCGTTAACGCTTTCCGCGTTTTTAAGAAGCGAACCAAGCTTTATTGAAGATAATTCTCCGTTTAGTTTTTCTATCGTTTTGTTCTTTTCTTTAAGCTCTGCGGAAAGCTGTGCGCAACCCCTTACAAGGTCTTCGCTGTTTTGAAGCTTAATTGCCGCTGCGGACTCATTTATCATATCTATATGTTTGTCACAAAGTTCAAGTACGCCTCTGCCCGTTACGGCTTCTATTCTTCTTACACCTGCCGCGACCGAAGATTCCGACAGTATCTTGAACAATCCCAAATGAGAAGTGTTCTTAACGTGCGTTCCTCCGCAAAGCTCAATTGAAAATCCGGGTATATTTACAACACGCACAACGTCGCCGTATTTCTCACCAAACAATGCCATTGCGCCCATTTTCTTAGCTTCTTCTATCGGCATTTCTCTTATGTCTGTATCAATTGCCTTCAAAATTTCGTCATTTACAAGCATTTCAGCTTGCTTTAATTCATCGGGGGTAAGTGCGGAAAAGTGCGTAAAGTCAAATCTTACTCTGTTTTCGTCTACAAGCTGACCTGCCTGCTCAACGTGGTCGCCGAGTATTTGTCTTAATGCAGCCTGCAACAAATGGCCTGCTGTATGGTTACGCATTATATCTCTGCGGCGTGTTTCGTTTACGCAGCATTTAACCTTATCGCCGACAGTTACAACACCCTTTGATATTTTTGCGTTGTGCAAAAATACGCCCGAGGGATTTTTTGCGGTCGTATGCACCTCCGCCTCTCCGCTGTCGGATATGATATTTCCGCTGTCGCCTACCTGTCCGCCGCTTTCCGCGTAGAAAGAGGTAACGTCTGTAATTATAACAGCCTGCTCACCCTCATAAGCGCAGTCGCAAAGAACTCCGTCTTTTACGATCCCTACAACTTTAGCATCCGTATCAAGTGTTTCGTAGCCTTTAAATACGGTAGCAGCTATGGACGACAAATCAGCGCTGTTGCTTATCCATGCGTCCGCGCCGGCGTTTTTGCGGGCGTCACGCGCGCGCTTTTTCTGCTGTGCCAAAAGCTCGTTAAAGCCGTCAATGTCTACGTCTATATTCTTTTCGGCAAGTATTTCTCTTGTAAGGTCTATAGGGAAGCCGTAAGTGTCGTTAAGCTTGAATGCATCTTCGCCCGAAAGCACCTTTATATCTTTGCTCATAATATCTCCGAGCATTTTCATACCCTGCTCTATCGTTTTGCAGAAGCTTTCTTCTTCAACTTTTATAAGCTTTGTAATAAGCTGCTTTTTGTCTTCAAGCTCCGGATAAGCTTCTTTGTTTTCGTTTATAACCGTTTCACAGATCTTGTAGAGGAACGGCTCGTGAACACCGAGCATTCTGCCGTGGCGCGCGGCGCGTCTTAAAAGTCTGCGCAAAACATAGCCTCTGCCTTCATTAGAGGGCATAACGCCGTCGCTTATCATAAATGTTGTGCTTCTTATATGGTCGGTTATAACACGCAGAGAAATATCGTTTTTGTGGTTTTCGCCGTAATTAACGCCGCTTAATTCGCATACTTTTTTCATTATGTTTTGTACTGTATCAACAAGGAACAGGTTGTCAACGCCCTGCATAACGCAAGCCAAACGCTCCAAGCCCATACCGGTGTCTATGTTAGGATGCTCAAGCTTTGTGTAATTGCCTTTGCCGTCGTTTTCAAACTGTGTAAACACAAGGTTCCAAACCTCAACAAAGCGGTCGCAGTCACAGCCTACGCCGCAAGTAGGAGACCCGCAGCCTTTGTCCTCGCCTCGGTCAAAATAAATTTCAGAGCAGGGTCCGCAAGGTCCCGAGCCGTGCTCCCAAAAATTATCCTCTTTGCCTAATCTTACAATGTGTGAAGGGTCTACGCCGACTTCTTTCGTCCATATTTCAAAGGCTTCGTCATCGTTTTCGTATATAGAGCAATAAAGGCGGTCCTCGGGCATTTCAAGAACCTTTGTAAAGAACTCCCAAGCCCACGCTGTCGCTTCGTGCTTGAAATAGTCGCCGAAAGAAAAGTTTCCGAGCATTTCAAAATATGTGCCGTGGCGCGCAGTGATACCGACGCGCTCAATATCAGGTGTACGTATACACTTTTGACAGGTTGTAACACGCTTTCTCGGCGGTGTTATCTCGCCTGTAAAGTATTTCTTCATCGGCGCCATACCTGAGTTGATAAGCAAAAGGCTTTTATCGTTATTAGGGATAAGCGAAAAGCTCTTTAAGCGCAGATGTCCTTTGCTTTCAAAAAATGAGAGATATTTTTCTCTTAATTCGTTAAGTCCTGTCCATTTCATTGTTTAAAATACTCCTTATGTAAATATCAGTTAAATTATATTTTCATTCTCAAAAGCGAGCCTGCGGGGATATCTCTGCCGCAGCCAAGCTTTAGCTTTTCCATAGCGTGCGGCGCGCTTTCAACGCTTTCGCCGTGTTCGTTTGTAAGGGATTTTACTATAACTGTAAACGGAATACCGCCGGGCGGCAAAACATCAAGCTCATCGCCAACGCAAAACTTATTCTTTTGGATTATATTAACCACGCCGTTTTGTGAGCCTTCGCTTATCGCCACAACCGTGTAGTTTCTTATATAGCCGCCGTTTTCAAGCACCTGACCCGGCTCACCGCCGAGATAAAATCCTGTTGAATATTCTCTGTGGCTTATTTTGTTAAGTTCGTCTTTTATCCACGGGCTTAGGTGATAATTTTCCTTATCACGCAAATAATCGTCTATTGCGTGCCTGTAAGCATTTGCGGTAACGGCTGAGTAATAAGACGATTTTGCTCTGCCCTCTATTTTAAGACTGTTTATTCCCGATTTTATAAGCTCGGGTATATAGTCTATCATACACATATCACGCGAGTTATACAAAAACGTTCCGCTGTCGTCTTGCTCCACGGGGAAATACTGTCCTTCACGGTTTTCCTCATATAATCTGTATTTCCATCTGCAAGGCTGGGCGCAGTCTCCCCTATTTGCGTCTCTACCCGTCATATAATACGATATAAGGCACCTGCCCGAAAAAGAAACGCACATCGCGCCGTGAACGAATGCTTCTGTCTCGAGCTCTTTCGGTATTTTCGCCCTGAGGTCGGCAATGTCGTCAAAGCTTAATTCCCGCGCGAGAACAACTCTTTTTGCGCCTAAGTTGTAAAACATATTGGCTGATTCATAATTAACAATACCTGCTTGGGTGGAGATATGGATATCCGTGTTAGGCGCGTACTTTTTCGCAAGTGATAAAACGCCGAGGTCCGCGATTATAAGCGCGTCTGTACCGATGCTTTCCAAAAACTGCAGATATTCAGGCATTTTGTCTATTTCTTTGCTTTTAGGCACGGTGTTGCATGTAACATACACCTTTTTGCCGAGTGAGTGTGTTTCCGCTACGGCTTTTCTCATCGTGTCTTCATCAAAATTCTTTGACGAAGTTCTCATACCGAACTGCTTACCCGCGATATAAACGGCGTCGGCTCCAAACGCGAGAGCATATTTCAAGCTTTCATACTCACCCGCAGGGCATAAAAGCTCTACGGTTTTATTTTCGTTCATAACACATTCAAATACCCCAACGCAAAACTAAAACGCAGGGGTATTAACTCCTTATCGGTTATTCATCATCTGTCTTAACAAGTGACAGGTTATAATTATGCTCATCAAGTGTTCTGGCATAATACGGCTCCGCCGCGGATTCCTCGGTTGCGGCCTTATGGCAGAAGTAATAATAATCTGTGTCCTTAGGGTTAAGCGCTGCGTTTATAGCCGATATACCGGGGTTACAAATGGCGCCGCCGGGCAGTCCCTCAACCTTTTCGGTATCAAAGTATTTCTGCATATTTTTCGGAAGCTTTTTCATATAGTAATACACTGCCTCAGACTGCAGCAAAGAAAGATTATACTCTCCGTAGCTGCTGTATCCGCCGTCATCAAGTGTATCAAGTCTGTTTCTGAGCACCGAAGAAACATAAAGCATATCGGTATCGTCGGCAGATTCCTTTTGGATGATTGAAGCGATATTTATAATCTCGTCAAGTGTATATCCCTGAAGCTGAGCTTGTTTGCGAATATTAACTCTTTTATCATAGCCGCTTATCTTCACTTTTTCGGTTATACACTTGCTTCTGAAGTTCGCAAGAAAACGGCTTATAGTGTCTTCGGGATCCTCACCTACATAAAAATCGTAAGTATCGGGAAAAAGATACCCCTCTAACTTATACAACCGTTTGCCCGAATCTATCGCAGCCAAAAAGTCGTAATCTTCGTCAAATGTGTCGCTTTTGCAAAGCTCTAAAAACGCGTCGTAATCGCAAACATTTTCGTCCGAAAGCTTCTTTGCTATATCCTCCACGGTCATACCCTCGGAAAATTGTATTGTAACTATATCTTTTCTGTTTGAGTTGCTTTGCAGGAAATTTACAATTGCTTCGTAATCCTTGTTCTTGGGTATTTCAAATATTCCCTGATTAAAGTCTTTGTCAGATTTAGTCAAACGTGAATACATCTCAAAGAAGAAAGAATTGTTTATTACGCCACGGTCCTGCAATATTTCCGAAATCTCATTGATATCCGCTTTTTTCGGTATTGTTACGGAAACGGTGTCGGAATCTGTCCTGTTTATAGCCAAAAAGTCGTTTGCGCCCACCAAGCCGAATTTACCGAGTGAAACGCCTACAACCGCAACCAGCAATACCCAGAACAGAGTGAAAATATGGCCGTTGCGCTTTGCTTTTATCTTTCTGCGTTTTCTTTCCGCTTTCTCGGCGGCTTTGCGCGTTCTTCTCTGCTCTTTCAGTTCTTCGTTTGTAAACTGATGCTGAACGCCTACCGCGCTGAAGCTTGCAATTTCTTCGGTATTATCCACCGCGGCAGATTCAAAAAACTCGGACGCGGAGGAAATGCTGTCTTCTTCCACAGCTTTGTTTGAATCTTCAGTTCGTCCGCTGTCGGAGGAAATATCATCCGATACGGTGTTTCCGAAAAAATCGTCGCCGAAATTCACCTTAAAGCTTTCAACTTTTTTTCTTCTGCTCTCTTCAAGCTGATGCTCAAGGCTTTCCTCTTCGTTTAAATCATTCTCGCTGAGATTATTCTCATTTAAATTGTTTTCGCTCATAATAATTCTCCGTTATGTGTAAAAACATATTCGCTGTGTTAATATCCCTGTTTAACGGCACTGCAACGCTTTGCGCACCTTATCAGACGTTGCCGGCCCCTTTAATTTTGCCGCTATCTCCAAACCGAAATCAATCGCGACTCCCGCACCTTTGGCTGTAATTATATTACCGTCGACGCAAACGTGTTTTTCACTTATATCCGCGCCGGCAAGCTCATTTTCAAATCCCGGAAAACAAATCGCTTCTTTACCTTTTAATAATCCCATATGTCCGAGAATTGAAGGCGCCGCGCATATAGCGCATATTGTCAGATTGTTTTCGTAACAGTATCTCACACACTGCGTAACAATAGGTGATTTCTCCAAATTCAGCGTGCCGGGCATACCGCCGGGTAACACAACACATTCCATATCGTCCGTTGTGATCTCGGATTCATTTATATCTGCCGTCACATTTATATTGTGCGAGCCCTTGACCTGCAACCCCTTTCCCACGGCAACCGTTGTAACATTACAGCCGGCGCGGCGTAGTATATCTACGGGAGCGAGAGCCTCGGTCTCCTCGAATCCTTCTGCTAAAAAAACATATACCATAATTCTGTTTTTCCAAAAGCGACAAATTCAGTGCCGTTTTGTATTCCTTTCAGTTATATTTCTTTGTCTAATAATTTTAAATCATTAAAAGAACTTTTTATTTTTTGAGCTATTTCCTCTATTGTTAAAACTTTATTGCCGCTGCAACAGTTTATAACGCTCCAATTAAGCTTTTCTGCCGCATACAGTGCCGCGGGGCGGCACGCCTTTATATAAGACAGGCTTTTTTCGTGGATATCCTTTTTGCTTTCGTCACCGCTGTAACGCTGCGATAAAAGCTTTTGCGATATATCTATATCCATATCAAGATATATCACCGCATCGGGCGCAGGCAGGGATAGTTTATTATATTCAAAATCAAACAGCCAATCAATAAATCCGTCCCATTCGCTTTTTACAAGCTTAGACATTTGGTGAACCGCGTTAGAAGTTGTGTATCTGTCAAGCACGATAACCGTACCGTTATCGTAGTCGTTTTTCCACTCGGTTATAAAGCTTGTGTATCTGTCTGCGGCAAAAAACACGCTTGAAGCGTATCCGTTTATATCCTCGGGATTATCGCTCAGCTCTCCGTTTAAATACATTTCCACAAGCGAACATCCCTTTTTGCCGTAATTGGGGAAGGATATTTTGCGCGCTTTTATTCCGTTTTTATTAAGCTCGTCACATAAAATACCGCTTTGGGTGGCTTTTCCGCTGCCGTCCAGACCATCGATAACTATAAGCTTGCCTTTCATATTTTATTCTTCCTTAAGATACAGTTTTTTAATTTCGGCAGCTCTGCCGCAGCTCATTTTTCCCTCTGAGCATTTTCCTCTTACACACGCGGGGCCAGCCATTCTGAATATGTGTGGCGCAGCCTCTTTGCAAAGTCTGAGCATTTCGTTAGCAACGCCTCTTATCTCCCACTGCGCTCTTGTGCAGCAACGCTGAGAGAAAAGGTTAAGCAGACTTCTGGCGTTGAAGGTGCATACCATTTTGGTTGCGCAGGCATTGGGCAAAACAAAACGCGCGTCTTCTATCGCTGCCTTTTCCGCTTTTCTTTTTGCCGATCTTTCATCTTCCCCATTTGCGACCATATTTTCAATATGGCTTTTTTCAAGTAACTCTGCAATTTTAATATAGTGTTGTCTGCACTCCCGCATTGCTTTTTCAAATTCCGCCTTTGCTTCGGTATTGTTCTCTATTTCAGGCGGACAAACGTAAGAAAAATCGTTTTCTTTTACGTATCTTTGACTCTGGACGCTGTAACTTGCGATGCGGTGTCTTGTTATTTGCGCCAAAAGTGTTCTTGACACGTTTTCTATTCCAAAAGTAAACGTAACGTGCTCCAAGGGACTTTCGTGTCCCAACGAAGCAAGCATATCAACAAATTCTTCAGCTTTCTCCTCTGTTAAATTATTTCTCAGATCATCAATTGAAGAAGCGCTGTAACAAAGCTTTGCCGCGCTCGCCACAGCAAATTCCGGCATAGGTGTGTGTGATAACAGTGTAACCTTAGCCTGCATAAATCTCACCTCTTATTATCGGCGTTCCCTTTATAAGTACTTGTTATAATCCGTATCGGCAAGCTCATCGCAACGGTCAAGCGGTTCAAGCTCTTTCATTACTATATTTGCGGAACGCTGTTTAACGCCCTTTTTGTATATTCCCTCAAATATCTTGTTGCCGTCATTATCAAATTCTCTGCCCATACCGTGCGGCACTCCGTCACGGATAGCGCCTTCGTAAATCAGGGTCTTGCCGTCGTCGGTGTAGCGTTTAATGAACACGCACTCGTTATCTCTAAACAGGCATCTGCTGACTACAACGCCATTGCTTATTATATTTACACGGCCGGCGGGCTTACCGTTTAAAAAGCTACCTACATAGCCCTGTGCTTCACCCGAGAACAGCATACCGCAACCGTTGTATGTGTTATTATCCCACATACCCGTGTATATCTTGTCGCCGTCCTCTGCGGTACCGAAGCCCTTGCGAACATCGTCAAAAAAGCTTCCGCTGTAAACAAGTCTCCCGTTTGAATATTCGTTGCCTTCGCCGTTTTTTAAGCCATTTTTAAATCCGCCGTCATAAATAAGCTTGCCGTTTTTGTAAAGCTTTCCTTTACCGTTGTATTCGCCGTTTTCAATTTCTCCGTCATAGATCATATATCCGTTTGAAGAATACAACCTGCACTTACCGTGGGGCTTGCCGTTTTCAAAATACCCCTCGGTCGCTCTGCCATCGTCGTATACAAGTCTGCCTAATCCGTTATAAACGTCATCTGTCCATGCACCCGAATATTCAGGCATACCGTTTTCGTTATATGAAACGCCGTAGCCGTTACGTTTGTTATCTTTTATCTCTCCGTTGTACAAAAGCTTGCCGTCGGCATCAAAAATACAACAGGATTTTTTCGGTATGCCGTTTTCATAGCTTTCCACTATAAGGCGGTCGCCGTCAAAGCGCATACCCAAACCGTTTTTAACCCCCTCAGAAACGGCGCCGATAAACTCGAAATCGCCTTCTCTGTTTATATTTGCCTGTATTCCTTCTTGTTTGTTATTAATCCATTTTCCTACGGTTATAACATCTTGTGAAGAATTAAGCGCCATTCCGAAGCCCGAGCGCTTATTCTTTTTCCACTGACCCACATGGCAAAGCTTGCCCGATTTGTAATAGTAAGCTCCTACGCCGTCTCGTTTATCATTTTTATATTCGCCCTCGTAAGCGGTGTTGCCTTTTTCCATTGCCGTTCTGCCGTAGCCGTCGCGCAAGCCGTCCTTTAATTCACCTGTATAATAATAACTTCCGCCCGAGGCATCGGATACAACCCTGTCGGGCTGCACAGCGACTTCATCGAGTCTTTCATTGTTATAGTCGATATTTGTGCTGTCTCCTTGTTGCAAAGCATCGTCAACTGGGGCTTTTGCCGGTTCTTCTTCCGGGATATAAGAATTATCCGCATAGTTTTCGGGCTCGGGATTTACATCGCCGTAATCAAAAGCGTTATAATCATCCTGCGGCACATCCGAGCCTGAATACGGCTCATTGTACGGTTGTTGTTCCTCTGTGTAGCTGTAATCCTGCGGCATATCATAATTTGCAGGTTCCTCCTGGGGATAATAGCCCTCGTCATTGTCGTACATATCATTAAACACGCCGTCTATATCCGCAGGCACGTCCTCGTAAGCCGTGGGAATATCGTTTTGCATATTGACCATTCTCGGTCTGGGGTCTGCGTCGTTATAAAAATACGGGGTTTTTGACTTACGGTTAAGTTTTGCCAGATCCACGCTGTCGTATTCTTCGTCGAAAGATGTATTCATTTCACTCGCGGCACGCGTAATATCTATTTTGTAATCTCCGTTTGCAGAAACAGAATCTATATCAATATCAAATCCTGCTTCTCTGTCTACATTTTCATCGTAAACGTCAATGTCGCCGCGGAGCTCTTCTCTAACTCTCTCAAGAGTTTGCCCCCACAAAACGGCTTTGTCGTAGGGCGCATAATAGTAGTATCCTTTGGTTGTATGGCAAGCCACGTCGGGTACCTCTGCGACCTCTTTCATTCTGTTCATTTCGCGGTCATTTTGAGGCATAAGGCAA
The DNA here is from genome assembly GCA_024690965.1 of Clostridiales bacterium. Classification (GTDB taxonomy): domain Bacteria; phylum Bacillota; class Clostridia; order Oscillospirales; family Acutalibacteraceae; genus JAEEHZ01. The sequence goes on from JAILOG010000001.1 coordinate 160,509, forward strand.
GGATAAAGTATCGTTTCTACTCCTTTTTCCTCCGATATAAGATTAATGTTCATCGAGGTTCTGTGGGCTTTAAGCACCCTTGCAGGGCTTACCTGGTTCCACACAAGATATTCGGTCTTTATCCATTCGTGTTCTCGTGAAAAATACTGTTTTTTCTGTGTGAAAAAGTCTACGGGGCTGATTGTCTCCACACAGTAATAATCGTTTGCCAACTCAACAAACTCTATTAAAGTTTCTCCCTCAAATTTTTGCCATTTAAGGGGGAAGCTTTTAGAAAGTCCGTACAGATATTTACATGAAATTCCTCCCCATGATTCCGTTACCTTGCTCTTGGGAACAAATCCGTTTTTAAAGTACTCTCTTCTCACATTGGCAAGCACGTTGGAGTTTTGTCGCTCCATATCAAACGTAAGCAGTGAAGCAACGAGTATGTGTGTATCTCTGCTCAAAGTATTAATGTATTTCTCAGACATATAAGCAGCCCCTTTGCAAATTAATACAGAATAGATTATATTACATTTTTTTGTAATTTTCAATAATTAATTGTTCTTTAATATGCAAACATTAAAAAATATCGCTGTTTTTTCTTCTTTATGAATATAAAGCTTATTTCATGCCAAAATACCAATAGCAACAAATCAAACACAGAAAGGTGCGTATTGCAATGAAAAAGCTCATTTTGATAACGGGAATAATTCTTATTCTTTCGGTAATAATCAACGCGCAGATAATACCCGCGCTCGCAAAGCAATCTGCCGAAATTAAAACGCCGAAAAAACAAACAATAGTTGATGAAATTCAGCCCGACCCGTATACAGGCTATATAGTTAAAGAATTCAACGGTAAAATAGCCGTATTTGAAAAGGGCTTTGCAAATCCGTACCGAATGACAGATATGCCCGTAAGCTTCTTGCCCGAGTATGACAAAAATCTCCTCATAAGCGGCATAGAGCTGGGCTCACAAGACGAGGTAAGCAGAGTGCTTGAAGATTATTTAAGCTAAAAAAGGCTCCGCAACGGGCATTATGCCTGACATTTGCGGAGATTTTTTGTCTTTGCGCACAAAAAGTGCTCATCTAAAAAAGGCTTCTCCTTGAGGAGAAGCCTTTTGGCAAGAAAAAAGCGGCTCCGCAGAGCCGCTTTTCCATTTTAAATCATTTCATGTTTTCTACGATTTCTTTAGTATCCCTTGCAATAACAAGCTCTTCGTTGGTGGGAATAACAAACACCCTTATTTTTGAATCCGGCGTTGATATTTCGTCACACTTGCCTCTTATTGCTGCTTCGTTTCTCTTGTCGTCAATTTTAACGCCGAAACAAGACAGATAGTCGCAAATCGCTTTTCTGTGTGAAGGCTGGTTCTCGCCCAGTCCCGCGGTAAACAGAATTGCATCGCAGCCGCCGAGGGCTACATAATATCCGCCGATAAATTTAGCTATCTGATATCTCAGCATATCGTGCGCGAGCTGAGCTCTCTTGTTGCCCTCAAGAGCCGCCTTTGTAACGTCTCTGTCATCGCTGCTAACGCCCGAAATACCCAGCAAGCCCGATTTTTTGTTGAGCATCTGGCTCATTTCATCGGGAGAAATATTATCAATCTGCGCCATATATGTTACAACCGAGGGGTCAAGTGTTCCCGAACGGCTGCCCATCATAAAGCCGTCAAGCGGAGTGAGACCCATACTTGTGTCTATAACCTTGCCGTCTTTTATCGCGGTTATTGAAGAACCGTTGCCCAAGTGACAGCTGATAAGTTTTATATCCTTTAAATCCTTGCCCATAAGCTCGGCACACTTCGCGCTTACATATCTGTGAGAAGTACCGTGGAAGCCGTAACGTCTTATCTTGTTTTCTTCATAATATTTATAAGGAACGGCATACATATAAGCCTTGGGGGGCATTGTCGCGTGGAATCCCGTGTCAAATACAACAACCTCGGGTATATCCTTGCCGAAAGCTTCCTGCGCGGCGTTTATAGCCTGCAAATGCCCTTTGTTGTGCAACGGCGCAAGCGGGATAAGTGACGCTATTCCCTCTTTAACCTTTTCGTCAACGAGTACCGATCTGTCAAATATAGCGCCGCCCTGAACTATACGGTGACCTACCGCGCTTATTTCGTCAAGGCTCTTTATAACGCCTACTTTTTCGTCAAGCAAAGCTTCTTTTACTCTCGCAAAGGCGGCGGCGTGGTCTGGCATATCTACCTTTTCATCCTTTATTTCTCTGCCGTCTGCCGTTTTGTGACCGAAAAGCCCGTCCATACCTATTCTCTCGCAATTTCCCTTTGCAAGCACAGACTCGTTATCCATATCAATAAGCTGATATTTGAGTGACGAGCTACCGGCGTTTATAACTAATATCTTCATTGTTTTTTGTGCGTTTCGCTTTAAAACGCTCTCCTCTCTTTTGTATTTAAAAAAATAATATTGCGTATTTTTGACACATATAATATAATATTACAATAATTGAAAAATTTCAACCGTTACAAATAAATTTTTCCAGAAGGGAAGATGTCTGTGAAACCGGCAGCCGTAATATGTGAATTAAACCCTATGCACACGGGACACAAGCACCTTATTGACAATATGCGCGCCTCAAAAGTAACGCATATTGCAGGCATAATGAGTGGCAATTTTGTCCAACGCGGAGATTGTGCCGTACTGAACAAGCTAAGACGCGCCGAATGTGCCGTTAAAAACGGAATAGACCTTGTGGTTGAGCTTCCCGTAATAAGTGTGCTCTCTTCCGCGGAGGGCTTTGCAGAAGGCGGAGTTGAGCTTGCGGGCAGACTCAGATGCTCCGAGCTTTGGTTCGGCAGCGAGTGCAACGACATAGACACCCTGCGCAAGCTTATAGAAATACAATCTAACGAGAAAATCAAAAAGCTTGTTTCAGACAGCATTAAGAGTGGGGTTTCAAGTGCGCGCGCTTTAGGCAACGCCGTATCTTATCTTTACGGAAAAGATTTGAGCGATATACTCATCTCCCCTAATAATATTCTCGGAATAGAATACATAAAAGCTATAAGCCGTCTTAAGTCTTCGATAATTCCCAAAACTGTTAAAAGAACAGGCGCGGCACACGACAGCGGTGTTATATCTGACAACTGCGCAAGCTCGTCGTATATTCGCAATGCTGTTATGCAAAACAAGCTTTCGGACTGCGAAAAGCTTCTTGACAGATATACATACCGTGTAATGTACGAAGAAACGGAAAAAGGCTATGCCCCCGCCGCCGTAACAAACGGAGAGCGCGCGGTTATAGCCGTGCTCAGGCAGCTTAGCATAAACGATTATGCCGAGTTATCCGATGTTACCGAAGGTCTTGAAAACAGACTGTATGAGGCGGTACAAAAATTCGGCACACTTGAAGAAATCATAACATACACAAAAAGTAAGAGATATACTCACGCGCGCATACGCAGAATAATAATGTGCGCTTATTTGGGCATAACGAATGAGATAAAAAGCATGAAGCCGAAATATATACGTGTACTCGCGTTTAATGACCGCGGGGCGGAAATGCTACGTGCGATAAGCAAGACCACGCCCCTTGTAACCTCGCCTGCGAAGGCTTTGAGAGAATTTTCGGGTGACAGCCGCCGCTTGCTTGATTTAGAGCTTAAGGCTTCACGCCTGTGGGGACTTATGACGCCGAGCGTTTATCCTGCCGACGGAGATATGAGGAATTTCGTGAGGAAATAATAAAAACAGGGAATTTCAATTTATGAAAGGCAAAGCTATGACAAACGAGCAGTTTTTTGAAAAACTGAATATCCCGCTGAACGAGCAGCAACGTAAAGCCGTTATCGCGGATAACGGCTCTGTTTTGGTGCTTGCGGTTCCCGGCAGCGGAAAAACCACCGTTTTGGTAGCGCGTCTCGGTTATTTAATACTTTGCAGGGGTATTCTGCCTGAAGACATCCTTACTATGACATATACCGCCTCTGCCGCAGGCGATATGCGCGAAAGGTTTAGAAATCTTTTCGGTTCGGAGCTTGCCGACAGAATGGAGTTTCGCACCATTAACGGCGTATGCGTAAAAATCATAATGTATTTTGAAAAGCTGACGGGCAGAAAAGCCTTTGATCTGATAACCGACGAACGTACAAGCACCGCCCTGCTTTCAAAAATATACAAAGAATGTACCCGTGAATATCCTGACGAAAGCTCGATAAAAGAGCTGAAAAAGCTTATTGCATACTGTAAGAATATGCTTCTTCCGGAAAAAGAAATAAAAGAATTTGACAGATATGATCTTCCTTTTTCGACCATTTACAACAAATATAAGGAAGCTCTGCAAGAGCAAAAGCTGATGGACTATGACGATCAGCTCGTTTACGCGTACACGATCCTCACACAGTACAAAAATATACTTGATCATTTTCAGAATAAATACAAGTGCATTTGCGTGGACGAAGCACAGGACACCTCTAAAATCCAGCATATGATAACACAAAAGCTTTCCGAAAAGCATCAAAATCTTTTTATGGTAGGCGACGAAGATCAGAGTATTTACGGCTTTAGAGCAGCTTATCCCGAAGCTTTGCTTGATTTTGAAAACGAATATAAAAACGCTTCTGTTTTACTGATGGAAGAAAACTACCGTTCGTGCAGATCCATTGTTGACAGCGCCGATAAATTTATCAAAAACAACAAGCTGAGGCACGACAAAAACATGGTATCCACCCGTCCTCTCGGCGGAATGATCTGCGAGATTGATATAAAAAGCCCGCGAGAGCAGTACAAATATATTTTTAATTCTGTTAAAAATTTGACGGAACAAACCGCTGTACTGTACAGAAACAACGAAAGCGCAATACCGCTTATTGATTTGCTCGAAAAAAACGGCGTACAGTATAATTTGAATAATACGGAAACGATATTTTTTTCGAATAAAATCGTACGCGATATTACTAATATAATAAATTTCTGCTCAGATACCGAAAACGCGGATTTATTTATGCTTGTATACTCAAAAATTGACTTATATATCAGTAAAGAGATAGCGGAATATGCGTGTTTTTTCGCAAAAATCAATCATTGCTCGATCATTGAAGCTTTGCTTTGCAACGACAAGCTTCCTAAGTTTTGTATCCAAAAAATTAAAAACCTAAAGTCATCCATTCGGCACCTGATAACAGGAAAACCAAAAGACGCGATAAAAACAATATGCGAAGATATGGGTTACTCAGATTACATAAATCTCAGCCCTATGAAAAGCAAAAAGCTTGAAATACTGAATATGATAGCGGAAAATCAGCCGGATATACCTCACTTTTTGGAAAGAATAAACATGCTTGAGCAAACAATAAAAACAAAGAAACACTGCTTATCGCCGCTTACGCTTTCTACCATTCACTCTGCCAAAGGCTTAGAGTACGACAATGTATACTTGCTTGACGTGTATGATGGGGTATTCCCGGAAAAGCTTTCGGTCAACAACATAAAAGATCTGAAAGAATTCGAAGAAGAACGCCGTATATTCTATGTAGGGATAACAAGAGCCAAAAACGCGCTCAACATATTCAGCGTCAAGAATAACCCGTCTGTTTTCATTGATGAATTGCTCCAAAGAAACGACCGCCGCAAAAAATCAAAAAGCGGATCAAGTACGTTTATAAAAAATAACAGAATCATACCGACCCAAACTTTCTCTGCTTTTTCTGAGATGCTCGCAGTAGATCAAAGAATAAAACATAAAACTTTCGGGGAAGGTATAATAAAGGAAAAATCAGGGGACATTATTACCGTGGAGTTCGCAAAAAGCGACGTTAAAAAACTGTCTGTTAAATTTCTGTACAAAAACGGTTTACTTACAACGGTAAAAGAATGAAGCCCCACAGCGCAAAACCGATTTATAAACTCAAAAAGCAAAATAAGTACAAAAAAACGCAAAAAGGCATCTAAACCCCTTGACAAAATTATCACAATGTGATAGTATATATCCGTTGCAGGGAAAGCCCTTGCGTTTTATATCGCGGAGTGGAGCAGTTTGGTAGCTCGTCGGGCTCATAACCCGAAGGTCGTAGGTTCAAATCCTACCTCCGCAACCAAAAAATCTCCGATGCCCGTTAGGGTGTCGGAGGTTTTTCTTGCGGTAAGATTTAGTCTTTGACACCTTTGGGTTATGAGACCGAAGGGCGAATAAACCGAAGGGTGAGGCGGTAGTGAATGACAGTCCGGGGGACTGTCAGAGCCGCCGAGCCGACCGCAGCATTTTCTCCGCAGAGAAAATGCAAGACCGTAGGTTCAAATCCTACCTCCGCAACCAAAAAATCTCCGATACCATTTAAGGTGTCGGAGATTTTTCATTCACTTTACAATTATGCTCCCGCTTTTTAATACACTAAAATAACCGTCCTGCAAAAGATATGCAAGGCGGTTATTCTTTTATGTTCTTAAATTACTTTTCTTTCACTGTCTCTGCATCGGGAGCGTTTTTCTTTACGCTCTCAATTCCGTTAAGACAACTGTTTTTTGCCTTATAGCCCTCAGATGTCGCGATTATTTCTCCGTTTCTCGCTTTCAGGCGGAAGCGGTACTCTCCTGCCTTGTCAAGATACACTTCAAATTTTGGATGTTTTACCTGTACTATCTCGTCTACGGTATGGTCCTCAACTTCGCCCACGCAACAGTTGCGCACACTTTGGATACCGTTCATACAGGCTGCCTCGGTGGTATAAACCTCAGATGTTGCAATTACTTCGCCGTTGCCTGCCTTAAGGTCAAACTTAATGCCGGTTTTGGTCTCTCTTACTACAAATTTTCCCATAACGATACATCCTTTCACAAAATTGCTTGCGTCTTTTATTACAAATTAGACCGCCGCAACCTGAGTTTACCATATTTTGACATCAGTGTCAACATAATTAAATATTTTTCCACATTATAATGAATTTTTCTACACTTTATACAAAGCCTTACCGGTAAACTCATTTTGTTTTCTTTAGAATTCACCGGTACTTTTATCGTCGGTTTTACCTTTGAGAGTTGATATTCCCGCCATAACCCAATCAGAATTTTTCTATAAGTTTAGCAATATATTTTTGTATTGTAGTTACATCAAGCATAGTTATATCGTCGTCAGCATTTACGTCTGCAAGCTTTTTCTGTGCGGGTGTAAACTGTGAAAGCTTTGCAATATACTTTTGCAAAAGCACAACGTCCTCCATTGTAACAACACCGTCACCGTTTGGGTCTCCGAGAATGCCATCGGGTTTATCGGAATCGGTGGGCTTTTCGGTATCAGTAGATTGTTCGCTGTCGGTATGCGTTTCAATGTTTGTGTCCTGACTGTCCAAAGATGTAAATTTTATTTTATTTTCGTTTGCATACTTTTCTGCATATGAACCTGAATAGCCGCTGATGACCAAATCATTACATTCAATAAACGCGGTATCGTTTATGTTTGTCACGCTTTTAGGTATCGTTACGCTTACAAGATTAGAACAATACAGAAATGCGCAGAATTCTATGGTTGTCACGCCGTCAGGAATCACAATGCTTTCAAGACACTTACAACTTCTGAAACAGTAGCTTTTGATACTTTTAAGGCTGTTAGGAAGAGTTACGCTTTTTAGGTTTTTGCAATCGGCAAATGCGTCAGACTCTATGCTTGTCACGCCATATGGAATCACGATGCTTTCTAAGCTTGCGCAGCTTTGAAAACAGTAGTTTTCCATACTTTTAAGGCTTTTCGGAAGCGTCACGCTTTTTAAGTTTTTGCAATCGGCAAACGCGCAATAATCAATACATTCAACACCATTGGGAATAATTACGCTTTCAAGATTTTCACAACCCCAGAAACAGTGATCTCTCATATTTACCACACTTTCGGGAATATACACGCTTTTTACATTTGTTAAAGCACAAAAAGCATAGCCGCCTATACTTGTTACACCACTTTCGATTTTTACGGCTTTTATATCATCGGCGTACGGGAACCAAGGTGTATCAACGTGTTTCAGCCAATTATCCATATCACCGGTACCGGTTATTGTAAGCGTACCGGTGTCCATCTCCAGCTTCCATGTCAGGCTATCACCGCATTTTCCAAATGGATTATCCAAAGGAACAAACTTAATGCCGTTATTATCAGCGTACTCATGCATATAAGAGCCAAAATATCCGTAAATTGTTAAATCTTCTATAATAAACGCTTCATTTCCTATGCTTTTTACACTTTCAGGTACGGTTATGCTTTTAAGAGCTTCACAGTGCGCGAAAGCACGTTCACCTATGCTTTCAACTCTGTCGGGGATATTAATACTCTCAAGATTCAAACACATATCAAAGGCGCATTTGCCTATACTTTTCAACCCTGAGGGCAAAGTAATGCTTTTTAATTCACTGCAGCATGAAAAACAATTATCGGGAATTTGAGTAACTCCTTCGGGGATTGTCGCGGTTTTAAGGCTCCTGCAACCGAAAAACGAATTATCCCCGATGCTTGTTATGCTGTCAGGCATGGTAACATTTTCAAGCATTTCACAACTGTAAAATGCATACCCGCATATTGTTTCGGTTCCGTCTTTTATTTCATATGCTGTACAGGTTTCTTTAACAGCAATAAGATATTTTCCGATATACAGCGCGTCGCCTTCCCAATTCTGTTCGTCCTGATAATAAGCCGTTGCATCAAACAAATTCCTCGATACGCCCGTTACTCCGTCGCCCAACGTTATTTTCGCCAGAAGCTCACATGAATCAAAGTTTTCAGGCATAATGGCTACGTTGTCAGGTACTGTTATCTCTTTTAAATTCTTACAAATCATAAATGCTCGTGTTTCAATGGTTCTAACTCCACCGGGTACAGTATATGACTCATCGGTTTTGCCTGACGGATAGCAAATTAATGCGGTTTTGTCTTTGTTAAACAATACACCGTCAACGGATGAAAACTCAGTGTTTCCGCTTTTAACCTCTATGCTTTCAAGACCGACGCAGGGATAAAATGCGCTTCCTTCTACAGTTTTTAAACCCGCGGGTAATTCTAACGTTTTAAGTGATTCACACTCCGCAAAAGCATTGTAACCGATAATTGTCAACGTGTCCGGCAAAGATATGTTTTCCAAACCCGAACAATGAAAAAACGCTTCATGTTCTATGCTCTGCAAGCCTTCTGAAATTTTGACGTTTTTTAATTTTTTGCAGTTTCCAAACGCAAAGGCAGCTAAGTTTTTTACACTGGCTGGTATAGTTACATCCGTAACATTGTTAAATCCCGCAAAAGCACTAACACCGATCTCGGTTATACCGTTTTCGATAACTATGGATACAGTGCCTGACCGTAAACAAGTCAAGGTACTCAAGGCACTGAAATCACTATCATCAATGATGATTCGGTTTATCACGCCTTCGCCGCTCAACGTAAGCACGCCATCTTCGCTCAGGCTATAAGTAATGTTTTCACCAAAACTGATATCCGGCCATGAATAATTCGCGCTTGCACTCTCCGGCAGGGATATATACACCCCCGATGTAAGCGCAAGTGTCAAAACAAATGCAAGAACTTTTTTTAGCATATTGACCTGCTCCTTTCAAAAGCACACATTCTGAAATCGGTTGCAAATTATCTGCAAAAGCACAATTATATTGACATGATAATTTTCACATTCAACCTTATAACCATATTACATTATTGCTTTGACTATTTCAACGGTTTGGCATAAATTGTGCCTTTTTTGGCATAAATTGTTGCCTGTTACCGAAAAAAGCTTTAAAAAAGACTTGACAAACCGAAAATGCCGCGTTCTTCTTAAATAATTCTTGATGTTTCAATTTGATAATAAATTAAAAATGTACGCCGACGAACTGTCACTAAAAAAGTCAGTGAGGCTTGTTGTCACCCATAATTAACGCAATTACGTAACTGCGCAGAGCAATCGAAAATATATGATAAAAATATCCCAAATGTAACAGAAAAATATCCCAAAAGTATTGACTTGCAAAAAGTGTTTTGATATAATTACCCGTGCGTGTGATGTTACACGTTTTCCTTGCTCTGCGTTTTAGATTAGCAGGGCCAAAGTCCAAAAGGAGGTGCAAATGAAATGTCAGAAATTTTAAATGCTTATGAGTCTGTTTTGGTTATCTCTGCCAAACTCACCGACGAAGAGATCGAAGCTGTAAGCGAGAAGTTTAAGGCTTTAATTGAAAAGCACGCCACTCTCGACAGCGTAGACGTTTGGGGTAAGCGTAAGCTTGCTTATCCTATCGACAAAGAGACCGAAGGCTACTATGTTCTTTTTAATTTCACATCAAAGCCCGACTTCCCTGCCGAGCTTGACAGAATTTATAAGATCACAGACGGCGTTATTCGTTCTCTCATCATCAAAAAGGAAGCTTGATTTTATAAGCACGTCATTTGTGCTGCAAAGGAAGGGAACAAAGATATGAATAAGATCGTTATTATGGGAAGGCTTACCGCCGCACCCGAGCTTCGCACAACCCCCAACGGAATATCAGTTACAAGATTTACCGTGGCTGTTCAGCGTGATTACGCAAAGCCCGGCGAAGAAAGAGCAACAGATTTTCTTGATGTTGTTGCGTGGAGAGGCACCGCGGAATTTGTAACTAAGTATTTTACAAAGGGAAGCATGATCGCTGTTGCGGGTTCGCTTCAAACTAACTCTTATGTTGATAAAAACGGTGTAAACCGTAAAGGCTTTGAGATAGTCGCGGACAATGTATACTTTACAGGCAGCAAGCGTGAAAACGGCTCCTATTCTCAGGATAATTCTTACTCTCAAAACGATGCTCCCGCAGCGTATTCAGGCGGCAGCGCAGGTGACTTTGAAGCTGTTCCTACAGATGATGACTTACCGTTCTAATGAGTAAAAATTAAGATAAGGAGAAATAATCATGGCTGAAAACAGACCTGAGAGAGATATGCGCAGAAACAACAAAAAAGGCAGAAAAAAAGTATGCACATTCTGTGTAGATAAAGCCGAGAGCATAGACTACAAAGATATTGCAAAGCTTCGTCGCTATGTTTCTGAGAGAGCAAAGATATTGCCTCGCAGAGTAACAGGCACTTGCGCACGTCATCAAAGAGCTTTGACAGTTGCGATAAAGCGCGCCAGACACTTGGCACTTTTACCGTATTCTGCGGACTGATAATCATTTGCGGACATATTTTTGTGTCCGCTTTAACGCTGGTATGGCTCAGTTGGTAGAGCAGCGCATTCGTAATGCGCAGGTCGTCGGTTCGAGTCCGACTACCAGCTCCAAAGCGAAAATCCTGTCACGATAGTGGCAGGGTTTTCGCTTTGTATTATTCATTTTTAAGTTTTAAGTCTTAAATTTTCAGTAAAAGACATGATTTTCTAAATTAATACCGAAGACTTAAAACTGAAAAACCGAAATAGTGCAAAAAATAAATGATATTGAATAGCTTTCCAATAATAATGCCGCTGTAAACCGAATGGTCTGCAGCGGCGTTATAATTATCTTTATTTCTGAGTATTATTCTTCCTGCTCAAGAGGCGGATATTTTTCAATGTTTTTGAAGAACACTACCGAAAGCGGCGGCAGCGTTACCGACATTGATTGCTTCTGTCCGTGACATTCCATATCTTCGCTTTCTATTATGCTTTCGTTACGGATACCAATTCCACCAAACTCAACTAAATCGGTGTTAAATACCTCTTGATATTTACCTCTTTCGGGAACTCCTATTCTGTAAAAATCACGTCTTACGGGCTGGAAGTTACAAAGCACAACAAGCTCGTTGCCCTCGGCGTCTATTCTGCGGAAAGAAATAACGCTCTGCTGATAGTCGTCGTGACATATCCATCTAAAGCCTTCCCAAGAAAAGTCTACCTGATATAAAGGTGTGTTTTCAAGATAGAATTTGTTTATGGCTTTAAAGAAGTCGTTTAACATTCTGTGCTTATCAAAGCCCAAAAGATGCCACTCAAGCTGATTGTTATAATTCCATTCATCAAACTGGCCCAGCTCGCTGCCCATAAACGTGAGCTTTTTGCCGGGATGCGCCATCATATATCCGATGAACGCGCGCACGCCCGCGAATTTTTGGTCATAGTTACCTGGCATTTTGTTTATAAGCGAGCATTTTCCGTAAACAACTTCGTCGTGAGAAATGGGAAGTATAAAGTTCTCGGAAAAAGCATATATTAGCGAGAATGTCAGGTTATCGTGATGATACGGTCTGAAAAGCGGATCAACCGCCATATACCTTAATACATCGTTCATCCAGCCCATATTCCACTTATAATTAAATCCGAGACCGCCCATGGAAGTAGGCTTGGAAACCATCGGCCATGATGTGGATTCTTCGGCTATCATAAGCACATTGGGATGAAGCCCGAAAAGCGTTTCGTTAAGCTGTCTTATAAAATCAACAGCCTCCAAATGCTCTTTTCCGCCGAAACAGTTTGCTTCCCACTCCCCGTCCTTGCGGTTATAGTCAAGGTAAAGCATAGAGGCAACTGCATCCATTCTTATGCCGTCTATGTGGTATTCGTCAAGCCAGAAGTTCGCGCTTGATATCAAAAAGCTTTTAACTTCGTATCTGCTGTAATTGAATACGTATGTTCCCCACTCTTTATGTTCGCCTTTACGCCAGTCCTCATATTCGTAACAGGCGGTACCGTCAAATCTGGCAAGTCCGTGTCCGTCCTTTGGAAAATGGGCGGGTACCCAGTCGAGTATAACGCCTATGCCCGCCTTGTGGCATGAATCTACAAAATACTTGAAATCATCGGGTGTGCCGTAACGTGACGTGGGAGCATAATAGCCCGTTACCTGATATCCCCATGAGCCGTCAAAAGGATATTCCGTAATGGGCATAAACTCTATGTGTGTGAAGCCCATTTCTTTAACGTAAGGCACAAGGTCATCGGCAAGCTCACGGTAATTAAAGCTGTCGCCTTCGCCGAAATTATGCTTTTTCCAAGAGCCTGCGTGTATTTCGTATATGTTAAGGGGCTTGTCATAAACAGGCACTCTTGATTCCTGCCATTTGCTGTCGCCCCAGGAATAATTGTCGATGTCATAAAACTTAGATGCCGTGTTCGGGCGTTTTTCGGCATAGAAAGCATACGGATCCGCCTTTAATATGCGGTCGCCCCAAGGCGTTTCTATGCAGTATTTATACACAGATCCGTTTTGTACAACATCGGCAATAAAGCATTCCCATATGCCGCATTCATATATTTTTCCCATTGGGTTCGCATCGTTATCCCAACCGTTAAAATCGCCGACAACGGAAACATATTTGGCGTTTGGTGCCCAAACTCTGAATATAACGCCCTGCTTGCCGAACATTTCGCCGCGGTGAGCGCCCATAAATTTATAAGCGTCGTGACTGTATCCGCCTAAAAAGCTTGTTAAATAATCTTTATTTATATCGCTCATATTAACTCTCCTTTACTGTTTGATATTCTCTTATATGCTACAAATCTCCAAATACAAAATCGCATTAATATATTATCAAATTTTTACCGTTTATGCAAGCAAAATACAAAAAAATATAAAATTTTTATGTTTTTTGAGAAAAAATATATGTTTTTTTCACAAATTATTGTTTTCACAGTATTCAATTATTCCCTTTGCTATGGCTATTGCCATCTTTGTCTGATATTCCTCGTTTTTTAGGTTATTCAGCTCCTCGCCGTTTGACATAAAACCGCACTCGCATATTACGGCAGGCACCTTTGCGTTGTACAGCAGATATATATTCTTATCGGCGGGCTTTATCTCACGGGTATTACCGGTCTGCAGAAGCGATACAATGCTATCCTGTATACACTGCGCAAGCCGCGGACTTTCCGCTGTGTTTTGGGAATAGAATACCTGCGCGCCGCTGTATTTGCTTTGCTCAAATTTGTTTTGATGAACACTTATCAAAATATTTTCGTCCGATGAATTACATATTTTAAGTCTGTTGTGCATATCGGAAATCTTTATTTCTTTTATCCCCTCGGTGCCGCTGTCGCTTATTGAGGTATCGGTCGTTCTTGTCATAGCCGTATTAAATCCGAGTGATGTAAGTATGTCATTTAGTTTCAGCGCTATTTGCAGGTTGATATCCTTTTCCTGAGTGCCGTCGGCTGCCACTGCTCCCCCGTCCTCTCCTCCGTGACCGGGGTCTATTATAAAGCAGGCAGAAATATTATTGTGGTAAATTTTGTCGGCGCTTTTAAAAGCAGAAAGCCCTCCTACAATAATAAGCACAGATAGTACCGATAAAGTTACAGCAGACAAAAAATTATTTGATACTGTTTTATTGACTTTTTCCGAATAAAAAACAAAGTTCATATAAATCACCTTTATATTTTATGAAAGCAATATTGGATAAATGATTTATATTTAGCAACATTTGCATAAAAATCACTGTATGTTCACTTGACGTTTTAGTAATTTTATGATACCATTTAAGCGTGGATATTTGTAATCTTTAATGGTTTAAGGAGGACGATTAATATGAAAAAAATAACCGCCATATTTCTTGCACTTATGATGATTTTATCAGCAACCGTAAGTGTAAACGCCGAAACGGTAAACGACGTTTTTAAAACAGAAAAATCACAATTTGAGACTGTTCTTACCGCAACGGTAGACAGCCGTCATGAAACCGGTTCTCTCAGGGGTTTGAATACAAATTCAAAAAACGCTCCTCGAGGAGAAACATCGACCTTTGACTGCGGATCAATCGCAAACACGGTTACAGCGGTATTTGATGACAGCACAGGAACTCTTACGATCAGCGGTACGGGTTCAATGAAAGACTACAGCTCAAACAATGTACCGTGGATAAGCATAACAGACGAAATTAAAAAGGTTGTTATTAACAGCGGAGTAACTTCCGTAGGCAGTTATTCTTTCAACAATTGCGGTAATTTAACTTCCGTGACAATTCCGGACGGTGTAACAAGGATCGGCGACGACGCTTTCCGAAATTGCGGCGGCCTGACATCTGTAAATATTCCCGGCAGTGTAAGGTTCATGAGTAACAACACATTTCAGAATTGCAAAAGCTTGACATCCATAACAATACCCGGCAGTGTAACAGCAATCGGCAACAGTGTTTTTTCCGGCTGCAGCGGTTTAACTACCGTAGTAATACCGAACAGTATAACATCAATAGGCAACTATGCTTTTCAAAATTGCAGCGGCTTAACATCCTTAACAATACCGTCAAGCGTAACATCGGTAGGCTATGCTGCTTTTCAATATTGCAGCGGCTTAACATCCTTAACAATACCCGAAAATGTAACCTCACTCGGCAATTATGCTTTCAGCGATTGTGCCGGATTAACATCTTTGACAATAAAAAACGGTGTAACGTCAATAGGTAATTCAACTTTCCGTAACTGCAAAAACTTAACATCTCTTACTATACCGGGCAGCGTAACATCGATAGGTGATTCGGCTTTCCGTGATTGTACCGGCTTGACATCATTGACGATATTAAGCGGTGTAGAATCAATCGGCAGTAACGCTTTTACAAATTGCAACGCGTTAACATCCGTAACTATACCGGGCAGCGTAACGTCGATAGCCAACTACGCTTTTTGGGATTCATACGAAAAGCGCAGAACAATTTTTTATTTAGTGAGTAACGGCAGTTACACGGTAGGCTCTTACGCGTTTGGTGACGACGATATATTAGTGGGATATAACCCGTCGGGTATATATGACTATTGCAATAGTACCCGTTCGTTGAATCGCTTTAAACAATACGGTACCAGTTATCCCGTTGCTCTTAATGCAAATGGCGGCGCGTGGCCTTTAGGCACTCCCGCAACCATAAACAAAACAGTGGGAACAAACGCTTCGTTGCCTTTAATCAGCGGAGAAAACTACGTTTTCTTAGGTTGGGCTGAAAGTGCTTCCGCACAGGCAGATGATGTAGTATTCTATAACACATTAACAGAAACTACCGCAACAGAATTGTATGCGGTTTGGTATAAAAACAAATACACCGTAACATACGCCGCGGGGGGCAACGATGTTGAAAATATGCCGTCTCAAACCACATATACAAAAACCTACGGCACACCTCTTGCCGTTGTTACACAGGAGCCTGCAAAAAACGGTTATGTATTCGCTGGTTGGTCAGAAGATCAAACCCAAAAAACTCCGGGCTATTTTGCAGGGGATTATATCACAAAAGAATCGAGATCCAACATAACCTTGTATCCTGTTTGGTCTCTCTTAACACAAAAAGATACACTTTCTTTTGAGTTGTTTGATCAAAGCCATTGGTGTCCTTATCACTCTGACTATATGCCGATGGTTGCAATGAATTTAGACACCGACGGCACTCCCGTAAACCGTGACACAGACTCTCCCTCAAACGAGAAATACTTTAAAATATGGACAAATGACACCGATACAAGATCGCCTTACACCACATCTTATTATAACGATACTGGCTCATTCTTACTGATGAACGAATCAACAGGCGATTACTACTTTAACAGCGGCACAAGGAAGGCATTCTTTGTTCCCTCAAAGAACGATTACAGGGTATTCGCTTCGGGCGGACAATTCTTACCTCTTAACACCCCCGGTGAACCTGATAATTTTTATTTCAGTCTCAGCGTGCGCGGCGATTTTGTAATGCCGATAAACGGTCAGGTTCAGTATAATAACACTTTAAGGCCCATGAAGTATACTTTCAGCGGAGATGATCTCGTTTATATTTTTATCGACGGTGTTAAAGTATTAAATGCGGGCTCCGGAAACAAAACTTCAACGTATATTGATTTTTCTACGGGCAACATATTAACAGTAGGCGATGACGTTTTAGTAGCAAAAGGTTCGGGCATTACCGTGCAAACGAACTTAAGAGAGCGTTATGTTCTTGCATACAAAGAGGCTCATCCCGAATGTACGGGAGACAATGATCCCAACCTGCTCGCTTATTTGCGTCAATATTTTGAAGACGGCAGCAACACCTACAAGTATAAATCCGAACATTCTTTCGCGATGTTTTATGCCGAATCACACGGACTTACAAGCAACATTAACGTACAATTTAATATTCCGTTTACAGGCACGCACAACCTTGTAATTGACCCCAACGGCGGTGAATATGAAGGTTCTTCGGATACAAAAACAGTCGCGCTTGAATACACCGAAACATATAACCTTTTAGATCCGACTACCGACAGAGACAAATATATTTTCTCGGGCTGGACAATAACAGGTCCCGGAGCTGAATTTGACTCTGATACCAAAACCTTTACGATGGGCTACGGCGATACCACCGCAACAGCACAGTGGACGCCCGCGCAACATATGCTTATAGTTGATCCGAAAGGCGGAGTTTGGAATAATAAAACAATTACCAGTTATATTACCCTTTCTTATAAGCAGAATACCAATGTACCCGACCCTACAAGAACGGGATATATATTCTCAGGATGGACAATGACACCAACCGATAAAGAGTCTACGCTTACCGGCAAAAAGTTTACAATGGGTACCGCCAACACCTATTTAGACGCTAAGTGGACAGCGATTGATTATAACATAAGATTTGAACCAAACGGAGGAACATATAAGGGAAGCACATCACCAACAACGGTAACGGTTTCTTTCGGAACGGGCTACGACATAGCGGGTGCCTCTAATTATCCCGTACGCACAGGTCACACTTTCCTTGGATGGAAAATGACTTACGCCGCAGGCTCAACACCCAATTATTCACCGACATCAGGTAGTGTAAGCACAAATACAACCACGGCATATTATTCCACAACGGGTAGCAGAACCGGCATTACACAGCAAAGCGTATTATTGCCCCCTCAGCGCTACGCAGATATGAAGTTGTATAATCTCTGTACAATTGGCGGAGATACCGCTATCCTTACCGCACAGTGGAAAATAAACGAACACACGATAACCTATAACGGCGGCGACGGCATATACAACGGCGAACATTCATATGTTGTAAATGTTGTTTACGATCAGCTTGTTACAATAGATGTAAACAAGTTTGAAAACACGGGTTATGTATTTGTCGGTTGGAACACAAAGGAAGACGGCACAGGCGACTATTATGAAGAAAGCTCAACTGTAAGAATGGGCGATGAAGACCTTGTGCTGTACGCGATTTGGGAAAAAGCCGACTTCTCAATAACATATGTGGGCAACGGAGGCTTAGATAATAACGGTAACGACACCGTAGAAAAATTCTATTCCTTAAAAATGCCTGCGGAAATAGAAGCCAATATGTTTATCAGAAAAGGTTATGATTTTATTGGCTGGAGCGTTGAAAAGATCACAAAAGAAATTAACGATTCCAATATTAACGAAATAGATATTTATTCTTTCTATCAAAAGGGAGACTATTATCTTGAAGGTGAACCGCTCACATTATACGCTGTTTGGAAAAAAGTCGACAACGGTGAATATATGAACATAACCGATACCGAAAAAACAACAGATACAACAGGTCCGAAAGACAGCGACACTTCGACCGAGAAGGACTCAGATGACACAGACGAGCCTGTACCCGATAAGCCTCTCTACGGAGATGTTGACTGCAACGGCAAAGTTACAATGGAAGACGTTGTTGCGTTGCAAAAGATTATGGCAAAGCTTGCGACGCACGAAGATTACGGCAAAATGTCACGCATCAATTCAGATTGCGTTCACGATGATGTGATTAATATGATGGATGTAACCGAGATCCAAAAATTCCTTGCAAAGCTCATACCCGATCTTGACCCGTAACAAAGCCGTAAAACACAATTAACAAACTAACAAAAGGTCATTGCCTGATAATTTTCAGGCGATGACCTTTACAAATTTATACTTGTCTGAAAGTGGAAGACTACGCTTATGTTATCAGCGTGCATAGCGCATCAATAGATTCTTAAGGAGTGCATTTTATGAAAAAATTATTCTCAATTTTACTATTGGCTTTGCTTATATTATCTTCATTGACTATTAACGCATTTGCAGAAGAAATCGGTTAAGAGGATGTTATTAGGCAAAAGATAGACAGCCGCATTGAAGCGTATTTGGAAAATTTAGGCTTGGAAAACTTTGATTTTGTTTACAGGATTAAAGGAAATGTTAATGACTGTGTTATTTTTCACGGTGGCAGTAACGCGTATTCTACAGGTTTCTTTTCTCAAGTTATTAACGGGTACCTTATTACTGTTGGCGGGGTTTTCAGCCCGGACAACTTGGGTTGGTATATTTTTGACGGTGCAAACATTTACACGCTTAAAGAAGCTGTAGATAAAAGTATATTTAAAATGTCAGATGCTGCTGATATAGTCATCGCAAATCTTTTGGGAGATGTAACATTAGATAAAAGAATTGATATGACTGATGTAACAGAGCTTCAAAAATACCTGGCAGGCTTATCAAAATTGGAAGATATGAATTATCCGACTCACGCTTCCGATGCAGACCAAAACGGAGAGGTTAATATGTATGACGTTGTTATAATCCAGCGTATAATCGCAAAGCTGTAATTATTCAAAAAATAACTCGGCAGTTTCATATAATACTGCCGGGTAAAATAACACTGAAAACAAAAACCGGGCATATGAGAGTTTGTTTCTCATATGCCCGAAATTATTTTGTTATTGAATTACTGCTCAACCTTTGATTCTTCAATTACCTTTTGAGCTACCATTGCGGGTGCGTCCTCATATCTTGTAAATTCAAATGTAAATGTGCCTCTGCCCTGTGTCGTTTGGCGGATAAACGTTGTAAAGTCGTGCATTTCCGCCATTGGAACTTCGGCTTCAACAACCTGCATACCGTCCTCACCGGGGTTCATACCAAGAACACGTCCGCGTCTCTTGTTAACCTCGCCCATAACATCGCCCATGTTAGCGTCCGGAACAGTTGCCCTGAGCGTTCCTATAGGCTCAAGCAATGTGGGGTTAGCCATAGGCATACCGTTCTTATAAGCTATGCTTGCAGCCATTTTAAATGACATTTCAGAGCTGTCAACGGGGTGGTAAGAACCGTCATAAAGTGTTGCCTTTAATCCTACCATAGGATATCCCGCAAGAGGTCCTTTAAGGATGGATTCTCTCAGTCCCTTTTCAACCGCCGGGAAGAATCCCTTTGGAACGGAACCGCCGACAACTCTTTCCGCAAACTCCAAGCCCTCGCAATCACAAGGCTCAAACTCTATCCAAACATCACCAAATTGTCCGTGACCGCCTGACTGCTTTTTGTGTCTGCCCTGAACCTGAACCTTTTTGCGGATAGTCTCTCTGTAAGCTACTTTAGGCGTGTCAAGCGTTACGCCCGTGCCGAATTTGCTCTTTAATTTGCTTACAACAACATCTAAGTGCTGTTCGCCGAGACCGGAAAGTATCATCTGCTTTGTTTCTGTATTTGAATAGAAGGAAATAGAAGGATCTTCTTCCGCGAGACGGGTAAGTCCTTGCGCTACCTTATCTTCTTCGCCCTTGTTAACGGGAGCAATAGCCATTGAGAAAGAGGGAGCAGGATAATTAACGCCTTTAAGTATAACCTTATCCGAAGGATTGCACAGAGTATCGCCCGTAACCGTTGCCTGAAGCTTAGCCACACAACCGATATCCCCGGCGCCGATGTATTTTGCTTCTTCCTGCTTTTTGCCCTTTATTATCATAACCTTGCCGATTCTTTCGGCAGCGCCTGTTCTCATATTAACAAGAGGAGTATCTACAGCGATCTTTCCTCTTATAACCTTAAAGTAAGAAAGCTTTCCTACAAACGGGTCGGCAACTGTTTTAAACACAACGCACGCAGCGGCGCCGTTTTCGTCAACTTTAACCTCAACTTCGTTTCCGTTGGCGTCTGTTGCTTTTTCCGAGCCTTTATCGGCAGGTGAAGGCGCAAGCCAAACAATACCTTTAAGTAATTGTCCTATGCCGTATATGCTGAGTGCGTCACCGCTGAATACGGGATAAATGGAGCCGTCTTTAACGCCCTGTCTGAGACCGGAAATAACTTCTTCTTCGGTAAATTCTTCACCCTCGAAGAATTTCTCCATAAGCTCTTCGCTTGCCTCCGCGACAGATTCATTAAGCGCGGCGCGCATTTCTTCAAGTCTGTCGCCGAGATCGGGCATTGCTGTTTCTTTAGCTTCGCCTGTGCTGAACTCGTAAGCCTTGTTCTCAAGCAAATTGATATATATGTCTGCTTTGCCGTCTGCTACGTAAGGCACAACAAGCGGACATACGCCTGTGCCAAATCTCTCTTTAAGAGCATCAAAAGTATCGTAAAATCTCGCGCTTTCATCGCAGAGTCCGTTTATATAAAACATTTTTGTAAGGCCGAGCTTTGTTGCTGATTTGTAAGCCTTTTCGGTACCTACGCAAACTCCGTCTTTGCCCGATACAACTATCAAAGCTGTCTCCGCGGCACGCATACCCTCGGAAACTCCGCCTTCAAAGTCGAAAAGTCCGGGGGTGTCTATAAGGTTTATCTTTGTGTCTTTATATTCAATAGGTGCAACCGCTGTTAAAATAGACGCCTTTCTCTTTATTTCTTCGGGGTCAAAATCACATACGGTGTTGCCCTCGTTAACTTTACCAAAACGGTCGGTAGCTTTTGTCATATAGAGCATAGCCTCGGCAACAGATGTTTTGCCCGCGCCGGAGTGGCCTGCCAAAACAATGTTTCTGATATGCTCTGCAGAATAATTTTTCAATTCAATTATCCCCTTCCAAATTAAAATAAATATCAACCTTGCCACAATATTACTTGTTAAACAACTGACCTATTCATTATATATAAATGTGACGGTAATTTCAATATAAATTTTGCCAAAAGAATAAAATCAGACATTTTAACGAAAATATTTATATTTTTTTGTACAGTATGTCCATTAAAATGTCGGACCTTGTGTTATTTTGTTTACACAAATCTAAAAAAACACCCAAAGCGTTAACAGCTTACGCCTTGGGTGAATAAATATTTATTTTATCTGTTTTCCGCGGCAATATATTCTTACAATATTGCTTCTATTTCCCGTGTAAATGAATTTCTCTAATCTTTCCTCAAGAGTTATTCCGTCAATTGACGTGATATCGCTGTCGTCAATAACAAGCGCGTCGCACTCATACCCTTTCTCAAAGCTGCCCACTTTACCGAAGAATTTTCCGCCGCCCTTTGTCAGCAAATAAAAGGCTTCCGCAAATGTAAGCGGAGAATATTCTCTGTGACTTACGTGATACATTTTAGACGCGCTCACCGCCGCCACACACGAAACAGGCATATAAAGCGTATGTCCGCCGCTTATGTCTGAGCCAAGACCTACATCAAGCCCCTCCTGCATATATCTCTTTATCGGGGCAATACCGCTTGCCAAGTTAAAGTTTGAAAGCGGACAGTGCGCGATAAACGTATTATGCTTTTTGAGCACCTCTATTTCACGGTCGTTATTGTGTATGCAGTGCGCCATCACCGTGCGGTTGTCGGGCAAAAGCCCGAAATGCTCATAAACCTCTGTAAATGTAGGTATATCCGAGTGAAGCTCTTTTACCCAAGCCACTTCGTCCACATTTTCGTCAAGGTGAGACTGCACGTGCAAATTGTATTTTTCCGCTATCTCCCCCAGTTTTGTCATGAGCTCGGAAGTAGTGCTGGGAACAAAACGCGGTGTAAGTATAAACTTAACAAGCGCGTTGTCATCGCCCGAATATTCTTCCGCGAGCATTGTGGTCTCTCTTACCGAGTCCTCATATGTCTCCTGCAATTCTTCACTGGAATTACGGTCCATATTGACCTTGCCGACATAACCGCCTATGCCGCTTTCTTTCATAAGCTCAATAAGCAGCCTTGTCGCTTCATAATGGCGTGAGGCAAAAATGCAGGCGCGTGTTGTACCCGAATTTTTAAGCTCGTCTACGAACAGCTTATAATACTTTTCCGCAAACTTAATATCCGCAAATTTGCTCTCAAGCGGAAATGTGTATTTTTGAAGCCACGGAAGCAGCTCCTCGCTGTACCCCACGCCCTTGTTAAGCCACTGAGGTGCGTGAAGATGCACATCCATAAACCCGGGGATTATAAGCTTATCGCCGAAATCCTCAACGAGTGCATTTTTATATTCTTCCGGCAGACTTTCATAAACACCTGCCGATATTTCATCATCTATCACAAGATAACTGTGGGGCATTACTTTCAGCTTATTCTTTTCTTCGGCAAAAATAACATTGCCCTTTAAGCATTTAATCATAATATTCAGTATTCGGACGGGCGAAATATGCGCCAATCCGTCTTCCTTCCCAATAAAATATAGTTAAACTCAGCTGATTATTCTCGTTCCTGTTTTGCCCTCTATGCCTGCCTTTGCCTTCTCAAGCAAGGTAATTATAGCTGTTTTTCCGTTGCCGGATTTTACGAATTCAAGCGCAGCCTGAATTTTTGGGAGCATACTTCCCTTTGCGAAATGCCCTTCGTCTATGTATTTCTCTGCTTGCTCAATAGTAAGGCTGTCAAGGTCTTGCTGGTTTGGTTTGCCGAAGTTTATCGCTGCCTTTTCAACTGCCGTAAGAATAATAAGCGAATCTGCGTCAAGCTTTTGAGCAAGCACAGCGCTTGCAAAATCTTTGTCTATTACCGCGGGAACGCCTTTGTAATGCTTATCCTGCTTAATAACGGGGATTCCTCCGCCTCCGCAGGTGATAACAACATTGTTTTCTTTTATAAGCGCTTTAACAGCGTCTATCTCAACAATATCTGTGGGGTGCGGAGACGCAACAACTTTTCTGACGCCTCTGCCCGCGTCCTCCATAACAGGTATCCCCGCTTCTTTGCACTCGGCAATCTCTTTATCGGACAAATATCTGCCAATGGGTTTTGTCGGGTTTTTAAAGCCCTTATCGTTTTCGTCCACAACTACCTGTGTTATAACGGTTGCGACAGGCTTGTTTATGCCTCTCCCCGCAAGCTCTTCTCTGAGTGCGTTTTGCAGATCGTAGCCTATATATGCCTGGCTCATTGCAACACAAACAGACAACGGCATATTGCCGTATTTCTCGGGTTTTATATCGTGCAACGCACCCATCGCCTCGTTTATCATACCAACCTGTGGTCCGTTGCCGTGGGTAACAACTACTTCGTGACCTGCTTCTATAAGGTCTGCTATTGCCTTTGAAGTTTCCTTTACTGCTGTCATTTGTTCGTTAAGGGTTGAACCTAAAGCGTTTCCTCCCAAAGCAATTACAATTCTTTTAGACATCTTTTTATTACTCCTATCATATAAAAATATTATTATTTACTTCTTGAAACGAACGCGTGCGCGTTGCGCTTTAAGAAATAAATAACAGTAACGTTCCGTTACACGGAACATCAATACCGATTATGGCTTTTGTTTACTGAAAAGCCTGTTGTCGCGCAGCCTTTTAATGCCCGCTTTGCGAGCAACCGCAACTATTAACTATCCATTAAGTAACAAACTCGTCTTTGCCTGCCGTGTGACTTTATTTATCACACAGGCAGGCAAAGACTTGTAGGAGATTTACATTTAATAAAAGCGATTATTTCTCTAAATTGAAATGTCTCTCAGTTGCTCTTTGCTCGAGCTTTTTGAGTGTCTCCTGCGGATTTTTGCATTTTGCAAGGAAGATCATAGCCGCAATAATATAAGGCTTGTAGCTTGCCTGCTTGTAAAGCGGATCTCTGTATCTGTCAAACACGCTTGCGGCAACCTCGCCGTGCTCACAGCTTACGTCTGTGATGTCGGCAGGCAGGCAGTGCAGATAAAGCGCTTTGCCGTCTTTTGTTGTTGCCATAAGCTCTTCCGTGCATTCCCAATCCATATGCTCGGCGTTTTGCGCAAGAAGCTCTTTTTCAAGTGCCTTTATGCCCTCTAAATCGCCTTTGCCGTAAAGGTCGGTACGCTTTTCCATAGCCGCAAAGGGAGCCCAGCTCTTGGGATAAACAACATCAGCGTCTTTGAACGCTTCTGCCATACTGTTAACCTTTGTAAAGCTGCCGCCGCCTATTTCAGCGTTCTTTTTGCCTACTTCTTCAACCTCGGGCATAATGTCATATCCTTCCGGATGAGCAAGCACAACGTCCATACCCATACGTGTAAAGAGACCTACAACGCCCTGCGGTACTGAAAGAGGCTTGCCGTAAGAGGGAGAATAAGCCCATGTCATAGCAACCTTTTTGCCCTTTAAATTCTCTTTGCCTCCGAAATAGTGAATCATGTGAAGCATATCTGCCATACATTGTGTGGGATGGTCTATGTCGCACTGCAAGTTAACAAGTGTGGGACGCTGCTCTAAAACGCCGTCTTTGTTTCCCTGTGTAACAGCGTCGGAAACGTCGTGCATATATTTGTTGCCCTTGCCGATATACATATCGTCACGGATACCTATAACGTCAGCCATAAAGCTTATCATATTGGCTGTTTCTCTTACTGTTTCGCCGTGAGCTATCTGAGATTTGCCCTCGTCGAGGTCCTGAACCTCTAAGCCTAAGAGGTTGCAGGCGGAAGCAAAGCTAAAACGTGTGCGTGTAGAGTTATCTCTGAAAAGGGATATACCCAAGCCGCTCTCAAATATCTTTGTAGAGATGTTGTTCTCTCTCATATATCTGAGCGCGTCGGCAACCGTGAACACTGCTTCAAGCTCGTCGTCTGTCTTTTCCCATGTAAGGAAAAAGTCGTTGTTATACATTTCTTTAAAATTTAATTTGTTAAGTCTGTCAATAAAATCCTGTAAGCACATTGTTATCATTTCCTTTCCGTTATTTATCCTTATTATTTATTTCCCTTGTAGAGCATTGGTACTGCTGCATAAACAGCGGCACATCTTACAAGGTCGTCTTTCCATGTTATCTCGTTGGGAGCGTGAGCCTGAGACTCCGCGCCGGGTCCGAAGCCTACGCAAGGTATGCCGTAACGGCCCTGAATAGAAACGCCGTTTGTTGAGAATGTCCACTTGTCGATAAGCGGTCTGCCCTCTCTTTTTGCCTTTGCGGTATCGTCAACCCAAAGTCTGTTTTCACCATAGAGATTCTTATGAGCTTCATAAAGAGCCTGAACATGAGGCGCGCTCTCTTTGTTTATCCAAGTGGGGAAATAGCACTCTGTCTCATACTTAAGACCGGTCCACGCGGGGCGGTCATATTTGTACATAGAAACAACAGCGCCGTATTTTTTAACAGAAGGCAACGCTCTTATTTCATCAAGGCAGCTTTCCCATGTTTCGCCCGCTGTCATACGGCGGTCAAGAGAAATAGCGCAGCTGTCGGCAACAGCACAGCGTGAAGGTGATGTGTAGAATATCTGTGATGTTGTAACGGTGCCTCTGCCGAGGAAACGCGCGTCTTCCCACTCTGTGTTGAATTTGGGGTCGAGCATCTTAACAAGACCTTTTATCTCTGTTCCGTCTTCGCAGTCGTTTTCGTTGAGTGCCTGAACATCCTTTAATATGTCAGCCATTTTATAAATGGCGTTTTCACCTCTTTCTGGAGCTGAGCCGTGACATGAGATTCCTCTTACGTCTACACGAATTTCCATACGTCCGCGGTGACCGCGATAAATACCGCCGTCTGTCGGCTCTGTGGAAACAACGAATTCAGGCGTAATACCATCCTCAAGGTGTATGTACTGCCAGCAAAGGCCGTCGCAATCCTCTTCCTGAACGGTAGCTGTTACCAAAACGGTGATATCATCGGGAATAAGGTTTAAGTCTTTCATTATCTTTGCGCCGTAAACCGCCGAAACAACGCCGCCCTCTTGGTCCGAGCCGCCGCGTCCCGCGATAATATCTTCTGTTTCGTATCCCTTGTAAGGGTCAAATTCCCAGTTGTTTATATTACCTATACCGACTGTGTCTATATGACCGTCAAAAGCGATAATCCTTTTGCCGTGTCCCATATATCCCAGAGCGTTTCCTTCGGGGTCAATTTCTGCTTTATCAAAGCCTAATTTGTTCATTTCTTCAATAGTTCTTTTGATAACTCCGCCTTCTTCACAGCTCTCTGACGGAATCGCGATAAGGTCACGCAAGAATTTTGTCATATCTTCTCTGTAACCTTCAGCCGCTTTTCTTATAGCCTCAAAATCCATAATCTCAAACCTCCAAAAATAATTAAATTATTGCAGACACAATGTCACTACAATATAATACCATAATTTAGTTACAAATCAATAGAAATTCAATATTTTTTTCTAATTTTTTTCTACAACTATTTACAAAAAGCAAAAATTTTGATAGTATTGTATTGTGTGAATAGAAGTTGATGTAAGTGCTTGATCTTTTTAGGGCAATTTTGCACAAATATCAAAGTTGTTCATAAATACATTCTTAAAGGAGTAGATAGCAATGATAGACTTGCACAAAAACGAACAGGCTCTTGAACATAACATAAGAAGAGCCAAAGAACACAACATCATAATCCCAACTTTTGAGCAAATGAAAGACCCGAACAAGATTCCCGAGAAAATTCGTGAAAAGCTCAAAAACGTAGGCTTGTGGGATATAAACCCCCTCAACCTTTTCCGTGTAACATGGAAAAACGAGCCCAAAGAATCCGGCGGATTGTTCGGTAAACCCAATTACATAGTTTTACCAAAATCTTTAACAGGCGTAGACGCAAAGATAATTTGCATGGTAGGAAAATACTTCCCCACAGGCTGCCACAAGGTAGGCGCATCTTTCGGTTGTCTTGTTCCGCGCCTTGTAACAGGTCAGTTCGACTCTGACTATCACAAAGCAGTATGGCCCTCCACAGGCAACTATTGCCGCGGCGGCGCTTTTAACTCAAAGCTTCTCTCTTGCCATTCCATAGCTATTTTGCCGGCAGATATGAGCCGCGAGCGTTTTGATTGGCTTTCTCAGATAGCGGGAGAAGTTATCGCAACCCCCGGCTGTGAGAGCAATGTTAAAGAGATATTCGACAAAACTTGGGAGCTTCGCAGAACACGTGACGACTGTATGATATTCAACCAGTTTGAAGAAATGGGCAACCATCTCTGGCACTATGAGGTTACAGGTCACGCAATAGAAGAAGCATTCAACGACTTCGCAAAGGGAAATGAAAAGATAAACTTCGCAGGCGCTTGCTTCACATCGGGCAGCGCGGGAACAACCGCAAGCGGAGACTATCTCAAAGAGAAATTCCCGCATATCAAGATCGGCGTGGGCGAAGCTTTACAGTGCCCCACACTTCTTAACAACGGTTTCGGCGGCCACCGCATAGAGGGCATCGGCGACAAGCATATTCCGTGGATACACAATGTTAAGAACACAGATATGATATTCGCGATTGACGATGAGGACAGCCAGAAGATCCTCAGACTCTTCAACGAGCCCACGGGCCGTGAATACCTCGCGAAAGAGTGCGGCGTAGATGTTCAGACTATCGAAAATCTCGCGTTGTTCGGCATTTCGGGCATCGCAAATATGATGAGTTCCATTAAAATGGCAAAATATCTTGAGCTCACGGAAAACGATGTTGTCGCTACAGTTCTCACAGACAGCTCGGTAATGTACACTTCAAGAGTTGCAGAGCTCAGAGAAGCCGATGGCGAGTACACCGACAAAATGGCGGCTGTTGACTTTAACCTCCACCTTCAGGGCATAAGAACCGACAATATGGAAGAGCTTACATACGCGACACGCAAGAGAATACACAATCTTAAATATTACACTTGGGTTGAGCAGCAAGGCAGAGATGTTGAGGAGCTCAACGACCAGTGGTATGATTTTGATAAAACTTGGGGCAGCGTTCACAAACAAGCTCCCGAGATTGACGCTCTTATCAATGAATTTAACGAGCGTACAGGTTTGCTCAAAAATCTTTAATCAACCGTTTACATTCAGTGGGCGGGGGTTTTGCCCCCTGCCCACAGTTTTAGTAAACAGGTGTTTTTGTTTAAGTTTACAAAGCTTTATTGTGTATATTTAAACAAAAACATTTAATTTATATCAGATAAAGAGGAGTAGATACAAATGAAAAACGTAATTTCCGCCGTGTGTATAAAATGCGGCGCAGAACACGAGGCAACACCCGGTATAACCACTTGTTCCAAATGCGGAGGTCTGCTTGATATTAAGTATGACTACGCATATATCAAAAAGAATTTCACCAAAGAAAAGCTCGCGCAACGTGAGCTTTCCATGTGGAGATACGAGGAGCTTTTACCAGTTACAGGCGAAGCTAAGATCAAAAAGCTGAGAGTAGGCTGGTCGCCGATGTATAAGGCTGACCGTTTGGCGGAAGCGATAGGACTTGAAAATCTGTGGGTAAAAGACGACGGCATAAACCCCACCGCAAGCCTTAAAGACCGTGCTTCATCTATGGCTGTTGTAAAAGCTGCGGAAGCAGGCGTTGACACCATAGCTTGTTCATCCACAGGCAACGCAGCTTCATCACTTGCAGGCAACAGCGCGGCGGCAGGCTTTAAGACTTATATATTTGTTCCCGACAGAGCCCCCAAGGGCAAGGTTGCGCAGCTTATGATATTCGGCGCGAACGTTATTACCGTTAAAGGCTCTTATGAGGACACATTCCGCCTTTCCGCCGAGGCAATTGACCGCTGGCACTGGTATAACCGCAATGCCGCGATAAACCCGTATCTTATGGAAGGCAAAAAGACAGTTGCGCTTGAAATAGCTGAGCAGTTTGATTTTAAAATGCCGGAATATGTAGCTATATCAGTCGGTGACGGATGTACTATCGCAGGCGCATGGAAAGGCTTTAAAGATTTGTACGCAATAGGCGCGATAGACAGACTCCCACGCCTTATAAGCGTGCAATCAACTGGCTGTTATCCCATAAACAAGGCTTTTGCGGAGAATAAGCCATTGGAGCACATGGAAGAAAACACCATAGCCGACAGCATAGCGGTAGGCGTTCCGAGAAACGCAGATAAAGCGCTTAACGCCATAAGAGAATCGAACGGCATAGCCGTAAATGTAACAGACGAAGAAATACTTGACACAATGCGCCTCGTAGGCAGAACCTGCGGCGTATTCGGCGAGCCTGCGGGCTCCGCGGGAACAGCAGGCGTGCGCAAGGCGGTAAAAGACGGTCTTATCCCGTCAAGCGCAACGGTCTGCACGGTTGTTACGGGCAACGGACTAAAGGACGTTGCAAACGCAATAAAAGCAGCAGGCGAACCGCTTAATATCGCCCCCGATATGAACGAACTTGTTAAATACTTAAAAATATAAAATAAGGAGTGTATTAAATTGATCATAGGTAACGGCAGACTTATCACAAGAGACGAAAACAATACTTTTATTGAGAACGGCGCGGTGCTTACAGAGGGCAAGCTCATAAAGGCAGTAGGCACTACCGAGCAGCTTAGAAAAGACTATCCCGGTGAGGAATTTATAGACGCGCACGGCGGCGTTATTATGCCCGGTATGATAAACACACACAACCATATCTATTCAGCTCTTGCAAGAGGTTTGAGCATAAAGGGTTACAATCCGCATAATTTCATAGATATACTCGACGGCTTATGGTGGACGCTTGACCGCAAGCTAACACTTGAGGAAACAAGAGTAAGCGCGGAGGCTACATATATAGACTGCATAAAGAACGGCGTCACAACCATATTTGACCACCACGCAAGCTTCGGCAGCATAGAAGGCAGCTTGTTTGAGATAGCGGAAGCCGCGAAGAAATACGGCATACGCAGTAATTTGTGCTACGAAGTAAGCGACCGCGACGGCAAGGAAAAATCTCTCGCGTCGGTAAAAGAGAACGCGGATTTCATAAAATATTGTCAAAAAGACGATTCAGATATGCTCAAGGCAATGATGGGTATTCACGCGTCATTTACTGTATCTGATGAAACATTTGCTCTTTGCAGAAAAGAAATGCCCGATGATGTGGGCTTCCACGTTCACGTTGCGGAGGGTATAGCGGATTTGCATATGTGCCTTAAGGATCACGGAAAGCGTGTTGTTGAGCGACTTATGGACAACGGCGTTCTCGGCAGCAAAACAATTGCCGTTCACTGTGTTCATATAAACAACGCGGAAATAGAAATGCTCAAAGAGACCGACACAATGGTTGTTCACAACCCCGAAAGCAATATGGGTAACGCGATAGGCTGCCCGCCTACACTTGACATATTCGGCGCTGGCGTGCTTACGGGTCTCGGCACCGACGGCTACACAAACGATATGTTGGAATCTTACAAAGTAGCTAATATTCTCCACAAGCACAACAAATGTATGCCTAACGTCGCGTGGGGCGAAATTCCCGCAATGTTGTTTGAGAACAACGCAAAGATTGCAAACAGATATTTTAAAACACCTCTCGGTATGTTGAAGGAAGGCTATTCCGCGGACGTTGTAGTTACAGATTACAATCCGCTTACACCAATGGACAGCTCAAACTGCAACAGTCACATTCTGTTCGGTATGAACGGCAGAAGCGTTGTAACAACAGTTGCCGCGGGTAAGCTTTTGATGAAAGACAGAGAGCTTATTGGCATAGACGAAGCCGCTGTAATGGCTCACGCAAGAGAAATGGCGGCAAAGCTCGCGAAAGATATAAACGGATAATTAAAGGGAGGATAAATTTAAATGAGTGACAGAATGACACCTATTTCCTTTAAAAAGCTTATGAAGCACATTATGTGTGAATATAAGCGCGAGGGCAAGGTTTTTGGCGTGCCTAAGGCATATATAAAGTCAAATAAAGCCGAATATAACTTGTTCGGCGAAAAAATGGAAACAGTATTCGGTCCCGCAGCGGGTCCTCACACACAGCTTACACAAAACATAGTTGCGTCTTATTTCGCGGGCAGCCGCTTTTTTGAACTAAAGACGGTTCAAAAGCTTGACGGCGAAGACTTGCCCGTGCCGAAGCCATGCATAAGGGCAAACGACGAATGTTACAATACCGAGTGGTCAACAGAGCTTTATATTCCCCAGGCTTATGAAGAATACGTTAAAGCATGGTTCGCGCTTAAAGTAATCGCAAAAGAATTTGAGCTCGGTGATCCCGACGGCTTTATATTCAATATGAGCGTCGGTTACGACCTTGAAGGCATTAAAACACCCAAAATAGACAAATTTATTGAGGGTATGAAAAATGCCGTGAATGAGCCGATATTCGCGGAGTGTAAGTCGGTTTTAAAAGAAATGCTTTCAGAATTCAAACATATTGACGAAGCGTTTATAGACTCTATCTCCCCTAACGTTTGCCGCAGTGTAACACTGTCTACACTTCACGGCTGTCCGCCCGATGAAATAGAGCGCATAGCAACATATCTCATAACCGAAAAACATCTTAACACATTTATCAAATGCAACCCGACATTGCTCGGATATGAATACGCACGCAAAACAATGGACGATATGGGTTACGACTACGTTGTATTTGACGATTTCCATTTCCGTGACGATTTACAATACAGCGACGCGATTCCGATGATTCACCGTCTCTTAAAGCTTGCGGACGAAAGGAATCTTTCATTCGGCGTTAAGCTTACAAATACATTCCCCGTTACCATCACAAGAAAAGAGCTTCCCGGCAACGAGATGTATATGTCAGGTCGTTCGCTCTATCCGCTTACCATTTCGGTTGCCGAAAAGCTCACAAAAGATTTTGACGGAAAGCTCAGAATTTCATTCAGCGGCGGCATAGACGCGCTCAACATACAAAATCTTTTTGAATGCGGAATTTGGCCTATAACAATGGCTACAACGTTCTTAAAACCCGGCGGCTACGGACGTATGGTACAAATAGCCGAAAACCTTGAAAAGAGCGCACAAAAGCTCGGTCATTTAAACAACACACAATTTAACGGCGTAGACGTTGAAAAGGTAATCAAATTAAGAGAGCTGGCTATAAACGACCCACGCCACATTAAAGAATACAAGCCTAACGAAAGCGGCGAAAACAACAAGCTTTATCGCGGTATGATAAAGCCCGAAACATCACGCAAAATGAAAGAGCCTCTCCCAATGCTCGACTGCTTTACGGCACCGTGCAGTGACGCCTGCCCTATTCATCAGAACATCCCCGAATACATACGCCTTTGTGACGAAGGAAAATTTGGCAAAGCTTTAGAGGTCATTCTTGAACAGAATCCGCTTCCTTTCATAACGGGTACAATATGCTCGCACAGATGTATGGGTAAATGCACAAGACAGTTCTTTGAAAGCTCCGTTAATATCAGAAACAAAAAGCTCATAGCCGCCACACACGGATATGACAGCGTTATTAAATCACTCAAGCCTTCTGTATCAAAAGGCGAAAAGGCGGCTGTTGTAGGCGGCGGTCCCGCAGGTATGGCGGCTGCGTTTTTCCTCGCCCGCGCAGGCATAAGTGTTACATTGTTTGAAAAGCGTGAAAAATTAGGCGGAATCGTTCGTTATGTGATACCTGAATTCCGTATTTCTCACGAAGCGATAGATAAAGACGCAAGCCTGCTCAAAGCTATGGGTGTTGAGATAAAAACAGGCTGTGAGATAAACGACTTAAAGCAGCTCAAATCAGACGGCTATAAATACATTATATTGGCAACAGGCGCATATAAAAAGGGCGCGATGCGCATAGAGGGAGAGCCCGCGGTTAACTCTCTTGAGTTCTTGGAGAGGTGCAAGAGCGGCAACATTTCAAACAAAGAATATGTTGTTACGGTCGGCGGCGGAAACACCGCTATGGACTGCGCCCGTGCCGCGAAGAGAATAAGCGGAAACAAAGAGTCTTATCTTGTTTATCGACGCACAACCGAGTATATGCCTGCCGACAGCGAAGAGCTTATTATGGCGCTTGACGACGGCGTTAAGCTTTTGGAGCTTTCAAACCCCGAACGCTATGACGGCAAAAAGCTTGTTTTGAGAAAAATGGAGCTCGGCGCACCCGACGAAAGCGGCAGACGCTCACCAGTCGCCACCGAAAAAACCTTTGAATTAAGCTGTGATATGCTTGTTACCGCTATCGGCGAAAAGGTTGACGACACAATACTTGAAAACAACGGCATAACACGCGCGGAAGGCATAGCGACAAGCGATGACAGCGTAAAAGTTATCGGTGATTTCCTCAGCGGTCCCGCTACGGTAGTTGAAGCTATAAGAGACGCAAAAGAGGCTGTAAAGGCTCTTGTAGGATATGATTTCTCATATTGCACCGCCGATTACTCAAAAGAGAATATCAAGCGTTTGGAAGAGAAAAAGCTCACCCTGCGTGAAGATTGTGACGACAGCTGTCATTCACGCTGCTTAGAGTGCTCGTCTTACTGTGAAAACTGCGTAACGGTTTGCCCCAACAGAGCAAACATAGAGATACGCACAGCTCCCGACAAAATGCCTCAGATACTCCACATAGACATTATGTGCAACGAGTGCGGAAACTGCGCTACATTCTGCCCATATGCAGGCTCGCCTTATCTTGATAAGCTTACGCTGTTCGCGGACAAAGACGGTATGGAAAACAGCAAAAACAACGGCTTCTATGCTGACGGCGACAAGGTTACCGTTCGCCTTTTCGGCAATATCATAAACGCCGATATCAATGATATGTCAGGTGTTCCCACAGGAGTAGCCGATGTTATAAAAGCAGTTTATAAAGATTATTCCTATCTGCTGTAAAATTATATGTAAGTTTTATTTACGAAATATAAAACATCAGAACATAAACACAGCCTTCTCCTTATAGGAGAAGGCTGTGTTTGCTTTCCCTCTTATGAAGCCGCCAAATGATACATTCAGCCTGCCGAGAACAAAGCAGGGGGATGCCGTCCACCCGCTGGGGGGCGCAGCCACCCGGGTGGTCGCGAAAGGGATTCCAAAGGGAAAACCGTCGACAGGTTGTCCCTTTGGCGCATTTTGCTTACTTTGTTGCGAGACAAAGTAAGTGCCTGCCCGACATGAGGGCAAAACGTGTTATAATACATAACCAAATAATAGAAAATTAGCCCGTGACGGAAGTAAATTCACCATCACGGGCACTTGTTATTGTAACCAATTTTTTATTCTCACCCGGCGGCGCCCATTTTAACAGAACAACCACCGGGTGAAAAAATTGGGGGAATGGGCAATTATAGCTTTGCGATAATACGCTGAATAAGTACAGTGTCATACATAGTAAGCTCATAATCCTGATCTATATCGACCAAAGGTCTGATATATTCGTCCAACGAGAGCATTTCGAGCCGTGCCACAACTCTTTGAAGTCTTGTAACATCGGTCAAATTTACAATGCCGTCACGGTTTGCATCACCCAGCGGCTTTACATCAATCATATCGGCTATATCGGACATTTTAAATAAGCCTGCCTTCACAGCTTCCTCCAGTGTATATATCTTTTCGCCGTCAAGGGCATATATGCCCAAATGATATGGATAGTAAATATTAGCAGATACGACCGCATAACCGTCTATGATCTCTGTTTCAAATGCAGGTGAGCAAATATCTTCTGCGCCGAAAAAGATGTAATAATCTTTATATTTTCCGTAAATCTCACAAGCGCTGTCCTCTGTATAATTGTACTTGGCTTTGAGATATTCGGCAAAACGTGCTTGAATCATTTCGCGGTTAAAGAAAACGCTTAATTTATCATTTTCAGTCAACTCATTTTTATGGTAGACGTAAATCATATCTGTCTTGTTCAAAAGCTTTATAAGCTCGCTTATAGGAACACTGTGCTCCCAATATGTCATATCCCTGTCAGATCCGGTCTGCAGGGTGAATATTTGTTCTACGCTTGTGCAGTGGTTACTGTCAAAGCAATAAAGCCTGAATGTCGCAGGCTCGTATTTATACCCTTTTCCCACTAACAGATAATCTCCGATCTGTATATGCTTTTGAGACGACCAGTTTACATCGGCATCATCTCCGTGATAATATCCGCAGTACGCAACATGATATCCGTTTGAGAGGTCTCCGAGATACTTATATGAGGTGGTTATAAGCCCTCTGTGAAGCGGATCGGTATTGACATCCTCCCTCATCAGTTCAAAGAAAGTGTCGGAATAATCATTATCGTCTCCGGCTTTTTTGTATGCCGTTATAGGAGATTTGTTTATGATTTTAGTTGCTTCGTCAAGTGGGATTATGTTCTTTTCGTAGGCGTTTTCTATTGTGTAACAGTTCTCGCTGTCAAAACAGTATATTCCGAATTTTGACGGCTTGTGACAGTAATAGTGTATGGTATCAATAACATAGCCGTTGTACTCAAATCTCGGGCGAAATTCAAAGTCAATATCCACATTATCGCCGTAATGATAACTGCAATATGCAATATGATACCCGTTTGATGTATCTCCGAGCAGTTCATAAGAGGACTTTACAAGTCCTTGATGATATTCGTTCATTTCAATATATTCCTTCATATGCTCAAAGAATGTGCCGGAATAATCGTCCTTTTTCTCCGCCGAGGCTACAACCGAAACGCAGGTAAGCGCCATACAAACAATTATTAAAACCAAAATAAGCCTTTTCACAATAAACACCTCCAAAATCATTAAACATGTAGTGTTTTATCCTTACACTATATAAACACATAACCAGTACGATTTTAGACAAGATTTTTAAATTTTTTATTTTGCTGTATTAATTATTTCAAGCCCTTTCTTTTTAGCGTATTCAACTGTATATGCAGTGCCGCCCTTTTGCTCTGTTAAACAGCAAATGCACAAGCTGCTGTTATCAACTAAGTACCGATTTCTTCTTTGCATACACCCTGTGTAATAACGCTCGGCGGTATAAACAACTTTGTCAGCTTTTAATTTAATTCTCTCATATTTCTCGTTATCTGAATCACTCCAACTTACGGCTTGATTATGACAGGGAAGCACAAGTATCAGCCTTATATGCGGATATTCACTTTTCAATTCTAAAACCGTTGTAGCGGCGAGAGTATCAAAGCCCAATGCCCCGCCCGCGCCAAAATATTGATATCCGTTTTCTATGCAATCAATTAAAACATTTTTTAATCTTTTCTTTATCGCCGGAATTTCTTTCGGCGGTAATTTTCTATGCCCTGTAAAGCAAGCGGTTGCCATTTTAAACACTAAGTTTCAACTCCGTTTTATACTAAAAATATAAAATTTAAATATTTTATATTTATAGTATACCAAAGCCGCAAATGAATATCAATAGTCTATAGAATAACGCGAATTATATTTATAGACTAAAAGCGGAGGTTGAGATTATGAGTGAGATAGCTAAAACTATTGGATTTCGCATACGTAATTACAGAACTCAAAAGGGCTTGAGTCAAGAAAAGCTTGCCGAAGCGGCAGGCTGTCACCCAACTTATATCGGTCAAATTGAAAGAGGAGAAAAGAACGCCACTCTTGAAAGCATAGAAAAAATTTCGTCAGCAATGTGTGTTCCGCTTTCAAAGCTTTTTGAAAAGATAGGGATGATAACACTGACAGTATTCCCGCAAAATGCTATGAGTTTATCGCTTCAAAAAGCAAATCCGAACAAGAACATTTGTATAGGATGCTCTTGGAAATGGACAAATACAAAAATGAATAATACTTATAAAAAAACTAACGCCTTCGATATAATAATCGAAAGCGTTTTTAATTACTGTATTAATTATGAATCTTCACGAAAAATTGCGGTATAGAGATTATAAGCTTTTAATCTGTAAATCAGCAGTGGCAGTAAAGCACTGTGCACTTCATAATCATTCTCGATAAAATATTAATTATGTCATTTATATATTATTTTAATATACAATATCTTAAAATTTATTGACAATTATTTATAATTTGCGTATAATATAAACAGAAACAAAAAGGAGGCTTACAAAATGGCACAAACAAATGTTAATATTAGAATGGACGAAGCTACAAAAAAAGCTTTTGACAAATTCTGCAATGAAATTGGCTTGTCTGTCAGCTCGGCATTTAATATTTTTGCAAAAACCGTGGTAAGGGAGCAGAGAATACCGTTTGAGATCAAAACAGAGACTCCTAACAGCGAAACAAGAAAAGCCATAGAAAATGTGAGAAACGGCATAGGATTGAGCCGCGGTTTTAATTCTGTTTCAGAGTTGATGGAGGATCTGTATGCTGACGATTAAATACGAAACCACCTTTAAAAAAGATTTTAAAAGAATAGTTAAAAGAGGCTGCAATATAAAACTGCTTGAAGAAGTAATTGAAATGCTTGCCAACGGTAAGGTATTGCCTGAAAAATATAAAGACCATAATCTTACGGGAAATTATGCCGATTGCAGAGAATGTCACATAACGCCCGATTGGTTGTTAATTTATAAAATCAACGACAATGAACTGATCCTTTATCTTACAAGAACCGGCACTCACAGCGATTTATTCTGACATTGCGCTTTGTGGGCGCCTTTTTGTAATCAACAGTTTCACAATCGCAAAAACAAACAAAATTATGCTCAGCCACTGCGAGGTCGAGAAAAACCATAAAAATCCTCGTATTTCATCGCCTCTGAAAAACTCAAGCGTAAATCTTACAACGGGGTACATTATAAGGTACCAATACATAATTTTGCCCTCTTGCTTCTTCTTTAAGAACAGCCCAAGCAAAACCAGGAATATAATAAAGTTAAATCCTGCCTCAAAAAGCTGAACGGGGAATCTTACTACTCCGTTAATTTCAGGAGAAATTGTATTTGTGTGAGTTATAAATCCCCAAGAGCTTTCAACGCCGTAGCAACAACCGCCCAAAAAACAGCCTATTCTGCCGAATGTATGAAAAAGCGGCACGCATACCGCAAATATGTCTAAAATTTGAGAACGGACAAGAATCTTTGAGCGCTTTGTATAAATCATCAAAGCTATAACAGCGCCGATAAATCCTCCGTAGAATACCATTCCTCCTACATAAGGAGCCAATGCCTGCCCAAATTCTATTATGCCGCCGTATTTTCCTATATTGGAAAATACATTTATAATACCCGGAATGTTTGTAATTGAATAGAGGATATGCCCCCCTACAACAAGTCCCGCGCCCGCGACAAGCATTACGAGCACTATATCCTCAAATGCTATTTTGTATCTTTTTCCCAGCAAAGTCGCAACTAAGCCGCACAAGAGCAATCCCACTACCGAGCAAACCGAATAAGTTCCTATAACCCTGCCGAAAACCTCAAAAAACGGAAACATAAACAAAAACTCCCAAAAAATAATATAAATTGAAAATGCGACCGGAAGTAAAATACAACCGGCCGCAAATTGCATTTCAATTAAACAAATTAGTTCAATGCACTGCCATATGCGCTCAAAAGATCATTGAGCTCGTTGCTGTATTGGTTAACAGCACTTGTTGCGCAGATAACGCACAATGTGCAAGTAAAGAAACCAATAAGAGAAAGAGCAGCACCAATTATTGAGAGAACCAAACCTGCTGTAGCCATTCCTGTGGGAACGCCTGCTTCAGTAGCTTGTTTCTTGCCCTTAACGGACAATACGATGCCTACAATACCTGCTACAAGTCCTAAAATATTCCAATAAGGACACCAGAACAGTACAAGAGATACTATACCAAGCACCAAACCAACAATTGACAATGTTTTTCCGTCTTTTTGCATAATATACACCCCCGTATAAATTTGCGAGCAATTAGATTAACTGCTACGTTGCGATTATACTACTTTAGAAAGAAAAAGTCAATATTATTTTTTATAAAAATGCCTATTTTAGGAAAAAAATTATGCTTATCTTACAAAATAATGTAACTTTTTGTTAAAAAACAGGTCGTTTTTGTCACATTATTGACACATTTATTTTTTCACACAAAAAACAATCCCAAAGAAACCCGTAAATGCTTCTTTGGGAAAAATTTTGTTTAATAAGCTTATTATCAGTTGCTGCCCTGTCTTTGAGAAGCCTTTATGCTCTGGCGGGTCTTTCTCAGCTCGTTAACGTTTGCCGTAAGCATTTCGTCCGCGCGCTTCATTATCTCTTCAACGTAATCATT
The DNA here is from genome assembly GCA_024690965.1 of Clostridiales bacterium. Lineage (GTDB taxonomy): Bacteria > Bacillota > Clostridia > Oscillospirales > Acutalibacteraceae > JAEEHZ01. The sequence goes on from JAILOG010000001.1 coordinate 200,347, forward strand.
CGCCGCCTTGCGAACTTCGCGGGATTTAAGCTTTGCGTCCGACATCATCTGATCTGCTGTTGCCTTTGCGCTGCGAACGATCTCGTTCTCGTTTATCATGCTCTTTCTGCGCTCTTCGGCAACTCTTATAATATCGTCTGCCTCTTGCTTTGCTGAATTGATGATATTTGAGCGATCGGAAACGATAGCCTTGGCCTGCTTAAGCTCTCCCGGCAATGCCGCGCTCAATTCGCTGAGCATATTAAGCAAAACGTCGGATTCTACCATTACTCTGCCTGTAAGCGGAACGGGACGGGCGTTTTTTATGGTTTCTTCCAAGCTTTCAATGATTTCTTCTGTTTTCATAGTTTATATCCCCCTGTTAATTTTTGTTTACTGATTTATTTATTATATCCTGTTTAATAATCTCGGGTACAAACCCTGTAATATCTCCGCCTAAGGCGGCAACTTGCTTTACAGTGCCCGAGCTTAGATACATATATTCGCTCTGTGCCGTAAAGAACACAGTTTCCATATCGGGATTAAGTCTCTTGTTTGTTAGCGCCATTTGGAATTCATAATCAAAATCCGACACCGCGCGCAAGCCTCTTACAACCGCGCAGGCATTCTTGCGCTTTGCGTAATCCGCGAGAAGCCCGTTAAAAGAATCAATTTCAACATTGGTTATATTAGCTTCTTTTAGCGCCGACTCTAAAAACCGCATACGCTCGCTTATTGAAAAACAGGCTTGTTTATCGGCGTTTATCAAAACCGCAACTATTACCTTGTCAAACATTGCGCAGGCGCGTTTTATCATATCTATATGCCCAAGTGTTACCGGGTCAAAGCTGCCGGGATAAATTCCTACTCTCATTGCCGCCGAACACGCTCCCCTCGCGTTTCTTCAGTTTTGGTTTTGTGTATAATATGTAATTTTGATTTTCCCGTATCTGCGAACACGGTCAACGGAAAAGCCGCCTGCTTCTTCAGGTAACCCCTCATCTACCGAGCTTTCGCAAATAATGGTACCGCCGGGTTTAACAACTTCGGCAACCATCGGCAATACAGAATTTATCAACTCTTTACCGTACGGCGGGTCCAAAAAAGCTATATCAAACTTATCATCAACCGAACACAGAAAAGATCTGCAATCGGAATGTATAACCACCGCACCCGAACCTATATACCCCGCACGGGTAAGATTCTCTTTGCAAACCGCTATGCTTTTTCTGTTTTCATCCACAAAAAAGGCAGTTTTTGCGCCGCGGCTCAAAGCTTCAATTCCCATTTGTCCCGAACCCGCGAACAAATCGAGAAAACTACAATGTTCAAGCTCAAACTGAACGCTGCTGAAAACAGCTTCTTTTACCTTATCGGTAGTGGGTCTTACAATATCTCCGCCGTCAAGCGTTTTTAATATCAAACCTTTTTTGTCGCCTGCAATTACTCTCATATATACCTCTGTACAAAACGGATAATACTAATATGACAGCAAACCGCCGATACTACCCGTTTATTATCCCATAAATACAACACGTTGTCAATTATTTTTATCATTTTATTGATTTTTCTGCATATTGACGCAAAAACAGACTTATTGCGCGCGAATTTTGAATTAAATATCAATTAATTCTAATTCTGCAGCATTTACTGTTTGGTGCTTGCGAAATAATCGTAAGTGCTGTCGGCAATTTTGCAAAACTCTTCCATACTCAACTGTTCGGCGCGTGCGCTTTTGTCAACGCCTGCGTTCCCGATTATTTTTTCCGCATCGCTCTTGCTTATTGAAAGTCCTGCCGCCAAAGTATTCGGCAAAACCTTGCGCCTTTGTAAAAACGCCGCTTTTATCACCTTAAACAGGGTTTTTTCGTCTTTCGGGGTTATTACGGGCTCTTTTCTTACATTAAGCCTTATAACAGCAGAATCTACTTTAGGCGCGGGCATAAAACTGCCTGCGGAGACCTTGAACAACATCTCCGGCTCGCAATAATACCGTGCAGATATGGTAACAGCTCCGCAATCTCGGCTGCCGGGCATAGCGCATAATCTTTGCGCCGCCTCTTTTTGCACCATTACCGTAATACAGGTTACATCAAGCTTATCTTCAAGTAATTTCATAATTATCGGCGATGTTATATAGTATGGCAAATTAGCACAAACAGATACGGGCATATCTCCGAATTCTCTTTTAATAAGAGCGTTTAAATCAAGCTTCATAACATCATCGTTTATTACGACAAGATTTTTATGCTCACAAAGCGTTTCTTTCAAAACGGGAATAAGCCTTTTATCAATTTCAACAGCAACGACCTTTTTTGCTCTTTTGCACAGCTCGTTTGTAAGCACGCCTATACCGGGACCTATTTCCAACACGCCGTAGCTTTCGTCAGGCACACCGTATTCGGCTATTTTCGGACAAACAGAAGGGTTGATTATAAAGTTTTGTCCCAAGCCTTTTGAAAAAGAAAACCCATATCTTTGCAAGATTCCTTTTATCAGCGTTATATCGTAAAGCTTATCCATTAATTCTTAACCCCTTTGGATATTTGTTTTTAAGTCTGCCTTGCGAGTATTTTCCGAAGCCCAGCGTGATCCCCTCAACACAAACTGCACAGTAGCCGTTATTAAGCCCGAGATCATCTGCCTCAAGCTCCTCGCCACGCAGATATTTGTATAATCTCTCATCGTTTATATCGAAATTAACATAATTTATGCAATCATTTGGCTTTGCCGCAACAAAAGCCGCGTGTGAAGGTTCAAATCTGTTTTTCACGATATCGCCCATATACACTCCTGCCCGCAAAATCTGCAAACCGGATATATCGGGCATACCGTCGGGCAGGCAATATACGCTGCCGTTTATAACCGAATAATTCTGCCCGAACGGGTTGTTTACAAATAATTCATTTATAGCTTTAGCCGCTGTTTCAATGTCCTTTTTATCCGCGCGCGACGGCAGGTATTTTTTCTCTTTTGCGGTTTCTCCGTCTGTTTTGATAAGTCGGGCACAAAAATGCCCTTCTCCCCCGTCCTGAGGAAATATCCTTACACAGCCGTTCTTCAACGTAACGCTATGCCCTTTGACGGTCGTGTCAAGCTCAAAGTTTTTATTCTGCTCCAAAAACTTTTCTATCACGCCTTCATTCTCCTCACGGGAAAACGTACATGTGGAATACACAAGCACGCCCCCAGGTTTTAACGCATCTTTTGCCGTGTTTAAAATCATAAGCTGACGGTTGGCGCACGAGAGAACGTGTGAGCGGCTCCACTCGGACGCCGCCTGTGGGTCTCTTCTGAACATACCCTCGCCCGAGCAAGGAGCGTCAACAAGGATTTTGTCAAAAAAGCCCTTCATTTTTCCGCACAGCGTTTCGGGCGTACAGCTTGAAATGATACTGTTTTTAACGCCGCAGCGTTCCATGTTTGAAAGGAGTATTGATGCGCGAGTTCTTATTATCTCGTTGCTCCAAATCAAACCCTTTGAGCAAAGCTTCGCGGCAATTTGGGTTGATTTTCCACCCGGCGCGGCGCACAAATCGAGTACCCTTTCTCCCGGCTGCAGACAAAGCAGCTCGGCTGCCGCCATCGCGGAGGGTTCTTGCATATAAAAAGCTCCCGCAAGGTGCAGAGGATTATTTCCGACTGACTTTTCATCGTAGGGCAAATAATAACCTTCAGTACAAAACGGCGTTTTTTCAAGCGCAAAACCAAGTTTATCCTTTAATAGGTCAACATTGGATTTAAGCGTGTTTACACGCAGTCCTCTGTAAGGCGTATTTTTATACGCCTGCCAAAAAGCCTCTTTATTATCTTTTAAAATGTCATTAATTTCATTTACAAAATCTGTCGGATATTTCCTCATAAAAACTCCGTATAATTAAAATTTATTCGTTAATAATAAACGCGGGAGGTGATTTTTCAAAATGGAAAACACAAATAACACCACAAACAATAATTACAGCAACCATATCGAGCCAAACGAAACAAGCGTTGGTACAGGCAGCAATAAAAACAAAAACAAGCCCGGCACCGGCACACCAAGCAAAACAAGCAGTTCAAAAACAAAAAAGGCTCCCGGCTTTAACAACTGCAATAACTAAGCCGACTTCTGATATACACTTTAAAAAATCAACGTCGTGCCCAAAAGGGTACGGCGTTGTTTATTTGTTTATTCTTTCTGCGTTTCTTATTTTTTGAACAGCTGTAAAAGCCAAAAAGAATATAAGGTTTACAATTACCACCGTTGCGCCTGCCGCAGTAGAAAAGAAATAAGAAGTGACTATTCCCCCCACAAAACTCACAACAGCTACAACCGCGCTGCAAATTATAACAGTGAAAAAGCGCTTGCACACACGCATAGATGTAAGCGCAGGGAAAATGATAAGGCTCGATATCAATAACGTTCCCATTATTTTCATACCAATTACGATAGTAAGGGCAGTTAAAACGGCGATTATCATATTATACACGTTTGCCGCTGTGCCCGTTGCCTTCGCGAACGTTTCGTCAAATGTAACGGCAAATATTCTGTTATAAAACAGTATAAACATACCTATTACAACAATTGCAAGTATTATGCACATTATCATATCCTGCTGTGACATAGCCAAAATACTTCCGAAAAGATAATTTTCTATATCTGCGTTAAGCCCTGTTGAAACAGATGTGACCACAATACCAATCGCCATTGCGCTGCTTGATAATATAGCTATTGCGCTGTCGCCCTTTATTTTGCTGTTTTCGCTCAATTTCAGCAGAAAAAACGCCGCCGCTATAACAACGGGTACGGCAAGCTCCAGAGGTGCCGAAAGGTTAAGTGCCGAAGCCACTGCAAGAGTTCCGAACCCAACATGGGAAAGCCCGTCGCCTATCATGGAATATCTTTTAAGCACAAGGCTGACACCGAGAAGGGAAGAACACAAGGCGATAAGCACACCCACAATTAAAGCGCGCTGCATAAAAGTATATGAAAGCATTTGATAAAGCGTCTCAAAAAATGACATCAAAACATTCCAATCCGTCACAAAATAACAGAATAATTTTAATATAACATCAAATTAAAGTCAACCGTTATTTGACAATGTTTTTATGTTTTTGCTACGTAAAACTAAAGCTGATTCACGGTTGCTCCGCCCAATCCCCAACGACGCGCCGCCTTCTCCTCAAAGGAGAAGGTATTTTGTAACGGATTGACAATGTCCATTCCTACATTGCAGCAGAAAATGACACAATAACCCTGCCGAGAAAAAGGCGGGGGGCTCTCGTCCACCCAGCGGGGGGCGCAGCGCCCCCGGGTGGTCGCGAAAGGGGTTTCCAAAGGGAAAACAGCCGACGGGTTTCCCCTTTGGTGTCCTTTGCCTACTTTCTCACATGGGAAAGTAGGTGCCTGCCCGGCATAAGGGCAAAACCGAGGGCTTTACTAAACCACCAGTACTACACCTTATCCGTCACGCTTGAGGAGCGCAACCTTCTCCGCAAAAGAGAAAGATATTTCATGCAAACACTGTTCACCGCCGAGGAAAAGCAGACAACAAAACAGCGGCATTGCAAGCCGCTGTTTTGTTATTATTTATTAATTGATATCTTTTCAAGCTGACCTTCGGCAAGCTCATAATCAAAGAACATACAGCTGATTTTCAAAAAGTATTCGTCGTTTATATCGGTTGTAAGTATTATTTGATCATCGGCTGCGTGCAGTCTGTAATATTCTATTCCGTTATATGTTACCTTGTCAATTTCTTTACCGCCGCCGTAATTGCCGTTTAGTGCGTTTATCCAGTATTCTGCGGCTTCGCCTTCGGAATAGATCTTTTGGCAAGATACTGTAAGGCATGCCAAAAAGTCGGTAATATCATCTCTTACAAGTTCAACCTCTGTATTATCTTCCATACCTTTTGTATACCAGCCGTCCGTAAGCTCTACCGACGCAGCAACAAGGTCTATTGTTCCGCTTGTTATGGGCTTGAGCGTTTCTCCGCCGAAAACAAATTGCGCCAGACTCAAATCAAGCTCTTTGTCAGATACAGCGGATAAGCTGTACATAAATCCTCTGTCATTTTGCCATAAGCCGGAAATTACGTTGTCGCCTTCGTCAAGGGCAGTTCTTAATGTACCCTTTACCTCGAAATCATCAACTGTCAACACCTCGGCGTCTGTTTCGGTATCCCATGTGTATTCCATACCCGAAATATCATCATAGTGAACGGAAGGCTTTATCCTTGCAGTCCATTCAACGCCGTCAACCGTAAAATGCATCTGGGCAAGTTTCCCCATTTCCATCCATTGATAAGAAATATCAGTTGCACCTTCGGGTTCATAGAATCCAACACCGAGATTTTCCTCAATTTCCTCTGCGCTCGATTCTGTCCAGGGATTCGGCATACCTGACAGCTGACTGTTTATCAATTCATCCGAAGACGTGTCATTTGCCGAAGTTACGCTCACGGTAGCGGTGTTATCACCGCAGCAGGCAAGTGACATTATCATTGTAACAGCCAGAAAAACAATCAAAATTTTTTTCATTTCTAACATCTCCTTTAATTATTTAAATTGAACCGCTTGTTTAACATAGGTACGAAACGGTTTCCTACGTGCCGATTGTAACATAACAAGAAAAATATTTCAACATTTTTGAGAAAAAGGATAAAAGATGTTTTAAGTACAAATTAAATTAAAATATTCACCGAAAAATTTGAAAAACATATAATAGTGTGATATAATGTATAGCTGTGCAAAATTAATAAGAGGTAAAATGAAATGGAAGCAAGAAATGATTTAAGAAATATTGCGATTATAGCGCACGTTGACCACGGAAAGACAACCTTGGTTGACCAAATGCTTTTGCAAAGCGGCATTTTCAGAGAAAATGAAGCTGTAGCCGAGCGTGTTATGGACTCTAACGACCTTGAGCGTGAAAGAGGAATAACAATACTTTCAAAAAACACGGCAGTTATGTATAACGGTGTAAAGATCAATATAGTAGACACCCCCGGTCACGCGGATTTCGGCGGTGAGGTTGAACGTATCCTGATGATGGTAGACGGCGTTTTATTGCTCGTTGACGCATTTGAGGGATGTATGCCCCAAACCAGATTTGTTTTAAAAAAAGCCTTGGGCTTAGGCAAAAAACCTGTTGTTGTAGTTAATAAGATAGACCGTCCCGGCGCCCGCCCCGAAGAAGTTATAGACGAAGTTATAGATTTGTTTATAGAACTCGGCGCAGACGACGACCAGCTTGATTTTCCCATCGTCTACGCATCGGGAAGAGACGGCTACGCGTCGCTTGATCCCTATGAGCAGGGTAAAGATATGAAGCCCCTGTTTGAGGCGATAATAGATCAGGTACCCGCGCCTCAGGGTGAAATAAACGGACCTTTGCAAATATTGTTCTCAAATATTGACTATGATGATTATATCGGCAGAATAGGCATAGGCAGGGTTGAACGCGGCAAAATTCAAAGCGGTCAGCAGGTAACTCTTTGCAAAAACGACGGCACCGAAAAAAACGTTAAAATAACAAAGCTTTATCAATTTGAGGGGCTTAAAAGAGTAGAAGCCGAATCGGCCGGACTTGGAGATATAATTTGCGTTTCGGGCATAGCGGACCTTAACATAGGCGAAACAGCGTGCGATCCCGAATGTGTTGAGCCGTTGCCCTTTGTAAAGATAGACGAACCCACCGTGTCTATGATGTTTATGGTAAATAACAGTCCCTTTGCGGGAAAAGAAGGCAAATACGTCACATCAAGAAATTTGCGCGACAGATTATTTAAAGAGGTAGAGACAAATGTTGCCCTCAGGGTGGAAGAAACGGAATCGGCAGATACGTTTAAGGTTTCGGGCAGAGGCGAGCTTCATTTGTCTATACTTATAGAGACAATGCGCAGACAGGACTATGAATTTCAGGTTTCACGCCCCAGCGTAATACTCAAAAAGATTGACGGCGTTGTTTGCGAGCCGATAGAATACTTAACGGTAGAGGTACCCGACGCCTATGTCGGCTCTGTAATGGAAAAGCTTGGTTCAAGAAAAGCCGAGCTTGTAAATATGACGAACCGCGAAGGCGGAACAAATGTTATAGAGTTCAAGATACCCGCAAGAGGTCTTATGGGATACAGAAGCGAGTTTTTGACCGACACAAACGGCAACGGCATAATGAGCCACGTTTTTGACAGCTATCAGCCGTATAAAGGGGATATATTCACCCGCTTTCAAGGCTCACTTGTGGCACACGAAACAGGCGATACAACAACTTACGGTCTGTTCGCGGCACAGGAGAGAGGAAGATTGTTCATAGGTCCCGGCGTTCCTGTATACGAGGGGCAAATTGTAGGCGCAAGCCCGAAAAGCGAAGATATAACGGTAAACGTGTGCAAAAAGAAGCATGTTACAAACACGCGCGCGGCGGGTTCTGACGACGCCCTTAAGCTTACGCCCCATTCTGTACTGAGTTTGGAGCAAAGCTTAGAGTTTATCGCGGATGACGAGCTTGTGGAAGTTACACCGAAAAACATTCGTTTAAGAAAAATGATACTCAATAAAGAGCTCAGGCTTAAACATCAATTTAAAGGTAATTGATTCGTATGAATTTTGTTAT
>JAILOG010000014.1 GCA_024690965.1 Clostridiales bacterium
TCCACCCAGCGGGGGGCGCAGCGCCCCCGGGTGGTCGCGAAAGGGGATTCCAAAGGGGGAAACAGCCGACGGGTTTCCCCCTTTGGTGTCCTTTGCCTACTTTCTCACATGGGAAAGTAGGTGCCTGCCCGGCATTAGGGCGAAACTGAGGGTTAAGTGTGGCATTAGTTTTACACCTCATCCGTCACCCGCGGTGACACCTTCTCCTCAAGGAGAAGGCTTGACAGCGGACGAAAAATGTAATCTCTACGGGTTGTGCGCCAAATCGAGAATTCTTCCTTTTGAAATATTTTATCATTTACTTCACGTGTATAATATGCTTTTTCATTTTAAGCGCAAATTCCAGCGCGATTTTTGTGCCGCTTTTGCGCGTGGTTGGCGCGTTTTGCTCGTCGTAATACACAATGCAAAACTTACTGTTATTTATCATTTCGTAGTTACGCTCAACATATACAGCTCTTCCCGAGCCTTTTATTTTATTGGGGTAATAAGTGTCCTCATAGCTTTTTAAAAGATACGCTTTATAGCTGTCATCAATATCCGGATATTCAGCCCGCACATAAATCCGTTTTATGTGTGGGTATTTTTCTTTTATTTTCGTTACGGTCTCGTGGCACAGGTCATTAAAGCGGCTTTTGCTGCCAAACAAAAATGTATCAACTTTTTTGTCTGTAATTAACGTTTCTATTATTGCGCGCAATTGTGATATAAGCTCTTCCGTTTCATTCATTGTCCTGTGGCCGAAAAAACAACACGTGTGCAATACTTTATCCGAATCCATTTATATCACCTTAAAAAATAATTAGATGTACAGTATATCAATAACGCGTACTGTAAGATTATATGGCTGTAAAAAGTGTATCCATAAGAATTGAAGAAGAAATGTTAAACAAGATTGCTTATATTGCCGATTACGAAGGCAGAAGCGTAAACAGTCAGGTGCTTATCCTGATAAGGGAGAATATCAAAGAATTTGAAGAAGCGAACGATAAAATTAAAGGTGCCATAGCCCCCGACTCAAACGTAAAGCCTACACGGAAATAAATAATACTTTATTCCTGTAACATATATTATAAGTGAATATTTATTGAGTTATTATACATTATATTGCACTACAAGTAAAGTTTTTTGCACCTTTGGAAAATAATAATTTCGCAAGTTTATTGTTAAAATATCATTGTGGACGGAGGCAATGATATGAAAACAGAATTTGCTGATAGATATGTTGTTTTGGGACTGAAAATTGCCTATTACAGAAAAAAGGCTGGTTATACACAAGAAGTGTTTGCAGAATTAATTGGTAAAAGCGTTAATTTCATTGGGCAAATTGAAGGACCAAGTACAATAAAAGGTGTATCGCTTGAAACATTGTTCAAAATGGCGGAAGTATTAAATGTGCCGCCTTCAAAGTTTTTGGAAGATGATTAAAATATAAAAACAAAGCTCCCTGCGGCTGTGCGGAGAGCTTGTTTTTTTAAAATATTCTGTTTTTATGATTATTTATTCTTATACCGGATTTTCATATTCATCTTAACCCAAACGGGATTGGGCGAATACGGTTCGCGCACTTTAAAACACAAACAAAAACACCCTGCACGGATATGTAAAACCTGTGCAGGGCGAATTATTTTACAGTTTTTCTATTGTATCTGCCGTAGCCTCAAGCAAATCTTTGCCGTAAAGCTCAAGCGTACCCGTATCGCAGCACTTTGCAAGGTCGGGGTCAATCGGCAATTTTGAAAGCACTTTTATATTATGCTCTTTTGCGATTTTTTCTATATTGCTTTCGCCGTATATGCTGTGTCTGCTTTTGCAGTCGGGACACTCATAATAGCTCATATTTTCAACTAATCCGACAATCGGTATATTCATCATTTCCGCCATTTTCACGGCCTTTGTAACTATCATTGAAACAAGTTCCTGCGGTGATGTTACAATAACTATTCCGTCAACGGGAAGCGATTGAAAAACAGTAAGCGGAACGTCGCCCGTTCCCGGCGGCATATCCACAAACATATAGTCTACGTCTTTCCAGATAACATCGCTCCAAAACTGCTTTACCGTTCCCGCGATTACGGGTCCTCGCCATATAACGGGGTCGGTTTCGTTTTCAAGGAGCATATTTATCGACATAACGTCTATGCCGGTTTTTGTTGTGTTAGGTAATAATCCGAACTCGTTTCCCACAGCCTTGCTTTTTACGCCGAATATCGTGGGAATCGAAGGCCCCGTTACATCAGCGTCCAAAACAGCGGATTTAAAACCACGCCTGTTCATTGCAACAGCAAGCAAAGATGTTACAAGCGATTTGCCTACGCCGCCTTTTCCGCTTATTACGGCTATCACCTTTTTCACACTGCTTAAATCATTAAGCTTTTCTTTAGGTATTTCTCTTGAGCTGCATTTTTCGGAACAGCTCGAGCAATCGTGAGTACATTCCATTATTCGTTTTCTCCGTTTAAATCTGTTTTATCTTGCGGTTCTTCATTGATTTTTTCGTTTGTATCTTCGGCAGTTTCATCGGTTATTTCATTTTGGGTTTCCTCAGATAAGTCCGACATTTCAGGCGCTGTGTCCGTTGATTCTTCCAAAGTTTCTTCTTCAATAACATCTTGCGCAATATTATCGGAATTATCCTCAAAGCTTTCGCTTTCGTCTTCAATTACTTCTGCTTCACAGTCTTGATTTACGGAAAGCTCAAATCCGCTTATAAACATATAAGGAAGTCCGTAACCGAAAGCACATGCCGCAATCCTAGCCATATTCTGTCCGTTAGAAACAATCTGCTCATGAAAAGGCATTCCCTCTGTAATATAAGCCAAGAATACAAGCAAGCCCGGCAAAACAATAAGCAACAAAGCCGAAAAGCTGAATCTGTACACGGGTTTTCCGTCGCCTACTCTTGTTGCGTAAAATAGGAACAATCCAAATACCGCAAACAAAATTATAGGCAAGGCGTTACGCAGCGTTTGATTTTGGATATTTACCGAAAAGCTGTCTATAAAATAAGAGCAAATTGTAAACGCGAATACCAAAAACGCCGAAAACAAAAGATTCATTTTACTTGACATTGATTTTTTTTGATCGTTCATAATTATATTCCTCCAAAAAATAATTAACTGTTTTTAAGCGAAGCAACAAGGCAGTACCAGCCGTTATCTTCGTATTCTTCCATAATTGTAAGCTTGTCGGAAATATTTGATTTTACCTCATCTGCGCGTGAGTCTATAATTCCACTCATTATATAAACGCTGCTCTCATTCATAAAATCAGTTATATTCTCTGAAAGCAGCATTATCGCGTCGGCAACGATATTCGCGGTTATAACATCATATTTTCCGCTTGCTTTATCAGAAAGATTTCCGCACATGATTTCAAATTTTTCGCTTACGTTGTTCAGCGCGGCGTTTTCTTTTGCTGTTTTTACGGCAAGCTCGTCAATATCAATTCCCTGAGCCTGCTCAGCGCCCAAAAGCAAAGCGGCTATTCCCAATATACCGCTGCCGCATCCCACGTCAAGCACTCTCTCGCCTCCCGAAATGTACTTCTCGAGAGCTTTAAGGCAAAGACGTGTTGTTTCATGTGTTCCCGTACCGAAAGCCAGACCGGGGTCAAGGTCTATTACCACTCTGTCTTTGCAGTCGTATTTTTCACGCCAGGTGGGGCGAATCAGCAATCTTTCTCCTATCTCAATGGGATAAAAATACTGCTTCCAGTTGTTGAGCCAGTCCTCGTCTTCGCAATTGCTGAGCCCGATTTTGTAATCAAGCCTTTCGCTTTCGTAACGCTCTGTTAAATAAGCCACGGCTTCTTTTGGGTTATCCTCAGGGCTTATGTATATGTGTATGAGGCCTTTGTTTCTGTCTTTTTTGAGCAAGTCCTCGTCTATAAGGTCAATGTTCGCAATTTGCAAGACTTCATCTTCAAGCTCTGAATAATCTTCTATATATATCCCGTAAGGCACTACCATATTGGCGATGTCTCCCGCTTTTTCAAGGTCTTTTGTCTCGACCTCTATGGTTATTTCTACCCAGTTCATAATTAATTTGCAGTTTTACTCTGCGAATCCTTTCATTTGCATAAAGCCGCCGTTTAAAATATGTTATATTCGGCGCACACATAGTATTATATTTTTAAAGAAAAGCTTTGTCAACATTTGTATTAAAAATTCAATTAAAATTGTTGATCTACAGCCTTGCATCATAAATAAACCCCACCCTGACTTTGTCAACATCGGGTGGGATTATTTATAATTAGTTTTGCTTATTATTCGTTACTGCTTAAATACTGGCGTCCTTCCAGCTTTTTGAGTATCATACCCGCGCAGATATATATGTTTCCTCCCCCAATCGTCAAAACAAGATCTCCGGGCTGAGAGTTTTTGGAAACGTAATCCGCTATCTCTTCAAAGGTATTCAGGCATACACAACCGTCTATCTTTTCCGCCAGATCCTCCGAGTGGATGTTGTATGTGTTCTCTTCTCTTACCGCCAAGATCTCAGATAAAACGCATTTGTCCGCAATAGACAAAGCCTTTGCGAAATCATTGAGCAACATAGCGGTTCTCGAATAAGTGTGCGGCTGAAATACAGCCCACACACGCTTAAAATTCATTTCTTTTGCGGCGCTGAGTGTCGCCCAAAGCTCTGTGGGATGATGCGCAAAATCGTCGGCTACCGTTATACCGCAGGGGCTTCCGAGTATTTCAAATCTGCGGTGAACGCCCGTAAATTTGTGCAAATTTTCGGCTATCGCGCGCGGAGAAGCGCCCAAATAATGAGCTACCGCGCAAGCCGCAAGAGCATTGTAAATATTATGCTTTCCCGGTACGGATAAGCTTATCTCAGTGAGTTTTTCGCCATCTTTATACAGATCAAATTTCTGGAGCGCGTGACAGTCGCTTGTAACATTGTCGGCGTGATAAGTATTGTTTTTACCGAAGCCAAAAGTAATTTTACTCAATTTGCAGTTTTTTACGGCGTCAACAGTATTTCCGTCATCGCCGTTTATGAACAAAACTTCTGTTGTAAGGTCGGCAAATTTTGAAAACGATTTTTTTATGTTATCCAAATTTCCGAAATAATCGAGGTGGTCGGCGTCTATGTTAAGTATTACGGATATCGCAGGGTTAAGCTGCAAGAATGTATCGACATATTCGCACGCTTCGCATACTATTATGTTAGATTGTCCCACATAGCTGTTTCCGCCGATGTAAGGCAGCTTTCCGCCTATTATCGCGGACGGGTCGAATCCCGAGCCGATAAGTACCTGCGAAAGCATTGCGGTAGTAGAGGTTTTTCCGTGCGTTCCGGAGATCGCGATACTGCGCTTATAGCGTCTGGTTACGGCTCCCAAGAACACAGACCTTTCAACTGTGGGAATCCCCCTTTTCCTTGCTTCTACAAGCTCGGGGTTATCTTGCTTGGCAGCGGCTGTGTATACAACCATTTCCGCGCCGTCAACGTTTTCGGGCTTATGGCAGTCATACACGGGTATTCCGTAGCCTTTTATTCTGTCAAGTGTTTCCGAAGAGGCGTTATCGGAGCCCGACAACTCATACCCTTCCGCTCGCATTATCTCCGCAAGCGGACACATACCCGAGCCGCCTATACCGATAAAATGCAGTCTTTTTATTTTTTCTAGCAATAAATCAATATCCATAATAAGTTGAACACGACTTTTCAAGCCGTTCCTTTCTCGGTTATTGTTATTCAAAATCTAATTTACCGTGTTGCACACGTTGTTTAAAAGCATGGCTATCGTCATCGGACCCACACCGCCCGGCACAGGAGATATATAAGAGGCTGTTTCTTTCACGCTTTCAAAATCCACGTCGCCGCACAGTTTGCCGTTTTCGTCTCTGTTTATGCCCACGTCTACTACCACAGCGCCCGGTTTTACATATTCACAGGTAATCATTTTTGGCTTGCCTACCGCAACAACAAGTATATCAGCCTGTCTGCATATATGCGGCAGGTCTTTTGTTTTGCTGTGACATACGGTTACAGTTGCGTCTCGGTTTAAAAGCATCATTGCCATGGGCTTCCCCACAATCGCGCTTCTGCCGATAACAACACAGTGTTTTCCGCGGACATCTATTTTGTAATAATCAAGCATTTCCAAAATGCCCGAAGGCGTACAAGGTGAGCATATCATATCTCCGCAAAACATTCTTCCAATGTTTTCGTTAGAGAAAGCGTCAACGTCCTTTTTGGGGTCAATTGCTTTTATGACTTCCTTTTCGTCTATGTGCTTAGGCAACGGAAGCTGAACAAGTATGCCGTTTATTTTATCGTCTTTATTCAGCGTGTCTATAAGCTTTAAAAGCTCTTCTTGACCAGTGTTTGCGGGCAATGTGTATTGCTTGGAGTTGATACCCACTTCTTCACACGCTTTTGCTTTGTTTCTCACGTATATTTGAGACGCGTTATCATCGCCCACAAGTATAACCGCAAGCCCTAACACGATACCTTTTTCTTTTTTCAGCAATAAGCATTTTTCCTTTACTTTTTGCCTGACATATGCGGCTGTTTTCTTGCCGTCCATAATTATTGCTGCCATTGCCGAAACACCACGCTTTCATTTTTACACCGTTTTATTATTCACTTGCTTTAACGCCGTTATCATTGTTATTATTTTCATTTATGGGAACGGAGGACATTTTCACATCTACGCCTTCGTATTTGATTTTATACTGAACTTTTCCGTAAAATACGCAATTGCAATTATTACACTTATATGTTGCCCTGAAATACCGTCCCTTAGACTGCCATGCCGTTTTTCTTACGGCACGCTTGCCACAGTTTGGGCAGTTGAATTTCATCTTTGACTTGTCTACAAGAGGATTATTTATATCTGTTATATAAGACGGCTTAAAAAGCAACTTTTTGTAAAATTCATCCTGAGAAGCATCTTGAATAAATTCGGGTATTTTTTCTCTGTTATACACCTTTTGCAGGCAACTGAGAGTAAGCTTGCTGTCGTCAAGCGCACGGTGAAGTTCCATGTTATCTGTTTGTATACCGAGCTTCTCCGCCGCGGCGGAAAGCCCCATTTGCTTTGCGGGGTCGTAACACCCCATCATTTTTTCACAGTATGTTTGAGCGTTTATGTAACCGTTCAGATAATCAAGCCTGCCTGTTCCGAAATAAAACTTGTGATTATCCATAAGCGCGATTATATCCGATGTGCTCCACGTAAGTAAAACACTGTCTCTCAAAAACTCTTTAAACGACTCAAGCGCCTGTGGATAAGGCACACCCTCGCTTCTCAATATTTTAGATGTTAAATGTGTAAGCTTCTTTGTCCTTTTGCTTACAAATTTGCTTATCTTTGGCTTTACCAAAACTGAAAACTCATCAATGATATTAAGCTCTTCATCTGTTTTAACTGCGCCGAACTCTATGATTTCGTTAAGCGCGGTGCCGTTGTTGCTGAAATAGGAATTATCCCACTCCAAATCAAGTATAACAAAATTCATACGAATCAATTACCTTTAAATTGATGTTTAAGCCTGAGCTCTTTATTGAGTATCATTTTTCTTAAACGAATGTTTTTCGGTGTAACTTCCACAAGCTCGTCATCCGCGATAAACTCTAAGCTTTGCT
>JAILOG010000015.1 GCA_024690965.1 Clostridiales bacterium
TCCACCCAGCGGGGGGCGCAGCGCCCCCGGGTGGTCGCGAAAGGGGATTCCAAAGGGGGAAACAGCCGACGGGTTTCCCCCTTTGGTGTCCTTTGCCTACTTTCTCACATGGGAAAGTAGGTGCCTGCCCGGCATTAGGGCAACCTAACGGAATTATTAATATTGTGTAGAAAATCGCGATGAAGCACACGTGCTTTACCGCCGTACTGTTTACAAATATAAATTTGAATTTCTAAGCCATAATTTTCCTTGAAAAGTTATAAAACCAAAGAAAAACGGGCAGCCGCTTAATATCAAGCGGTTACCCGTAAATTTTTGATCTTAATATCAAACTGTTTGAAGCCCGAGCTCTTCTATAAGCTCTTCCTTTGTGACAAATCCCACAGAGGAATTGATTATTTTGCCGTCCTTAAACACAAGCAGCGTTGGTATGCTTTCTATATTGTATTTTGCGGAAAGCTCGCGCTGTTCGTCTACATTTACCTTGCCTACTTTAATAACATCATCGTATTCTTCGGCGATTTCCTCAACTACGGGGGCAAGCATTTGGCACGGTCCGCACCATGCAGCCCAAAAGTCTACCAATACGGGTATTTTTGAATTGATTACTTCCTGTTCAAAATTTTGCAGTGTAAGTTCGATTTCCATATTTATTTCTCCTAATCTTTAGATTTATAATACAGCATACAGTGACAAAAGCCTTCAAAATCGGGGTCTTTTATCTGATCCCTAAACTCTTTGCACATACATTTAAAATCGTCCGTGCGCACAGTTCTGCAGGGGCAATATCCGCCTGTTCTTTTAAGACCTTCTTTTATCACCTTGACAATCTTTTCATCAGGGTTGTAGGTTATTTTCATCTTATCAACTCCCGGCATAATAACTATGCGAATATATTATTCCCACAAAGCCATTTTAATACATAGAAGATATAATTTCAATATTATTTTGTCAAAAACTCAAACATAGCCTTGTAGTTTTTTGTCTCATAAACAAAAGCCAATATTCAATATAACGTACCAAAACAACTAATTGCAGCTGTAAGTAATTTTTAAAATATCTTTTCATCTATTTTGCCGTCATATGTTACGCGATGTAAATTATTCTTATAATCGACATAATATATCCATTTGTCTCCTACAACATACACATCATCTGTCCCGAATTTTACGATATTTGTAATTTTTTCGGTTTCGGTGTTAATTAAATCAATTCCTCCCGTTTCCGAACTCACCAATATGTATTTATCATAACAATTTGTGAATTTATAGCAATAATAATCGGAAATGTCTAATTGTGTATAGATTTTTTTAAATCCGTCGGATACATTATATATTTCAAAACCGTTATCAGTACATACCGTAAAAAATATTTTATCTTTGCAAACAACTATATTTTGAATATCATAATAATATTCAGCGTTTATATCTTTCAAATCAAACAATTCATTAAATAGTATTTTCTTATCTACGTAGTCGTACATTTGTACATATCCGTCTCTGGTTATGTAGGTTAATGTATTTCCGTAAATATAGCAATCTTTTACATATGCGTCTTCCAGTTTAATGTCAGATAACTTGTCGAAAATCACCTCAACATTTTCACAGTCAGTTGAAAGATATATCTTATCTTTTGAAAAAACATAGATTTTATCATCAATTGCTCTGTAATATTCATACTTATTCTTTTTTGCGTCTTTAATTGTAGAGAACAATTCAATAGAACCGGTATCGGTATTTATATGATAAATATTTCCGTTAAAACCGGAGGCGGTGTATGTATTGTCGCCATATAAATAATATTCATCAAACAACAGGTTATCTTTGTAGACCTGCAATGTGTAAAGACACTCATATGGCCACAAATTGGGCCCTTCCCAATATATACGCGATTTACCTTTACCTCCAATTTTGTATAATCCATAGTTGAGCAAACCTGTAAAATCGGTATTATGAGCTTTATAGTTAAAGCACAAATAACCGTTTACTGCCGCTAAATCTCCACCGCTCATATATGCGTTGTTAAACGAATTGCTAACTAATGATTCGTCAAAGTCAAACGGTATTTTTGACTTTTCGTTTTCTATTAACGCGAAACAAGAAAAAACTATAATTATTACAAAAAAAACAGCTAACAGTATTTTTAAGGTTTTATTCATAGTTGATTACCTTTCTTTAACATACAGGCTAATACAATTCATATATTACAACACAACTATATATGCAATTATAAAAGCCGGATAAATCCGATACTATTTTGTCAAAAACTCAAACATTGCCTCGCAGCCTCTTAATATATCACTGTAAGCCAAATCAAATCTGTCTGTGTACCAAGGGTCGGATACATCTCCGCCTGTGTCATAATCCAAAAGCTTTCTCACCTTGCCGTTTGGGTCACCGCCGAATATTCTCATCATATTTCTTATATTCGCGCTGTCCATACCCACAAACAAATCATAGTTTTCATAATCTGTTTTTTTCAGCAGGGTGACGTAATGCTCAGAAAAAACATAACCGTGTTTTTTAAGCTCCGCCTTTGCGGGAGGATAAATGGGATTACCTCTATCTCTGTATATTTCTTCGTTACTTGTCGCCGAAGATGCAATATAAAAATCATTTTCTCTGTGATTGCGCTTTACTATATCTTTAAATATTATTTCAGCCATTGGGCTGCGGCAGATGTTGCCGTGGCAGACAAACATTATTTTAAGCATGGCGTATCACCCTTTAATCATGATAAATGATTTAATAATGTAACTGTATTAAAGACGAAGAAATATCCGCTTATTCACTGTTAACTATTACTTATTATTCTCCAAAAATCTCGAGAACAAAGCAGTATATCCAGAAATGCAAATAAGCAAAATCCCCCAAACTTGCGTTCGAGGGATTTTTGGCTGGGCTAGCTGGATTTGAACCAGCGAAATGACGGAGTCAAAGTCCGTTGCCTTACCGCTTGGCTATAGCCCAATGTTGCTAAAAGAATATATCACATTATCTTAGCTTTGTCAAGTAAAAACAGGTGTAAATTTAATTATGTTTTAAAATTAATCTTTTACATATTGAATTGCAGAACCCGCAAACTTAAACGGCTTTTTAACTTGACTTTTTGCGGTTTTTGTATGATAATGCTATATGAAAAGTACAAATAGAAAAATTCTGCTTATAAAAAGGAGTAACTATAATGAAAAACCCAATAATCACCATAAAAATGGAAAACGGAGATATAATAAAAGCGGAGCTTTATCCTGAATGCGCGCCAGAAACCGTAAATAATTTTATAAGCCTTATTAAAGACAAGTTTTATGACGGCTTGACCTTTCACCGTGTAATAAAAGGTTTTATGATACAGGGCGGCTGCCCCGACGGCAACGGTATGGGCGGACCCGGATACAGAATCAAAGGTGAATTCAGAGCCAACGGATTTGACAACGATATAAAACACGAACCCGGTGTTTTATCTATGGCAAGAGCAGGACATCCCGATTCCGCAGGCTCACAATTCTTTATCATGCACAAGTCGGCGCCGCATCTTGACGGTCAGTACGCCGCTTTCGGCAAGGTTATCGAGGGTATGGAAGTTGTAGACAGGATCGCGTCCGTCAGAACGGATTATTCCGATAAACCGCTTGAGCCCCAGGTAATAAGCAGCATTATGGCGGACTTGTTCGGTGAGGATTATCCTGCCCCTAACAAATTGTAATATACTATGAAATTTAAAACACACGGGCTTGTAATATACGAAAAACCGGCAGGTGAAACAGACAGATACGTCTCTATTCTTACAAAAGACAGGGGCGTTATACACGCATTCGTGAGAGGCGCCTATAATTTAAAAAGTCCGAAATCCGCGGCAACACGTCTGCTTTGTTACAGCGATTTTATAATATACGAGGGCAAAGGGAATTGCATTGTCGATTCTGCCGAGTCTAAAGAGATGTTTATCGCTTTGCGCAAAGATATTGTTAAAACGGCTCTTGCACAGTATTTCTGTCAACTTTGCTATGAGCTTTGCTCGGATAACGCGTACGCAGGCTCTTATTTGCGCACCGTGCTTAATTCTTTGTATATGCTGTGCAAAGGCGACAAGGAATTGAGCTTAATAAAAGCGGTTTTTGAGCTTCGTATGCTTGCTCTGTCGGGGTATATGCCCGACCTTAAATGCTGTAAGGTCTGCGGAAAATTTGAGGACGAAGAAATGAGATTCTCGCCCGACGAAGGCTGTCTTTATTGCGGAGATTGCCTTGATAATATGGATAATTACGGCATAAAAACAGGTTTAGGCGCGACAGCGGCAATGCGCCACGCGATATATGCAGATGATAAAAAAATATTTGCTTTTAACTTATCGGGCAAATCGCTTGAAGTTTTCGCAAACGCGGCGGAAAGCTACACTGTCAGGAAAACAGAAAAACGCCTGCCTACTCTTGATTTTTACAAAACACTGTCCACACCATAAATAACGGAGATCTTTACTATGAATAAGCATTACAAAACGCTTGAGCTTGACAAAATACTTGATATGCTTGCAAAGGAGATACCCTGCGATGAGGGCGCCGCAATGGCGCTTGACATTGAGCCTTCCCACGATATAGGCGAAGTAAGGTATCTTTTAAAGCAGACATACGACGCCCATATGCTTATAGGCAGATTCGGAAGCCCCTCTATGGGGGGGCTTAAAAATATAACTTCGCCTTTAAGACGCGCTGAAGCAGGCAGTGTTCTTATGATGTCAGAGCTTTTGCAGATATCGAGAGTTCTGGCTGTTATAAGAAATCTTAAAGAATGGAAAAGCCGAAGCGCAGGCATAGAAACAGTGCTTGACAGCTATTTTTCATCATTGGTGCCTAATAAATACCTTGAGGAAAAGATAAATTATTCTATTCTTTCCGATGAAGAAATGAGCGATAACGCTTCTAAAGAGCTTGCAAACATAAGAAAAAAGATACGCTCATCAGAGGCAAAGGCAAGACAACAGCTCGACAGGATAATCCACAGCGATTCCCAGCGTAAATATTTGCAGGACAGCATAGTGACCATACGCTCAGGCAGATTTGTCGTGCCCGTAAAGGCAGAATGCAGAGGCAACATTCCGGGACTTGTACACGATACATCAGCAAGCGGAGCGACAGTATTTATTGAGCCGATGAGCGTTGTTGAAGCGAATAATGAAATTCGTGTGTTAAAATCTAAAGAACAAATTGAAATCGAGCGGATAATGGCGGAGCTTTCGGCTGAGGCGGGCAGCTTTGCGCAAGCTATAATAAACAGTATTAAAGCAGCGGCGGAGGTATCGGTAATATTCGGAAAAGCAAACCTCGCCTACAAAATGAACGCCGTTTTGCCCGATATGAACGATGAAAGCATAATATATCTCAACAAAGCGAGACACCCCTTGATAGACAAAAACAAGGTAGTACCTATGACAATAGAACTCGGCAACGGCTTTGACACTCTTGTTATCACGGGACCTAACACAGGCGGAAAAACAGTATCGCTGAAGCTTGTGGGACTGCTTACGCTTATGGCTATGTGCGGACTTATGATACCCGCGGAGGATAACAGTAAGCTTTGTGTTTTTGACAATGTTTTGGCGGATATCGGCGACGAACAGGGAATAGAACAATCTTTGTCCACATTTTCATCTCATATAACTAATATTATTGATATCCTGAAAATCGCCGACGAAAAAAGCCTTATTCTCATAGATGAGCTTGGCAGCGGAACAGACCCTGTGGAGGGAGCCGCGCTGGCAACCGCTATAATAGAAAAAATACGAAATATGGGAGCAAGCCTATGTGTTACCACGCATTACGCCGAGCTTAAGTCTTACGCGCTTAATACACCCGGCGTTGAAAACGCAAGCTGCGAATTTGATGTAAACACACTGCGCCCCACGTATCGCCTGCTTATAGGTTTGCCCGGTAAAAGCAACGCTTTTGCCATATCCGAAAGGCTGGGAATTGACAAGGCGATAACAAAGCGTGCCGAAGAACTCATATCCGCGGAGGACAGAAGCTTTGAGAATGTTGTGGGGCAGCTTCAGACAAAGCGTCAGGCGCTTGACGACAGCATAGAGCAGGCACGCAGTGAAGCGGCTCTTGCAAGAGCCGCAAAAGAGAAAGCCGAGCAAGAGCTTGCGAGAATAAAAGAAACAACGAAAAAGCAAATTGAGCAGGCAGAGGAAAAAGCACGCGCTATCGTAGAAAAAACGGAGCGTGAGGCTTATGACCTTCTTGATGAACTGGACGCGCTGTCAAAAGCGGGCAAAAGCATAAGTCCTGAGGAAAAAGCAAGACTGAGAGCTCAAATAAACGCCCTTTCTAAAAATGAAACCTCCCAAAAGAAAAACAGCAACGAAGGATATATTTTGCCGAGAAAAATTAAGCCCGGCGACACCGTGCTGATGACAGATATTGATAAAAAGGCGTCTGTTATAGAAGTAAATGAGCAAACACAGACTTTGTATGTTCAGGCGGGTATTTTTAAAACAAGAGTGCCGATAAGCGATGTAAGACTTGTGGAAGAGCCTAATGTTACCGTAAAAGCGACAAAAAGCATAAAAAAGCAGGTCGACATCAAAGCAATGACAGATGTAGACCTGCGCGGAATGACCGCAGACGAGGCTATTATGGTACTTGACAATGCGATCGACTCTGCGGTTTTGTCGGGAATCCACCAGCTTACCGTAATACACGGCAAGGGCACGGGGGTTT
Organism: Clostridiales bacterium; assembly: GCA_024690965.1. Taxonomy (GTDB): domain Bacteria; phylum Bacillota; class Clostridia; order Oscillospirales; family Acutalibacteraceae; genus JAEEHZ01. The sequence goes on from JAILOG010000015.1 coordinate 6,716, forward strand.
TACGCCGAGAGGTACAGAATTTCTTGAGGCACCACAAAGCGATAAAATCGTTCAGGCTTGGTGTTTACGGCGAGGGCGAAAGCGGCGTTACGATAGCAGAGTTAAAATAAGTATTCACAGAAAGAGCCGTTGCAGGTTTCCGATAATCTGCAACGGCTTAAATCATTTTTTAAATATAATACAAGACGCAATTATATGAAATACTTGTATAAATTACAAACTATCATTCTTGAGCATGGATTTTAATGCGGTTTTCACTTTTTCGAGGTTTTTACAGGTGAGCAGCGGAATTAATGAGTTGATCTCTTCAATGCTTTTATCCCACCACTTAAAATTAAGCATAAGGCTTATAAGATCATCGTCAAAGCGGTTCCGTATGATTCTCGCAGGATTTCCCGCAACGACGGTATACGGAGGTACATCACTTCCTACAATGCTGTTGGCGCCGATAATTGCCCCGTCTCCTATATTTACACCGGGCAGAATAACGGCGTTTTGACCTATCCATACATCGTTGCCGATGACCGTATCACCCTTTATCGGCAAATCCGATGCGCAAGGTGGTTCCATATCCCACCCCTCAAGCGTGTAAAACGGAAATGTTGAAACAGAGTTCATTTGGTGATTCGCTCCGTTCATCACAAACTCCACCCCCGCGGCTATCTGGCAGAACTTACCTATTATCAATTTGTCGCCGTTCCAAATATAATGATGTGTTACGTGACTCTCGAACTCCGAATCTGCAATGTAAGTAAAATCACCTACTATGATATTTGGATTCTTAATTGTGGGCTTTACATAAATTTCTTTGTCATAGCCTGCAATGGGGTGTATTGTATCGGGATTTGGATTTTTGCCGTTTTTCATAAGCTGTTCCTCCGGTTGTTACGGATAATTATACATTGATATTTGACTTAAAAATTTGATTTGTAATTAATGAATTTAGAATAATACATAAAAGCACCAAAAGTCAATACAATTTATTTGTTATCCTTTATGGTTTAACGGGCTGTTGCAAAATTGATTTTTCGCTCAGCTCTTTATACTTCCATTACAAATTTTTGTCAAGAACAATTACGTATCATAACAAAAGGTTCACTAACCGACACATATATAAATATTGGGGAAAAGTTTAATCAGATTAAGCATTTGCCGAAAAATGATTGTATTTTATACTCCCTATTCAGTTTAAAGTTCATATGCTTATTAAGGTGTCATTTTTAAAACTATAGTCCTCACTTCCGCTTATATATTCAGCGTAATCGATTCTATGAAAGCCCCAGCCGGCATTATCTCCTCCGTTGCATTGAAATTCTAATCTTCCTATCACTCCCACATAACAAAGCTGTTTGTTTTCTTTAAGCGAAATAATACTGTCGAGAATGATCTCAGGCAAGCCCATTTTACCGAAGCTATAGCCCTCGTTTTTTGCATCCGCCAAAAAAGCTTTCATTGTGTCCTCATCTTTAAGATACATATACACCTTTCCCGGTAGCGACTTCCTCAGGTTTTCTAACGTTCTTTTGCTTTTCATTTCTGTTTCCTCCGAAAAATTTAATATTCTCCATCAGAGTTTGCAAAAAAATGCTCCCATCGCATCCGACGGGAGTATATTTGTGTATTACAGTTCCCATCGGTCAAGCATTAGCACCTTGCGGTTCGCAGGTTGCTGTGCGGTCAATGAGCTTGTCTCTCGCGCACTCTTTATGGTGCCGATATTGTACATTAAAATCGGAGGTTTGTCAACAGTGATGTTTGATATTAGGTTAAAAATTTGAAGCTTGATTCTGCTCATACATTTAATATTGACATATTAAAAACAATGGTATATAATATCACTGTATTAACTAAGTAATACAGTGAGGCGAAATTATGGAGTTTACTTTTGATAATAATGTTCCGATATATATTCAGTTGTTAGAGTATATGAAAATATATCTTATTTCAGGTGTATTCAAATGCGGAGAAAAGCTTCCTTCGGTTAGAGAATTTGCAGGCACTTTTAAAGTTAATCCAAATACAATGCAAAAAGCTCTTGCCGAGCTTGAAAGTATGAATTTGATATATACTGAAAGAACTAACGGAAAATATGTTACTTCCGATGCCGTATTAATAGAAAAACTAAAAGACGAATACGCGATGGCCCTTGCTAAAAGTTATTTTCAAGGAATGAAAAGAATAGGGCTCGGAAAAGCCGATTCGATAAAGTATTTAGAAAGGATCGAAGATTGATATGGAGCTTTTAAAAGTAAAAAATTTAACCAAATCTTTCGATAATAAATTAATACTTGAAGATATTAACCTGAGTATTTCAAGTGGAAAGATTATCGGTTTGTTAGGCAAAAACGGAGCAGGTAAAACTACTTTAATTAAGCTGATAAATGATTTACTTACTCCGGATACCGGAGAAATATTAATTAACGGAAATAAAATCGGAGTGGAAACAAAAAAAGTAATATCTTATTTACCGGAAAGAACATACTTGAATAAGCAGATGAAAGTATCCGAAGTAATTAATTATTTCGAGGATTTTTATGATAATTTTGATCCCGGCAAAGCGAAAAGGTTACTAAAGGATTTAGATTTGAATATTAATCAAAAATTATCAAAAATGAGTAAAGGCATGCAGGAAAAGGTTCAATTAGTTCTTGTCATGTCAAGAAATGCCGACCTGTATATTTTGGATGAACCTTTAGGGGGTGTTGATCCTGCTACAAGAGACTATATTTTAGATACAATACTTTCCAATTTTAATGAAAATGCCGGTGTGATTATCTCAACTCATCTGATATCAGATATTGAGAGGATTCTTGATGAAGTAATATTTATTGATAAAGGCAAAATAGCATTGCAAAGTGACGCCGATAAGCTCAGAAATAAAGAAAAAGCATCAATAGACGAAATTTTCAGGAGGATGTTTAAATGCTGATTAAGCTGTTAAAATATGACTTAAAATATATGATAAAAAATATGAGTATATTTTATATATTGGGGCTGTTCTTCTCTGTAACTTCAAGGATATTATTCTCAATAGACCAATCAGCCATCGTAAACATATTAGGACACATCAGTGTAGGGTGTATGTTTTCAATGATAGCCAATATATTAATAAATACCATAATGAGAAGTTGGGTAAGATTCAGAAATTCTGTTTATAAAGACGAGGCTTACTTAACACACACATTACCTGTCACTAAAAATGATATTTATAAATCCAAATTTTTCCAAGCTTTAATCTTTTTTATCATCAGTTTTATTGTAATAGTTTCATGCTTATTTATAACATACTATACAGAAGACAGATGGATATTATTGGTAGATTATATCAATACCGTAACAACAGGTTTAAATTTTAATACATCATTATTTATTATAAGTATGCTGTTTATTGTTTTTTTGGAGGTTTTTAATGCTATCCAAAGCGGATTTTTAGGGATAATATTAGGTCACAGAAGAAACAACAATAAGGTTGGGTTTTCTGTATTGTTTGGCTTTGGGGCGTATCTGCTGTCTCAAAGTATAGTAGTGTTATTGGTGTTTATAGCAGGTTTGTTTGACAGCAGCGTTATGGATTTGTTTAATAACAATGCATTATTTAATGCCAATGCTTATAAAACGCTTATTATTCTGGCTATAGGACTGTATATGTTAATGATAGGACTAATGAGTATAATATGCAGAATAATATTTAATAAAGGCGTTAACATAGAATAACCTATAAAAGGCTCTTGTATCGTATCTGTTTTTAAACTATTCAAATTTCTCTTTACCTAACAACCTGAGTTTTGCAGTATTTATAATTCTTTTTGCATTTTGATAATACCCGTCCCCTGAAAATATGGGGGCGGGTATTTGTTAGATTATCAAATGGAATTACAAAAGCATCATCGCGGGCAAAAAAATATCGCGCTCAGAATTATTCTGAACGCGAATTGAGTGCGGCATATCGCCGGTGGTGGAAGCGAGGAGAATCGAACTCCTGTCCGAAAATCACTTGCCAAAGCTTTCTCCGGGCGCAGCTATCGTTTTATATTCCCTTTGAAAACGCCCGACAGCCGGCTTTTTTCATCGGTAACCCTTAAATCGTGACGCGGTACAAGGTGCTTCCGCGTTCATGTTCACTGCAAAATGACGCTCCTTATGAAACCGCAGTCCTTTTCATAGGAACGGTGCCGCTAATTAAGCAGCACGAAGTTGTAAATTATTGTCGTTTAATTTTGAAAAACTCGAGCTTTTAAAGTGGTGCCCGACCACTGCCCGCTTGCTCAGGTTCACAACTCCCGTCGAAACCTTTACGCTCCCGTTTATATCAGTAATTTTGACACATAATCAGGACAAAGTCAATACTTATTGTGTCGAAAAAATATTACGGTAACAAAAAGCATCGCCTTTACTTAATTTCGTCTTTGTTTGAATCAAGAATTTCCTTTAACTTGCCCCATTTTATCATCTTCCCGTTGTAGAAAATATAATCGTCATCTTTGTGGTTTTCTCCGTATTGAGCGTTAATCTCGGCTGCTTCGATGTCTGTTATTTTGGCTTCGACAGATTTTCCCGATTCTGTCTGTGAAGAATCTGACATAACGCTTACCATACTTTTATATAAAAGATTGAAATAAACCAGAGCCGAAAAAGAAGGTATAAACAGCATCATAAGAATCGAAAAAAATATTATTCTTACAATGTTGTCCCCAAACATAAAAACCAATCCGGCAGAAAGAGAAAATATGATTATTAATCCGCAAAGGGCAAGCAAATTATTCTTCATTTCGCCGAATATGGCAAGAACCGCGTTTTTAAAAATTTGCGAGGCTCTAAGCTCAAACGAAACTGTAATAACGCTTACACTCATAAAGAAAAACAAAACGGCAACCGCTATTATAATGTTTATTACCACAAGTGAGATATACAGGACACCGCCGTATGTATGAGCTAAATATCCATACAGGCTCAGTGCAGAGTAAATTAGTATAAAAGCCGCGTATAGCAACATCCCGTTTAAAAACGACTGCAAAAAGTTATCTTTTAAACCGTAAATGTAATTTTTTAAAAGAGAGATTTTTTTACCGTTGATGATTCTTACTATCGTGTGACACAATGCGCTGTAAAACGGTGAAATAAACACCAGAGAAATGGCGGTTAAATATATATTGATTCCCGAGGTAAGCAATACAGATACTAAAATAAACAGCGATATAATTGCCGCGCAGGGAATAAAAAATATAATATTTAACCCTGTAAGAAACTTAAAATTGCCGAATAAAAGTGAAAAATAATTTTTTAAATTAATGTTTTTGTTTTCGTCCTTTGTGTTATTTGTCATTTGTTTTGTCTCCTAAAAGTGAAACATATTGCCGAACATTAACGTAAGCCCCATATCCGCAGCCGCCGCAACAAGTGTAATCGCAAGAGCTGTAAAGAGGTTTTTTGAATACTTTTTGAAACCGGCTTGATTTAAAGGATTGCTGCCTTTTTCCGGGTAAAGGGTGGATTTTAATAATTGCAAAGAAAATCTGAACGCGCCGCTTTGTAAAAATATAAGAGCCGCCGCCGATAAAAACGCACCCGGCAACATTACACCTATATAATATATTGCTCCGTTAAAAGCGTAATTTATAAATAAGTACGAAGCGGTCAAACCTATACCGAAGCCCTTGAAAAATGAAACAATCGGGAGCAGTGCGAATCCCCACATTGAGCAGCCCAAAAAGTACGAAGATAACAAAAACACGCAGCATCCTGTATAACTGGATAATAATGTTTGCAGCGGACTTTGCGAAAGTCTTTGCTTTATATTGCTTGAAAACAAAAAATCCAGGTCTTTGTACAAACTGCTGTTGTAAACCGTGCAATAATATGCTCCGAAAACGATTCCCGAAACAAGGAGCAAAAAAAACAGCGTATTTAGCTTGCCTATGGGTTTTGCCTTCGGCTTTTCAAAATAAACCGTATTCTCAGGCAAAAGTATATTCGTTTTGTTATTGTTTTTTATGATCTCATTATTTACAAATTCCGACATTTATCCCAACTCCTAAATTTTATTCTCATAAATAAAATTTATACGGGTTCGGACTCATTTATTACTATTTTTGCGTCGGCGATATTATAACACAAAATAAATGTTATTGTCTACACTTGATTTTTTAAAATTGTACCTGTCTTTAGTTTTTTGCATTATTTGCTTTTTGATTAAAAATAAGTTGACAATCTTTTTTATGGTATAGTATAATAATAACAAGGAATTTTGTGAAATTTTTATATTTCGTATAAAAAGGGAGTTAGATTATGTCTGCAGATTTACACTGCCATACTGTTATTTCCGACGGCACGGCAACTTTAGAGGAAATAATTTTACTTGCAAAGGATAGAGGGCTTTCTTCAATAGCCATAACAGATCACGATACATTCGCAGGTGTAACAAGAGCCAAAATATTCGGCAAAAAAAACGGAATAGAAGTTGTAGAAGGTGTGGAGATTTCCGCATATGATTATAAAAGGAAAAGAAAAGCACATATATTGGCTTATATTTGCGAATATCCCGACAGAATAATGGGTATGCTTAAGAAAATAGGCGACAGCCGCAAGAGAGCGATGGCAATATCGTATCAGAAGGTCAACAGAATGTATCCAATACCTCTTGATATGATTGTAAGAAGAGCAACCGGAAGCTCTAATATATTTAAACAGCACATTATGAGAGCGCTCGTAGACGCAGGATATGCTTCCGAGATATACGGAGACATTTATACCAAGCTTTTTCATCCCCGTATGGGTCTTGCAAAGACGGCAATAGAATATCCGGATGTTTTTGAGGTATTAAACAGCGTTCACGACGCGGGCGGCGTCGCGGTGCTCGCGCACCCCGGTGTTTACGACAGCTATGAGCTTTTGGAAGAGCTTGCGGAATGCGGCTTGGACGGTGTTGAACGCTACTATCCCGAAAGCAAACCCGAAATGGAAGAATATGTTGACGGCATAATTAAAAAATACGGTCTTATTGCAACAGGCGGCACCGATTTTCACGGAGGATACAGCAAAGAAAAACGGGTGATCGGAACAGTGACCGTGGACGACAGCGTTGTGGAGCAATTAAGAGAATGTAAGATGAAATACTTATCAGAAAGCGCAAGTTAATTAATTTTATACCGATAAAATTTGATTTATATTTTGTCGGTATTTTTTTATCGAAACACATTTGTATTAGGGTGATATATTTTGATAGAAATCGGTAAAACGGAAGCACTTGTTCCCAAGGATGCCGACTGGAAATTTGTTGATAATTATTCTTATAAGGGCAACGATTTGGGAGCCGATTATACAAGAGAAAGAACTGTTTTTAAGGTTTGGTCGCCTACGGCTTCCCAAATAAGAGTTTGTCTTTTTACAAAAGGGAGCGACAGCGAACCCGGCGCGGAATTTATAAGAAGCGTTCCGATGGAACGCGATGACCTTACGGCAGTTTGGTCTGCGCAGATAAAAGGTGACCTTGACGGCGTATATTATACTTACCGTGTGGTGACGGACGGCATAAACAACGAAACGGTGGATATCTACGCAAAAGCCGCAGGTGTAAACGGCAACCGCGGAATGATAGTTGATTTGCGCCGCACGGACCCCGAAGGCTGGGAAAACGATAAAAGGATAGTTCAGCCCACACAAACACAGGCTATAATATGGGAAGTTCACGTAAAGGACTTTTCAATTCATCCCTCAAGCGGGGTAAGCGAAAAAAACCGCGGCAAATACCTCGCATTCACGGAAGAAGATACAACTTTGAATAACGATGGTCTGACACCCACCTGCCTTAATTACTTAAAGAAAATGGGCGTGAATTATGTTCATTTACTGCCTGTTTTTGATTTTGGCTCGGTAGATGAGAAAAAACCTATCGAAAGCACTTACAACTGGGGCTATGACCCCAAAAATTACAATGTACCCGAGGGCTCGTATTCATCAAATCCATATGACGGTCATATAAGAATAAGAGAATTTAAAAAAATGGTTATGGCTCTGCATAATGCCGGGATTGGCGTTGTTATGGATATGGTGTATAACCACACATATGAAACAGAGACATCTTGGTTCAACAGAACGGTACCGGATTATTATTACAGAAAAAATCCCGACGGTAGCTTTTCAAACGGCTCGGGCTGCGGCAACGACACCGCAAGCGAACATTCTATGTTTGCTAAATATATGGTTGACTCGGTTATGTATTGGGTGACTGAATACCATTTGGACGGCGTTAGATTCGACCTTATGGGTTTGCACGATGTATCTGTAATGAACTCCATAAGAACAGCTCTTGACACATTGCCGAACGGAAAAAGAATACTTATGTACGGAGAGGCGTGGGATATGTTTACTGCCTGCGCCCCGGGTACCGTTATGGCAAATAAGAATAACATAGGTGCGTTAAGCAACAGAATAGCCGCCTTTAACGACGGTATAAGAGACGCGATAAAAGGCAACACATTTGATAAATTCAACAAAGGATTTGCGCAGGGCTGCGGCCATCCCGACGCGGTTAAATCGGGTATTACGGCAAAAAGCGCAGGCTATGGTTGGGGCTGGGCAAAGTCTCCGTCTCAAACACTGACATATTGCTCATGTCACGATAACTATACGCTTTGGGATAAGCTTATGATATCGTTCAGGGGCGCAAACTGTAATTACGATGAACGTGACGAAGCTGTTTTGGCTATGAACAAGCTTGCCGCTGCCGTTATCCTCACATCACAGGGAATGGTGCTGTTTCAGGCGGGAGAAGAAATAGCCCGCAGCAAAAAGGGCGAGCACAACAGTTATAACTTGCCCGTTGAAATAAACGCATTAAATTGGAATAACTTTAAAAAATTCAGAGATCTGCACGATTATTACGCGGGTCTTATAGAAATAAGAAAGAGCTTCTCACCTTTTACCGACAACACCAGCACTTCCGCAATGGGTATAAGGTTCTTAAACACTTATGACGGACACGTTATGTGCTATGTTTTGCGAAATCAAATCGATCCCGAGCTTGGGTGGAATATGGTTTGCGTTATTTTTAACAGCGACCCTTACGAAAAGAAATCGGTGTATCTCACTCAAGACTGCTTGCCGAATGAATGGATACAAATAGCCGACGAAAACTACGCGGGCGTTACAAAGCTGAGAGAGATAAACTCAGATTATATAGATCTGGAGCCGTCTTCATGTGCGATACTTGTGGATAAAGAAAGCTTTGAGCGCGCCGATATAAGATCGCGCAGAGGAAGGCTTGTTGTAAAGCACATTGAAAAGCAAAGCGGAGCAGTACTTGAAATTGAGCAATACAGCGGAGTACTTGGCGATAAATACAGAACGTACGCAAGCAGAACTCTTATGGTGGATTACGATTGCAGAGCGGTGCTCGGCAAACAAAACGGCGTTTATCAGGAGAACACTACCGAAGTGGTGTATTATTATGCTCCCTGCAACGAGGGCGTCGGTACGATAGTCGTAAAATATCTGAATGAGGACGGAACAAAAGAGCTTGCTCCGAAAAGAGTTGTACGGGACAGAAAATCGCGCAGATATGTTGTAAGGACTCTACCGCATATAGAAGGCTACGAGCTTGATTTTTCAAGATATCCCACAAACAGCTCAGGTGTTATTGAAAATGATGTAACAGAGGTTTATTACTATTTCAAAAGCATTGCTCCAAGGTGTGTTAAGCTTTATTACAAAGATAAATGTGACAGATCAAATATAAACGCTTACGTATACGGAAACGACGGCGAATACTTATTCAGCGGAGCTTGGCCCGGATCGCCGATGAAGCCGATAGGCGGAGGATTATGGGAGCTTGATGTTAACATAGGCGACCCGGCGGACAGGTGCGTACCTGAGGCAATATTTAATTTTGACGGTCAGCAAGAACCGGGAAACGGTCAGGGAGGATATAAAATAAGAGGCTGTCAGGCAATAATCACGAACAAAAAAGTGAAATACACGGGGTTTTATTCTTATGTTCACATCGTTTATATAACAATGAACGCAGAAATACTCAAGCATGATATATTAAAATCCCAGCCCGACGACGCAGCGATATACACAGCCGAAAGAAAAGAGTTTGACGGATACTGTTTCTACAAACAGAGTGGCGAATCTGAGGGAACATTTTCCACAACGCCGAAATATGTTTTCTTTACTTACAGAGAAGACGATGATTGATATACAATATTTAAAATATGAGGATTATTTTGCAGAAGCGGAATAATCCTCAATAACTCTGAAAAAACTCATATATTTTCGGGAAAGAGGAAAATATGAAGGTGCTCAGGAGCCGCACTGTAAAAGACAAGGCTTGGAAATACTACTGTTACCCGAAAATTGAGGGCAATGAAAATTTCGCCAACAGCCAAAATATGCTAAACAAATTGAAAGCGCGTTGCAACACACTGAAAATCTCCGGTAGCCATACAGGTGAAAAAAAGCTTTAAGTTTTATATAAACTCACCTTGTTTAATGTAAAATTTGCGTAAATTCCAAATCAACCGGAACAATTGCAAAAATAATAAAAAACTCTTGAAATAATAGCGCGCATGTGGTATAATCACTTCGCTTCGGGAGTGTGACAGTAATGATGCTTGCTTATTTGTGTTACACGCCGAATGTGATATATACAAGGGCCATTAGCTCAGCTGGGAGCCCAACCCGCTGGCTTACGCACCCCAAAACATTTTACAATTTCATACATTTGACATGGGCCATTAGCTCAGCTGGGAGAGCGCCAGGTTCGCAATCTGGAGGTCAGGGGTTCGATCCCCCTATGGTCCACCAAACCGTTATCAGACGAACACCTACTTTTTCAAAGGCGGATTTGCCTTAAAAGTAATGCTCTGATACCGATTACAAAAACACCGTTTTGAGAAACCGAAGCGGTGTTTTTGCGTGTAAACGCACATTTTTCAAAATGCCTCCTTTGCGGTACAATGGTGTTGCAAAGGAGGTATTTGCTATGAAAGACAAATCAAAACCGTTCAACATTGAAGAAGCGAAAAAGGATCCAGAGTTGTGCTTTGCAGCGCTGAAGCTGATCCAGCAGTTGTATCACGACGGGTATATAACTTCTCGGGAGTTTCACAATATTCTCGACAATTATGCTGACGTTGTGGATATGACAAAGTTTGTCGATTATTGATGAGGAGGCACAATGATATGAAAGACAATCTGAAAGGCGTAGGAATCTGGGGACAAAGGCACTATCAGTACCTAAAGGAGAATCGTTCGACAACCGTCAACATTATGAGAATAAACGGGACGTTGCACTCTTATTTGCGAGAAGTTGACGCGCAGGCGGATAAAATGACTTTTCAGCTGGTAAAACAAATTGCCAAACAAGAAGGCGTCACCGAAGAACTGAAGCGCCGCGATCAAATGGCGTGGGTCGGTGCAATGAACAACATCCGAGATCGGGTTAATGAAATCGTGTTGAACGAGGTGATCTTCGTATGACGGTACTTGAAGATTTATGGTACGGCAACATAATCCCTTGGGAAATGTTTGCAAAAGATAACTTACATTTAAAAAGTTTGCTCTCTCTTTCAGGCAAAAACTACGACAAACTGACTGCTGATCTCACAGAGAAACAAATGGAAATGCTTGAAAAGTACAAGGATACACTCTGTGAAATGAATTCTTATACCGAGCAAGCTGCGTTTAAATACGGATTCGCGCTTGGGGTAAGGCTGATGATCGAAAGTGTACAGACAAAACTTGATAACAATAGTATGTGAACAAAAAGGCGGAGCTTCGGCTCCGCCTTTTGACATACAATTATATAAATCTGTATGAAGAAAGTAATTTACTAAGATAGTATTGATAAAATGCAGTTCAACTTGACTTGTGAAATAATTTTGAAAATTTTTAAAAACTTAGGAACAATTAGCTTTTTTAGCATTGTTCTATATTAGAGAGCAAAAAGTGCGTGCAAAAGCATCAAATTGCATTATGAATAATGAACCAGCCATGTGTTTCTGAATACTCATTTGCCGGCGACCTATAAAAGAAGAATTAAGTGAAATTTAAGAATAATTAATCTTTGTTTATACAATATTAAAAAATTTGATGAAGAATGTCTTAATATGATGCATATTGTTGTAATATGATAATAAAAATGTTATACTGAAAGGGCAAAATAATAAAAAGGAATGATAAAATGAGTGTTAAAATCAAGGGTTCTGAATATCCTCTTTCTAAAATATTTAGTTCAGAGTTTAATTACAATATTCCATCATATCAGCGTCCGTATGCATGGACAACCGAAGAAGCGGGAATTCTGTTTGATGATTTATTTAGCTTTTACAAAAATGAAGATCAAGAAGAAAACTATTTTTTAGGAAGTATTGTATTAATTAAAGAAGATGATAAGCCAAAAGCGGATGTTATTGACGGACAACAGCGACTAACCACCTTGACTATCCTTTTGGCGGTTATTGCGCATAATTTATCCGATGCTGAAGAAAAAGGAGAATTTAAAGATTACATAAATGAAAAAGGAAGCAAAACCCAGGGAATCAAACCAAAGCCACGACTAAGAATCAGGGACAGAGACAACGAATTTTTTCAGAAATATGTTCAAGAGCTTAAAATTGATGAATTAATTGCGCTTAATCCATACACACAAAATACTGAGGCAAAATCAAACATAATTAATAATGCGCAGATTCTACAAAAGAAAATATCCGAATCGTTCAAAAGCGAACCCGAGATATTTAAGTTCGGCGCATTTTTGGTACAAAGGTGTTTTCTTGTTGCTGTTTCAACTCCATCGCAGCAATCAGCTTTTAGAATTTTTTCTGTTATGAACAGCAGAGGAATGAACCTGCTTGCTACAGATATTATAAAATCAGATATTATTGGGAAAATCGAAGAGAGTATTCGTAATGATTATACCGATAAGTGGGAAGAGATAGAATCTGACCTAGGACGTGATGGTTTTAATGATTTGTTTGGTCATATTAGAATGATAGCTCTGAAAAATAAGGCAAAAAAATCATTACAGGAAGAGTTTTACAATTATATCCTTACTAATATTAATAATGAAACTGCCATTGATTTCATTGATAATACATTAGAACCATATGCCGAGGCATATAATACAATAAAAAATGCTTCATTTGCTTCTGCTGAGGGAGCAGAACGAGTCAATAATATTCTTAAATGGCTTAACAGAATTGATAACTCCGACTGGTTACCGCCTGCCATGGTGTTTTATTGCAAGCATAAGAGTTCCTCCTCTGAATTGGCGGATTTTTTTGAGAGGTTGGAGAGATTAGCAAGCTATATGCGTATTACTTCGTATGATATTAACCATCGAATAGAGCGTTATTCAAAAGTGCTTTCGGATTTACAAGATAATGGTGCTGATATCTTATGTGAAAGCATTGAGTTATCCCCATCGGAACAAAACAGTTTTATTGAAGCGCTTAATTCAGATATTTATAAAATGCCCAGTGCCAAGAGAAACTATCTTGTACTCCGTTTGGATTCATTTATATCTGATGGTGCTGCAAATTACAAACCGAGTGTATTTTCAATTGAGCATGTATTACCGCAAACGGTAGCTATTAACAGTGAATGGGAAGACTGGTGGCCGAATACCGATGACAGAGTGCTTTGGATTAACAAAATAGGTAATCTCATTCCTTTAACTAAACGCCATAATTCCAAGGCTCAAAATTACGAATTCTCAGTGAAAAAGGAAAAATATTTCAAATGCAAGGATACAGGAATAACATCTTACGCTTTAGCTACGGACGTTTTGAACTATTCTAAATGGACACCGGAAATTGTAAAAGAAAGACAAGGAAAGCTAATAGAAGCCTATAAAAGGGGATGGGATTTAGCCCAAACTATTGTAAAATCTGACTCAGATAATACAGAAATAAAGATTACAAAAATTATTTCTGAAAATGATATTAGAGCAAGAATACTTCGTATTCCGTCAATAATAATGAATCGAATTTCACTATCCAAAACCTCGTATATTGTTACGTTTAATGGCATTTTCTCCACAGAGTTAACTATCGCTAAAGAACGCGACTATATGGCCAGGGTTACCGATTTGTACAAAAGATTTGGATTGATTGATAAAGATAATAATTATATACCGAAACAGATTACTTGGGAAATGGATACTAATGGTAATCTTTCAGCTACAATCGAATAATAAATCAAAAGGACAGACACTCACGGTTATGTAATGTCTATCTTTAGTTTTTAGTTGTTTACATTAACAATATTCTACATAAATATAGGAATACTTTGTTCTAATAGCTTTAACAAATATAACATACAGCATTTTTTACTAATTATATGCCCATATATGTAACCGCTCAATAATCCTCCTCTACGATAGCCGTAATAAGTGTGAGATTATATAGCAACTCCCCAAAACTCTAAAAAAGTCCAATTGGAGTTATTTAAAGTTTTGAGGAGCAAATCAGACATGGGCAAGTGATATAAACTTACTGAAAGACGGTACACATTACAAATCTGACTGTAGTAATGTTAGCTCTTCTCCCCATACTCCGCCGCGACATTTTCCCCGACTTCATCATCAGTCGTGATATTCTGCCTGTGCATTTTTGAGTTAGCAAGCGTTAACGCGGATGCGGTTTTCCTCCATATAATCCTTTGCGTTTTTATCGGAAAGGATCTCCATTATCATATTACCGACATCTGCAAGTGCTGAAAAGTCGATCCAATCAAAAGAGGAAATGAGCTTTAACTGCTCGGCGTGATGCTTTTTAAACGGCTTGCAGATAACTTCCGACTCGTCGCACATCATTGCCGCGCCCTTATCATAGGCGAAACAACGCCGCTTTTTCAAGGCTGTTTCAACTGCTTTTTCTACATTGGGATTATCATTGCCCATTATCGTTGCTCCTGTTGTTATTTTAATAGAGAGAATATATACCATAACCTCAACTTAGCCATAAGGCTTGTCCAGCATTTTTTTATTTTGCTTTTCTCTTAGAGTTGGTTTGATAGATTGTTTGAGAAAACGCCCCTTTATATACCTCTTCATCGAGGAAGCCAAGTACGATACGCCGCTCTTTTTTGTCAGCAGGTATTACAATTTTCTTATCTTTTACGGATAATTCAATTCCGGTTTGTTTGGCGATGCTTTTTATTTTTGTGGCAGTGTAGTCTTTTAAGATACCCGAATCCATAATTGAAGCAATTTTTCTACGTTCCCAGCTATTTGCTGCCGTTGAAAATGCTTCGCCGTCATCCATAGCAATTGCTTCATTTTCGATAAAACTGACAATATCAGAATTGGTGGCTTCTCTGTAGTAGTCTGATAAATCGAAGATTTGACGTGCGAAGAAAAATGATGTGAATTGCAATTTGCCATCAAAAAACAAACAGTCGATATGTTTTCCGACCGTTAATCCTATTCTTTTATCCGCAACAAAAGTGTCGCCGGATAAGAACAAGTGAATTTTCTTAGCAGAGATGTATTGGTCGGATTTAAATTTTTGAAATGCCGCCGTATATGTATTGACACCGTTCACCTTAGAATGTGTTCCGACAAATAGCGCTTTTATTTTTGGAATCTCGTCACTTTCGAGTGCTAACGCTTCCAACGCCTGAGGATTTTGAATTGCAGAACTGATTTCTTCCGGAAACGAAAAACCACCTATAAATAAATACTCGGCTCCATCAGGATCCGGTGTGTATTTACCATCAAATTCAACCGGGATTTTATTTGCAACCATTTGACTGGACGCATCACAAAAAAGATGATTGATCGCTTTTTGCGTATCTCGGTCCTCTACAACACGTTTGATCTGTATAGACTTATCCTTTGTATCCATCCAGGCAAAGAGCACGCTATCTGAAAACATCATTGTTTCACCTCAATCATAAAATAGTCCCACAAAGCTATAACCTTTTTTATTGTTTTAGCATCCTGAATGCTTTTTCTTGTTGAAATCAATGATAACCCGTTACTTCCGTTTGCAGTTAATATTTCGTAAAAATGGTATTTACAAAGCATCAGAATAGGGTTTGGCCAAACCACATTGCTTATGAAAAGAAATAGTAATGCAATACCTATAATTGATAATGACAGCCAAATGTTATAATCCGCAAGTACAAGATTTGAAAACGGAAGAACATAGGATATAATTGCAACAACAGAGTATTTGTCATTTGATTTGACAGAATTTACACTAATGGGCACGATCTCCAGCTTTCTGCAGCCCGTTTTTACAATCAAAACAGAGTAAAAAGCATAAAACAAACCTAATATACCTATAACAGAAATAAATATTGCTTTTTCTGTAAGGCAAATTGTGCCGTCTTTCGCCAATACTTCCTTAGCTCCACGTTGAATCCACCATACAATGCAAGCAAAGAATAATATTGGTGAAATAGTTGACAAGTTGAAAAGCATTTTTTGAAGTTTATTTGCCATCTTTACACCTTCATTTCATCGCGCACAGCGAGGAGTTGATTTAAGCGTTCAACAATTCGATTTTTCTCGGGATGGGGGCGGGTAAAGAATCAGACATCGTTATCTTCGAACAATTATAAACACACTTATTCATTATTCAAAACAGTCCCTGCATTTTGGCTTGAATGATTGCTACCGTAGAGCTTGCTCCAATTCCAATTAAAAAATCTTTTAGACCAACAAAAGCTGATTTGATGATGGACGGTTTCTTTTGAACGGTAATTTTTTCTTTGATTTCACTGAGCAATTCCATTGCTGTTTCTCTTTCTTCTGAAGGAATACTCTCATCATTAAGTGATGATTCAATCTCTGAAACAATATCGCCGGCTTTATTGTAAGAAAAATCAATTACATTATTGTTTCCTGCAACAATTACAGCTCCATCGTTTGGTGCGTTAATGACATTTGTACTTCCATAATAATTATTGATTGTTTGTGGTGTTGTTGTAGCACTGTTTGTCGGAGCATTTTTCCTTTTATATTCGGCTAAATGTTCATAATATGTACGCGCTGAATTATTTAGCGTGACATGATAAGGTAAATTATCAGCCCAAAGCACATCAACATAACCGTAACTTTTTAACTCTCTTATAATCCCTCTTAATTCATTATCTTCTTTATTCGATAAATCTTTAAATTTACCAGCTAAATAATCTGTTGGATTGGATGAATTCAGCAATTCTCGGAGCAACTGTTCCGAATTTGAAGGAAGTTTGTTAAAGCCCATATTTATTGCATCCTTTCTTTGCTCGGTTTTTTCAAAAAACTCATCATCTTCTGCAAGAGCTCTTAAATATCCCATCATGTTTTCATGTGGTGAGAATTGATTTCTATGGTTTTTACAAACATTTTCAATTTGATCATGCAATGGATGATTCACCAATGTCCGATCATTAAATATGCTTATTTCGCTGAACCATTGATCTGATTTTGGACCACAGATGAAATCCGGCATCGCTAACCCATGATCGGTTAAATGATGATACTCCTCTTTCATAATTGTTTCGCCTTGTAATATAAAATTATTAATCTTTGACGATGCCTGTTTTAGTATTTCACTATACGCCAATTTGCCCTCATGTGTTGGTCTAACAATATAAACCCACCCGTTGAGCGTGGAAGCGTCAATTTTTTCAAGTAGTCCGTCAGTTATCAGATAGT
Source organism: Clostridiales bacterium (assembly GCA_024690965.1). GTDB lineage: Bacteria > Bacillota > Clostridia > Oscillospirales > Acutalibacteraceae > JAEEHZ01. The sequence continues at coordinate 24,366 of JAILOG010000015.1, forward strand.
CAATTGTAATCTTTTCATATTTGGGAGCGGAAACGGTTATTTCACTTGCGCTTTTAAACTGAGTATAAATCTTATTTAATGCATCTTGCGCTGTCTTATCTAGTTTATACAATTGTGTCACCTCATTTCAGTTATTCACATATTGGTAGGACTTTATCGAGTTTGTTGTACCTAATAAGGTGGATGATGAACTATAATATCTTTAGCAGTATAGTTTTTGACAATAGAATTCGCATATTTGCAATACTCATCTTCTTCTGTTGATAAACTATCTAATTCTTTGAAAAAGGCTTCATAAGAAGTCAGGGCTCTTCTGGCATTAGGCAAATAAATAAAGGGAAATTCTTTTACAGCTTCTGCATCTTCCTCTATTTCACTGATAAGCACTAAACCATTGATATATCCTTCATAGTATGCTTCATCCCAATAGTTTCCGTTAGCGAAAGACTTATCTTTGATCTGTTCATACTTACAAACAAGGCAGCTTATACGATTAGGATCACAATACTCGCCAGTATTGTAGTTTTGTAAATACCGTTCAAAAGAATGTATTACTCCATCCTGATATGCAAGATTATATAGTGAGCAGGGATGCTTTTGTAAATCTATTTGAGCAGCTTTTTCGTGTAATTCCTTAATGCAACCCAAAACTGTACAAATCTGAGAATAGATGGATGTATTCTTTATAATCCCTTTACTAATTAATATATTCTTGAAAGAGTGTATAAAAAAGGTACCAGAAGTTACGATTGAGGTGCAGTTTTTGTAGTTTATTCTATCTTTTAGGGTTTCATCCAATGTCACAAGATAAATATGTGGATATATATCTCCCATTTCCTTTTGGAGATACTCTATTATTTGATTCAAATCGTCATCACCAAAAGAAAAGCCGATAAATACAACTGTCTTGATTGCCAGAATGTGCTTTAGAGTTGCTCCTATAATCCCTTTCTGTAAAGATTGATAACATTTATTATAATCGTCTTCTGTAGCAATAATTGTACTGAGGTTATTAATTGATCCGTGAATCTTTAATACAAATCGTTCACTATCATCCCAATAGGCAAAATCTTCGGGTATCGTAATAGGAATTGCTGCACAATACTCTTCAAAATAGGTATCCCAGTTTGTTGTAATAATCGTTCTTATCGGATATAATTCAGCTAATTCCCTGTGAAAAGAAGAAGCGCTGCGTTCCAACTCGGGAAACGAGTTTATATAACTGAATCTTTTTCTTATCTTTTTTAATAAGAGCTTCCTTCCGTTTGGTTGATCACAATAAAGCTGCATAAGTTGACAAAAAGATAAGTTTTCATTTAGCGATAATTCCTGCTTTATCTCAGTATAGAACGAATAAGGCAAAACACTCTTGCTTTCGGTGCTAATTCCTGCTCCGCAAAACAAAACTAAATCACCTTTTATTGCAGCTTCGACGATTTCTTTAGGCATATCAAAAGGCTTATTGCTTTTGCAAATTGCACATTCACAATTCATTGTTGTAGACCTCATTTCATTTCATCGCACGAGGCGAGGATTTGACCTAAACATTCAACAATCGGATTTTGCTCAGCGAGGGGCGTAAATCGCTATATGCGATAATCAGATTTTAAGTTACATGTTGTATATCTTTGTTAAAATTGACGCCATAATTAATTCACTTTATGTTTTTACTAATATGGTTTTTGATCATAGATTTAGAATTGCCGATATTTATATATGGTTAATTATGATAACTCGTATTATTCTGAAAGATTATTCTCAATAATAAAACTCTTGTTCACCAGTTCTGCCAGTGTTCCGTTCTTTGATGCCTCTGCAGCGTCGGCCTCCACGAAGTTGTGGCTCTCACTCTTCAAGGTTTCGTCAAAACCGAGAATATAGTTTGTGGCGATCAGGTAGATGATACGTGTCGGAGCCATGCCGTACACCTGCTTTTGGAGAATATGTTTGATGCGTGCCTTGTCGTCCGGTAGCGCCGCTTTCATTGCCTCGCTGTTGTACAGGCGCTTCACGATCTCCGTGATATACAAGCCGGACTTCATATACAGGTCGGCAAAGGTCTTCGTCGGATCGTCGAAGCAACCGGGATTCTGTTTCTCCAGTTCGTCAACCATCATCTTCACTACCCACTTGGGCGTGAAGATTTGGTTCGTCTTCTGCGGAGGAATATAGTCAAAAATGTCCTCCGCTAAATTCTCGTCAAAATAGTTTGCGAGCTGCTCACGCTTTTTCAGAAATTCCTGAATAGAATCGTTGAAAACGACTTCATCAAAGAGATTACCATCGAAGTGTTCAGTTTCTCCGGTTTCTTCATTGACATAATCTCCGCCATCACGCAAGAAACGGAAATCGTCTTCCGTAATGCCTGTTACCTCAAGAAATACATCATCCTCTGTATAGTCGTCAAAGTTCGCAAGGGTAAGTTCATTATCGCCATACGCCATAATAAAACTCGGTATTGTTCTTGAAAAGCCGCGAAGATGAGCGCGAACATCATCTTCCACAGAGCTTTTCTCTTCTTCTTTCTTTTTAGTTTCAAGCCTCTCGACAACTTCTTGAGGTTTATTCTTAACGGTTTCTTCAACCTCCTGCTGTACAGCAAATGTCAACGCCTGCAAAGCATCGTCAATACTCGCCTGATAATTCTTCTCTGCTTTCTCAACCTCTTGTTCCGATTCTGCCTCAGCAAGCGCCTTCTGATACTCTATCTGTGCAATATTACGCGCTTCTTTATGTGCCTCTTTGAGCTGCTCAAACTTGTCTTTTATTTCGGCTTCAACTTGCTTTTCCAGACGCTTCTTCGTGCCTTTTTTGATATCGTATTCATCGACGACGGGATCAAAGACATGCGCCTTAACGGTTTCTACAACAGTATCGATAACAGTATCTACCTGTTTATCAACATCTGACGGTTCGCCTCCGACAACAGCGCCTATCGCTCTCTCAACATCGGCAGACATATTCTCATAGATTTTGTCGCCGAAAAGCTCTCGTGTTTTGCCGATAACGATTTCTGTGGGAATATCAACCTCACCGTGTTCATCAACAGGAATATCGGTAATAGAATCGATGTTTCTTTTATTCTTTTTCGGGTCTTCATCAGCCGGGGTCAGCTTTTCAACGATATTCTTTACCGCCGCCGGAGCTGCGAAAATGTTGCTGATATTCTTAAACAGGAAATTGCTAAGAAAGCCTCTGCGAACGACCTCATGACTTTTAATCTTTCTCGGAATAGTCAGAACCTGAGCAGGATCAAGCTCAACCATCTTACCTTCTTCGTCCTCACCAAGCACGGGGAAGAAATTAAGCAGTCGCTTTATATTGCTCTCCCTGTCCTCAGAGGTGCCGCGACCGTCAACGGTTGATTTAGAAAGATTGTTAGCAAATTCGTCATAAATAATAAGCGTTCTCGCCGGGTCAAAGTCAAAGATATACGCGTTTTCTTTCATATATCTTTTTCCGTCCGGCGCGGTTAGTTTGCACGGGTTTTGTGCTCTGAAAGCCGCCTGCATATAGGAGGAGGGACTTTTCATATTGCACAACATCAGAACTCCGCTCCACTCCGGAACAGTTATACCGACAGTCAACTGTCCTACAGTGAGCGTGATGGTTTTATCGTGTTCGGCAATAGCTGTTCTTACGCGCTCCAGCGCTTTTACATTTGCTTTATCTTCATTAGATATTCTGCCGTCGCCGGCAGCGATTACAACTTCATAATCACCGAAAAGCTCCTCGAACTCCTCAGAATCCATCATTTTCTTGAGAGCCTTTGCGGAATCAACGCGATTCAGATACCACATAGTATGGCTCAACTCCCGTCTCAACTCCGGTGTTGAGAACGGATACTTTTCATTTGTAAACAACGAGCGTAAGAACTTCTTAATTTCGTCCTCATGAATAAATGTACCGCTTTCGTTCGTAAGGAAAAACTCATTCAGATCAAAAGCGTAATCTACGGTTTCGTCATCTGATAAATCAACGCCTCTGCTGAGTTCATCATAAATTATATTGCCGAGCTGATATGTGTACATGCACAGTTTAGGCAACGACTCATAGGGATTGTAGCCTTCGCCGTCAAAATGTTCTTTGGCCTCCTGCTCGTCTGCGTAAGACCAGTTAAAAATTTGCTCATCGCTGAATTGGTCGGAAGCAAGCTGCTTAAACGGCGTACCCGACAAATACAAAGTGTGCTTACGTTTGATATAACGGAAAGCTCTCTCTGTACGGTAGGTATCCACACCTTCCTGAGATTCGTCAATTATAAGCAAATCAAACTCAATTTTGGACATCCATTCGAGCTTGTCTATGCCGTTGTAATTGCCGAAATGTTTTGAACCCTTCAAGCCCTGTAAGGACTCAAAGGCTACCATTCCTTTATTTTTGACACCAATTTCATTCAGATATTCGCTGCGCGAAACCACAATCGGGTGATTTGAAAGCGCGTCGGTATCTGACACGAAGCACAGTTCATTACGCCACGCGATAAACTTTCCGAAATCATCAGCCCACGAATTAGCGATACTCGGACGGTTCGTCACAATTAAAACCTTTTTGAACCCCATAGACCGCACAAGGTCGTATGACGCGAGAGTTTTTCCAAAACGCGGTTTAGCGTTCCATAAAAATTCCTCTCCGCCGTTTACAAAATACGCCGATGTCATTTCAACCGCTCTTGCCTGTTCTTCACGGAGAGTATATTCGCACTCCTGCTGTGTATTAACGAGCATACGGTTAGCAAAACGGGTAAATAGTTGTTGTGACTGTTCGCCGTCAATCTTAAACCATTCTGTGTCAGGCTCACGGGTTATTTTTGCTCTGCGTTGTAAGAAGTTATGAAAATCATGGTCTGTGAAATACTCTCCTGAGCCATCCTTATACATAGCATTATCTTTCCAAGCGAGAGTCCAGCGTATATTCGCAGTATGCGTCTGCTGATTAATTCTGTCTTCAACCGATTGCTTTTCCGTATAACCTATCTTCGTCCATCCCTCATGATAAGGAATGCCGGGCGTATTATAAGCATATACCATAGGAATAATACGGGAGTACGATTTAATGTTAGGAGCTGCCATATTATTCCATCTCCTTTACGTGGGTCTCGATGAAGGTGATCTCTTCATCGGAGAGGCCGTACTTGGTGTACAGCTGCCGATCGATCCCGGCGATGGGTTGAGACCAATCGATATCAGAGGTTGTTGTGAAGTCTTGAAGAGGGACGTAAGCCCACTTTCCAGGTGTGTTATCTTGAGTAACTTTCAACACACTCAAAAGAGCTCTGGCAAACTTGGTTTTCGTGTATTTAACACAGTTTTCAGCTTCTTTAGCGGAGTCGAAATTCCCAATGCTTAAAAAGGTAACTGTTCCACCATCGCCAGGAACACCCATGATTGCTTCAGGAAGTGTTTCTCCAAATTGACCAGTTCCAGTCGCCTTAGCGAAAAAAGCCTTATGCGCATCTAAATTGGATACCTCGGTGACATACTTTCTCTTGATATACTTCCAACACCGATTATTCCCGTCTCTACCAAGAATACGGACATATTCATCTTCATCAGGTAAACTATCAAAGAACACCTCAGGGAAAACAGAGAACGCATTAGACTGAATATCATAATCATGTCCTTTACTTGCTCTGCCCACCAACTGCGGGTTTTCCTCATACAGTGCTTTTGTGTAGTGGTAAGCGAAGCTCGTCACAATAATCGTGTTGAGTCCCATAAACGCTGTATTTCCCAGTACTTTATGCAGAATAGAATTGACCTCTGGGTACTGTGAAAAAATCCGAATTGCCCCGAAATCTTTCTGCTGATCACGATATGTAATGGCAACACCACCCTTTATATCTACCCCATGAAAAACACTTGCAGAATCAGGGGAATATGATATGACTTTGAGGTGCTCGTCATTAAGCATCTTTTTGTTCCAGTCTTTGGGAGTATACCCTGCATTGAAAAGAAACCGCGCTGGTGTGATCAACATGGTTTTGTCAGCTATGCCATATGCCGCATCCATAAAAGTATGATAGACAGGCGTGGCTGTATTGCTATCGCCTTGCCGCTCCTCCTGATATGGCGGATTCCCTATGATAAAATCGAACTTCATGCTGCCGTTTCTCCTTTCTCGAAACGCATTAAACTCAATGCTTTTTTTCTGCCCACGCCAGTCATAAACGCGGCAAGGCGTTTGTGTTTCTTTTCCTTCGTCGGTGCTGTTGTCTATTCCAAAAATATCATATATAGAAAATTGGTGGTACTGCTCATATAGAGCTCCAAGCGGGATAGTTCCCTTTAGGCCATCCATTTGCCAAAGGTTCCAGCTGATGACCCTGGTGATCTCACGCAGTTCCTTATACGTTGGTTTTCTGTTCCATCTATCCTGTATGTAGTCGATGTATGTGAGCAGTAGATTTATCCGCGCAACCAATAAGCTGTCGCCCTGATATTCGTAGCCGTATACAGCCTGAAATGCCCTAAGTGTCCATTTTAACCATTCTTCCTCTGTGGTGGTATTCTCATTTACTATCCGCAGCTTTCGGTCTAATATACCGATACGCTCCTTGATCGGTATGATCTCGCCGGTCGCCATATCGTACCGACTGACAAGGTACGGAGCCTCGCCGCAGGTGATTTCCAACCGGCGTGAGTCAACGTAAGTCTGCCATCGTTTTCGTTTCGGCATCTGTATGGGTTCTTCTGTAGGTGTCCATTTTTGACCGTTCAGCTGTCCGAACACATTCGGCCTGTCGAACCAATCTTCATCAATATGGTCAATCATACAACAGCACAGCCACATGGGTGTAAAGACTTCGGCTTTTTTCCGCGTGCGCAGCTGTTGTTCATCAAAGCTCTTAGAAATGCGTGGCTGGATAATGCAGCCGCCGACAGTACTTAATGTTAGTTTTGTGATTTGCTTTTTTGCTCCAAATTGAGCACCGTAATCAGCATAACTGTCAGTGGCAAAGATTATATTTTTCTTCGCACTGCGATCTGAAAGAAGCGAAGGAAGCATATCCCTTACAGGCCAGTCATTTAATTTGATCTCAATGGAAGTCATATACTATTCACCACGCTTTTTAATGTATTTCTCTTTAACACTATTATCAAACCAAATTTTGAAACTAAGTGTATTAATTATATCAAAATGAATGAGGAGAATCAACTGATTAAGCAGTTGATTGGGGAAATTTAGTGACTATTGAAGGAACCGGTGTATCATATGGAATGACAAATAAAATCAATTGATTCAGGTTAATTACGATTGACTATGATACTCCGCCGCCACGTTTTCCCCGACTTCATCATCAGTCGTGATATTCTGCCTGTGCGTTTTTGAGTTGGCAAGCGTTTCAAGATTTTTTATCCGGCGTTTTGTCAATTCAGCGATAACGCGGATACGGTTTTCTTCCATATAATCCTTCGCGTTTTTGTCGGAAAGGATCTTCGTGATCATATCGCTAACGTCTGCAAGCGCGGAAAAGTCGATCCAATCAAAAGAGGAAACGAGCTTCAACTGCTCCGTGTGATGCTTTTTGAACGGCTTGCAGATGACTTCTGATTCATCATACATCATTGCCGCGCTTTTATCGTAGCCGAGAGAAGAACCGCTGTCATATATCGGCGCCATGCCGAGCCACTCAAGCGTTTCGACGTTTCTTATCGCACCGAAGTTATTCAGATGCCTGTCCTCATTCGCGATTATATAATCAAGAACGATCATGCGGTCAAGAAATTGCCTGACATCAGGTATTCCGAGTTCATCTGCACATTCAATCAAATGCTGATACAGCGACATATTGTTTGGCTGTTTTCTGATCTGAATGATTCTCCACGCAGGGATAAGCTCGGTATTTTCATCAATAAAATCCTCGCACACGCTGTACGGCGCGCCTTTGTTCCATGTCACTGTATATGAAACATGGGGAATATTAAGCCGACGCATGATTTCCGAGGCGATAACTTCATTCAGCGGCTGTTGCCTGTATGGGTTGGAACCGCCTTTTATAAGGCACCGTTTGCAGTCAATTATTTTCCAGCGTTTTTTCAAATTGCCGTCAGATGTATTGTCGGGAGACGAAAAATTCAGCTGATCGGGCTTCTTATCGGCGCCGAAAAGAACATCACCTATGTCATCCGAAAACTCATTTTCAAAGAAATTGACTTTTTCCCATGTCAAATCTGAATTTTCCGGGCAAATCCAATACTGATCCGAAAGGCTTAGCCCGAAGCAGCGAATCAAAAGCATTTTTGTATTGGTAATCTGAAGTGTTTCAAGTGCCTCGCGCACACCGGAGCGGCTTGCGGGAATAGCTCTGTCAGTCCACCATATATTGAGCGCCGCTCGGTCGGCAACACCTTTTTTTACGCCTACACCAACCGGCAAATGCTCCGGCGCGTGAATTTTACCGATCTTCTGAATAAATCCGGTTTCGTTATCTATAACAAGTTCCGCAACCTGTGTGTGTTTGTGCATAAGGGTGCATTTTAAAAAACCGGTAGTATGATTGCCTGTTTGTTTAGTGCCTGATTTTGTATCGGCAAGCTCTTTCTGTAATTCTTTGCGCCTTTCTATCAGTTGCGCAAGCTCGTCAATCTCATCGTTGCGGAGATACTTGCTTTTTTTCTTACCGCCCTCCGACCATTGGTGATAGAAGTACACCTTGCCGTTGACAGTCTTTTTGGAAATATATCCTTTAGGGAGCTTTGCGATCTTTTCGGTTAATTCCGCGATCTTTTGTAATGTTGCGCGGTCGGTCATAATCTCATCACCTTTCTCAACTTTAATATTATACCCTGCATTATCCCCTAATGTCAATATAAATTGTTATTTTTTGTTCTGCTGTCGCAAATTTGGTACAACACACTGTGCAGACCGAAAAAATCCTCCTGAGATATTTCAAACGCAAATATTTATGTTAAAATAAAGCAGCAAGAATGATGTCCGTTTTTGCAATACATAAAAACGCGTGCAATATGAAAGGAGGATCAGTGGAATGGCAAAGAAAGCTAAAAAGGCAGTGGATTACGGTTACACACCGGAACAGATCAAGGAGATACAGGAATACTTTAAATCCAACGATTTCACCAAAGTAATTTTTGTTGAACATAAAACAACTTTGAGCGGAGAAAAAGCCAAAGTATATCAGAAAGCGAAGGACATTTTCTCTAAATACTGGCTGAATAACCTGAAGGGGATCGGAATCAAACGAATGATGAAAAACTTTTCGCGAGAATACCCTATTAAATTACTGCAAAGCGCAGACGGTGATTTCTTCACGGAAGAAATTGCAGAAATGTACACCGATACCGAGCAATTTGATAAAGCAGTCGAACAGTTTCTTGAAATGTATGAAGATCAAATTTACGCAGGCTTAGATGCATACTGTCAAAGCTTCGGCAAGAAAGCAGAGGATTTAACAGATGAAGAAATAGGCTTTGTCGTTGAAAAAGTGTCGGATGTGCTGAACGAAGAACTGATAAAAGTGATGATGCTCGGTCAGCAAGTCCCGGAGGTTTACGAGACCACCCGCAAAATCCGCACACATGAAGATTTCAGCAAAGCCATTGAAGGCAATTACGACCTGATCAATTTCCATAATAAATGGACGCATTGCAAAACAAAACTCGGCGCACCGTTATTCTTTAGTGAGTTGTCACTGAACGAGGCAACCGGTATTGAAGGCGCAAGGAATTTCTTTGCAAGTGCGGATCAGCACACACAAAAAGAGTATGAGGAAATTCGCGACATTTTTGCAGATTCACTTAACAGCACCGACCGTGAAATCTATTACATGCGCGAACAGGGATACACGCTGGCAGAGATTGCCTGTCGTCTTGGATACAAAACGCATAGCGCAATATCAAAAAGGTTAAAAGCTATATTTGAAAAATACAATGAATTCTGCGGATATGTTGAAGCAAATCAGAAAGAAAAGAAAAAGAAATAAAAAATGAATGCGGCGTAGGAGTAAAATGCAACGCCGCTTTGTATTGTTACCCGAAGAGAAATCTTCGGGCTTTTTTTATGCCCAAAAATATTTTTTCTAAAAATTTTCAAACTCAGGAACAATTTGCTTTTCTTACATTGTTCTATAAGTAGAAGCAGAAAAATCAAATTAAGTTAATGCCCATTTCCGTAATATCAAAAATAAAGTATTACTCATTTTCATCCAAGTATTCGTGCGGTCTTTCTACATAATCCTTAACTTTGTATTCACCGATGGAGTCATATTTGCCAGCTTCGGGTTTAGTTGCGGTATCAGTCATACCATAGCTGCCGAGAATCGCCTCAAAGAATATGCGTTCGAGATACTCATATTTGGAATAAATGCCTTGCGACGCCCAAACAAGTGCATTACGAACATACGCTGAATATGTTTTAAACAATTCGTGTTTTACTTCAAATCCAAGTGATTTTGCGCACAATACCGCGAACACAATAATCGTTCTTGTGTTGCCTTCACGAAACGGATGCGTCTGCCAAATGCTTGCGATTATTCTGACGAGCCTGAAAACAATTTCTTTATCATTATCACCGTTTCTTTTCAGTTTGGCGATTTCTTTCATTTCGTCACACAGCTGCTTTTTGATTTCACTTGGATAAGCGTACCGAACGGTATCTCCGCCGAGTATATCTTCGTATTTCACAATTTGTATAGTGCGGAATTCTCCCGCCCAGTCATATATCTGACCGAAAATATTTCTGTGGATATCCTGCAATGTTTCGGTATTGAATTTTACATATTTAAAGTCGTAAATTGCCGCCATTGAGAGAGCGGTAATATCCGCCTCGGCAGTACGAAGCAATTTTTCATCCTTAATATCAGCTAAGTTTTTTAAAACATTTACATCATCGTATAAATAGGGATCACGCATCTGCTACACCTCCGAAGCAAAACCATATCTTTTGAGAGTCAGCTCAAATATTGATAAAAATGTAGTGTTACCGTTTTTCCAACTTACAAGGTCGCTTTTTACTTTATCGCTTATCGGCACACCTTCAATAGATATCATAGCGTCTGAAAAAGAGATTCTTTTTTCTTTTTCGGCAGAAGAAATACTGTCCATGCCTGTTGATAACTTTAAAACTTTCAGTTTGCGAAACAAAGCTTTACTGAGTATTTTTGCCGCGCTTTCAAGCTCGGTGATTCTGTTTGTAACAGCAGGTAATTCAGCCTCGTACTTTTTTCTTAAAGCGATTTCACTTTTTATTTCGTCAACATTTTTAATATATTTGCTTTCAACCGTGCTGCCGTTTCTTGTCTGTAAATAAAAATATTTATTTCCGCCGATAGTTTTTTCGGATATATAACCTTTCTGCAAGGTTGCAAGCTTTCGCTCAATTTGAATTTTCAGTTCAAGTAATTCCTTATATTCAGAGATTATATCTTTCATAATAAGACCTCCAGTCTGTTAATAGTATATCACAATTTAACCTACATATCAACAATTATTTTAAAAACAGTAGGTTAATTCATTTCAGTGTTTTTGTTCGAAATCATTAATATAAAACTTGCATTAAAAGTATTTCGCTCACCTTTATGAACACCTTGTTTGCTTATTTAAATAACTACTCCAACTTTTACATAGTTGCCTTTAGCGCTGGCAGAAATATCGGTTTTTTTATTCCTGGAAATTATTTTCAAACTCAGGAACAATTTGCTTTTCTTACCTTGTTCTATATATGAAGACGAAAACCGAGTTAAATAATATCAACTTGCATTAAGAATATTGCACCCACCTTTTCAAAAATCGATTTGCGGTTATTTAATAACTGCCCCCACTTTTACATAGCATTTGTTCAGACCGACGGACATCCGCCGGTCTTTTCTCATGCTCAATTTTTGAAAGGAGGGATAATATGGCGTTGATTTATTATGACTCAGCTTAGCTTGCTAAAACGCCGCCCGGGATTCTGTATCCGGCGGCGAAGGCTCAGCAAGCACTGCATTTGGATGTACACATCACAAACGCGACTTGTTAGGGGCGTCTCGCCTGCCGGCTCGGTCAGCGCTTCTGCCTTCGGCAGAGGTCTCCACCGGAGACCCGCCGCCCCTAAAACCCCAAAGAACAAAAGAAAAGAGGTATCAAAATGAAAAGAAGTAATCGAATCAATTTTTGGCTTGGAGACAAAGACCTCGCCCAAATTGGTCGAAAAGCAAAAGCGGCAGGCATCTGCCGCTCGGAATTTATAAGAAAGCTTATCCGCAAGGCTAAAATCATTCCTGCACCGGATGTGGACTTCTCGGCATACGCAGAAAAGTTTAAGCATCTTGGCTATGTCCTTAACGAAATTGTAAAAGAGTATAACGCCGTGGGCGTACTCAATAATAAAGCCGCAAATATCGTGTGGGAAGAAATCATATCACTTGCCGAACAGCTAAGGAGTGAACTGATTGATAAAACAATTGATTTGGAGGTGGATTATCACGGAAACAAGAAATGACAGTAACTATGTCTGCCTTCGCGTTACTCCGGAGGAAAGGGCAATGTATGATGAAAAACGCGCTAAAACGCTTTTTAGCGGAAAGACATTACTTTTGAATTGCCTACGCGGTGATGTTCTTCGCGAGCATCCACCGAAAGAAGCGTCGGAGATTCATCATCAATTGCTTAAAATCAGCTTAAACATTTTGAATCTATCATCATCGAGAAACAGCTCGCCGTCTGAACAAATACAACTCTACGGTAACCATCATCATCGCTTAAATAAGATAATGACGGATATAACAAGTATTCTATATTTGGCACATCTTTGGAAAGATGAATGATACTGATTCAAACCTTCGGCACGCTGTTTGCCGAGATATCAAAACAGCAAATAAATCAAATTAAAAGGAGGGTTTTCCATGAATAAGGAAACCAAAAATACGGTCACAAGTACCGCAAAAACAAATAACATCGAAACCAATAAAGCAGAAATCACAGAAGCCAAAACAACAACTACAACCGCACAAAAGCCTAAATCGCTTATCATCAAGCTTGAGGACTTGATACCGTTTAAGGATCACCCGTACAAGGTAATAGAAAATGAAAGCCTGATTGAACTGACCGAAAGTATCGCCGCAAACGGTATTCTGAATCCGTTACTTGTCCGACCTGCTGAAAACGAGGAAGGCAAGTACGAGATAATCTCAGGACACCGTCGTTTCTACGCCGCGCAAAAGCTTAAAATGAAGAAAGTGCCCTGCACAGTACACTTCATTGACCGCGATGCCGCTACGGTTATGATGGTCGATTCTAACTGTCAGCGCACCGAACTGTTACCGTCTGAAAAAGCGAAAGCGTACAAAATGAAGATGGATGCAATTAAACGTATGCCCGGCAGGAAACCTGCAGAAAATGGGGACCCAGTGGGACCCGATTTAAAATCGACTGAAAAACTGGCTAAAGAAAGTGACGACAGCCCTACTCAAATCAAGCGGTATATCCGCCTCAACTATCTTGTCCCCGAGCTATTGCAATTTGTTGACGAGGGCAAAATCGGTATGCGTCCTGCCGTTGAGATGTCATATCTCGACGAGGAAGTACAGCGTGATATTGTGGATTGCATTGATGAAAGTGGCGGCGAGATATTCCCGTCCCACGCGCAGACGAGGCGTATTCGCGCACAGGCTGAAAACGGCGAAATCACCTACGAAGAGGTCAAGGCTATTATTGAAGAAAAGAAACCGAATCAAACGCCAACATTTAAAATTCCGGAAGAAAGAATCTTTGAAATCACAAACCGCAGATTTACACCGCAGGAGTTTGACGAATACCTGCAAAAAGCGTTGGAATATTATGTGCGTCAGCAAATCAAAGAGCGTAATCGCGACGCACGGTAAGGAGGGCTGCGGATGGATAATAATCTTGAAACTCGCACAAACGGGTTCACGGAAGATTTATTAACGTCCTTTTCGCTGTTCCTATCAAAAGAGATTCAATTATTTTATCAAAGCGACGAAGGAAAGACTTACTATGAAAACTGGCTCAAGGATCATCCGGAATATCAAACCGTCTCTGCCGAAAAAAAGACGGTGGCATAAAGATAATACACCCTGCCGCCTGTTGCGACGGCAGGGCAACGCACATTTGTATAAAATAATTATTCGCAGTATGATTATGACAAATTCTGCGGAAAGGAGTTAATCATGGATATTGTCATATACGCTCGTTTTTCAAGTCATACGCAAAACGAGCAGTCAATCGAAGGACAGCTAAAGGAGTGCAAGGCGTACGCCGCCGCGCACGGTATGACGATCGTCGGTGAATATATCGACCGTGCTATGACCGGCACAAATGACAACCGACCCGATTTTCAGAAAATGATCCGCGACAGCGAGCGTCATAAATTTGAAGCCGTGCTTGTTTATCAGCTTGATCGATTCGCCCGAAAACGCGAGGACAGCGCCATCTATAAGGCGCGGCTCAAGCGCAACGGCGTGAGAGTAATTTCAGCTATGGAACCCATTGCGCAGGACGCATCGGGAATATTAGTGGAAGGAGTTTTAGAGAGTATGGCGGAATACTACTCCGCCGAGCTTTCTCAAAAGATTCACAGAGGTATGGATATTAACGCAGAAAAATGCCTGTCAATAGGTAGCAACCCGGGACTCGGCTTCATCGTGAACAAGGATAAAACCTTCAGCATTGACCCGGAGGGCGCGGCAATCGTGAAAGAAATCTATGAGCGTTTCGCCGCCGGAGAATCAAAAACCGAAATTGTCCGGGATATGCAGCGCCGTCATGTTAAAACGGGAATCGGAAACGATTTCTCGATGAACAGCCTAACAAAAATGCTTTCAAACAAAAGATATATCGGGTATTACCTCTACAAGAGCAAGGAAACGCCGGGCGGTATGCCGAGGATATTAGATGATGAGCTTTTCTATCGGGTGCAAATCCAACTCAAAAAGACACACGCAGTGCATACGAAAAGCCACGGCGACGGAGAATACCTGCTTACGACAAAGCTGTTCTGCGGCCATTGCAAAGAAATGATGGTCGGCTACGGCGGGACAAGTAAAACAGGACGTCAGTATCATTATTATTCTTGTAAAAAAGCAAGGAAAAAACAATGCGACAAAAAGATCGTCAGCAAAGAATTGATCGAGAACCGTGTAATCAGCGTTTGCCTTGCCATGCTGACACCGGAAAACTGCGACTTCATCGCTAAAAAAGTGATGGAGACTGTCAGTAGCGACCGGGATATCTTACCGATTAAAAATCTGAAGAAGGCAATCAAGGACGCTGACTCCGCTATCGAAAACCTTTGGCAAAGCCTTGAACGCGGCGAGACATCAGATCTGATATCCGAGCGCATCAAACAGAGGCAAGAGGAAAAGGAACGGTATCTTGCCGAGCTTGAAAAAGAGGAACGAAAAATCACCGCTCTCACCGAGCCGCAGGTGCTGGCATTTCTCGATTATATCCGCAAGCTGCCGGACAACGATGTAAACAAGCGTCGTGCGATCATCAACATTTTCGTCAACACAGTCTTCTTATATGACGATCATTTTACCGTTGTTTTCAACACCGGAAGTCGTATGCTTGAAGTAAACGACATTCCTCTGGATGACATCGAAACAGCCCTTTCGGGCTGTTCCGGTGCCCTACATACAGGTTCACCCGTAAGCGAACCTGCTCCACCAAAGCAAAAATCCTGTTGCGAAAGCGGCAGGATTTTTGCTTTGTATTTTTTATTCTTAAGGAAACTTGTCAAGTTTCATGCTTGCGCAATTGGAGGCATTCAATTGAATATGATAGATGCGCTTTTCCATGGGTTTGAATCCATCTGTCAAAAACGCCAATCCTTCTTTTTCGCACCAAATTCGCGTTCAGAATAATTCTGAGCGCGTTTTTTGCATGTTTATTCTGTAATACAAAAATGCCCCTCGACTAACATCAAGGGGGTAAATTATAAAAATAATGAACACACTAAAAAATCCCCGAAGGGGCATTATGAATTGTTCCCGATTATTCAAATCCTTCAAAAACCGGTTTTCATCTCCTGCGGTATCTATACCATGCCGTGGGAGATAAGTTATATTTAATTATAAACTTTTAACAGAGGTATTAAGCAGAGCCTTTATAAATGTTATTTTTTCAAAGTAAAATCGCTTTTTGTCAGACCTGTCAATTCCGTTATATACACATTGAAGATAATAAAGTATAAATTCAAGTTCCTCTCTTGACAGGTCAATATACTGCGTTGGATCGTTTTGCTTATTCTGACTGTTCATTTCAATTCCTCCTTGTTGTAAGGCTTGCAGCCGTTTTTTCTATATGATAAACCCGTACCGCACTTATAATAGTTCCCGGTACAGATATTATATTAGGGTAGTTGCCCGGCAGAGTTTTGTAAAGCTCTGCCGGGCGAAGCGAAGTAAGTATGAATTATTAATTAAGGATTATTTTTTGAGCATTTGCTTAAGGTTTGCGGGCTCTTTTGGTTGGCCGAATGTGTTAAGTGATGCTGCGCCTGCAGCTGCCGTAGCCGCTGCGACTGCTATAAAGCCAACAAGAGAACACAGTCTTAATTTCCACTTTAACACTTTTTTCACCTCTCTTTCATAAGTAATGATATAATTATTGATATGGCTTCTATATTCATCGCAGATACACCTATAAGTGCCTGACTGAAGCCATACAAATAATAAACAAACGAAACAATAAAAAATATTAAGAAAGCTATTATTATTGATATGATCTTAAATTTTGATCGGTCGTTTTCATCAATGGGCTTATAATCGTTGTCAACAGGGGAATAAAGAGCCAGTATTGTAAAAACAAATAAAGCCGAAATAATTACAACAATGGGATTGTTAATAATTGAAGTTTTTATACAAAACTTATGCACAATGAGCGATACGCAAAAGCTCGATACCGTAATTATATTGCACTTGAAATACGTATCTGCGTGATAACCGCCTGCAAAGATCCGTATAAGGGACAATCCCGCAATATATATGATGCCCTCTAATGCACTTCCAATTAGAATTGAAATAATAATTACCGATATACACCCTAAAAGTGAAGATAAAATTATTTCTATTCCGTATGTATAGACCTCTTTTGAATACTCTTGATTATTTGATAAAAATGTGTCCGTTATTTTGGTAGATATCCTATGTAACACTGATAAAACGCCACCTGAATTATAATGGACATGTCCTTAACTTTTATTTTTGAGCTCAATTGCATTGTATACTATAATTCTGCCTTTTTCTACAAAGTGGTATACTTTGCACGTATTCTGGTATACTTTGACGTTTTTACATATTGATTTTTATAATTAAGACAAAAAAACAATTGCAACGTTATTAAAATTTAACGTTACAATTGCTCTTTTCTTATTAAAAGTTATTAAATTTTATTCGCTCAAAGTCACCGTAAAAATAATATATCCGTCTTTTTCGTAATAATCTAAATCTCCCGAATGTTTCTTTGCGTTTGCTTTTATGATCCCTATACCCTGACCGTGATTCGCGGAATCGGATTTAGAAGTTTTTAAATCGGGATTGGCCGATAACACAGATTTGCTTATCATATTTTTACAGCTTATTATATAACTTTGAAAACTATGCTGTATGGTTAAGGTAATGCGCTTGTCGGATACATCGTTTTTGCTTAAATATTCAATAGCATTGTCGCACAAATTGCCTATTATTGATATAACATCGGAAAAACTCTCAAAATCGTTCATGTCGTCATATATTTCCGGCACAAGCTCCAAATTAAAGCCCGCGGCTTTGTCTATCTCAACATTAACTATTGCGTTTAAAAACGCGTTATTTGTAGCGATGGGAGTATATGTACTTTCATTGGTCATGGCTACTTTATTACATAGCATTTCAGCCTTGGCGTATTCATTATTTTTAATTAAACCCGAAATACATCTTAAGTTTTTGTTAATATCATGTTTAACTCTTGAAATTAATTTAATTTGATCGTTGGTTTTTAATATATTTTCTTTGTATAAGGTTTCGTGCTGCTCCATAAGCAAAAGTTTTGTTTTAATTTCATTGTCTTTACTTATTCTTGAAATCATAAGCCATACCATAACAGCAATAGCGATCATAGATACAATAATAACTATTAAAAAGGGAATTATCTCTTTCTGATAATCGGATAATATTAATGAATATACAGCCGAATACACAACTACAAGAGCTAAAACCGGTACTATAATAAACGATATAATATCCTTTAAGCTTTTAACATATACTGAATGTACCTTAAATTTCAGAATTATCAAATAAGCAAGTGCCGTTGTCAAATTAACTAAAACAATGCAAATATATCTGCCTATACTCGGACCAACGGCTAAATCGGCAAGGGTAATACCGGTTAGTGCACTTACAAAAAAGCCGAAAAGATAACTGAGTACCGCATTAATTAAATATGCAGACAAAGATATTATTATTTTAATGCTTATTTTTCCATTTAGGCAAAGTATAGAGTACAAAGCCATGATCAACAGACCTACGATAGAATCAAAATAATTAAACGGCGGTGACCAAAACGTAAAAATATTGATAACAACAAATAATGTAACCGTTGTAATCAAAAAGCAACCCACGTTTTTCCCTGTGGTAAACTTTTTCTCAAAAAATAAGTATAAAAACCCTATAAACATTATTGCCTGAAATAAATTTGCACTGATTTCCACTAATATATCTATCATAATCCATTACCCCAAAATCTTGAACATTTTTTCTTAATATCAGCCCTGTAAGGCTTGCTTACAGAAAGTGTTTCGCCGCTTTTTAACATTATATTGTCGTATCCTACCTTAACAATATGTCTTATATTTACAATATTTCCTACATTGATCCTGGCAAAACCGAAAGGTGTTAATTCTTTTTCTTTCGCTGCTATTTTACCGCGTTCTTTGTATACTTTGCCGGCAGCGTGAATCATAATGTAATTTTTGTATTTTTCAAGAAAAATAATGTCTTTAATACGTAAATTCACATCATCGTAGCCCTCTTTGATGGTATAAACCGTTCTTGATGCCTGAATTCGTTTGTAAAGACTGAGAATACGTAATTCAAGGTCCAGCTCCAGATCGCATTTTCGTATAAAGCTGTAAGGAATAAGATTAAGTGCCTTAAACACTAAATTATCCTTATTGGAAACAAAAATAACATACGGATATTCACCGTTTTTCTGCCTGTTTATTGTTTCGCATAATTGCAAACCGTTTATCTGCGGCATTTCAATATCAAGCAGTATCAATTCATATTCGCCGATATGTTTTGAAAATTCTTGTTCGTTGTTGTAAACATCAACGCTAAAAGAAATGTTTTTCTCAACGCTTATATTGTTAAGCATATTCTGCACTTTATCGGAAAACTCTTTATCGTCATCCATTATGGCTATTCTCATTGTGTTTCTCCTTCACATAACTTGGTGTTTGCTCGGATATATAAATTGCACGCAGATAATTATATCAAATTTTGTCTGTTATATCAACACCAATAACAAGATTAATAACTTGTTTTGCACACCTAAGATAAATCCCCCGCCTGCTCATCGAAACAGGCGGGAGATGCTGTACATATATGCTTGTCATTATCGTTTTATGACGAAACTCCCAAAATTATTGTTGCGATTCTCACCGCAAACAGAACAAACGATATCCACATGATTGGGTGAACATCTTTAACTTTACCTGTGATAACTTTTAATATTACCCACGCAACTATACCAAACATAATACCGTTTGCGATTGAATATGTGAACGGCATCATAACAATTGCGAAAAATCCGCCTACGGTATCGGCGATATCGGAATCAAAATCCATTTTTGTTATGTTTTTAAGCATAAGCAATCCTACAAAAACAAGCGCCGGGGTAGTTGCGAACGAGGGGATAGCAAGAAATATCGGATACAGCGGGAGAGCCAAAAGGAACAGCGCCGCCGATGTGAGCGCAGTTAATCCCGTTCTGCCGCCCTCGGCAACACCGGTAGTTGATTCTACATATGATGTAACGGTGGATGTACCGAGTATTGAGCCGCCTATCGTACCCACCGCATCAGCCATAAGCGCGCGCCCTACACGCGGCAGCGTTCCGTTTTCGTCAAGAAGATTTCCCTCTTGCGCAACGCCTATAAGTGTTCCTACCGTGTCGAAAAGGTCAACAAACAGAAACGCGAAAACTATTATCGCAAAATTAAGCGCGTTGGCAGCAACATATGAAAAATCAAACTTCATAAATGTTTCCCCTGCCATTGTTTGAACGGGAGCAAAAACCGTGTAGTTCGCGAAATCGGGAATAACAGAAGGCCCCTGATACCAACCTGCGATTTGAGCTATAATGCCCAAAATCCATGTAGTTATAATACCGATAAGTATAGCCCCTTTTATTCTGTGATGCCACAAAGCGGCAATTATCAAAACACCTATAATGGCGAGAACCATAGGCGCGGAACCCATATCGCCGAGCTTGACAAGTGTTGAGGAACTGACTGTTGCTTCTCCGTTATCGCCTATTGTTGCGAATGCGTCGGTATCTACAATGCCTGCGCCCTTAAAGCCGACAATTACAATAAACAAACCGATGCCTGCCGATATACCGAGCTTAAGATTGCGTGGAACTTTGTTAACAAGTGTTTCTCTGAATTTGAAAAATGAAAGAATAATAAAAATTATACCTTCACAGAGAATAGCCGTAAGCGCTACCTGCCAAGCGTTGGTGATTCCCTGTGCCTGTAGCTGCGGTACAACGGTGTAAGCGAAATATGCGTTCAATCCCATTCCGGAAGCAAGCACAACGGGATAGTTAGCAAAGAAAGCCATAATAAGCGTTGCAAACGCCGCTGAAATTGCAGTTGCCGCAAAAATGGCTTCGGCAGACATACCCGCAGCAGAGAGAATACCGGGATTTACAGCGAGTATATACGCCATAGAAAGGAAGGTGGTAATACCCGCTATAATCTCAGTTTTCACATTGGTTCCGTTCGCTTTCAGTTTGAACAGTTTTTCCATAGATCATTCCTCCTTAAAATTTTGTGAAATTGTTTTCCGTTTATTATATCAAAAACAACAATTTATTAATGCTTCGAGAATATCTTATTTTTAATAAATTGTTATATTTGCTTAGGGTAACAGTTGTTTAACCCTGCACGTTGTATAATTAAATATAAACAAAAAATCCTGCCATTATCAAACGACAGGATTATTTCATATTCAATTCTTTACAAACGCATCCTTTGACGCTCTGCACACGGGACAAGCCCAGTCATCTTCTAACTGGTCAAAGGGCTTGTTGTTATTATTGTTGTAGGTGTAACCGCAGATTTTGCAGGTATATTTTTCCGAAAGCGAATAGTTATCCTCATTTTGAATAAGGAATGTGGGAGCATTTTCGGAGGCTCTTCCCTTTATAGTATTGTGGTAATAACTGTAAGTCATAGGCGTTCCTTTATACTCATCGCTTCCGGCTATTACTTCGGCTATAAATATTGTGTGCGTCCTTGTTTCTAAGCTTCCCGTTACTCTGCAAAGAAACCAGCAGCATATGCTCTCTCTTAAAACGGGAACGCCCTCTCTTAGTACCTTATGTCCTACATTTTTTAATTTGTTTGTTTCTCTGCCGCTGTTAAAGCCCAAAGCGCCCACAACTGTTCCGGATGTATCCTCAGATAATACCGAAACAGAAAATATTCCGTGCTTTTTTATCATTTCGTTTGTATAGCTCTCTTGGTTCAAGCTGAGAGCTATCGTCTGGGGGCTTGCGGTAACCTGCGTAAGCGTATTTACAATACACGCGGACGGGTATCTGTCGCCAACTACGCCTATTGCGTACATACCGTAATTGATAGTCCTTAAAATTTTCGGATCCATAACATTCACCAAAGGAAAGCAATTAGCTTTCTTTCCTTCCTTATTATTTTATCTTGCGGCACTCTATATAGTATCTCTTATCGTAAGCGTGACCCATAGAGAAAGTTTTTCTGGGAAGTGAGCCGTCGGATTTTATTGCGTCGAACAACTCGTTTTTCTGCATACCCTTAAAGATAAACCCTATTGTATTATCTTGTTTGCAAAGCTCACGCACGCTGTCTTCACCGTGTATATAGTCTATCTTGATTTCTGTGTGTGCCTTTAAATAATTATCGAGATAACTCTGCAATGTTCCGACAGGAAGCTTAGATGTAGGCTTTACGCTCATTTTTCCCGAAGTTTTATTCGTAACATATTCTATTATTTGCGCATCGGCGCCGTTATATCCGTCACCGAGCGCGGTTTTCATATCACTTAACAGCTTTTGACAATCCGCACCGAACAACACTCTGTAAATCGGCTCAAATTCTATTGAGGAATCGTGAATATTTACTACCTCAACAAGAGCGTAACGTGCAAGCGGTGATTTTGTAAGATTGTAACACTCCTTTGCCGTCGCAAGAGAATGGTTTCCGTCACCTACCGCAAACATAAGCTTGTCTTCTTTGTCTTTTACAAGGTTATTAAGAGCCTCACCGATCTTTTTCTGCGTATCTTCATCGGTAAAATATCCCGTTATGTGTCCGCCGCCCTGCATAAGGTCAAAATCATAAGCCTTTTTAAATCCGTCTTTTATGCCTTTTAAAGGTTCTATTACCGTACAGTCGGGATCGTCTATTAAAAGCATAATGTGCGGCAACTCAAGAACCGCGTCTTTTCTTATTTTAACACGGGGAGGAATACGCTCCAAAACTGTTTGCTCAGTAGCTCTTATAAGCGCGTGGCTTCCTTTGTGATAGTCGTAATCCTCTAAGTCGATAACACCCACAATGCCGTGTCTTATTCCGCATGAGGATTCTCTCTCTATATACATAAGAGCGTTGTCGTGTTCTTCCAAAACGCCGCTATTTATGTATTCGGTCATTGTTTTATTTATCTTTTCTATACGCTGAGGAACATCGTTCTCCTCAAGATATATTTCAGGTAATGTTATTCTCAGTGTAGACGGGGCGTCACCTACATTCGCTTCTACCTCGTCCCAATACTTTTGCTCCGATGTGTACTGGTCGCAGGCTATAACAGACCATTTCTCATAATTTGATTTGGGTAATAATATTTTTGCGGGCAAAAACGAATAATTGTTCATAACGCGCCACTCCTTGTTATTTATTTACAAATTTACCATTGGATTATAACATTATTTTATGGTTTTTTCAATACCCTTATGCACTTTTTGGTTATAGGCAGGCAAAATATTGACCTAACGGCTCAGTTAGGATATAATTTCATCAAGGAACGGTGATATTATGGATATATTAAAAGAATTATTTGAAATGCAGGATAAAGATTACGCGGAATTTCAATCGAAGCTTATCCCAAATATTAATACAGATAGTATAATAGGTGTGCGTTTGCCAGCCCTCAGGGATTTTGCGAAACAATGCGTAAATATGCCCGATACAAACAAGTTTTTAGAATCACTCCCCCACAAATACTACGAAGAAAATGTACTTCACGGATTGATTATAGAATTGTCAAAAGATTATACATATTGTATAAATTTGATTGATAAGTTTCTGCCGTATGTTGATAACTGGGCTGTGTGTGATACCATATCTCCAAAAATTTTTAAAAAGCATAAAAGCGAGCTGCTGACGAAGATTGATGAATGGATGCATTCAAAGCATACATACACTTGCCGGTTTGGGGTAAAAATGCTTATGGCGCATTTTCTTGACGATGATTTCAAAACCGAATATTTGGAAAAGGTCAGCCTGATAAAGTCTGACGAATACTATGTTAATATGATGATCGCATGGTATTTTGCAACTGCGCTTGCAAAGCAATGGAGCTCGGCGATAACATATATTGAGGATAACCGCCTGCCGAAGTGGACGCATAACAAAACGATATCAAAAGCCTGCGAAAGCTATAGGATTACCCCGGAGCAAAAAAGCTATTTAAGAGAATTAAAAATAAAACTGAACTAAAAAACAGATAAAAACTCAAAATCCTGCCGACCAAATCGACAGGATTTTTTCTTTTATGCCTAAAATAAGATTTTTGCCTACGACAACATCTCTTGCGGTGCGCGAATGTGCGCGGCAGGTGGAAGTAAACATTTAAATATCTATTTATAAACAACTAAAAATATTTTTAGCGGTTATACTACACCGTAATTTTCAATCAACATTAAACGTTTTCTTTACAAGAGCTAAAAAGCTACGATAATAGTCCTCCTCTTCCTCCAATTTCTGTTCATCATACCCTAATGATCTGAATGAGTTCACAGTAGAACGAAACAACATTTCAGAAGAGTTTTCCAACCCAATTTGACTTCCCCAATAAGATTTATTTAGATAGTCCTTTGAGGAGTCAGACAATGCTTTTTTCTTCAACTGATAACTATGACCAGTCATATATACATAAATAACGGTAGCTTGACTTTCATGACAAATTCTAAATTCAAAGTTGCAATAGTCTTGTCTGTGATACAAATTAAATACAATTAAGTAATTATCTTTTACTATAAAATCAATAGGCAGACAATAATACTTATTTGTATCTTCGATAAATTTTCTTAAATGATAGTATTGAAGCCTATTGTCTCTCGGTAATGCTATTTCAAGTACTTTTTGACTCTTGGTAAACATATTAATCTGCCCTCCATTTCAAAACAATATAGTTTTCGGCATTACTTATTGATACATATGGATACTCTTTAGAAACCATATCAACCACACGAAGCAAATAATTAAAGTTTACTTCTGAAGACGACGGATGTTTAATAGCAGATTCAAACACAATAGTATAATTATCTAATGACATTTCATTTTTTTCATCCGGATAAAAGGCTTTCGAAAAATAATCCCAAAATACTGATTTTTTAAAAGATAGGTTTGGAGAATCTGCAAACAATAACCTAAATAAATATCCCCCATTATTACAATATATAGTAAGTTGAAAATCCCATGTATTTGCCTCTTCGGAAAGAGTGGTTTTTATTACCAAAAGAGCAGTTTGTATCATCTCATAAAGATTAATTTGACATAACAATTCACATGCATCTTTATTATTTGGATCTTGATCAACAACCCATTGAATATGGGTTTTAGCTTGAATAGCATCCGTAGTCGTTCCTTGCCCGAAAAATTTATATTTACCGTATAAATACTGTATATTTAAATCTGATACGTCTGCATCCAACGCTTTTTCAAAACATTGAAAGGCTTTAGAATAATCCTTTATTTCCGCATACATCAATCCCAGGTTTGTCATTGTACCACAATTAACATAACCTGCCAATTCTGCTCTTGTAATCCAGAATTCAGCCTTTACAAGTGATTTCTCTACACCATCACCAATTGTATATAATCTTCCTAAAGAGGATGCCGCAAGAGCACTGCCTAATTTTGCCGCTCTTTTCAACAAAGAAATTGCGGTTTCCATATCAATTGGCACACCTCTACCCAATAAATATATATTTGCCAAGTTACCTGCAGCATTTGAATCACCTTGATTCATAGCATCAGAATAATATTTAATTGCCTTTTTTGTGTCTAAACTAACACCATCACCATAATCGTACATATATCCAGCCATTAGTTGAGCGTATGAATTACCATGCATTGCTGCAATTTCATAATGAAAAATTGCTTTAGTTTTGTCTACTGGATAATTATTTTTGCCGTGAAAATAAGCATCACCTTCTTGTACGTGGGCAGTA
Source organism: Clostridiales bacterium (assembly GCA_024690965.1). Lineage (GTDB taxonomy): Bacteria > Bacillota > Clostridia > Oscillospirales > Acutalibacteraceae > JAEEHZ01. The sequence continues at coordinate 50,021 of JAILOG010000015.1, forward strand.
ATTTCTTGTTCCGATAAAGAATGGGTTTCAGTCCCGATTGATAATTCTTTCTCTTTGATCTCGTTCTTTAAATTCATAATGTTATCAAAATGACCATCCATATCAATGCCTCCAAAATAAAATATTAATATTAATTATATTATTTCGAAACGTTTCTCAAATAACAAACTCACTTTGCAGATTTAAATTATGTATGTGACATATTGTTACATTGGTATTGTAACATTTTGTTACAATAAAGTCAAGACTTTTTTGACTTTATGAAAGGAACAATAAAATAAATATGGAAGGCTTAATCGGTTTAAGAATCATCAGAAAACAAAGGGGATACAATCAATTAAAAGTAGCTATGGATCTATCTATCAGCCGAGAATCGCTTTCATATTACGAAAACGGAAAAAGATCACCTGATATACAGATGCTATTATTGCTTTCAGAATATTTTAATGTATCAATTGACTTTTTAATTAGAGGGGAAGAGTTTAAAAAGAAATAAAATATAGGATCAACCTACGACAACATCACTTGCGGTTCCCGAATGTGCGCTCGCTTGGAGCGCGGCGCACATTTCGACCGCTGCGCCGACACTCTGCTCGCTGCTTCCGCCACCGGCGGCGCTCGCGTGTGTCGCAGTTAACAGCCTCGTGCCACGCACTCGTCTGTCAACCTCGCTTTAACAAAATAATTTTTCCCGTAAACAACAAAAGAACGCATACAAAAGTATGCGTTCAAATTGGCGCCTCAAGTAGGACTCGAACCTACGACAACTCGGTTAACAGCCGAGTGCTCTACCGACTGAGCTATTAAGGCAAAGTGTTGGCATCTTCCTATTTTCCCGGGCCGTCACCAGCCAAGTATCTTCGGCACCACTGAGCTTAACTTCTGTGTTCGGTATGGGAACAGGTGGACCCTCAGCGTCATCAACACCAACTATTCAATTCGTGACTTTCGTC
>JAILOG010000007.1 GCA_024690965.1 Clostridiales bacterium
AAGCGGGGGGCTCTCGTCCACCCAGCGGGGGGCGCAGCGCCCCCGGGTGGTCGCGAAAGGGGTTTCCAAAGGGGGAAACAGCCGACGGGTTTCCCCCTTTGGTGTCCTTTGCCTACTTTCTCACATGGGAAAGTAGGTGCCTGCCCGGCATGAGGGCAAAACCAAGGGTTAAACTAAACCGCAGTTTTCCACCTCATCCGTCACCCGCGGTGACACCTTCTCCTCAAGGAGAAGGCATTTCAGCAACAAAAAACAGCTCCGCAGATACCGGGCATTACGCCTGTAAATGCGTAGCGTCGTTATACGTTTATTACAAAGCAAAAATTATCCCCCGACTTAAATTAGCCGGGGAATAATTAATCTCAATCAAAATCGCTCAATAAGCTTTGCGATATACTTTTGCACTGTAGTAACGTCAAGCATTGTTATCTCGCCGTCACCTGTTACATCGGCTGATTTTAACTGTTCGGGTGTGAACTGAGTAAGCTTTGCTATATGCTTTTGCAGAAGTACAACATCTTCCATCGTAACATCGCCGTCGCCGTTTACATCGCCTTTACCGGCGTCCGGGTTTTCAACATCAACAAAGCTTATGTCGTTTTCCGACACATACTGCTCTGTATATGAACCCTTGTAACCATATACGGTAAGGTTTTCGCAACCCGAAAACGCATTATCCGCTATTTCGTATACACTTTGCGGTATGGTTATGCTTTCAAGAGATATACAATCCTCAAAAGCGCCATACAGTATGCTTGTTACACCGTCGGGAATATCAATGCTTTTGATCGCAGAGCAACCGGAAAAAAGTCCCTCTTCTATAACCGTTATGTTTTTGCTTAATGTAACGCTTTCAAGTTCGTAACAACAGTAAAATGCGTAGTCATCTATACTTGTTACGCTGTCCGGGATAGTTATGCTTTTCAGAGTTGAGCAATACGAAAATGCCTCCTCGTATATACTTGTTATATTGCTGTTTAAGTTAATGCTTTCAAGCGCGTAGCAACCACAAAATGTATACGCCTCTATCTCCGTAATGCCCTCGCCTAATTCTGCGGTTTTCAGCGCCATACAATCCATAAATGCACTGTCCCCCAAGCTTTTCACACTGTCGGGTATTACAATGCTCTCCAGTTTTTCACAAAATTCAAATGAACTCATTCCAATCGTCTCAACATTTTGTCCGATAACGGCGCTTATCAAGTTGCAGCAATAGGCAAAAGCATTGTCTCCTATATGTTTTAAACTATCGGGCATCTTCACGCTCTCTAAAAGTGTATGGTCTTCAAACGCACGATCGCTTATAAGCGTAGTACCCTCTTTTATATTCGCGGATGTAATCTCAGGATCCGCAACTATCAAAGATGCTCCCAAATATAAAATATTGTCCACGTAATTATCTTTATTATTATAATACATCGTGCCCTCAAATGCACTTGCGCCGATTTTTGTTAAATTTCCGGAAGATTCTATGCTGTCGAGCAATGAACAGTCGTAAAAGGCGTAAGGTCCTATGTTTGTCACGCTTTCTGGTATAGTTATGCTCTCAATGTTTGCGTTGCCTAAAAATGCCGATGTACCTATGCTTTTTACGCCTTCGGGTATTGTTACGCTTTTCAAATTACTGTTTATAAATGACTCATCACATATGTTTATTACTCCGTTTGGGATTGAATATGTCTCGGCTTCTTTGTTTGCGGGATAACATATGAGATCATCTTTGCTTTTGTTGAATAATACGCCGTCAACAGAGCAATAATTTTTGTTATTATCATCTACGTTTATGTATTCAAGTCCGCTTTCCCACGAAAACGCCGAATATTCTATGGTTTCAACGCTTGCAGGTATATCAAATCCCTTTATTGAATAACAGTTTACAAACGCTTCCTCTCCTATGGTTTTAAGTCCCGATGAAAACGTAACGCTTTCAACAAAATTATTTCCGGAAAAACCGCCCTTTGCAATGCTTGTTACGCTTTCGGGTATTGTAAAAGATGTATCTTGTTTACCGCCGGGATAAGAGATTAACACGGTTTTATCTTTGTTATACAAAATTCCGTTTTCGCTGCAAAAGCTTTCGTTTTTGTCGTCAACGTTTATATTTTCCATTGCATAACAGCAATTAAACGCACGGTCTCCTATTTCTTCAACGCTTGCGGGTATTGTTATATCCTTAAGCTGTTGGCAGTAATCAAATGCTCTTACGCCAATGCTTTTTAAACCTTCGGGGAAAGTGACGCTTTCAAGCTTTTCGCACGACGAAAACGCCTCTTCGCCTATTTCTTCTATTCCTGTACCGAGCTTTAATATTTCAAGCGCTTCACAACAATAGAACGTGTCGTAACCTATGGTTTTTATTCCGTTGCCTATGCTTATCTCTTTAAGGTTATCGCAGTAGTAAAAAGCGTTTTCTACTAAACTTGTAACTCCGTCCTCAATAACGAGCGACCTTATATCATTTTTAAATTCGTACCACGGCATATCCGACTCATAATCATATACTTCCATGTCGCCGTTGCCGCTTATGGTAAGTCTGCCGAGGTCATCGAGCTTCCAAGTAAGGTTTTCGCCGCACTTGCCGCTCTCAGAGCCTGACATAAAGCCGATTTCAACTGCGTTTACAGAAGCAAACGAAGATAAAACCAGTATCATCGCTAATAATATTGCCGCGTATTTTCTTAAAGTCTTCATATTTTTACCTCCCGGATTTAAAGAATGTATTTAACACATATAATTTATCATATGTTTTGACTAAAATCAATCATAACCTTTTAAGTTTGCCTAAATGACCTTAAAACTTACTATGCGGTTGATTGCAGAAGTTTTTTTTGATATAATTTTTACGTTAGGTTCGGCGGTTTAATACAGGTACTTTAAGATGACATATGTAAAGGAGGATGAACAGTATATGACTATTATTTATACCAACACGGTTTTTCGGTCTGTACATAATATTCTCGCTTTGCTTTCCGTTGATTTGGACGTCATAAAGAACACCTTCTTAGCCATCGGTTATACGGATAACGCCGTGGTTTTTGAGGAGAAAACGCAAATCGCGGCACAATCATCGGGTGATGTCCGTGGTTTGATTTTGATATATATTGTTGCCATATTTGCCGGCTTATATATTTTATTAAAAACAGCCGTTGCGATAAAATCCGTTAGCAACTATTCCAAAAATAAAAACTTGGATTTTCCGTACTTGATAAACGGTCAAGGAAAAGGCAATGCCGCAAAAGTGAGAATGGGATTTTGGAAAGGTAACTATAACGGCTGCGGTTGGATAGCAGCATATAATTATTTAAGTATTCTAAATGTAACGGTGCATCCCAGCATTATAGTTGACTCTTTTGAGAATCGCGGGGTAATTGCTGGAGGAATGTTTGGAGTAACGCCGAATTCGGTATCACGTTTCATAAAGCGCAGGGGCGTCAAAGTCATACCGGAATATTTCCCTGATAAATCAAAAATAGACGATAAGGTCAAAGAAGCAAAGGTCGCTGTTTTGTTTTACATGCATTCAAAAGGCGCGCACTACATCACTGTTAAATGGGACTCGTTTAAGAATAGATTCATTATTTATAACAGCAGCAACAACGAAATATCTCCAATTGAAAGAGAATCTTTGCAGGACTATTTAAGATCAAGACGAATAATTACTTTGCACTATACAAAATGATTATTGTATTTCGTATCAGACAGTTCTTTTTGGCGTTTACTCATATATTAACGACCGCCCTGCGTTTGTTCATATTATTTGGCGGCAATTAGGTAACACGATCCGGAAAGATCAATATTCTGTATGTGTAACGCAAAAGCACAGAATTCAGCGAAACGGCGACAGGGAAACTCCTATCGCCGTTTAATTTTTTATTATTTATTCGCTTTTTGTGGTACTCTTTGAATAATGTAATTGTACACAAACCCAAAGTCTTCCTTTGCCGCATACACCTGATTATGGTTAAGCAAACCGTTTACTTTTATCAAATCACGGCGCGGATAAGCTTTTACCTTTCTTGTTTTTGAAAATTCCGAATACATCTCGGTGCGTGTGGAGTTTATTCCTGCGCCGACTGTGCTGAGGTTACCTCCGGCTGCGCCTATTACGGCGGTGGCTGCACCTATTTTACGGGCTTTTTTCGCCTGGCTCGGTTCCTGCCTGTGGTTTATACCCCTGTCGTCCATTTCGAAAATAACAACATACTTTCCGCCCATAATAGCTGCGTATATAAGCATGCTTAATCCGATGACCGCCGTCATCACAAGAATAACAATGCCCATAATCTTTAAATCGAACAATATACTCTCGCCGTCCATATCGCCCTCAAATACATTCAAAAGAATCATAAATCCGAATATACCGATAAAGATAAAGAAAAAGATTTTCCAAACCAGCAGAAAAATAGTAGGATTTTTAAAAAGGCTCATTTCATATACCCAGCGATATTTACCGTCGTTGCAAAGGGTTATGTTCTGCGTTATCTTTTGACCGTTAGGTATGAGCCACGCATACTCGCTTTGAGACTTGCTTTGATTATTATGGAAATTATGCGCCGAAGCACTGTATGCAGGCGCGGTTTGAGAATTATTTGGCTGTACGGATACGCTTTGAACAGCACTTCCGCATATAGGGCAAAACTTTGCACTATCGGTTATTTGATTGCCGCAGTTTTTGCAAAACATAGTATTTCACCTTTCTTTGTAATGTCTTATATAACAATAACACAAACAGATTATACCAGTATTAATTCACTAATGCAATACCTTAGATAATTTGCATAATCCTGTACTGTTAGTTTTCGAAAAGAAAAATGTTGCAAAAAGTAAATTGATATAGTATAATTGTTGTGCCAACTTGTTCACAATTAAAAAGGGGTGCAAATATCGCGGTATTTTGCATTTTGTAACCATAATAGTCTAGTGTTTTTATTTTAATAAAAACGCTATGCTCTGCTTTATCATGCTATTCTATTATGGTAGATATTTGCGTAATGATATTGTGAACTTGTTTGGCGACAGTTTGAGCGAAGTGTTTTTTGCGCACAGCTCAGACTGTGCGCTTTTTTATTTATTTATTTATGTTTTTACAGGAGGAGAAAAAAATGAAAAAAATTGGTATTGTTATGTTATGCGGGATTATTCTTATTCTATCGTCGTGCGGAAATCTATCCGTTACCGGAACGTGGTCATTTGAAAAGATATTATATAATGGTACAGAATATAATACCGAAGAATTAAAAACACTTAATGAAAGTATATTTGTCCCGGAAGTAGTTTCTATGATTGATGCTGTTATTATAATAAAAGAGGGTACTAAACCGGATTGTGGAAATGCTTTTATTTGTTCTAACGGACAAATAGCGGCTGTCGAGTGGTCCCTTTCGAACAATAGCATCAAAATAGGTGAATTAACCTGTTCTATTGACAAAGATTATATAATAGCCTGTCCAACTGAAAGTTCTAAGTTGTTTTTTAAAAGGGCTTCAAACAGTCAAGATATATCTCAGTTCAACAATAACAACGATAGTGCAATCGGAGCCTCAGAATCTAATGATTCCATAACAGAAAGTGAAACAAATTCTACCGGTATTATTAATTCAAATGTGATAAACACCACCGATGATTGTAACTATGATAGGATAATTTCAGATGGCGAATCTGCAATTCAAACAGGGATATCAGAATTAAAATCAGAATGGGATAAATTAAGTGGCACCATTGATTCTTACGATACATATGTAAAAAACTTTGAAAAGGTCGAAGATTATTACAGCACAATATATTCTAAAACAGAAATTATGTGTTCAACTGTATATGCCACAGCATTGGATTATGCTAAGTCAATTCAAAATTCATCGCTCAGCGGAACAGATAAATATAAGCAATGCAAAAACATTGAGAGAGATATTTATGATGACTTATGTGACATAATTGAAAAAGAAATTTATGACCAATTATTTGATGATATAGAAGACCACTTCTACAATGGTGTTTTAGATGATTCAAACGATGTAAATGTTGATTATTCAGACTGGTATGATACCAAATATGACGAATATGATCTTTGGTACAATACAAAATCCGATGTTTATGAGGAATGGTACAATACAAAATCAGATATCTATTCATTCTATTATGATTTATCTTCAGAGTACTATAGCGGAGATTTTGAACAAGCGCAAACCATAATAGATAAATTTGAAAAAAAGCTTTCAAAAAGATAAGTATATCTGCTAATTCATCATTTTTAGCTTGCAAATTTCAAAGACAGCCCAAAAAACGGGCTGTCTTTTTTATGGTGTTTGTCACTCGAAATATCAAAAGCTATATCGCGGACAAAAAAAATCCGCGCTCAAAATCACACTGAACGCAATACTTCCTTGCACGCAAGCCTTTGAAGTTTTAAGCAATAAACACACAAATAAAGACAGTCTGAGTTGCAGGCTGTCTTTATTTGCGGAGTTGACATATAATAAGAAAGATTTTTAAGCGCAAAACTATAACCACCCGTACCACGGATGGTTATAATAAAAACTGTAAACTTAGTATTAATTTAGAACTGATACTGATAACTGTAAGCATAAATCTCATACCTTGCTACTACCGACGATGTGATTGAATCAGGTAATGAGAAGCTTGTAGCTTTATATCCAAGCTTTTCTCCGGGGGCAACGGTATCAAGTATGGTATCAGTTAAAACACCTATCGGCTTATCATTACTATCGAATAAAATTACAACAATCTGTGCGTATGAACACTCGTCAGATGAGGTGTTCTCAACTCTTCCTGTGAGTTCCAAACCACCAAACTGCTTATCTTTTAACGACTCATCGAAGCTTTTAAAAAGGATTTGATCAACTTTAGCTTTTTCGGCTTTTACTCTCGGAGCTATCTTGACAGATGCGTTTTCATCTATTCCGTCTAAAGTTGTTTCCTCATAATAATAAGCCTTTTCGCCGGGGGCAATCACTTGTGGATATACATTAACGTAATCTTTAGTATCAATCAGTTTACCGTTTTCATCTTCTAAATCAAACTGACCGCTTGACATATAAAGATTTGTATTACCGGTATTTGTAACTTCAACAATTCCCTGCATCCACACGGTGCCAAGTGAATCCTTGTATAACATGATATTGTTATAGGTGATTTCATATGTAACTTCCTCTGTTACCGAAGTTTCTGATACAGCTTCACCATTATCAGAATTTAAGGCATCGGCATTTGATGTGTTTGTATTTGACTGCGTTGCTGACACACTGCCACTATTAACGGCACGCCTTATGTTAACACACCCGGTAAAGGAAAAAACAATTACAATTGACAAGGCTAATATTACGAATCTTTTCATATTGGTCATCTCCTGAGTATAATATTTTGTAACAATGCATAATTGTTACAATAAATATTATACCGAGGAAATACAATACTCTTTCCTCGGTATATGTTTGGTGGAGATAAGCGGGATCGAACCGCTGACCTCTTGAATGCCATTCAAGCGCTCTCCCAGCTGAGCTATACCCCCAAATATTCAATTTTGTGCGGGGGTGCGTTACCGACCAGCTCACGCTCCCAGCTGAGCTATACCCCCAGATATTCAATTTTTTGCGGGGGTGTGTAAGTGAGCGGCTCACGCTCCCAGCTGAGCTATACCCCCAAGAACAGTTGGTATTATATCATATAATAAGAATTTGTCAATGCTTTTTTCCTAAAAAAATGTCTTTTTGAAACTTAACCACTTTTCAAAAATGAAAAGCCGAAGGCGTGTTTTATGCGCCTCCGGCTTTATTAATATTTGGTATCAGCCTACGCTCATGTCATCTCCGCTGTCGTCAAGTGTGGAAATCAATTGCGCAAGATATTTTTGAATAGTAGTAACGTCCTCCATATTTACACCACCATCGTGATTTGCGTCTGCGTTAACGCGCGACATTGCACCGAATGATGTGTAATTTGTAAGGTCTGCGATTATTCTTTGCAGCGATGTAATATCCTCCATATTAACATATCCGTCACAGTTAACATCGCCGTATTTTGCTTTCGATTCTGCAGGACCGTACGGGTCAAATTCTTTTTCGGGATCGGGAACAACATCGGGGTTAACCTCGTTGTCTACTACTTCAAGGTTTGAATCCGGTACTACCTCATCGTCGGTAACTTCATCATCGCCGCCCTTTATGAGCTTTTTAACTTGCTCCAAAAGCTCCTGATAATCGGTATCTTTAATCTGTTCAATTATCTCTGTTACCTTTTCGTTTATTTTATCGGCAACCTTTCCTATACCCTTTGACAGATAAAGCTTCATAACCCAACCTGTCATATTGTTGTAAGAAACCTTTGCCCACATACCGGATTTTTCCTGAAGGATAACTTCGGTACCGTTAGGTATCTTTGTAAGAACCTCGCTTGATGAACTCGGCTCTTTGTGAAGCTTAACAGAGCCTAATATATCCAGAGTTTTGATTACGCAAAGTGTACCCGCGTTCACTTCATTTTCGGCTACGTTTGTGAGGAACTTCATCGCTACCCAACCATTTGTGCCGTTATAGGAAGTGTATCCGAAATCATTCTGGCTTCCCGTTATTATTATTGTGGTACCGTTTGGTATTGTACCGAGTACGGCGGAAGATTCGTTTGCGTTATTATAAATCTTTACAGCGGAATTGTCCTCGGTGTTTACAACATATGTTAGTGCAACCTCACCTACGGGGCTTACTTCGCCGCCGGGGTTAACTTCAGGGTCAATTTCCGGCGAATAATCGCTTGATATTTCAGATGTGGGGTTAAATGACAGATACGCCATAGAAACCCAGCCTGTTTTTCCGTTATATGTCGTTTTGCCGAAACCGTCGTTTATTTCGGTAACAACTATTTTTGTTCCGTTTGGTATTTGATCAATAGGATCGGCAGACGCGGAAGGTTCGCTTCTCATTCTCAGGTTGCCCGATGACAATGTTACTGTGTATGAGCCAAGAGCATATCCCGTCTCGGAACCGTTTTCGCCGTTTTGTCCCGAAACTTTTTTAGCCAAATCGAGAGAAATCCAACCTGTTTGGCCGTTGTATGTGGTTTTTCCCCATGCGCCGCTTACTTCGGTTACCTGGAGAATAGTGCCGTTTGGTATGAGGGCGAGCTGTGAGCCGTTTATCGGTGCGGCTCTTAATTTAAGATTTCCGCCTTCGGTAGTTATTTGATATGTGCCTGTTGTATATCCCGAAATGTCAGAATTTGTGTTAACGGTATCGGTAGAATCGGATACAAATGCCATATATCCCATGCTTACCCAGCCTGTTTGACCTTTATAAATCGCTTTACCAAAGCCGTTTGATATCTCGGTGATAACAAGAAGTGTGTCTTTGGGAACGCCGTCTATACGGGTGCCGTTGCTTGAAGGAGTTGCGCGGAAATTAAGCGTTCCGCTTTCTATATTTACTCTGTATGTGCCAAGTTTAGGACCATTGTTTTCGCCGCCGCCCGATGTTGCGGTAAGGTATTCCATGCTTACCCAGCCGGTTGTGCTGCCGTAAGTTATTTTACCGAAACCGTTGGACGTTTCTGTTACGGTAACAACAGTACCTTTTGGAACAGAACCGATTATTTGTCCCGATGCGCTCGCGGTAGCGCGAATATTAAGCGCAGTCGCGGAAGTGGTAACTGTGTATGTGTTGCCCTGCGGATTGGGATTATCCTGAGGATTATCGGTTTTTGTAAGATAGATCATAGACAGCCAACCTGTCTGACCGGCGTATGTTGTTTTTCCATAGCCGTTTGATATTTCTGTTATTTTCACAACAGTACCGTTGGGAACAAGACCCAATCTGTCTCCGTTACTTGAAGCAGAGCTTCTTAAAGTAAGGTTACCGCTTGAAAGCGTTACTTTGTAATAACCTGTTTCCTGCTGTACAGGTGTATCGGACGATTGACCTACATAAGCCATATATGACATAGATACCCAGCCTGTTTGACCGTTGTAAACGGTTTTGCCGAAGCCGTTTGATATCTCGGTGATAGTAAGAAGCGTATCCTTGGGTATAGAGCCTATCTTAGTGCCGTTGCTCGAAGCAGTTGCGCGGAAATTCAAAGTACCGCTTTCTATATTTACTCTGTATATTCCAAGTTGACCGGAGGGTTGAGGAGACGAGGTGTCGGTTGTGATTGTTGTGCTGCTTGAAACAAACGCAAGGTAACTCATAGAAAGCCAGCCGGTGTATCCGCCGTAAGTGGATTTACCGAAACCGTTTGAAATTTCGGTGATTACAAGCAGAGTGTCTTTGGGAACAATAGTAAGCTGTGCGCCCGAGCTTGAAGCAGATGCGCGCATCCAAAGTCCGCCTGATGATACATTGACTCTGTATGTTCCAAGCTGACCCGTAGGTTGTGGAGATGAGGTATCGGTAGTGGTCTGAGAGCTTGACACAAACACAAGATAACTCATAGAGAGCCAGCCTGTTTGACCGTTATAAACGGTTTTACCGAAACCGTTAGATATTTCTGTTATATAAACAAGCGTATCTTTCGGAACTCCGCCTATACGTGTGCCGTTGCTTGAAGCGGTTGCACGGAAATTAAGCGTGCCGCTTTCTATATTTACTCTGTAAGTTCCGAGCTGAGATGTCGGTTGAGAGGAGGTATCTGTCGTAGGCGTTGTGTTGCCAGAAACAAACGTAAGGTAGCTCATAGAAAGCCAACCCGTGTAACCGTTGTAGGTTGTTTTGCCAAAGCCGTTGGAAAACTCGGTAACAACAACAAGCGTGCCGTTAGGTACGGTTGTAGGAGCTGCCGCGTTACTTGAGGCCGAAGAACGCAGGTTAAGATTTCCGCCCTGTGTGGTTACTTTATAGGTGCCGGGAGTATATGATGTCGTACCGCCGCTTGTGTCTGTTGTAGTGGTAGTGGAGCTCGACACAAATGTGAGATAGTCCATACTCATCCAACCTGTGTAACCGCCGTAAGTGGTTTTACCGAAACCGTTTGAAAATTCGGTAACAACAACAAGCGTGCCGTTAGGTACGGTAGTTGGGGCTGCCGCGCTGCTCGAGGGTGATGAACGCAGATTAAGGTTACCGCCCTGTGTGGTTACTCTGTAAGTGCCGGGAGTATAAGATGTTGTATTGCTGCCGCCGCTTGTGTCGGTAGTTGTTGAACCCGATACGAATGTGAGGTAATCCATGGAAAGCCAGCCGGTTTGACCGTTATAAGTTGTTTTACCGAAGCCGTTAGAGAATTCGGTAACATAGACAATAGTACCGTTTGGAACTGAGCCTATCGGGTTTCCGCTGCTTGAAGCGTTGGGGCGCAAATTAAGATTGCCGCCTTGTGTCGTAACCTTATAATTGCCTACCGAATAGGCAGCTTTTACCGTTGTGATAACGTGTAAAGGTGCCGTTTCTGTTTTTGTCTGCTCTGCAAAAGCTGTGGGTACAAGTATCGTCATACTTACGATCATTACTGCCGCAAGCACAAACGAAGCCGTTTTTTTGCAAAGCCTTTTAAATGTTATAGCTTTCATAACAATTCCTCCTGTCAAAATGAAAGTATAATTTAATAATATGCAAAAGTACGCCGGTAACGTACATCTTCACCGATAAAACTATATTATCCTTCTAAAGTAATAACAATCATAATGTTGCTTTTCGGACAAAAATCATCAAAAAATCACAAAAGGTCATATGCCGGTGTTTAGCCTGAAACTGTTGAGAGTGTGTACGCAGGCGGTGAATTGTTTGCCTATATCGCTTTCAAGATATTCCCGTGTTTTTCCGAAGAACAACTGACGTTTTCCGAGATGAAGCACATGGCTTGCGTACCTTGCCGTTGTGTGGATATCGTGGGATACCATAACAATAGTTATCCCCTGTTCCCTGTTGATCTTCTTGATAAGATTACAAAAATCACTTGTCACAACGGGGTCAAGTCCGCTTGACGGCTCGTCAAGAAGCAAGAGCTTTTGAGTCGCGCACAATGCTCTTGCAAGCAATACTCTTTGCTGTTGACCGCCCGACAGCTCCTGATAGCTTCTGTTTTTTAAGGATTCTATTCCCATAAGGCGCATTTTTTCGTCCGCGGCTTCTTTATCTTCTTTAGAGTAAAAAGGGCGTCGCTTCATTTGGTTTATCCTTCCCGATAAAACCACCTCAAAAACGCTTGCGGGAAAATTTCTTTGTATCGCTGTTTGCTGAGGCAGATAGCCTATTTCATTCGGACTTAGGTCATCACCTAAAGTTATTTCTCCGCGCAGGGGCTTTTTAAGCCCGAGCAAGCCTTTTATCAATGTGCTTTTTCCGCTTCCGTTTTCACCTACTATGCACAAATAGTCGCCTTTGTCGATTTGAAAATCAACATCTTCCAAAACAACGCTTCCCTCATATCCCAAAGAAACATCTTTGCAGCTTATTAAAGCCATTAGTTTAACGCCTCCTTGAGTACGGTAAGATTGCTTTTCATAATGTCCGCATAGGTTATTCCGCTTTCAAAATCCTCTTTGGTAACATTATGACAAGAATGGAACAGCCGCTTTTCGGCACCGGTTTCTTCACATACGGCGTCTGCCATTCTCTCGTTTGAAAACTCTATATAAAACACTGTAGGAATATTCTCGGATTTCACCTTATCTATCAAAAAAGCAACCGTAGAAGCCGAAGGCTCGGTCTCCTGAGAGCAACCGGGAAATGCCGCCCAATAGTTAAGATTATACCGGTTTGCAAAATAGGCAAAGGGAAATCTGTCCGCAAACACGATTGTTTTTCTTTTTGCTTTTGAAACGGTTTCGCTAAACTCAGAATCAAGGCTTTCTATCTCATTAAGATAATATTCTGCATTTGCGTTATATGTATCGGAATTATTTTTATCTATACCGCAAACAGCTTTATTTATTGCTTTTATCATAAGAATTGCGTTTGCGGGAGAAGTCCAAATATGCTCGTCATATTCAACTTCGTCGGAAGCTTCGCTTTTGTCCTTCTGCATTCCCTCGGAAACAACCTCCTTTAAAGGAGTTACATAATCAAAAAGCTTCAAAACCTTTATATTAAATGTGTCAAGCGAATTCAGGATTTCCTCAACCCATTCCTCAGATTCGCCGCCAATGTAGATAAACAAGTCACATTGCTGTATTTTTATTATATCTTGCGGCGAGGGTTCATAAGAGTGACTTTCGCTGCCCGGCGGTAAAAGCATATCCACATTGCCCTTATCTTTGACGACCGCTTTTGCAAAGTCATACGCCGGAAAAACAGTTGCCACAACAGACAATCCGCGGTCATTATTTTTTGGCTTTTCGCATGAGCAAACGCATAACAGCGTGATTAAGCAAAGCAAAAACGCCAAAAATCTATATTTACGCATACAATTCCTCTACTACACTTTATTATATATTTAGACAATAATATTGTAAATGATTATAACTTTTTTGTCAATGATAAACACGTGAATTTAATAAAAACCGCAAAAAAATGCAGCCGACATATTTTTTACAGTCGACTGCATCAATAAATTCTGATTGTTATTTTATGTTGAGCGCAAGCGAAGCGTTATTGTAAGTTTCGTCGCCCGTAACCTCTTTTATTACCTTCAATTCTTTCGGGAATTTGATTTCATCGTTAACGTCGCTCAGTTCAATTTCAACTATTGCTTTGTCGTGCCAGAACGGGTATATGTCTATTTCAAAGCACTGTATCCCAAAAGTAAGACAATATCTTGTTTTTCTTATCTGACGGCGCGTTGTGTCGGCGTTCATCAAAAGCTGTAAATATTCCTCTTTTGAAAGACGGCGTTCTATCTCAACACGCTTCATATTATTTATGCTTCGTTTTGTGGTTTGAAAATATATGTAATTACCGTCTATTCCTCTTTGGCGTACACGAACTTCGTCGCCGTTGAGCGTTTTCAGATATGTTTGAATTATCTCTATCCGCTGACAGTTGGGCAGGTTTTCAAGCCAGTTGATATCGGGATATTCTATAAGGAATTTGCGCTCTATCTCATACGGTTCAGGACCGCCGAGGAAAGACGAGATCTCCGCAATCAGGCGTTTCATTTTGTTCTCGAAATCGGTCGCGTTGTCGATAACACGGAAATGCGGATGTCCTGTCCAAGCAGCCACAATTTTGTTGTCGAGAGCAATTGCTTCTTCTATACTTTCAATTCTTGCAGAGTTATTTTCGGTCGTGTAAAAGGCCTTTGCGCCCTTTGCCGCCGTAAGAAGGTGGAAAACCGCATCGTAGTTATCTCTCAGTTCAACCTCGTTGGATTCCACAAAATCCATAACGGCGGAGAATTCCGCAGGCGTCATATAAGCCTTGTTATCAAGAACGCCTCTGTCGCAAACTATCAAAATTTTGTCCGCTTTCATGGAACGGGCGGCCTGTTCAAAAAGCCTTTCTTTTTCTATTTGAAGTTTAACCTGACACTTTTGATAATCAAGGTTAGATCCGCAGGTCCAAGGTGCTACACCGCCCGTAATAAACTCAGTTGCAGTTTCGGGTACAAACAAAACCGTATATCCAAATTGGGTAAAGGCATTTTGTATCCAGCTCATAGCAGTTGTTTTTCCCGCGCACGGGCCACCAGTAATAACGATTTTTTTAATATTCAAGCTTGATAACCTCCGTAGCCGGAACGGTTATTCCGACTCAGTTTTGGTTTGAGCTAACATATCTTTACAAATACATTGCACATAATTATATCAAACCTTATCATATATTTCAATAGAAAATAATGCATTATATTAAGTTTTATGAATTATTTTCGAAATTTGTATAACACAGTCAAAAAGGAGTACATAATGAACAACAAGATCAAAAAATATCAAATATTCAGCGTGATATTCTCCTTTGTGATAGGTTGCCTGCTCCATTTAACATACAAATTATCTGGAGAAAACAAGTTTGTCGCTATGTTTTCATCAATAAACGAAAGCACTTGGGAACATTTGAAGCTTTTGTTTTTTCCTATGCTGGTCACCGCAATAATAGGTTGCTTATATTTTAAAAATGATATTCCCAACTTCTTTTGCTCCAAAGCGAAAGGAATAATAGCATCTCTTATCTTTATGGTCGCTGCCTTTTACACATACAATGGAATAGTAGGAAGAAATTTTCCTGCAGTAGACATATCTTTATTTTTTATTTCTGTGTTATTGGGAGAATTCATCTCTTACTTGCTCGTTAAAAACAGAAAAAAATGCAACAACCGTGTTGCTGCATTCGTGCTTATTGTTCTGTTTGTATGTTTTATTGTTTTTACGTTTAATACTCCCAAGCTGAGGATTTTCAGGGAGCCTTAAATTCACTGTTGGTTATACCTATTATGCTTTTGGATTGGTTAAAGCTGAAAATGCATATTAGCTTGTGACGTGTTGATCGGCTTGCCGTTTCAGAATTTTTCAACCCAATTTTTCAGTTCATCCGACGAAGCAGAGGCTGAAAAGCGTTTGCCTTCAAGCACCTTTGCGCCGGGGGCGAGAGCCTGCATATTTTTCGCCGAATCGCCGAGTCCGCTTCCGCCTGAGGTGCAAAACGGAACAACAGTCTTGCCTGTAAAATCCGCGCTTTCCATAAATGTGTCGATTATGGAAGGTTCACGGTACCACCATACCGGAAAACCGACGAGAATAACATCGTAACCGGAAACATCCGGTTTCATAGCCATTTCGGGACGACAATTTCTGTCTTTCATTTCAACCGATGAGCGACTTTGTTTGTTTGTCCAGTCAAGATCAGCTTTTGTGTATGGCTGTGCAGGCGCAATCTCGAATATATCCGCTCCCAAAGCGTCCGCCAGTTTCTTCGCGACCTTCTTCGTCACACCGCCGGCACTGAAATACGTAACAAGTATCTTTTTCATTGTGTTCTCCTCCTCAAAGACTCTCCTTCAAAATCTGTACGACTTCTGCGCGGTCAAGGACTTTGTAACCGCCATCGAGAATGAATGTCGCGTCAGCGATGCCTTCGATCATATCTTCGGTAGCGCCAAGCTCCGACAGATGCATGGCAACGCCGATCTTTCTCATCCACTGCTCCATTTCAAGAAGTCCCGCGCTAGCGATCTCTTCATCGGTTTTGCCTTCCGCACCGACGCCCCAAATCTCAGTCGCGAAGCGTTTGAACTTTTGCAGACCGTAAGGCATGATATGCTTGTAATACGGCAGCGAAACGGCTGAAAGCGTCATACCGTGCGTCGCGTCGGTGTACGCTCCCGCCGCCTGACCGAGCATATGAACCATCCAGTCGGTCGTTTTTCCGCGCGAGATCAGCGTATTGAGCGCCCATGTCGCCGCCCACATAATATTGGAGCGCGCCTCGTAATCTTCCGGATTCTCTATGGCGATCAGCGAATTACGGATAACCGATTTCATCAGCGCTTCGGCGAGATAATCACTGACGTTATCGTCCTCACCGGAGAAATACTGTTCGCAGATGTGATTGAAAATGTCATATATGCCGGCGACCATCTGGCGTTTCGGCAGACTCATCGTGAAGCGCGGATTGAGGATAGAGAATTTCGGCATAACTTCATCGCCGAAAACGTGTCCGATTTTCTGCCTTGTGTCGTGATTGGTGATAACGGAGCCGCCGTTCATTTCCGAGCCGGTGCCTGCCATCGTCAGGATGCATCCTACCGGAACTATCTCGCAGTCGGGTTCTTCAAAACAGGCGAAGTATTTGTCCCACGGATCTTCATCGCAGTGTACGGAGACGGAGACCGCTTTCGCGTAGTCGCAGCAGGAGCCGCCGCCGACAGCCAAAAGCAAATCGGCGTTATGCGCTTTTGCGATCTTCACGCCCTCACGCAGTTTGTCCGCCGTAGGATTGGGCATAACGCCCCCGTCTTCAACTATGTTCTTTCCGTTCGCTTTAAGAATAGCGATCACGCTGTCGTAGATACCGTTTTTCTTGATGGAACCGCCGCCGTAGATAAGAACGACGTTCTTGCCGTATTTGGGCAGCTCCTCGTTGAGATAGTCCAGAGAATCCTCTCCAAAGTAGAGTTTGGTTGCGTTTTTGTAACTGAAATTTCCAAGCATTGTTTTTTCCTCCGTTATTTTAGAATCATTTTAAGTCCGACGAGCGAAAGCTCGTATATATTTCCGTTATCGTGCCGTATTCCTACGGCGTCCATCGCCTCGATCTGCTTCGGCGTTGCGTGCGAGTAAGGATATACTCCGTGCAGGAATTGCATAGCTGTTAAAAGCGTTTGTCTGCGTTCCGTGTCAGTTTTGTCGGGAAACGCTTTTTTCAGTATTTCATCAAAAAGCACTATGCTTCTGCCGTATGCTTTTTTAAACGATATGAGCCGTTCGATGCGGCTGTTTTCCTCCATATCGTACAGATTGACCGCGAGCAGCTTGAGCATCAGTTCGCGCTTTTCAAGCGACCGGGCAAGCCGCTCAGCCAACTCACCTGCCTTCAATTCGTCCGCGCCGATCATTTCAAGTTCATCACACCACAGCATATATTCACGCTCAAACAAACGAAGAAATATTTCCTCTTTCGTTTGAAAGTAATTATATATTGACGGGCGAGAGCACGATGTTTCCGCGCTGATCTCTTTGATCGTCACATCTCTGAAATTCATTTTTTCATACAGCTTTTCACAGGCGTTCAGGATTTCTACTTCACGAACCTCTGCCGATTCTCTTGTTGACATTATTGCCCTCCAAGTGCTTTGATAGTGTGCTGACACTGTGTCAGCAGTTGTATTATAGCATATTGCTGACACGGTGTCAATAGTTTTTCCGTTATTAATTATTCTATAAATGCAAAAAGCTCCGTAAATCATTGTATTATAACGATTTACGAAGCTTTTTTTATCGCATATTAATTCACAATTGGTAATTGCACCGTAAAAACAGCCTTGCCGTTATGGTATGAGGCTTTAATGCTTCCTTTGTGAGCATCCGTGATTGCTTTCGCGATAGAAAGTCCTAAGCCGTAATGATTATCCTCGTCGTTTCGTACTTCATCAATACGATAAAATCGTTCAAAAATGTGTTCGAGCTTTTCTTTTGGAATTTCATTGGCAGCGTTAATTACAGTTAAAACGGCGTTGTGATGCTCTGCTTTAAGCTTTAATTCAATTTCATTTGAGCCTTTTGAGTGACTTATCGCGTTGTCAAGCAGTATGGCGACAAGCTGACTCAACTGCGCACTGTTGCCCGAAACATATATATTATCCTCTATATCACAGTTTACTGCTAAGCCCTTTTCAAAAGCAACGCTCTCAAACGGAAGCTCTCCGCCTGTAACAAGCTTGCTGAAATCCGTCTTTTCCATTGGGAAGCTACTGTTTTCGGCACGGGAAAGACTGAGAAGCTGCTTTATCAGCACACCCATTCTTTCGTTTTCATACTGAATGTTAGACAGCCATTCGTTTTCGCCGATTTGCCGTGTGAGCAGCTCTGCGTTCGCGCTTATTACCGACACGGGGGTTTTAAGCTCGTGCCCCGCATCAGATACGAACTGCTTTTGCCGCTTGTCATTTTCCTCTAAGGGCTTGACTATTTTCTTGGCGAGGAATACGGACAGGAAAAACAGAATAACTATTGAAGCGCCACCTAAAATAAGTATATTTCTGAGCATTGTACTCATACTGTTATCCGTCACGGTGCTGTCAATAAACGCGACAAGAGTATAACCGTCCTTTTCCTGCGTCATATACATAAGGTTGTCCACTCTGCCGGAGCTTTTGCCGGAGGAAAGTACATCCTGTGCGTATTCGATGATATCATCTTCGCTTTTGAAATCATTTTTGCCGTTGTCCACTTTTAAAACCCCGCCGCTTTCGGAGAACGCCGCCGAGTAAAAGGTTGAAAGCTTGTAGGGCTCGTCATGTCTGAACATATGCCCGTCATCTTTGGGAGGCTCTTTGTCAGTAAAAGGCTCTTCGTCTGCAAAGGGCTTATCTTCGGGATTCATTTTACCCGGCTGTTCATTTAGTGTATATGAGGAAGCATAACGTTCCAACATTTCGGTGTTTTGCTTTTTAATTTCATAATAGCTTGACGCGTAAATCGTACAAAGCACGGCTCCCAGAAAAAGCACGAGTGACAGCATTATCGCTGCAACTATCTTTTTTCTTGATTTTTTAAACATTGTCGCACCTCAATTCATAGCCTATTCCGCGCACGGCTTTTATTATGGTTTTGGCGTCGATAAAGGCAAGCTTTTTGCGTGTGAACGACATATACACCTCTACATTGTTATATTCGGAATCACTGTCAAAGCCCCAGATTTTCAACGCAAGCTGCTCTCTGCTCAAAATGCGCTGCTGATTTGCTATCATATACTCTAAAATGCGAAGCTCCTTTTCGCCGAGCCGCACGCTTTGACCGTTTGATGTGCAGGTGAGCGTCGCAGTGTTAGTCTCTAAAGATATATCGCCGAACGATAAGCTGCCGTCTTTTGAGTTTATGTTCCGTCTGCAAAGCGCGCGTATTCTCGCAAGCAGCTCTTTTGTCATAAAAGGCTTTGTGAGGTAGTCGTCCGCGCCGCTGTCGAGACCGTATACCTTATCGTCAAGCTCGCCTTTCGCGGTGAGCATAAGGATAGGCGTTTTGATGCCCTTCGCTCTTACCTCCTTTGCGACCTGAAAGCCGTTTTTTATCGGCATCATCACATCAAGGATGATAACATCATACTCACCGGCTTCAATAAATTCAAGCGCGTCGGCACCGTTTTCGGCATGGTCCACCTCGTAATTTTCAAGCTGTAAAAGCTTGCATAATGCCTTTGCCATTCTTTTTTCGTCTTCCGCAAGCAGTATTTTCATTTATATCACCGTCCCTGTGCGCTTAATTATACCATAAATTATTGAGAAAAGATTGAAAATCAAACATATTTCAGTCTTTTTTTATTTTTTAATATATAAAGGAACGCCGTATTTCTTTCTGCCGAAAATTTTTTAAAATTTAAAATTTAAAACCTTCAATCTTCATTCAATGTTCACCCTTAAAATAATAACCATCAAAGGCAAGCAAATCAGCAAATGCCTAAAGATTGGAGAGCTTAATATGATGAATACTTTAACAGCTCCTGTGACCGTAGATCCGAATGATCCTATCGCGGTTATGAAAAGGTACGAATTAAAATATGTTCTAAGTGAAGAACAGACAGCTTTTTTGAAAGAAGGTATAAAGGGAGATATGCGGCCTGACAGCTACGGACTGACGACAATTACGTCACTCTATTACGACACACCCGACCACAGGCTCATTCGGGAATCTTTAGATAAGCCAGACTTCAAAGAAAAAATACGCCTACGCTCCTACGGGCAGGCAACAGTAAGCTCACCCGTATTTTTAGAGCTTAAACGCAAGGCTTACGGTATTGTCTACAAGCGGAGAGTACAATCAACTGTATTACTCGCCGAGAGATTTTTCGACGGCGAAAGTTATACCGGCAATGAAAGTCAAATACAAAGGGAAATAACAAACTTTATAGGCAATTACAACAATCTCAGGCCGTCATGTATCATTATATATGACAGGACAGCCTATTTTGAGCCGGACGGAGACTTAAGGCTTACGATCGACGAAAATCCAAGATACAGAATGGATGACCTTGATCTTACATCTTCACTAAGCGGCATACCTCTTTTAAATGAGGGCGGCAGCATTCTTGAAATAAAGGTACAGGACGCGATACCGTTATGGCTTTCCGCTCTTTTATCAAAGGGCAGGATCTACAAAAACAGCTTTTCGAAATACGGCGAAGCTTACAGGCGCGAATTACTCGCGGCGGCAAATCAATAATGAAAGGATGAATACCATGAATACAATCTTTAATTCTATTTACTCAACGCCTGTAACGGCAACACAGTTTTTCCTGATGTGCGCGGTTTCACTTGTCACAGGACTTATCTATTCTTATATTATCTCGTTTCGGATACGCTCCACAAAACGCTTCTTTCTCGTTACAACGATTTTGCCGATAACGGTAGCGACTGTTATAACATTTGTAAACGGTAATATAGGCGCAGGTGTTGCCATAGGCGGCGCGTTCGCTCTTATCAGGTTCAGAAGCGCGCAGGGCAGCGCGGATGAGCTGGCGGCTATTTTTATCGCAATGGCATCGGGCATTGCCTTCGGAATGGGATATTTGGGTTACGGCGTAACAATTCTGTTGGGACTTGCCGTTTTGTATTTCATTTTATCGACGCTTCCCATATTCGAGCATAAGAGCATGGCGCAGGATATGCTTCTTAAAATAACGATACCTGAATTGCTTGAATACAACGGCGCGTTTGACGAGATCTTTGACCGTTATCTCAAAAAAATTGAAATAGCCGGGGTAAAAACTACCGGTATGGGCTCAATGTTCAAGCTGACCTATAAAATACAAATGAAAGATAAGCTTATGGAAAAGGCTTTTATAGATGAGCTTCGCACCAAAAACGGCAATCTTGAAATCTCAATTTTACCTTACAGCGAAAACACAACACAACTTTGATTTACACGACTTAAATTCATGTCAAAAAGGAGGCTGACACCATGAAAAAGATTATAACTATATTGCTTTGCATAGCAATACTTACTATGCTTATGACCGCTTGCGAAAGCCCCACGGATAACACCTTAAGCACGGCTGTATCAAATACTTCATCTGTATATACAAGCGAGAGCGACAATGTGCAGTCAATTTCCTACAGCGGCAAAGATAGCGACTTAAACGAATATTTCGCGGACGGCGACTATAAGGATGTGACAAATGAAAACTACGACGCGGAAATAACACTTTCCGGCTCTCAGGGTACCATATCCGATACAACAAGAGGAAGCAGCGGCAGTGAGGTCTCAATAACATCAAAAGGCGTATACCATGTAACGGGAAGCTCCGACGGCGCGGTGATAGTCATAAACGACACACTTGAATCGGGCAATGTATACCTTGTGCTTGACAATGTAACCATGATAAACAGCAAAACCGCCTGTATTAGGGCTGACGCTTGCGATAAGCTTATAATTCAGTGCGTAGGCGAAAACAAGCTTACCATGACAGCAAGTGAAAAGGACGGTAAAATCGACGGCGCGATCTATTCTAAAGACGATGTAACGATAAACGGCAGCGGCACGTTAAGTGTAACCTCAAGCTTACATGGAATAGTCTGCAACGATGATTTGAAGCTCACCGGCGCGACCCTTAATGTAAACGCCGAGTCGATAGGGCTTAAAGCCGGCGATTCCGTAAGAATAGGCGGCTCCACGGCAAGCATTACATCGGGTCATGACGGCATTCAGATCGAAAACGACGAGGGCGACAGTTATCTGTATATGGAAAGCGGAACCGTCACCATAGACGCGGGCTACGACGGTATTGATGTTGACACATCGGGTAACACATTTACAGGCTATGTTACACTTGTGAGCGGCACGCTTGACATAACGGCAGGCGGCGGCAGCGGAAACTCAAAGGACAGCGACAAATCTCAAAAGGGTATTAAATGCGAGGGCGATATCAATATTTCAGATATTACCTTGAATGTATCAAGCCCGGATGACGCTGTTCATTCCAATACTAATATTACACTTAACAGCGGTAAGCTTACGCTTTCAAGCAGTGACGACGGAATTACAGCGACATCCGCTTTAAATATTAATGACGGTCAGCTCACCGTTTTAAAATCATATGAGGGCTTGGAAGCCGAAACGATCAATATTGCAGGCGGCAAATTGTCAGTTTGCGCAAGCGACGACGGCATTAACGCGGCAGGCGGCTCCGACAGCACATCAACAGAGCAAGGTCCGTGGTCGAGTTCATCTTCAACAGGTACGCTCAACATCTCAGGCGGAAGCGTTTATGTAAACGCGAAAGGCGACGGGCTTGACTCCAACGGCTCTATCTATGTATCAGGCGGACTTGTTATAGTGGAAGGTTCCGAAGATAACGGCAATGGCGCGCTTGATAAGGGCGACAGTCCTGATTGCATCGCAAGTATCACAGGCGGATGCGTGCTGGCGATCGGCTCAAGCGGTATGGCTGTAAACTTTGACAGCGGATCACAGTGCTCAGCGCTTGTAAGCCTTTCGGGGCAGGCAGGCACGACAATCACCGTTGACGACGGCTCAGGCTTTGAGTTTACAACAAGCAAGAGCTTTTCAAGCATAGTATATTCTTCCCCGAGTTTATCGCAGGGCAATTCTTATACGATAAGCGCAGGAAATTCCACGGCAACTATGGATTTTACGTCCTCGCTTTATTACAGTGAGATAATCGGTATGGGCGGACCCGGCGGCATGGGAGGTCCCGGTGGAAATATGGGCGCACCCGGCGGCGGTATGGGCGGTCCAAGAGGCGGTTGGTAAAGACATATAAATAGTATTAACTGAACAAAATGCCGGTTTAATCGGCAATTTTTAGTTAGATTAGATTAAAGAATTACCTGACGATATCCAAACCTTTCAAGAGAGGATATCATCAGGTAATTTATAATATTGTGATAGTTTTGTTTTATCGTGACGATAATAACATATTTACAAAAAACCGTAAATTTTTATTAGCAGTGCAATTGGTATGAGCAAAAATCCTAAAAGCATTGTATTTTCTTCAAAAAACAGAACAAAAAAGTGTGCAACCAGCGTGCAACAGAAACGATTTTTAACAATTCCAAGCTGATTTATGTAAAAAATAAAAATGCCGAAACAGCGCATAAATACAGGCTGTTCGAGCATTTTTGGTGCCGGTGGCCGGACTTGAACCGGCACGGATTTGTGGTCCGAGGGATTTTAAGTCCCTTGTGTCTGCCTATTCCACCACACCGGCGTATTGCCCATTCATCGGGCAACGAATGGGATTATATCATAATAAGCTCTAAAAATCAACTGTTTTTATAAACATTTTTACCGTGCTTTAAATAACGCCCATACCCGTGAGTATGTTTGTCCACCAATAGCACATATCAAGGTAGAGAATAAAGGAATACACGCATAACAATATGCTTATTATTGAACACACCAGCCCAAAAACAGAAGCTTTGTTGCCGCGAACGGTAGCGTTTGAAATGCAGGAAGTAAAAATCCCTATAATTCCGAAAATGAGTCCTACAAAAACAAGACCCGCTGCCGTTCCTTTGCTTATTTTTCCCGTTATATCAAGAATCACGCACATACTGCTGAAACATACTGTCAATATTATCGACAAGATGCCGAACAACACCGACAAACCGCCGTATGATCTTTGTTTTTTCTCTGTTTTTGTGTCCATAACAATGCTCCTTCACTCTAATAAATGCAAATGAATTATATAACATAATTATAGTGTTTGTCAATATTTAACCGATACGACCCTGTTAGATAAATCCGCCGTCTACACCCAAAACCTGACCCGTGATAAAATCCGATCCTGCGTCGGCGAAAAACAAGGCTGCCGCCGCAACATCGTAAGGCGTTCCAAGCCGCGCGCAGGGAGTTCTGCTTATCAGCTCCGCTTTTTCCTGAGCGGAAAATATGTTAAGCATATCGGTATCAATAACACCAGGGGTTATGCAGTTCACCGTTATGCCGCAGGGAGCATATTCTTTAGAGAGAGCTTTTGTAAAACCTATTACCCCGGCTTTAACGGCACTGTAATGAGCCTCGCAGGATGCGCCTCTCTCTCCCCACATTGAAGATATATTTATTATTCTGCCAAATCTGTGCGGCAACATATCCTTTACAGCATATTTCGTGCAATATATAACGCTGCTCAAGTCACAGGCACATAGGTTTTGCCACTGAAGGTCTGTTACCTCGTCAAACGGCTTATACAGAGCTTTGCCTGCGTTATTTATGAGAACGTCTATTTTGCCGAAACGGGAAACAACATCGTATGTGAGCCTCTTTGCCTCCTCTTCACGGGAAACATCCGCTTTGAATATCTCAGCGCTTAAACCGTTTGACAGTATATCGCTTTTCAGGATTTCCGCCTCTTTTTGGCTGTTGTTATAGTTTATCGCAACATTATAACCTTTCCGGGCAAAAGCTATTGCGCAACCTTTGCCTATACCGCGTGCCGCACCTGTTATAAGTACTGTTTTCATTTGCTTATCCTTTGGCGTTTTCTTCGCAGAATCTGCGCACATATTCTTTAATGACTTCTATACTGCCCGCCTCACCGAGCTTTGCGCTGTTAATGCACAGATCGTAGTTCTGCATATTTCCCCACTTTTGTGATGTATAAAAATTATAATAATTGGCGCGGGTTTTATCTGTTTTGTTTATGGTGCTTTCAGCCTTGTCGGGTGAAATATCATAAAGTCTGCATGCGCGCTCTTTGCGATACTCCATATCTGCGTATATAAATACACGGATAAGGTTTTTGCGTTCACGCAAAACGTAATCTCCGCATCTGCCTATTATAACGCACGGACCCTTGCTCGCCAGATCGTTGATTATATTATGCTGAGCAATATATAAACGGTCGTTGTCGGGCATACTGCTTATAGGAGAAAATGTATTGCCAACGCTGTAGATCCCCATAGACAGAGCATAAAGCAGGCTGTTTACAGCGCGCTCGTCCACATTGGAAAAGACATTTGGGTCAACGCCTGCCTTTTTTGCGGCTTCGGTCAAAAGCTCTCTGTCATAATATGGCATACCGAGAGCCTCGGCAAGCTTTTCGCCGATTATTCTGCCTCCGCTGCCGAATTGGCGAGCAATGGTTATTACACAATCATACATTATAGAGCCCTCCTTAAATAAAAAAACAGATTTGATATTTAAGCGCTTTTTGCAAATAATACGTATATCATATATATAATAACACATTATTTGGAAAATTTCATCGTTTTTCAAAAATTTGTTTTATCGATTTTTGCAAAGGTAATGATATGTATATTCCCGATACTAAAACATTCTTTATACAACGCGCGAAAGTAACCGCCTCCGTATTGATTTTCAGTGTCTTTTGCGGCTTTACGGCTGCGATAAATCTTTTTGCGGGAGCGATAATGTTTGGCGCAGCAATTACCTTTTGGATAGTATCCCTTTTTGTTTATATTCCGTTTTATTATTTCTGCTATTCGGTTAAAATTACGGAAGGATATTTGATAATTAACAGGGGATTGCTTCTTAAGCGCAAAATAATGCTTGCCGTAAGAGAAATACAATACTGCGAAACAACTTCATTTCTGCCTAAGACAAAATTCGGCACTGCATCTATAAATATTTATACTTGCGGAAGCAAGATTACCACTTGCCCGTTTGATATCAAAACCGCGGTAAAAATAATAAAAGAGTTGGAAAACTATAAATGAATAACGATAAATACTATATAAAGCCTCATATTTATTCAGTTATAAGGTTCATCTCCCGATTTGCCTTTTTGCTGATTATTCCCGCGTTTCAGATTGCGGTGTTTAAAGAAATAAAAACCTTACAGTCAATTTTAACACTGCTTGGCTGCGCAATAATAATCATTTACGCGTTTATCAGACGAAAAAGCGAATTTTTTTTGGCAGACAAAGACCGTATCCTGATAAACAGAGGAGTAACAATAAAATCCCAAAAGCTTATCAAAAACGAAAAAATAAGTACCCTGAATATTAAACGCGGATTGATAGGCGGAGCAATATTCGGAGCCGCAGAAGTGTTTTTGGACGTTCCTTCCACCTTTAGAGACGTAAAAACAACGTTTTATATGGGTGCGAAAAAAGCGTATGAAATATTCTGTGAAAAGGCGAATGTGATATATAGCTCAGAGTTTAAAAAAATATTTCTTTCGGCTATACTTTGGTCAAACTCGATTACGGGTTTTCTGACGCTTATTCCCCTTATGAACAACGCTGACAGGCTTTTCGGCGAAGCTTTGACAAGTAAGATTTACAATGGTATAAGCGTGACCGAATACTTGATATATGCGGGAATATCTCCTGCCGCGGCAGTCGTGTCAAACATAATAATCATTTGTTTTTTTATTTCACTTGCAATTCAGATAAATGAATATTTCGGCTTTAAGCTGAGTGAGGACAGCAACGGACTTATGTATATAAGCAGAGGGCTTTTTAAGAGAAATGTGTTCATTTTTAAACCCGAAGCCGTAAATGCGATTTGCATAAGGCAAAATATGTATATGCTGCCCTTTAATTTGTGCTGTTCGTTTATAGAAACCGTAAGCTCAAATAAGATAAAAGGAGATATGAGCCTTTTGATACCGCCCGAAAAGGCAAAAGTGAATTACGAAATAATATCCCAAATTTTCAAGGGATTTAATAACGTCTGCAGTAAAAAAATAACGCCCCCAAGGGACGCGATGGCAGCGTATAAATATCCTGTGTTCGCGGTGGCTTTTTTGATCTCGGCAACCGCTGTTGTGTTTTCAGACGCAGGAGTGTTCGGAGAGATCATCTATATATTATTATGCTTTATTTTGATTTTGATTTTATTGCGTGCCGTATTTGTTATAATAAGCTTTAAGAGAGTATCCGTAAAAATAAATAACGACTATATAAGCACCTTAACAATAAAGAATTTTTATACCGAAGAAAATTATATTCCGCACAAAAAGGTGCAAAAAACCGAAATAAGCCAAAATATCTTTCAACGTAGGTTAAACAGGTGTAATTTGAAAATTTACGTTTTTTCAGAAAAGAAAAGATGTATTTGCATAAAGCATCTCCCGTGTAAGGAAATTACAGAAATCCTTGGTTTCTGAAGGAAAAACATTCTTCGTCCGCTGTTATAATATGGTCGTATAACTCAATATTTACAAGCTTAAAAGCGGTATTCAAATCTTTTGTTACTGCAAGATCTTCTTCGGAAGGCAGCGCAAGTCCGCTTGGGTGATTATGAGCAATAATTGCTTTCTCGGCACTTTTACTTACAGCAAGAGTAACTATATCGGAGATCACCAAAGAAACACCCGATATTCCGCCTTCGCTTATTTTTGCTGAATACAGTATCCTGTTTTTCTTGTCCAGCAGGATAATAATTACCGTTTCTTTCAAAAGCCCTGCAAATTTGTATGTTATATATTGCTGTATTGCTTCTTCGCGGAGGATATCGCCTTCTTTTATGCAACAACTGCTTTTGTAATATCTGCACATAGAGGGTATCATTCGCAAAAAGGCGGAAGTTGCAGAGGATACCCCGCATTTGATATGCATATCTTCGCTTGCCTCCAAAACAGCAGACAAAGAGCCAAACGATTTAATAAGGTTATCGCTCAGCTCTTTTGAATTCTTTTTTTGAGGTGTACAAGAAATGATCCTGCGCAATCCTTCTTTTTCATCAGGGAGCGTATATATCTCCGCGTCCGACTTATAATTCATTATATTACACCCATTGCCGAAATTTTATCGGTAGACAGAACATTGTTTCTCTGATTTTATCATACCTTGCAAAAAGTGTCAATTTTTATTTGCCGTGCTGAATATGTGTTAAAACACAGGTTGAAATTGAGCCTTTTCAAGCGCCGACAGCATGGTGTCCTCGAGTAAGTCAAAATTCGCGACAAGCGAATGGGGTTTCCTGTGAGGGTCGTCTTGATGCATGGGTACAAAAAACACGTTTTTTGTATTGATAAGCTTTCCTATATTCTGCGCCGACGCTCCCAGCGCATCATTTGTGCAAAGCGCGATAACAACAGGTCGGTTTATTCTCAAATGGCTTTTTACCGCCATCGTAACAGGCGTGTCGGTTATGCCTGCAGACAACTTTCCGAGAGTATTTCCCGTGCAGGGAGATATGATTATTATATCGCACATTTGTTTGGGGCCTATCGGCTCGGCGTCTTCTATGGTTTCTATAATGGGGTTGTCGGTTATTAAGGATATTTGTTCCTTTAACTGCGCTGCCGTTCCGAAACGTGTGTCAATTCCGGCGCTGTTAAAAGAAAGTATAGGTATAATATTATGTCCCTTGTCCTTTAATATGCGCATATATTTAAGCGCTTTATCATGTGTGCAAAAAGATCCGCAAAGAGCATATCCTATGTTTAGCTTCATAAAGATTACAGACCTCCGGTAAATTGTGATATTGTTTGAGATATTATTTTTCCTGCTTTTTCGGGGTAATATTTACCGGGCAGACCCTGCGCATATATTGCCTTTAATCCTGCTTTTTCGGCATGTTTGAAATCTGTGCCTCCGCCGTCCGATGCCAGATCGATAATTAAGGTGCTTTTGTTGATTTTGTCAAGTACAGTGGTGTTTAAAAGCGTATACGGTACGGTATTTATGATTAAATCGTATTTTTGCATATTTTCCAAATTTAGCGAGCTTACAGGTGTAAAGCCGTGTGATATGACTTCAAGTTCGCTTTCCTTTCGCCTTACACCTACATAAATATCGGCGAAGTCTTCTTTGACTGCTCTTGCACATTCTCTGCCCACTCTGCCGTAGCCGAGTATAAGCACCTTTTTGCCTACCAAAGACGCGTTTGTCTCGCTGTGTATGATAGACACAGCTGCGTCTGCTGTTAAAACGGCATTTTTTTCGGCAAAGCCCGGGGCGTTGTAATAGTCAAATACCTGTTCGCTGTCGCCTATGTGGCAAAAGCGTCTAAGTGTATTTTCCATACAACAAAAAACAGTTTTTGATTTTATTAGTGGCGGTAGGTCGCTATCAAGCAAAATTCTTTTATCGCAAAGCGGGGCAAACAGCGAGTGGCTGTCTCTTGTAAGAGGCACGGGGAGCAACACAAATCTGCAATCTGACAATTCTTTTTCACCGCAAGACGGTACGCCTATCTTTTCAAAGCCCGTAAAGCACACTTGTGCGCCGTTTGATTCAAGATCTTTTCCCGCGTAATACATTCTTATATCGCCGCCTATTACGGCAATTTTTATATTTTTCAAAGCAATTGCCTCCTTATCGGCAAAAAGTAGTAAATGTATCTTGTTATATAATATATAATATGAAGCCGTGTAATTTTGTTGATAAAAAAGCCTGCCGAAAAAATTCGACAGGTATTTTACTATTTATCTGTTCCGTTTAATTTGGTTTTATAATTCTCAACCGCATAATCAAGCATTTCGCAATCGCCTATCGAAGCTGCTATAACAATGTTATATATGTCTGAAGCGTTTTTCTGAAAGTTATCTCTTATTACGCACGCCTGCTCGTTACCGGGCATATATAAGCCAAGGTCGATAAGGTTATGGTCTTCCTGTTTCACACTGCACCTTATATTTACACCCGAGCCCTGTTTTGTGATTTCTACCTTATTTTCCTTTTTGCGCCGCTGGTCATCGGCGACCATTTTTATAAAATCGGGGGTTTTTTCTTTTATGGAAACAGGCAGTTCTCCCTCAAGTTCTCTGAGTATGTCCTCGCCGCCCTTCTCAATACGGCAAACTCCGTCTTTCTCGCTTATC
This sequence comes from Clostridiales bacterium, assembly GCA_024690965.1. GTDB lineage: Bacteria > Bacillota > Clostridia > Oscillospirales > Acutalibacteraceae > JAEEHZ01. The sequence goes on from JAILOG010000007.1 coordinate 30,285, forward strand.
AGTCCCTTTCCGATAAGCTCGCTGTAAGCGTTGAGCGTTTCAAAATAATTTGCCACGCCCTGCTGTTGGAGCGCTGTGGCTACGGTGATTTTATCGGCATAGCCGCCCATCTTTTTTGTTATATAGCAAACGAGCAGTTTTATCGAAGAAACGTCGTGAAGCCCCGTCAAATCCACACCGGCATTAAAAGCATCGTGAGACATAAAAAAACCGCCTTTCCGAAATTTTTACTTTACGATATTCTAACATATTCAATATGAAAAATAAATACATTTATTCAAATACAGTAAAGAAAAAGAGGCAAGCCCCAATGAGCCTGCCTCATAAAATCGCGATAAATTATTCAGCGTTTCTCTTTCTCAATACAAAGCATGCTGCCAAAGAAGCCGCGAGAATACCCGCGAACAACGCAACATTTTCTGTTGTGCCTGTTGCTGTGGTAGACTTTCCTGTTGTTGATGTTGCTTTGCCCTTTGATCCGCCTGTTGTTGTGGTGCTGTTGCCGTCGCCTGAGGAAGCTGCCGCGCCGTGTGTGCAAACAACTGCCTCCGGATCGGGTGTTTCACCAAGCTGTGTTCCTATTGAGGATTCCTGATATTTGGGACCGTATGACGTGTGAGTTGTCCAATAAACAAGCTCACAGGATTTGTTTGAGTCAACAGGGTTTTCTACGATCTCGTTACGGCTGTAAACTGTATCTCCTATGCAGCAATCGCCCATAGTAAGGTCGTATGTTTGCATACCGATATCGTTTGACCAAATAACCATATTTACGTCTGCGCCCGCGGGAATTTCATAGCTGTATAAGCCGTCTGATACTTTAACTGCTTTTTCTTTTCTTGTCTGCCAAGAATAAAGGTCGCTGCCGCCGTCTTTCCAAAGGTGGCAATAAACGGTTGAATATGTTTTCCATGAAGCGGGAACCTGCAAATATATTGTTCCGCCCGAAGTAACGGAAGCGGACGCTGATATAGGCGCTGCAACCGCCATTGTGAGTGTAAGAATGAGTGCTGCTAAAACTAAACTTGTTGCTTTTTTGAACATTTTAGAATCCTCCTATGCATAAAAAATAATGTAAAAGCACATCTCCTAAGTATTATATATTATCATTTGAAAAACTGCAATATATTTTTTTGAAATTTTTTAAAAAATATGGTTACAATTTTTATAAGCGATATCGCAACGCTTCCGTCGCGCGCGAAAAAACGCAAAAAAATCGCTCAAAAAATAACATAAAAAGTATTGACAATTAAAAAACGTTGCTGTATAATAGCCAAGCGTTAGTTCGGCGGGAGCAGAGCTTTCGTTTATTGTGGCGGAATAGCTCAGCTGGCTAGAGCAATCGGTTCATACCCGATGTGTCGTAGGTTCAAGTCCTATTTCCGCTACCAAATAAGGCCCGGTGGTCAAGCGGTTAAGACACCGCCCTTTCACGGCGGTAACACGAGTTCGATTCTCGTCCGGGTCACCAAAGAATACCCCTCGACGTATGCCGGGGGGTTAAGTTATGCCTATCAGAAAATTGGATTGTTTAAAAGCACGGAAAGAAGAATAGATATGAGAAAATTAGCTGCCATATTGATCTGCAAGCTTGTAAGGTTTGTCGGGTCTTTTGTAGGAAAAGGCTCAAGCCTTCCCGGAAGATATGCCCTGAAAATTTGTCCCGATATACTAAAGAAGGTAACGCTGCCGGAAAAAATCATTGCCGTAACAGGCAGCAACGGAAAAACATCTACTGTAGAGATGATTGCAAGCGTGCTTAAAAACAGCGGGTTAAAGGTCGCTTATAATGTTGAGGGTTCAAATCAAATAGAGGGCGTTACAACAATGATCCTTGATAACTGCACCTTAAGCGGCAGGGTAAAAGCAGACGTGCTTCTCATTGAATCCGATGAGCGATACGCGAAATATACTTTTAAGTGGTTTTCTCCTACATACTATATTATAACAAATCTTTACCGCGACCAGCTTACACGAAACGGCCATCCCATGTGGGTCTTTGACGCTGTAAAGGAAAGCATACCCGATGATTCCACACTGGTGCTCAATGCCGATGACCCGTTTGTTTCTTTATTTGGTAAAGACAGAGATAATGTTATTTGGTTCGGCGTAGACAAATGCGATATTGATACGGAGATATTTGAAGGCGTTTACAACGACGCGCTGTATTGTCCCGCCTGCCATAAACCGATGAAATATGAGTATTATCATTTTAACCACATAGGAAAATACCTTTGCGAAAGCTGCGGCTTTAAGAGAAACGACACGCAATATACGGTTACAAATGTTGACCTTGAAAACGGCCTGATTACCATAGACGGTAACTATAATGTAAAGCTTGCGTTTAAAAGCATTTACAATATATATAACATACTCGCGGCTTTTACGGCGTGCTCACTCGCGGGAGTGGAAAAAGAGAAAATTGCCGCGCTTATGTGCAACTATATACTCAAAAACGGCAGATTCATACGTTTTACACTCGGAAAGCATCAGGGTACTTTTCTTGTGTCCAAGCATGAGAACTCCATTTCTTACGATATGTCGTTCAAATATATTTCCGAATCGGGAAAGGTGTGCAGCGTGATAATTATAGTGGATGCCATAAGCCGTAAGTATTTCACTACCGAAACATCTTGGCTGTGGGATATAAATTTTGATTTGCTCGGCTGCACACATATCAAAAATATATATCTGTGCGGAAAGTATTGTAACGACCTGGCGTTGCGTACCGAATTCAGCACGATCGACAAATCTAAGATCAAAGTGTATGAAAGCATCGACGAGGCGTGCAGACACATAAGGCACAACGACTATGAGGATCTATACGCCGTAACGTGCTTTTCCGATAAGGCAAAGTTTTTATCAAACATAGAAATAAAATGAGGTGAGGTCTGTGGAAGTCAGGATATTACATATGTATAACGATATAATGAATTTATACGGCGAATACGCGAATATTACCCTTTTGCAAAGATATCTTTCCGATAACGGCGCAAATGTTATCACAGATACCTTAAGCCTGTACGAAGAAAAAGATATTTCCGGTTACGACTTTTATTATATGGGCTCAGGCACCGAAAAAAACCAAAAAATCGTTTTAAAAGATATTGAGAAATACAAAGAAACGCTTACAAAAGCAAGCGAAGAAAACAAAGTTATGCTGTTTACGGGCAACGCCTTTGAGATATTGGGCAGTAAAATAACAACTGCCGACGGTACCGAATTTGAGGGGCTTAGCATAGGCGATTTTGAGACATCCGAAGGCACAAAAAGAATTGTAGGCGACTGTCTTGCATCCGCCGAATACAGCGAAGTTTATCATATAGGCTTTATCAATAAATGCAGCGTCACCAAAGGTGTTACCACTCCCCTATTTAAAATGAAAATGGGCTTCGGTAACGAAAAAGAAGGCGGTGACGAAGGCTTTGTTAAGAACAATACATTTGGCACACACCTTATAGGTCCCGTTTTTGTTAAAAATTTGCATTTTCTTAATATGACAGCAGAAAAACTCGGCTGCGAAATAAATACGCAAATACAATCGCAGGACATTTATAAATATATGGATAAAAGCCACTATAACTCTGTAAAGCAGCTTCTGGAAAGAATTGAAAACGAAAAATAAATTTTTGGGAAATCAACTCAAAAAAGCTTAAAATTTGTACTTGACAAGCCCAATTTGATGTGATACAATACCAAATCGTGGGGTTTGCGGCAAAAAATAAGATTTTTTGTTACAAAATGCGCCGCACAGTGAATAACGGATGTTTTTTCGGGAAAAATATTGCAACCCGAATTTAAACATATACCGGCGTAAAATACGCCTATTTTTGAGGAAAGGAGGAATAGCAAAGTATGCCAACCTTTAACCAGCTTGTTCGCAGCGGCAGAGAGGTTTCTGAGAGAAAGGCAAAGGCTCCCGCTCTTTTGAAGGGATGGAACTCTAAAAAGAGAAGAGCAATTGACCAGAACTCACCGCAAAAGAGAGGCGTTTGCACAGCAGTTAAAACTGCTACGCCTAAAAAGCCTAACTCAGCTTTAAGAAAAATAGCCAGAGTAAGACTTTCAAACGGTATAGAGGTAAGCTCTTATATCCCCGGTGTAGGACACAACCTTCAGGAGCACAGCGTTGTTCTTATAAGAGGCGGTCGTGTAAAGGATCTCCCCGGTGTTCGTTACCATATTATAAGAGGAACTCTCGACGCACAGGGCGTTGCAAAACGTATGCAGGCACGTTCCAAATATGGCGCAAAGCGTCCAAAGGCAGGTAAGTAAGGACTGGATAAATCCCGATAACTAAAATAGTTATGTGCACAATACGGTGCTTTATATATACTGTATTGGCACGGCGGAAGAGTCAGTCGCTTTCGAGTACCTATGATATCATAAATAGTGAAGGAGGGAAGTAAAGTGCCAAGAAGAGGTCAAATAGCAAAACGTGATGTTTTGCCGGATCCAATTTACAATTCAAAGCTCGTTACACGCCTTATCAACAACATCATGTATGACGGTAAGAAGGGTGTAGCACAAAAGATAGTTTACGGCGCATTTGATATTATTGCCCAAAAAACCGGAAAAGACGCCTTAGAGGTGTTTGAGCAGGCTATGGACAGCGTTATGCCTGTTTTAGAGGTAAAGGCACGTCGTGTAGGCGGCGCCACATATCAGGTACCAATGGAGGTTCGTCCCGAAAGAAGACAAACCTTAGGCTTGCGCTGGATATCTAAATATTCAAGACTTCGTTCTGAGAGAACGATGAAAGAAAGACTCGCGGGCGAAATTCTCGATGCCATTAACGGTGTCGGCGGAGCAGCCAAAAAGCGTGACGATACACACAAAATGGCTGAGGCCAACAAGGCTTTCGCACACTACAGATGGTAATTTGTACCGCAAAATTAAGCGGCGGAATATAAACCCCGGCTTTGCGGCAGGGGTTTTATTCATTTTTACAGGAGGATTTTATGCCAAGACAAGTTTCACTTGAAATGACGCGTAATATCGGCATCATGGCACATATAGATGCCGGTAAAACAACAACAACAGAGCGTATCCTCTTCTATACCGGAAAAAACCACAAAATAGGCGAAACACACGATGGTGCCGCTACTATGGACTGGATGGTACAGGAGCAGGAGCGTGGTATTACAATTACATCTGCTGCAACAACTTGCTTTTGGAAAAAGCACAGAATCAATATAATAGATACACCCGGACACGTTGACTTCACCGTAGAAGTTGAGCGTTCTTTGCGTGTTCTGGACGGCAGTGTAACCGTACTTTGTGCCAAAGGCGGCGTTGAGCCGCAGTCTGAGACTGTATGGCGTCAGGCTGACAACTATCAGGTTCCCCGTATGGTTTATATAAACAAGATGGACATTATGGGTGCAGATTTTTATCATGTTGTTCAGATGATGAAAGACAGACTTAAATGTAACGCTGTTCCGATTCAGCTTCCGATAGGCTGTGAAGAGACATTCAGAGGAATAGTTGACCTCGTTGAAATGAGAGCAGAGGTATATTACGATGAGCTCGGTCAGGATATGAGAGATGAAGATATCCCCGACGACATGAAAGAGCTTGCTCAGAAATACCGTGACGAGCTAATTGAGCACGTTGCCGAGCTTGACGAGAACCTTATGGAAAAATATCTCGCGGGCGAGGAGCTTTCAATAGAGGAAATCAAAACTCAGATAAGAAAATCTACAATAGCCAATGAAATGGTTCCCGTATGCTGCGGTACTTCTTACCGTAACAAGGGCGTTCAAAAGCTTCTGGATGCGATAGTGGACTATATGCCCGCACCGACGGATATTCCCGCAATCAAGGGTGTAAACCCCGAAACGGGCGAAGATACCTGCCGTCACGCATCAGACACTGAGCCTTTCTCTGCTCTTGCATTTAAAATAGCTACAGACCCGTACGTTGGTAAGCTGTGCTTCTTTAGAGTGTATTCGGGCGTTCTTAACAAAGGCAGCGCCGTTTATAACTCAACAAAGGACAAGCACGAGAGAATAGGACGCATATTACAAATGCACGCCAACAACAGAGAAGATATAGAGACCTGTTACGCAGGTGATATAGCTGCTGCGGTTGGTATAAAAAATACAACAACAGGCGATACTCTTTGTGACGAGGAACATCCCGTTATCTTGGAGTCTATGGAATTCCCGGATCCTGTTATCAGAGTAGCAATAGAGCCTAAAACAAAGGCCGGTCAGGAAAAGATGAGCATTGCTCTCGCAAAGCTCGCGGAGGAAGACCCAACCTTTAAGGCTTACACAGACGAAGAAACAGGTCAAACGATCATAGCAGGTATGGGTGAGCTTCACCTTGAGATCATCGTAGACAGATTATTACGTGAATTTAAGGTAGAAGCCAACATCGGTAAGCCTCAGGTTGCTTATAAAGAGACTATCCGCAGAGGCGCGGATGTTGACCAGAAATATGCACGTCAGTCGGGCGGTAAAGGTCAATACGGTCACGTTAAGATCAGAGTTGAGCCTAATCCCGAAAAGGGTTACGAATTCGTCAACGAGGTTGTCGGCGGAGCTATCCCGAAGGAATATATCCCTGCTGTTGACGCGGGTATCCAGGGCGCAATGCTCAGCGGCGTAGTTGCTGGCTACAACGTTGTAGACGTAAAGGTAACGCTTTACGACGGTTCTTATCACGAAGTTGACTCATCCGAAATGGCATTTAAGATCGCCGGTTCAATGGCGTTCAAAGAAGCTATGAGAAAAGCCGATCCTGCGCTTTTGGAGCCTATTATGAAGGTTTCCGTTATAGTTCCCGAGGAGTATATGGGTAACGTTATAGGCGACCTCAACTCTCGCAGAGGTATGATTCAAAGTCAGGAAGCCGATAACGGCGCACAGCGCGTTACCGCTATGGTTCCGCTTTCCGAAATGTTCGGATATGCTACCGATATGAGAAGTAAAACTCAGGGCAGAGGTCAATACGTAATGGAGCCCAGCCACTATGCGGAAATACCGAAGAGCGTTGCTGAGGCGGTTATCACGGCACGTCAAAAGAAAGACTGATAACACCGTTGCAATAGGATAAAACAGGAAAAACAGAAAAATTTTGCCTGTTTATTAAAGTAATTTGTAAAATACTATTGATTTTTTTAATAAAAGTTGGTAGAATTACATCAAGCTTATAAAAGAGCATAACATAAAAATAAGGAGTGATTCCCCATGGCAAAAGAAAAATTTGAAAGAAATAAGCCACACGTTAACATCGGTACAATCGGACACGTTGACCACGGCAAGACAACACTTACAGCTGCTATAACAAAGGTTCTTAACCTTGGCGGCGATGCAGAATTCGTAGATTACGCAAATATCGATAAGGCTCCCGAAGAGAGAGAGCGTGGTATCACAATCAACACAGCTCACGTTGAGTATCAGACAGCAAAACGTCACTATGCTCACGTTGACTGCCCCGGACATGCTGACTATGTTAAGAACATGATCACAGGTGCTGCTCAGATGGACGGCGCTATCCTCGTTGTTTCCGCAGCAGACGGTCCTATGCCCCAGACAAGAGAGCATATCTTGCTTTCACGTCAGGTTGGCGTTCCTTATATAGTTGTATTTATGAATAAAGTTGACCAAGTTGATGACGAAGAGCTTCTCGACCTCGTTGAGATGGAAATCCGTGATCTCTTGAACGAATATGAGTTCCCGGGTGACGATACACCTATCATCCGCGGCTCTGCTTATCTTGCTCTTAACAGCACATCACAGGATCCTAACGCTCCCGAATACAAATGCATTCATGAGCTTATGGACGCTGTTGACGAGTTCATTCCTACACCTGAGCGTAAGGCTGACCTTCCTTTCCTTATGCCTGTTGAAGACGTATTCACGATCACAGGTCGTGGTACTGTTGCTACCGGTAGAGTTGAAAGAGGTCAAATCAAGACTTCTGAAGAAGTTGAAATCGTTGGTCTTACAGACGAGAAGAGAAAAGTTGTTGTTACAGGTCTTGAAATGTTCAGAAAGACTCTTGATTATGCAGAGGCAGGCGACAACGTAGGCGTTCTTCTCCGTGGTGTTCAGAGAACAGAGATCGAGCGTGGACAGGTTCTTGCAAAACCCGGCACAATTCATCCTCACACAAAGTTCAAGGGCCAAGTTTATGTTCTTACTAAAGACGAAGGCGGCAGACACACACCTTTCTTTAACAACTATCGTCCTCAGTTCTATTTCAGAACAACAGACGTTACAGGCGTTATTTCATTGCCCGCAGGCACAGAGATGTGCATGCCCGGAGATAACGTAGACATGGACGTTGAGCTTATCACACCTATCGCTATTGAAGAAGGCCTCCGTTTTGCTATCCGTGAAGGCGGCAGAACTGTTGGTTCAGGTGTTGTTATTGCTATAAACGAATAATAACGTTATTGTTTCTTTCAAAAGAAAGCATTATTCGATGCGCCTCGGCGTGTTACCGGGGCGCATCGTTTTTGCCGCAAAAATATAAGAAAAAATAGAAAAAAAGCTTGACATTTTATATTTATTGTGGTATATTGTTTGAGCGTTAAGCGCTGGTGTAGCTCAGTTGGTAGAGCAGCTGATTTGTAATCAGCAGGTCGGGGGTTCAAGTCCGTCCACCAGCTCCAGATAACTCGCAAATCTGCGAGTTTATTTTTGGGAGAATTCCCGAGTGGCCAAAGGGGGCAGACTGTAAATCTGTTGTCAGTGACTTCGGTGGTTCGAATCCACCTTCTCCCACCAATCAAAAATCCGAACTTTTTGCTTATTGGCGAAATGTTCGGATTTTTGATTTACATTTTGTTTGAGGCGGTATGTTTATGAAGTCTATTAGAATTAATATTCATATTTGTGGAATGAATTATGAAACCTTTACTGATATAATAATGATATACAAACCCCGTACTTCAATTACATTTTTTATTAATTAAGAAGAATTATTAGATAACCATATAATAAATACAAGTGATTTTCTCACATATATCACGAAAACACGCGACAACTATTTAGCCGCCACTATTGGGAATAATGTACTTAGTTTAAATAATTTACACTTCAGATACGATGATTATTTGTTAGGTTTTCGCAACGATAAACCACTCTTAGAATTATTTGAATATATTAATTCCGAATTTATCGAATTTGATATTTTCTTTTGTGGCGGTGCCTCTATTCATTGCGAAAGAAACTACAGGTTTATTATCCATCCTAACGAAGAAATACATAAACACACTCCACATGTTCATGTTGTAAAAGACGGTAAATCAATACGGTACAACTTAACCAATTTTGAACCCATGGATAAATTAGATTACCCCCACATAAGAGATAATAAAAAGATAATTATTCCAGCGTTAAAAAAGTACAAAAACAAATTATTGGATTTATGGAATCATTATTTGCATGGCTATTCACTGCCAGACATATCCAGTAACGGTAACCAATATTACCCAGAATCTTAAAACTTTTCAGTATTAGTGGGCAGTTAGAAAACCGAAAAACTGTAAAATGAGCTTAGCTGAATGAGGAAAAAATCATATCGACGAAACTCGATTCTATCATTCTTTTCCGCACTATTATATGTTAGCACTTCTTGGTATTTCCCTTATCAAACTTAAAACATTGTTCAAATTATCAAAAATAAAATACACATCCACAAGTCATTATACATTTCAAATCTAAATATAACATAAAATACGCCGGCACTGCTCTATGCAATGCCGGCGTGATAAATTTATGTATTTTCGTATCAGTTTTCTTTAATAAGAAATTCGCTGCTGCAGTAGCCTTCTGTTCCGTCTTCGGTTTTCACCTTGAACCAGCCGTTGCCGTAGTCCTCAACAAGAGTCACCTTTTGCTTGTCAAGCAAGCTGCCTATGATATTATCGGTCTTTTCGGGCGAACTGCGGAGCGATAAGCCGTCGTCCGAGTTTACTATATAAACAACATCACCGCCGCTTGTATCGCTTGCATCTGATTCAGTTTCGGCATCGGATGTTTGCTCTGTGTCAGTCGATGTATCTGTTGAGGAATCCGTATCGGATGATTCCGTATCGGTATTGTCGGTATCGGTCTTGTCCGTATCGGAGTAGTTGCCCGAAAGCTGCGGATACATTGATATCACCATAAATTCCACCGTGGTAAGTATTGTGTTACCCTGGCGCGTCATCGCGGTTGGATCAAGCTCAAACACATTGTTTTCCGACAATGCGTAAAGCCTGCTTAATATCTCGTGCCCTTTGAGCTTTTCTTTAACTCCCGGGGCGCAGAATACAAATTTGGGATTTTGCATTTTCAGCTGATTTGCGTCCATCTCCGAGCCAACCGCACCGGCGGCAATGTTAGACGTATTTGTATATTCTATAAGCTTGCTTGCAAATGAATCGCCCGTAACAAGTCTTACGGTGTTCCCTTCTACACCGTAAATATAACAAGCGGTATTTATTATCTGGGATTCGGGAATTTGTCTGTTAAGTTCGTCAATAGAAGAAAACAAATTATCTATTTTCTTTTCGCCTGATTCTCGTCCGATATTATTTCCGTCAAATATTGCGGAAATATTGCTGTATAGCTTAGAGAGCTCGTCGCGTGTCGACGCAGGCGTAAAGGAAATTACTGTAATGCCCGATGACGTCAGCCTGTCTTTGTTTTCATCAGATAAATTATCGTCGGCGAGAACAACATCACATTCAAGTTCAACAATTGCGTCAATGTCTGGGTTTTCATTTGTTCCTACCGTGGGAATCGGAAAAATTTCGTTTTGGTCGCAATCCTCCGAGCGTGCTGTTATTGACGTGCTGTAACCGCAGGCGATTATTATATCCGCTATGCTGTCGCTCATGCACACGGTAACATTCGGCTTTTCATTTATAACAACGCTGCCAATTTTTACGGGATAATCCCCTTGACTGTTAGCCGTATTACAGCTGCACAGTGATATAAGCAGACACAGTATCGTCAGCGCCGACACAATTCTTTTCATATACCATCCGTCCTTTAACTACATATTCTTACATACTTCTACATTGTGAGATATATTGTAATGCATTTTACAAGTTAAGTCAACCAAAATTAATACGAACAGCAAACTTTGCTTACGAAAAATCCAACATCTCCGAATTTCTCGGAAAGTCGTTCTTTTAACGGCTCAATAACGGGATTTTCCGTGTAAAAATGCCCTGCGTCTATCGCCAAAACGTTTTTTTCGGTCAAATACAAAAATTCGTGGTGCTTTAGTTCACCCGTTACAAAAGCGTCTATGTTCATATCGGCAACTATTCCGCCGTATTCTCCGCAGGCTCCGCCGCCCACAGCGACCGTTTTTATAATCTTGTTAATTTTTACGGCGTTTGAACGCACTCTTTTATTATTCAAATCGTGTGATACACTGCTTTCAAACTCGCTTGCGTAAAGCGGCTTTTTAAGCTCGCCGGCAACCAATGGCAACTCTTCGTTTATAAAACGGGGGTTTTCAAGCCCCAGCTTTTCGGCTAAAACTGTGTTTACCCCAAAGGTTTGCGATAAATCTAAATTTGTGTGCGCGCTTATAACGGCGATATTTGCTTTTATAAGCCTGTACACAAGGTCGTTTTCCGAAATGCTCTTTATTCCGTTGAATATCGCGGGATGATGTGTGATTATAAGCTCTGCTCCGGATTCTTTGGCTTCTTCAATTACTTCACCCGTGATATCCAGCGCGAGCAGAACATTTTTAACTTCTTTTTTACCGTCACCTATCAGTATTCCCGTGTTGTCAAACTCCATGGAAGTGTCAAACGGCGCAAATCCGTCTATGTAATTGTAAATATCAAGAATTGTCGTCATAGCTTATGTCTCCAGTTCCTTTATTATTTTCGTTATTTTGTTGTATTCTTTCGAATTTTCGCAGTGCTCATATCCCTGCGCCTTTTGCTTTAAGTAATTTACGACTTTTTTTAAATATTGATTGTACAGATATATGTCATCTGATTTTTGTATTCTGCCAATATATTTTTCCGTCGCGGACGGCATTTTGGGAGCGTCCGCGTACACCGCGCATAAAACGGAATACAGCCTGTTCTCGGAAATTACACATTTTTCCTCCTGAATATTATACCCGTTATTATACAAAAATTCCCTTAAGTATTCGGGACGGGACATTGGCTGCAGAATCAGCCTTTTTGTGCTGTCTTTTGTCCACGGGGCGTCAAAAATTATTTTCGCGATAAGCTCGCCGCCCATTCCCGCTACGATAATATCGGTTACTTCGTCGGGCTCTATGTTCTTAAGACCGTCGGAAAGCCGCACACTTATTATATCGGATAAATTGTATTTGATTATATTAAGCTCTCCCCTATTCAGCGGCTCGGGGTTAATATCCGCCGCCACGGCAGACGTTATTTTTCCGCTTTGAGCCAGATAGATCGGGAGATATGCGTGATCTGTTCCAATATCAGCTATTTTGTCGCCCTTTACAAATTCGGCGCACAGCTTCAGCCGTGGACTGAGAGTAAAAAATCGCATTTTACGCTCCTTAATTGTATAAATTCATAGCTTTGTCTATGTTTCCGTCAATTATATATTCTACTGCGGGAAGAATATTTTCACACGTTTTAAGAATGGTTTTGTATTCTTCGTCATTAAATTTTGATAAAACCCAAGACGCAAGATCATATTCGGGGTTTGGCTTTGCGCCTATACCAAGCTTGATTCTGGGAAACATATCACTCCCACTTAAATAAATTATACTTGCCATTCCACGCTGTCCGCCGTCGGTTCCTTTTCGGCGTATGCGCATCTTACCCACATCAAGCGAGATATCGTCAAGAATTATTATTGTTTTTTCAGGCGGTACCTTGTAAAAATTCATAGCCTGCATAAGAGCCTCACCGCTGTTGTTCATATATGTTTGCGGTTTCATAAGCAATACTTTTTTCCCGTTAATAACCGCGGTGCCGCAATATGATTTAAATTTTAGCGTTTTAAGCTCACAGTTTAGCTTGTCGCACAAAGCGTCTATCGCCATAAATCCTGAGTTGTGGCGTGTTCGCTCATATTTCCTGTCAGGATTTCCCAATCCGGCTACTATATATTCAACGCCCGATATCGCGGGGTTTTTCTTAAAAAATATCATTTCGTATTATTCCTTTTGTCAAAAATTAACGCCCGGCTCTTGCGCACGGGCGTATATAGTTGTTCTGAATCAGTCAAACAAAGAAGAAATAGGCTTGTCCTCATATATTCTTTCCACTGCTTCCGCAAAATGAGGCGCGCACGGCAAAATCTTTATTTTGTCTATCATTTTGGATTCGGGTATTTTGATAGTGTCGAGGAAAATGAACTCTTTTATGGGGCTGTTTTGTATTCTTTCTATTGCCGCGCCCGAAAGCACGGGATGCGTTGCCGCGCCGTATGCTTCAAGCGCGCCGCCCTTTTCTATAACCGCTTTTGCGGCGTTGCATATCGTGCCTGCGGTGTCTACCATATCATCTACCAAAATGCACTTTTTGCCCTTAACGTCACCGATTATATTCATAACTTCACTGACATTTGCCCTCTGACGGCGCTTGTCTATAATCGCAAGCGGACAGCCGAGTTTTGAGGCATAGCTTCTTGCTCTCGTTACAGATCCTAAATCGGGAGAAACGATAACAAAGTCGGAAATATCTTTTCCCATCTTTTTCTTTAAATGGTTGGCAAGCATGGGCGCGCCCAAAAGATTATCAACGGGGATATTGAAAAAGCCCTGTATCTGAGGCGCGTGCAGGTCCATGGAAAGAACTCTGTCTGCGCCTGCCGTTGTTATTATGTCCGCACAAAGCTTAGCGGATATTGGGTCACGTGAGCGTGATTTTCTGTCTTGACGCGCATATCCGAAATACGGTATAACCGCTGTTATTCTGGCGGCAGAAGCGCGCTTCATCGCGTCTATCATTATAAGAAGCTCCATAAGGTTATTATTAACGGGATCGCACGTAGACTGAACTATAAAGCAGTCTGAGCCTCTAACGCTTTCGTGAAGCGAAACAGATATCTCTCCGTCGCTGAAGGTTGAACAATCGGATTTCCCCATTTGAAGCCCCAAGCAATTTGCTATTCCCATGGCAAGCTCTTTGCTTGAATTACCCGAGAAAATCTTTATGTTTTTTCCGTGAACAGTGTTCATTTTCGTATTCCTCCCCAATATATAAACTTTGTACCGCGCACAATTATTTTATACCAAAATCAGCATAAAGTAAAGCAAATTTTTATAAAACGGAAAAATTGCAAAGTGCCTATGTCAGCAATATTTCCGCTTTGCTATGTTATTTAATTCTTCAAGCTGTTCGGGGCTGTTCGCGCCCAAAACGGTATCTGACGAAGCGGATTCGTATACCGATACTCTAAGTCCTTCCTCTTTTATAAGCTTTAATGTGTCTGTCAAATAATATTCTCCCGCGGCGTTGTTTGAGTTCAGCTTATCAAGAACGCATAAAAGCTTTTCTGTATTGAACCAATAGGCACCGCTGTTGACCTCTTTTATTTTCCGAACATTTTCGTCCGCGTCTTTTTGCTCAACTATTCTGTTAAAGGAACCATCGTTATTACGTATTATCCTGCCATAGCCAAAGGGATCGTCTACCCCGGCGCTTATCACGGTCGCAAAAGCATTTGTGTCTTTGTGAATTTTATAGGCCTGCGTTACGGTGTCGCTGTCCATAAAGGGAGAATCGGCGCCGAGAATCACAACATCTCCGCCTGCCTGTCTTAAAAACTCCTTTGCCATCATTACGGCGTGACCCGTTCCCAGTCTTTCCGACTGATAGGCGGTTTTTATATCTTTGTCTTTGGAGTTAAGATATTCTTCTATATATTCTTTTTTGCTGCCCGTTACAACGCAAATATTCTTTATACCGCTTTTTTTAACGGCATCTATTACCCAACCGAGCATAGGCTTGTTCAAAACCTCGCACAACGCCTTTGGCTTTTCCGATCTCATTCTTTTTCCCTCGCCGCCCGCGAGAATCAACGCGCTTTTATTCTGCATAATCAAAAACCGGCACCGCAACCCGATAAACGATCACAATGCCATCCTTTCCGAAATATTATTTTGCAAAAAGTTGCCTGAAAAATACAAATCAATTATCCCATCTTTATGCTTAAATTTCAAGATATATTATTAAAAACCCCCTTATTTTAACAATTTTTATGAAAGTTGTACATAATTTTTCTGTGTTTTGCAAGGTATTTCTAATTATACATTTATTTTGAATGTAGATATTTCCAAAATAATCTGTTATAATACTCATAAGGCTGCGTATAGGGATTTTTATACACAGTTAAAGAGTAACAAAGTATACGGAGGTAGAAACCAATGAGCAGAAAATGGGTTTATTTGTTCACAGAGGGCAATGCAGACATGAGAGAGCTTCTTGGCGGTAAAGGCGCAAACCTTGCCGAAATGACAAATCTCGGATTGCCTGTTCCGCAGGGCTTTACAATTACAACAGAGGCCTGCACACAATACTATGAGGACAACAGACAGATCAATGACGAAATTAAAGGTCAGATCAATGAGTATATCGTAAAAATGGAAGAGATCACCGGCAAAAAATTCGGCGATAAAGAAAATCCTCTTCTCGTTTCGGTTCGTTCCGGCGCAAGAGCTTCTATGCCCGGTATGATGGATACAATACTCAACCTCGGTCTTAACGAAGAGGTTGTAAACGTTATAGCTGAAAAATCTAACAACCCCCGCTGGGCTTGGGACTGCTACAGAAGATTTATTCAGATGTATTCTGACGTTGTTATGGAAGTCGGCAAGAAATACTTTGAAGTTCTTATCGACGAAATGAAAGAAAAAAGAGGCGTTAAGCAAGACGTTGAGCTTACCGCGGAGGACCTCAAAGAGCTTGCGGGCCAGTTTAAGGCTGAATACAAGGCAAAGATCGGCGAAGATTTCCCGAACGACCCCAAGGAGCAGCTTTTCGGCGCTATAAAAGCCGTTTTCCGTTCTTGGGACAACCCCAGAGCAAACGTTTACAGACGTGACAACGATATCCCTTATTCCTGGGGTACAGCGGTTAACGTTCAGTCTATGGCATTCGGTAATATGGGCGACGATTGCGGCACGGGCGTTGCTTTTACAAGAGATCCCGCGACAGGCAGCAAAGGCTTGTTTGGTGAGTTCCTTACAAACGCTCAGGGTGAAGACGTTGTCGCGGGCGTTCGTACACCTATGCACATAACCGAAATGGAACAGAAATTCCCCGAAGCTTTCGCGCAGTTTACAGACGTATGCAAAAAGCTTGAAAGCCATTACAGAGATATGCAGGATATGGAGTTTACCGTTGAGCACGGCAAGCTTTATATGCTTCAAACAAGAAACGGCAAAAGAACAGCTCAGGCTGCTCTTAAAATCGCCTGTGACCTTGTTGACGAGGGTATGAGAACAGAAAAAGAAGCCGTTCTTATGATAGACCCCAGAAACCTCGATACACTTCTTCATCCCCAGTTCGACGCAAAAGCATTAAAGGCCGCTACACCTATCGGCAAGGGCTTGGGCGCTTCTCCGGGCGCCGCTTGCGGTAAGATAGTATTCACAGCCGAGGACGCGGAAGCATGGAATGCAAGAGGCGAAAAAGTTGTTCTCGTCCGTCTTGAGACTTCTCCCGAAGATATCACCGGTATGAAGGCTTCCCAGGGTATTCTCACAGTTCGCGGCGGTATGACATCTCACGCGGCTGTTGTTGCGCGTGGTATGGGTACTTGCTGTGTATCCGGTTGCTCCGATATCAATATGGATGAAGCAAACAAAAAATTCACACTTGCAGGCAAGACATTCCATGAAGGCGACTTCATTTCAATAGACGGTTCAACAGGTAACATCTACGACGGACTTATTCCTACGGTTGACGCCACAATAGCAGGCGAATTCGGAAGAATTATGGCTTGGGCAGACAAATACAGAGTTCTTAAAGTAAGAACAAACGCAGATACACCAACAGACGCAAAGAAAGCAAGAGAGCTGGGCGCCGAGGGTATCGGACTTTGCCGTACAGAGCATATGTTCTTTGAACCTTCAAGAATAGCGGCGTTCAGAGAAATGATCTGCGCGGACACACTTGAAGAGAGAGAAGCTGCTCTGGCGAAGATTGAGCCTATGCAGCAGGGAGACTTTGAAGCTCTTTATGAGGCGCTTGAAGGTCATCCCGTTACGATCAGATTCCTTGATCCTCCGCTTCACGAGTTCGTTCCCACAGAAGAAGCGGACATCAAACTTCTCGCGGAATCACAAGGCAAATCCGTTGAAACTATTAAGAATATAATAGCTTCTCTGCATGAGTTCAACCCGATGATGGGACACCGCGGATGCCGTTTGGCGGTAACATATCCCGAAATCGCAAAAATGCAGACAAGAGCTATCATCAAAGCTGCAATCAATGTTAAAAAGGCACATCCCGACTGGAACGTTGAGCCTGAAATTATGATTCCTCTTGTAGGCGATGTTAAAGAGCTTAAATTCGTTAAGAAGGTCGTTGTTGAAACAGCCGATGAGATCATCGCGAAAGCAGGCAGCGATCTTAAATACGAAGTAGGTACAATGATAGAGATCCCGAGAGCTGCTCTCACAGCTGACGAGATCGCAAAAGAGGCTGACTTCTTCTGCTTTGGTACAAACGACCTTACACAGATGACATTCGGCTTCTCAAGAGACGACGCAGGCAAGTTCCTCAACGCTTACTACGACACCAAGATCTATGAAAACGATCCGTTCGCAAAGCTTGATCAGACAGGAGTAGGCAAGCTTATGGAAATGGCTATCAAACTCGGCAAGCCCGTAAACTCCAAGCTTCACGTTGGTATTTGCGGCGAGCACGGCGGAGACCCAACATCTGTTGAGTTCTGCCACAGCATCGGTCTTGACTATGTATCCTGCTCACCGTTCAGAGTTCCGATCGCACGTCTCGCAGCAGCCCAGGCAGCTATCAAGGGACAGGGGAAATAATTTTTCCAAGCCCTTAAAAATCGCTGAATTGATCGTTGATGAGGCGTACGCCCGCGAGTTTGTCAAAACCGCACCGAGCGTCCACCACTTCAAGACAAGTCAGTGGAAAGATATCAGGATTGATATTTTAATTTAAACAATATTAATTAAAAGATCCCTCTGTCGGATAGCCGGCAGGGGGAACTTTGGAATATGGAGCAAAATATGAGTATGAACAATTATAGTCAAGAGATTCTAGCAAACATGGTTTTTGAATTCATATTTGGATGTGCTATGCGCGATGCCATCTTGCAGCAAGCATTTAAAGGGAAAAAGGATTGGGTTGGAAAGGACAAGCAAGCAAAAATTCATTTGCGTAAGTACATAGATAAGCTTTTCGAAAACGAATTCAAAACCCAGCAAGACCATGATGATTATTTTCTCAAAACAGCCAACGCTATTTGTAAATCAATCAATAATCATAAGACGAAAGAAGCCACGGATTCTTTTAGTTTTGGCAACGCACAAAAGCTGATAAATATGACTGCAAAGTATCTTTATATCATGTGTTATTCAAGCCCAGAGTTAAGGAATAGATTTCGGTTTTGCCATTGCCCACTTGATTCTATAATGCTTAAAACCGTTTGGAAACAATATGGCGAGAGAAATGGCAGCGCCATAAGAAGGCAAGAACTCAATATAAACACAGTATTTTGTGCATCTTGGGGTGATGAAGATCTGAACGAAAATGGTGTGCAACTGGAAATAAAGTCTTTTCCTGCTCGATACGCAGCATTTCAAAAAGCGGTTAAAGAATTGATTGGAGAAAACAATATTTACTCAATAGAATATGATTATTTGTATTGGAATAATAATCTTAACAGTGAAAATGTATAAGTTTAAAATATAATGAATGTAGAATCAGAATCTTTTTCGTAAGTTTTAACCGCAAGTTTAAACATAAATTTACCTTTATATAAACTACCGACATATATGCCCGTTAAGCAGGATTATAGAATTTTAAAAACAAAATAAAGAAGGGGTGTATTGAAATGAAAGAAAAAATGCCACGGGTTTGGTGGGTCCAATGCAAGCCGTTTGGCAAAAGCGAAAGAAACTCAGACGCTGCCAAAAAGTTTCAAAACGATTGCCTTGAACATAATTTTTTCGGAATGGGATGGAAGAGTTATAAATTCGATGAGTATTCAGGAAAAGAATATAATGAAGACATAGCAAGCAAATATAAAAATGAACTTCACAATAGAACTTTTACACGTGCTCTGAATCTATATGGTGAAATGAAACAAGGTGATATTGTTTTCACAAGACTAAACGAAATCTATTATTTGGGCATTATCTCCTTTATTCCTCGTATATCCAATCACGAAAGGCTTTCTTGGTATTCAGAAGTTAAACAGGGTTGGATTAAACTTGGAACCGGCAAGGAAATTCCTCACCATATACGCGGAAAGATTTCCGGTAAGAAATATCAAGGAACCGTTGCGGAAATTGATGGATTGTCTGCTTTAACTCTTATTGATTTAGCTGGGATTAAATGCGCCAAACGCAAAATAAATGAAAATAATTTTTATGAAGCAATCAGCGATGAGGATCTCGAAGATTTGATGGCTCATTACATGAGTTACAAAAACAGCAAATATATTTTCCTTCCTTCTTCTTGCAAAAAAAACACACCGGGAATTGAGTATGTAATGTACGACCCAATAACTGAAAAAAGTATTGTATGTCAAACAAAAGTCAAGCAGCGCATTGATATTGGAGAATATTTGGGTGATAATTATAGAAAGTATGAAACAATATATTTGTTTTCCGGTGCTGGGTATGACAATTACAATCCAAATGAGTTAAATAACGTATATATAGTTGAGCGTAAAGAATTATACGATATTATGAAGAATAATAAACATTTCTCAAATATTGTAAGTCAACACTTTAGTTTTGTGTAATGTGAAAAGTATTGAGCATTAATCCTGCTTAATGATCCTACCGGTGTAGCATTTCGTGTGACAAGGTACACACATTTATATTAAGGCAACAGCGAATACAGTTCCAATATGAGATGAAAAATGTTGACATTACGAAGAAAAAATGACAATCCGTAATTGAAAAATCGCACATTTTTGTTTTCGCCTCCTTTACGGTACAATGGTATCGCAAAGGAGGTATTGCATATGAAAGATAACTTAAAAACCGTAGGAATGTTCGGACAACTGCATTATCAGCACTTGAAGCAAACAAAGCCAAGCGTTATAGGTGTCATGCGAATGAACATGAATCTTATTCCCTATCTGCAAAGCGTGGACGCACAGGCTAATGAAATGCTTTTTCAGCTGGTAAACCAAATCGCCAAGCAGGAAGGTGTTACCGAAGAACTGAAACGCCGCGACCAAATGGCGTGGATAGGTGCGATGAACAATATCCATGCTCGCGCAAAGGAAATCGTAATGAATGAGGTGGTTTTAGTATGACGGTACTTGAAGATTTGTGGTACGGCAGAATAATTCCATGGGAAATGTTTGTGAGGAATGATCCGCAATTAAAAAGCCTGCTCTCTCTTTCGGGCAAAAACTACGACAAACTTACTGCTGATTTCACAGAGAAACAAATGGAAATGCTTGAAAAGTATAAGGATATACTATGTGAAATGAACTCTTATACCGAGCAAGCGGCGTTTAAATATGGCTTTGCGCTTGGGGTAAGGTTGATGATTGAAAGTGTACAGATAAAACTTGATAACAATAGTGTGTGAATGAAATGGCGGAGCTTCGGCTCTGCCTTTCTTCATACAGTTAAATATATCTGTATGAAGAAAGTATTGGTTTCCTAGGACCACATTGACTGTAAAATATTCGATAGGCTTGCCCCGGAGGTCAGCGGTTTAAGTTCTTTATCTTCAAGTGTAAACGGCTTGAAGATAAAGATTAGGTGGTTTTAGTTTTGAATGAGAATTAAATTAAACTTATAATTGAAGATTACCATTCTTCGATTTCAAACTTACTCATATGCCCGTAAAGGAAATATTCGCACTCTTCATAATTCTTAAATTTGTGCTCTTGCTCTCTAAACACTTTGTCGTGGTATTTATAGTCACGATGCAAAAGTTCATGGTAAATCACAAATTTCACAACTTCCCTGGGAACATCCTTTGAATTCAAAACACAGTTTATTACGATGCTGTTATCTCTGTAATAATAACATCCGTAATACCCTTTATATGCTTTGTCAGTCCAACGTATTGACGAAATTCCGTCATATGCACCGTGGAACATCTCACCCTTTACTTCCTGTACAAGTTTAGAGAGATCATAATAACGAGTTCTGTCAAAAGATATTTCTTCATCAGGTAGCTCTGTTACCCGACAGCCATATACAGGTTGTTTTCCATTATAAATATACGCTTGAAAAACTTTACTCGCATAAGTCTCCCAGCTACCGTAAATCTCTTCTGCTAACCGATATGTTTTATATGCTTCCTCAGCCAGCATCAAAAAGTCTGATTTCTCATCGATTGCCTTTTTTGCAATGAGGTATGGATCAACCTTTTTACGGTCAACAAATGCATGAACCATAGGTTCTTCCTCAAAGTTTTTAAGGTTATCAATCAAAAGCGCAATTTCACGTTCGCTCGGTCGCATACAAAAGCCGGAAAAGTATTTTTCTATTAAATCAGAAACATCAACAAAATCTTTAGAAAGAATCTCCTTTTTGTCTTTCATAAGATTTATATATCCCTTGATCTGATCTTCAAAAACAAGCAGCGGATAATCATAGCCATCCTCGTCAATCAAAGGATACCAACCGGCCGGAAGCGTTATTGTGCTGTTGTATGATGTTGCCTTAGCAGATAATATGTTATATGCCTCTTTGCAAAGTTCCCAAGAATAGATTTCTTCCTTTTCTTGCGGTGATGCAGGTTTATTATCATATTGAACATTGTCTGTGTTGTTTGCATCGTATGTTTCGCTAAATAACCACTTAGGATTCAGCCATTTGTTAAATACTGTCCATTTATCATTGAAATCAACAAGATTTACCTTCTCTGTCCCTCCTGCTTGAACGCCTCTCATGCCCCTTCCAATCATTTGCATAAGCAAGCCTTCACTTTGTGTAGGTCTTGTTAAAAATACAGTTTCAATACTCGGAACATCGCTACCTTCTGTCATTATGTTGACATTTACAAGTACATCTATTCTTTCATCTTCTGTTTTTCCTTTTTTAAATTG
This sequence comes from Clostridiales bacterium, assembly GCA_024690965.1. Classification (GTDB taxonomy): domain Bacteria; phylum Bacillota; class Clostridia; order Oscillospirales; family Acutalibacteraceae; genus JAEEHZ01. Next base: position 52,472 of record JAILOG010000007.1, read on the forward strand.
CTCTATTATGTAGGAATTATCAGACTTGCCTGAATAAATACAGTCACATTTGACACCGCGTTTTTTCAATTCTTCACAAAGAAGCCTGCAATGTATGATGTTAAGCGCAAAAATCAAAGTCTTTCCGTATTTTTCGGCATTATTAAGATATTCATCAATAATAATACTGTTTCGTGATGTACAAGCAGCTATTTTGCCGAGCAATGACTCAGGAAGCTCACCTCGTTGTTTAATTCTTCGAGCCTCGTCTTCGGTGATTACGGGTTCAAAATCCTCGTTTGTGTCTATATTTACGAATACAGGATCTGCAAGTATTCCTTTACAAATAAGATTTGAAAGAGAAATATTGTAAATGATATTGTTATCAAAGAGCTTCAGCAAGCCGGCGCTGTTATGATAATTGTTGCGTACAGGCGTTGCTGTAAGACCTAAAATCTTGGCATCCGGTCGATATTTAAGCAGATACTTTATAGTGTCACTATAGGAGCGCGCAAGGGTATGATGCGATTCATCAATAACAATCATAAGTTTTTTATTTGTTATTCTTTTGAGATGCTTTTGATTTCTGCAAATAGATTGTATACTTCCAATTATTATATTATCGTTTTTATCAACTGATTTAATACTTTGATGCTCGGAAGAAACACAGCTTATTTTATAATTCTTTATATCGGGGTTTTCCAGTTTTGAAAGACCCGCATATTTATAGAAGCATTCGGCTGCTTGATTTATAAGCATGTGGCGATGAACTATCCATAATATCTGATAACCCTGACTTATCATTTTTCTAATCAAAAAATATGATGCTGTTCTGCTTTTTCCGCTGCCCGTAGGCATTACGAGAATTCCTCTTTGATTATCATCCTTGATAAAGTGCTTTTCCAAAGCCTTTACGGCATCCTGCTGAAAGTCATAAAGAGGTATGTCTTCAACGGGTGTTTCTCGCATATTCAGAGATATATTATATTTAAATTTCGTGTTTTCCGAGAATATTACATCTACACCGCCGATTTTAACTAAAGCTGTTATATATGTAGTCATCAGGCTTTTTGTAGTAGGCTTTTGCTTAAGATTTTTTAATTTTGTTTTTGTATCATTCCCAAATATATTTAAGGTGCTGAAAACTTTTTTAAGAATATCCGGATAATTACACAAAAGCTTGTCCTCAATAATGTTGCGGTAGTTTTTTATAAAGGTGAAGTCCGGCTCGTCACAAATCATATTCATTGAGCAAACAAGGTCATCTTTTTCATCTGTTTCATATAATGGACGAAAATCTTCATTTGTTTCGGGGGAATACACTATTGCTTTCAAGAATTCATTATCAAAATTTTCCCATGAAAAGTATTTCATATCAGCGCACCTCCTTGTCTATCCAATTTTCGCCGTTATATTCTTCTATCTGCTGTGACATCTTTTCAACATAAGCTTTTAATCCGGTATCTTCTCCTAAGTCCTGCGCATACCATACATTTGACCGCCCGAAACCGAATTTGTAGCCATCATGACCGCTTCTCGGAACAATCCACTTTGCCAAATAGCGTTCACCTAAGGGAAGTAAAACACAATTATCTTTTTTGTCAATAAAATTAAACTGTTGAATATATCCGCTCTCAAAATTAATTTCCTGAGGATATCTGTAAACAGTGGCGTTTTTGTACCAACCTACTACCCTTACTCCGTCGATCTTATTGGACTTGGCGCAAAAAACAACTATCACATTGTCTACAAGTTCTTGATTTTTTGCCAGCTCTAAACCGTTGATTTTTTCAATATGTAATTCGGTGTCTTTTTCTTTTGAAGTCCTGGCAAGCATTACAAAGCCTGCACAGTAATCTGTATTATCGTTGGGAAAGTTAAAGTAATCAAAATTGTTGGCTTCGTGCGCATTTTTGTACTTATTGACATACGAGCCTCCATTTTCAGGTTCATCAACACCGTCGATGATACCTTTGTAATAATTCATGCGTGCAATGTTGCAGAAAATAATGGGTTTCATAATAAAACGCCCTTTCATAATAAATTTCAGCTACGGCAACGAATATTTGATTGGAAAATTATAAATATTGCTCTGTCGTTTGCTGTGGCTCTATTATATCGCTACAATATCCTTCATTCGAGGGAATAGTTTTCCCTTTTTTATAATGGATTAAATATTTGTTAAAATCTTGTTTAAATTGAATTATCATTTCAGATATGTGCTTTTCTGAACCCATAAGTCATTCTCCCTGCTTCATTTGCGCTCTCTCATCGAAATGCTCTTTCCGGTATAGTGCTCGTATTCATCAATAAAATCGTATATTGAATCAATACCCAATGCTCTTGCAAAAATGTAATCTCCTATGTTTTCATCCGTTAAGCCGCCTTCATCTGTAAGCTCAAACAGCGAGTCTGCTTCTTCTCTGCTTAGATTCATACCGATACAAAACTTATACAGGGAAACCCTGGATGCTTTGCAACGTCTTGAGATTATTTTCTTATAAGTGTCCCAGCTTTGCTGGCAGTTTTCTTCCACCAGTTCGGCTACTTTAATTCTGCCACAGTTTAATTCTTTTTCAAGTTTTAATACAAAATCGTCAATTTTCTTAGCGAGAGCATACTTTCTCTTTTTAAAAACATTCATCTCTTGGGATGTTACTTGAAAAGCAACTCTTTCCTTTTCAAATTCACAAGTAAATTTTCTATTCTTCATTTCCTGTTCTGTTACCATGATTATATTCTCCTATTTAAAATCATTTCACTTATTATGAGTGCTGAAATCGTTGCAATAATTGATAAACGAAGTGCAAGCTTTTTTAATTCTACATTTATTGAATTGTTTTGTCAATTGATTTTAAACATGTAGATGTCGCGATTTACGGCAATTTACAAAGACTATGGAATAATTGAAAGACACACAGAAGAGTGCAATGTCAGCTCTGTTGTTCAAAGTGTTTTTACCAGATGACCACATAGTTATTGCCTGAATTAAATCCGTCATAAACCTTTCAAGAAAGCTTAAGTGTTGATCCAGAAACGTTATAAGCTGTTTTGTTTATAACCAATGACAGTATAAAGTTATACATATTCTTTGATTGACAGAGAAATCCACCGGACTATTTGTTATATATCCTAAATATATTTGCGACTTTTTATTAATTTTCTTGTAAAAATGCCTAATTAGTGCTATAATAGTGGTAATTCTTGCAAGGAGAGTGCCAAATGAGCTTAGGTGATACAATTCGTGTAACAAGGCAGAAAGCCTTTTATACTCAAGAGGATTTTGCGAAAAAACTTGATGTTGCGCTTTCAACGGTAAATCGTTGGGAGCTTGATAAGGTGCGTCCAAATATGAAGGCAATGAAATCGATCAAGGCTTTTTGCGAAGAAAATGATCTTTCTTATGAACCCATTGAAAAAGAATGGCTTGAATCGGGACTGGGGGTGAAGAAATGAGTACAATCATTCCGAAGAACCAAATGACCGAAGAGGATATAAAACTCAATTTCATAACACCTGCATTGCTTGATCGTGGATGGAAGGATAAAATCACAATGGAGACCAAGCTCACCGACGGACGCATCAACCTCAAAGGCAATCTCGCTGTCCGTGAGAAGCCGAAGTTTGCCGACTACCTTCTGTATCTCGGTCCGAACTATCCTATCGCCGTTGTCGAGGCAAAGGACAACAACCATTCCGTTTCCTACGGTATGCAGCAAGCTATCACATATGCTCAGATGCTTGATTTGCCCTTCGCGTATAGCTCAAACGGGGACGGCTTTGCCGAGCACGACTTTCTTACAGGTAAAGAGCGCGAGATCGCGCTTGACGAATTCCCCACCGAAGAAGAGTTGATTGCCCGATATAAGGCAGAACGTCAAGCGAACGGCGACTTCTCTCAGAATCAGGAAACCATTATTGAACAGCCTTATTACTCGAGCCAGAACACCTACCCGCCGCGCTATTATCAGCGAATTGCAATCAATCGCACCTTAGATGCTATCGCGCAAGGACAGGACAGGATTTTGCTCGTCATGGCAACAGGAACGGGTAAAACATATACCGCCTTCCAGATTGTCTATCGACTTCTGAAAAGCGGCTTGAAAAAGAAAATACTGTATTTAGCTGACCGCAATATCCTTGTGGATCAGTCTATCCAACAAGACTTTGCTCCGTTGGAGAAGGTCACCCACAAGATAAACGTATCAAAAGACGATGCCAGCACCATTACATCCCATCAGGTCTACTTCTCCTTGTATCAGCAGCTTGTCGGCGAAGACGGAGAAGATCACTTCAGCCAGCTCTTCAAGCCCGACTTCTTTGACCTGATCATCGTTGACGAGTGCCACAGAGGATCGGCGAAAGAGGATAGCAAATGGCGTCTTATCCTCGAATACTTCAAGAACGCCACGCAGATCGGTATGACGGCAACGCCGAAAGAGACGAAGTATGTCTCCAACATCAACTACTTCGGCGATCCGCTATATACCTATTCTCTCAGAGAAGGCATCGAGGACGGCTTCTTGGCTCCGTTCAAGGTCATCAACATCACAACTGACATCGGTGATGGCTGGAGACCTACCGCTGGTCAGCTTGATAAAAACGGCAATCCTATTGAAGATCGCATCTATACCAACAGCGATTACGACTATAATATCGTCATCGAAGACCGCATCCAACAGGTAGCGACAGAGATCACCAACTACCTGAAAGCCACAGACCGTATGGCAAAAACCATCGTCTTCTGCGCCACCGAAGACGCAGCCGAGCGGATGCGACAGGCTCTTGTCAATCTGAACGCTGATATGGTCAGGAAAAATCCCGACTATTGCGTCAGGATCACAGGCTCCGATCTCTACGGCAAGAGCAAGCTCGACTACTTTATATCCGTATCAGCTCCTTATCCCGTTATCGCCACGACATCCAAGCTGCTTTCGACAGGTGCCGATTGCAAGATGACAAAGCTCATCGTGCTGGATGAGATGATCGGCTCGATGACGGAATTCAAGCAAATCATCGGTCGCGGAACCCGTCTGCGCGAGAAAGAAGGCAAGACGCATTTTGTCGTTATGGACTTCCGTAATGTGTCGCGCCTGTTTGCCGATCCCGAATGGGACGGCCCAATCGAAATCGATCCGAACTACAAACCGCCACAGCCAAACGACGAGGAACCGCCAATCGGTCCGACTGACGGTCCGATTGATCCGCCGACGCCGAAGGTGAAGCCTATCGTCGATAAAGACGGCTGTCGTGTTGAGGTCATCTTCAAGACCGTATCGGTCTATGACGCTGACGGAAGACTGCTGCGTCAGGAAAGCATCACCGACTACACAAAGTCAAATATCCTCGGCGAATATGCGTCCCTTGACAACTTCATCAGACAATGGCGCATGGATCCAAAGAAGGAAAACATTCGCAATATGCTCCTTGAGCGCGGCATCGACCTTGAAATGATGAAAGCGGATCAGGGAATGTCAGATGTTGACGATTTCGATTTTATCTGCCACGTTGCATTTGACAAAAAGCCTCTGACGCGGCGCGAACGTGCCGAAGGCGTCAAGAAGCGCGACTTTCTGAGCAAGTACAGCGGCGTTGCACGTGAGATCCTTGAAAGACTTCTTGACAAGTACATGAATACAGGCATATATGAGATTGAAAAGACAGATGTTCTCAAGCTTGACCCGTTTACGAAAATCGGCAAGCCTTCCAAGATCGCCGGCTATTTTGGCGGCAAAGAAGGCTATATGAAGGCAATACAGGAATTAAAAGAAGCAATATACAGCGAGGTAGCGTAATATGAGCAACTTAACAGGTTTTGTTAAAAGAATCAGAGACATTATGCGTAATGACTCGGGCATCAACGGTGATGCACAGCGTATCGAACAGATCTCTTGGTTGCTGTTTTTGAAGGTGTACGACGCGAAGGAACAGGACTGGGAATTTGACGACGACAGCTATCAATCCATCATCCCCGAGGAATGCCGCTGGGCAAACTGGGCGCACGATGACAGATCGGGCAGCGCCATGACAGGCGACAAGCTCATGGATTTCGTCAACAACACACTTTTCCCGACCTTAAAGACACTCCCCGTTGATGCTAACACACCCTTGAAGAAGGCAATCGTGCAGACCACCTTCGCCGACGCCAACAACTATATGAAGGACGGCGTTTTGCTGCGTCAGGTCATCAATATCATTGACGAATTGCAGCTTGACGATTATGAAGAAAGCCACGCTTTCGGCGAGATATACGAATCCATTTTAAAAGAACTGCAAAGTGCCGGCTCGGCCGGTGAGTTTTATACTCCCCGTGCCGTTACCGACTTTATGGCGCAGATGATCGATCCGCAGGTCGGCGAGCACATGGCGGATTTCGCCTGCGGAACGGGTGGATTCATAACCAGTTGGCTGAAAGAACTTGAAAAGAAAGTAAAAACGACCGACGATCAGGCGGCATACGGCAATTCTATATACGGGATTGAGAAAAAACAGTTCCCGTATATGCTTTGCATTACGAATATGCTGCTCCATGGGCTTGACGTCCCGAAGGTGTATCACGACAATTCGTTATTAAAGGACGTTCTTGACTATACGGAGGATGATCAGTTTGATGTGATCCTTATGAATCCTCCTTACGGCGGCAGCGAGAAAGCCGACGTCAAAAACCATTTCCCCGACGACCTTGCATCCAGTGAGACAGCCGACCTCTTTATGGCTGTTATCATGTACCGTCTGAAAAAGGACGGCAGAGCCGCCGTTATCCTGCCCGACGGTTTCCTGTTCGGCACCGATAACGCGAAGATCAATCTGAAAAAGAAGCTGCTGTCCGAATTTAATCTGCATACGATCATCCGTATGCCGAGCAGCGTCTTCTCTCCCTATACATCCATCACAACGAACATCCTGTTCTTCGACCATACAGGCAAGACCGAGAACACATGGTTCTACCGTCTGGATATGCCCGAGGGCTACAAGCATTTCAGCAAGACAAAGCCGATGAAGCTCGAGCATTTTCAGCCTGTTCTGGATTGGTGGGACAAACGCGAAGAAATCAACATCGACGGCTTTGACAAGGCAAAGAGCTTTACCTATCAAGAGCTGACGGAAGGCCTCGGCTTTAATCTTGATCAGTGCGGCTATCCTCACGAAGAAGAAGTTATCCTCGATCCGCGCGACCTGATTCAGAAATATGAGGAAGAACGCGCCTCTCTGAACGCTGAGATCGACCGCGTTCTCGCTGAGATCACCGCTATCCTCGGAGGTGCCGATCAATGACGCCGCAGGAATTAAAGAGCAGTATTTTGAATTTAGCGTTTCAAGGAAAACTTACGCAACAACAGGAAAATGATACTCCTATTGACAATCTAATACGTGATTGTTGTGAAGATAAAGCCGATGCTATTGCAAAAGGTAAGTATAAAAAAGAGGCTTTTCGCGGTTCTGTTGTTTGTGATGATTATGACATTCCTGAAGCTTGGCGAATAATGCACATATCAGATATGTCTCTTTTTCAGGAGGGTCCTGGAATTCTATCAGTTGATTTTCGTCCTCAGGGCATACCGCTAATAAGAATCGCTGGAATGAAGACAGAAAGGCTCAGTCTTGAAGGATGCAATTTTCTTGATCCTGAAATGGTAAAAGGAAAATGGAGCCATTTCAAATTGGATTTAGGTGATATTGTGATAAGCACAAGTGCTTCAATGGATAAAGTGTGCGAGGTATATGATGACTGTGTGGGTGCAATTCCTTATACTGGTCAGATTAGATTCAAAATGTATGGGGGAATAAATAAGGAGTATTTTAAATGGTTTATTCAATCACCTTTTTATATTCGTCAGATTAACGAACAAAAAGCAGGTGCCGCAATAAAGCATTATGGACCAACACATTTGAAAAAAATGACTATTCCAATTGCACCCCTAGAGGAACAAAAGCGGATCGTTGAAAGGATTGAGGAACTGTTGCCCTTGATCGACCGCTATGAACAGGCATGGACCAAGCTCGAAGCCTTCAACAAGCGCTTCCCCTCGGATATGCAAAAATCTCTGCTCCAAATCGCTATACAGGGAAAGCTGGTCGAGCAGCGAGCCGACGAAGGCACGGGCGAAGAGCTGTTCAAGAGTTTATCCGTTTACCATAAAGGACTAAAGCCATGCAAGAATGAACTCAATTTTTCTTCTATGGATTTTGACCTTCCTGACAGTTGGCGTATGGTAGAATTAAATCAGCTATTTGATTTTGTTGATTATCGCGGAAAAACACCACATAAGATTAACGAAGGCGTTTTTTTGATAACTGCCTCAAATATCAAACAAGGTTATATGGACTACACGAGAAAAGAGTATATTTCTCGAGAAGAATACAATGGAAGGCAAAGTAGAGGTATAACACAAAAGGGAGACTTGCTGTTTACTACTGAAGCGCCGATGGGAAACGCTGCACTTTGCGACTTGGATGAATGTTCTTGTGGTCAAAGAATAATCACTTTCAAGGAATACAAAGAACAAACTGCTTTCTCAAGTTTATTTATGTATTTCATTTTGTCTCCGCCATTTCAACAGCAGCTACTTGATAATTGCACTGGCACCACAGCAAAAGGAATAAAAGCTGATAAGTTGAAACATTTTTTGATTCCTTTGCCACCTTATGCTGAGCAGAAGCGCATTGTCGCCAAGCTGGAAGAAATCCTGCCTCTGTGCGAGAAATTGAAATGAGGTGTTGTAATTGAGCTTTTATAAGCTTCCGTCAAACTCTGAGCAACTCCTTGGTGAGTTGGTAGTAGCAGAAAATCCATCAAAATATCTTTACAATAAATACAAAAATGCAAACTCTAAAGAACAAGATATACTACGCGGAATAATAAAAGAACTACGTGAAAATGGGTATATCGATGTTATTTGGGCAGATAGTTGTCCGGTTAGAGTCAATCTGAATAATTCAGCAAGAACATATCAAGAACAGTTAGCGGAATACGAAAGGCAGACACAGTCTTTTCAAAGCCGGAGCACCGGAAAGAAATATACAAACATAGAACGAGTTAAAGAGCTAATTCAGCGTGGTGAAAGAATAGGAAAAGAAGAATACCATCCGGCAGATGGTGGTTTCCCATTTTCGTATGTTGATGGTCCACAGTGTGACCAGTGGATGAATGAAATAAAAACCTTTAATGAAAGATATCTGCAACAACACCCACTATACAAAAGCATTAATGAAACATTTTATAGATATAAAAGAGAGGATTCTGCTTTTGATACTATGATGGGATATTTGAGAGCACTTGCAGATGATGAAGAGTTTTGGGAAACATCTGAATTAATGGAGAAAACAAACATGTACGATGTATTCATTTCTCATGCAAGTAAAGACAAATTAGATTATGTGGATAAATTGAAAGAATCTCTTGACAAACTTGGAGTAAAAGTTTTCTATGACAAGGACACGATCGAATGGGGCGATAACTGGAAAAACAATATTATGGAAGGCGTTCAAAAAGCTGAATTTGCCATTATCGTTATTTCAGAAAATTTCTTCGGTCGCGAATGGACAGAATTAGAATTAGATGAATTTCTACACCGTCAAAACACTACCGGTCAAAAAATTATACTGCCAATCTTTTATAATATCACTGATAAACAGTTAAAAGATAAATATCCTGAAGTTGCCGATATACAAGGACTCAAATCATCTGAACATTCTTGTGATGAAATTACACTACTATTTGCCAGACAACTAATAAAGAGACTAAAATCGAAAAAAAGCATTGTCTAATAACACGAAGAAATCCTGCCTCTGTGCGAGAAATTGAAATGATATTATGAATAATGAAATATACTACACAGATTTGAATAGGATTATCAATTCTCTTTTACAGCTGCGTTTGAAAGGCATAAGTATTGCCAAAGGTATCATAGGAGAGACATTAACTAATGATGACCTGTTTTTCTGTACTTCACTTGATAGGTGCCTTCGTTTGACTGATGGCATCATTATCCTGCTTAAAGAACGAAATTTGACGTGTGCTGGAGCCCTGTTGCGTCTACAAATGGATAATTGTATGCGCACATATGCGGCTTTTATCGCCAAGGATAGAAGCAAGGTTATCGATTGCATAATTGATGGAATGCCAATCAACAAGCAACGAGATAATATGGGAAATCAGATGACAGACGGTTATCTAAAAACTGCAATCAGCCAATATGACACTGTTTTTGCACAAGTCTACAATCAAGCCAGTGGATTTATTCATTTATCCGAAAAAGCATTCTATCAAATCGTGACAGATGTTAATGATGGAAAAATTGCTTTTCAGATCGGTCATGATTTGCCGGAAAAGCGAAACAAGACTTTGCTGGAATGCGCTAAAGCATTTCACCATTTCGTGGAGCTGCATTACAAAATGCTTGCTGCGGTTGTAGATAGCAAAACACGATTTGATCAAGAACATCAAGGGGATGAATAAAGGTGAGCATGTGAATAACTATTTTTTCACAGATGAAGCGGTTGCATACCAACATCACCCCAGTAATGCTCATATCCGAAGCCATCCGTTTTATATACGCTCGAATGTCATAATGGAAATCGACGATTATCGCCAGTATCAGATAGACATTCAGCGCATCAGCGGTGAGTAGAATCATTAATGTATCCCAATAAACGATTAGATGGATTTATAATAAACCTATCCATATTATCGAATATAGAGTTAATTCCCGGCGTCGATCTAAAAAGGTCGGCGCTGTTTTTTGTTTCAGAAAAGTTAATAATATTTCAAAAAATTTTTAAAATCAGGAATATTTTTCCTCTGCCACCTCGTTATTATATAGAGGGGTATTTTCAAACAACTTTAAGTCTATTGAGAATACCGCACCAACACATTTAAATTCTCGTTTGCTTATTTAAAAAACTACTCCAACTTTTTTACATACAAAAACCGCAGCAGGCGTTTACTGTGCAAGTATTTGTACAGCAAGTCATCTTTAGCTTTAAATATTTCAAAATCCATTGAAATACACGGTAAGCTTATATATAATCATTTTGTCAGAGGTAAATGAATTATTACGCAAATTAATAATGTATCTGTCCCTGAATATGAAATCAAAAAGCTTACAAAAAAATCGTTAAAGCTAAAGGAGGCGCTTATTATGACACCCGACACAACTTTACTTGACCTTGACCGTGCACCGACAATACTCGAAATGCGTGCGTTTTTCAAAAAACATGATTGGTCTGCCGCAAAAATCTCGGATCCAAAATCCCGATCACACGAAGACCATGAAACAGTCAGTTATGTTCAGCGCATAATGGACGCCGCCTTTGAACAGGAAGCACGCAAGAGAGGGCTGCCGGCGTGGTCGGGATATTTGGATCACACGACCAGACTGAACGGCGAAAAATTTCAGGACAATCCACTTATCGCGCTGCGTGATAATGTGGAGGATTTAGTTTCGGACGGAGTGCGGATGCTGCTCACCGGTCCGGATGAAATCGTTGAGTCAATATTCAGCCAGTTTAATCTTGACGATCCCGATCTTGATAAAAAAGCGGACGATTTTATGCACAACGCCGTCGGCACGATGCTCGACGTGATGCAGTACGACCAACTTGCCGGTATAGTACAGGATCTCTCCGTCGTTGAAGATTTCAATCCGCATTTGTATCCGAACTTCCGCGCGCAAGATCACCACAAGAAATGGTATCATACCGATTCCAATATAAAAGTGGAGTATTGTCCCGATCCGGAATCCAAACTTCCTCCCGAGCGAGCGATCGTAGATCCCGAGCGAATCGCCATCTTCAACTTGATGGTCGAGGACTACTGGAACACGCTTGACGATACCGAAAAGAAGATTTACCGCCTTCGCGAACAAGGATATGCACAAGGAGAAGTCGCAAGAATACTCGGCTATTCAGGCAACAGTGCTGTATCAAAACGCCTGAAAACAATGCGCGTAAAATTCAAAGACGTAACGGGAATCTAAAAATTTTTCAAAAATTTTAAAAATTCAGGAATATTTTTCCTCTGCCACCTCGTTATTATATTGAGGGACCTTTTGAATAAGCAAGTGGACTTTTTGAAAACACCGATGCAATTTGACAGAGGCAAGCGGTGGGACAGCACGGTTTTTCGGTAGCCGCTACCGAAAAAGCGGCAATCTCAATCATTCTGTACAATTTCGGTAGCCGCTACCGAAATTCATTTGTTATGGAGAACTATCATGATGGAAGAGAAAAATAAGAAAAGAGGACGACCAAAGATTGACGCCAGCCTGACAGAAACCGTCTATCGGGAAAGTCGGCGTCAAGCAGTCAATCGGAAATACGTGTTTGACGGAGTCGGCGTTCTGATGGACGGCGGGGAGCAAATTCCGGATAATAAATTACTTTACAACCTTGCTGAAACGAAAGAAGGATTTGTAAACCGCAACGGAATTCTGGAGCAAATCGGTCGTATGGATCAACAGGATCACGCTTCTTTTGACGACTGTGTTTATATTGCCAATCTCGCTGCAGCTGCCGTGAAAGCAGGAGCAAAGTCGAGAGAAATTGAAAAAGCGATTCGCGCCGTTCGCATGGCGATGAAACAAGCGGCTCCCGATCCGGAGGCAGAGGAAAACCTCTACAGGGTCGGCGTCGCTGTGCAAACCCTGAAGCGGATGTCCGAGATTCAGAAGCAACCCTTATAAATAATTATTTTCAGTATGATTCACCGCAGGTTTCCATTAGGGAACTTGCGGCAAATTATTTATATCATATTTAAGAATATTGCACTCACCTTTTTGACGACAGAAACAATAGAAGTTATTTCAGTTAGTAAAATCTATATAACCGGTGCCGAATAAACGATAATTCTGATATATGAATAACCGTTCCCCACTTTTCAATATAACAAATATCTTTGTTCTTACATATTATACGATCAGACCGACGAAACATAATCGCCGGTCTTTTCTTTTGCTCAAAAATTTTTAACTCAGGAACAATTTGCTTTTCTTAACCTGTTCTACATATAAGAAAGAAATCCAAGCGAAGAATCGTTAATTAGCTTTAAAAAATATTGCACCCTTTCAAAAACATGCTTTGCAGTTATTTAATAACTGCCTTCACTTTTACATAGCATTGGTTCTGACCGACGGAGATCCGCCGGTCTTTTCTCATGCTCAATTTTTGAAAGGAGTTGGAGGCAATGACTTAACTCAGCAACGGAAAGCACGGGCGGCTTTCCGTGAAGAACGATGCCCAACAGACTACGGCTATACGCGGCTATCCTATCCGTCAGGATAGCGAGCATAGGTTTTGTATAGCCACAAAACCGGAAGCGCATAAGCGCACAAGGGGCGCTGCCCCTATAACCCCGTGGATAGGAGGTGAAATACCATGAGGGAAAGAAATTGTCAAATCAATTTCAGAGTAACAAAGGCGGAGAAAGAAAAAATCCACCGCAAAGCAAAGCGATGCGGAATGGCTGACGCGGAGTATATCCGCAACTGCGCGCTTGACCGTAAAATTATCGAGATGCCACGTGAGGCTTTGATAACGGCGTATCGGAAAGTAAACCCGTTAATTCAGGAGCTTGAACAATACGATGATGATCTGGCACGAAAAGAGGTCGCTGCACTGAAGTCAATACAGGAAGCAATTTTGGATATTTACTATGGAAAGGAAGTGAGTGACGATGGCGGTGACGAAGATATGGCAGGTCAAGGATAGTCTTTTTCGTGTGATCGACTACTGCAACAATCCCGAAAAAACTAAACCGAGCGACCTTCAGCAAGTTATCAGTTATGCAACTAACGAGGAAAAGACAGATAGTGCTGACGAACAGTTTCACGCTGTTACGGGAATAAACTGCAAAGCGGAAACTGCCTTTGAGGAAATGCGGAATGTTCAGGAGCGATTCGGCAAGACCGGCGGAAATGTCGCGTACCATGCCTACCAAAGCTTCAAAACCGGAGAGGTCACGGCAGAGCAATGTCATCGACTTGGCGTGGAGTTGGCGAGGAAAATGTGGGGAGACAAATATCAGGTACTTGTAGCGAGTCATTACAATACAGGGACATTTCATAATCATCTGATTCTTAACGCCGTCGGTATGTGGGACGGCAAGAAATACGATTGCTGTAAACGAGAGTATTACCGTATGCGCCGCCTGTCAGACGAGATATGCCAAAGAGAGGGATTGACAGTAATACAGAACCCCAAAAAGAAATCGCCGCGACCAATCTATATATCGGAGAAAAACGGCGAGGCAACAAAATACAATCTGATGCGTGAAGCGATAGACAAGGCACTGTCTATGAGTTGGGATCAAAGCTCTTTTGTAAGCGCGATGAAAGCGCAAGGATACCTCGTTGACTTCAATCCGAATCACAAGTACGCGACAATTCGTTCCGTCAACGCGAAGCGAGCAACACGCTTGTATCATCTCGGTGAGGAATATGACCGCCCAGCTATATACAAGAGGCTTGATGAGAATTACGAGTACGACCGGCAAAATGTGATGCGGCGCTACGATGAGCGTATGAACCCGTATTGCAGAGAATGGGTGATTGCCAATCCGCCCGGCAGGAATTATGAGTACCGCAAGAAATTCTATTACACGAATTTCGGCAATTCAAATCTTGTAGAGATTTATCTGACATTGTTTGTTTTGTTACTCGACATTACCGCAGAAGCCGTAAAGCTTGCGTATGAGCTGTTGCGAGATGAAACAACTGTTCCGAAATATGTACTCGCTGTTAAGATGAAACCAATTTCGCCTGAAATGAAAGCGGCAGAGCGTTTTGTCGACCGATACACAAAACAAATGATTTTGATGGCAGAGGCAAAGTTTAAAACACCTGACGAGATAAGGGGCTATATCGCAAAGCGTGAGTTTGACATTGTGGATATGAAAAAGGCTCGCGAACACTGGCGCAACAAGCTCCGCAACGCAAAAGACCCGGAACAAATTGCAGAGTATAAGCAAAAGCGCGACAAATGCACCGCATATATCTCGCGGCTCCGTTTTCAAAAAGAAACTGCGCAGACGATATTAAACGACATTCCGAAAACTCTTAAACTGCTCCGCGCAGAACAAAATGTACAGCGAGGAATTGACCCCTATGAATACTACAAGGGTTACAAAATGAAAGATGCCAAAGAGAACGAAAAGTCGATCTCACGATAACAGTATTACTCTTTCAAAACGGCACGCTGTTTGCCGAGAAAAAACAGCAAATAAATCAAATTAAAAGGAGGGTTTTCCATGAATAAGGAAACCAAAAATACGGTTACAAGAACCGCAAAAACAAATAACAATACTGAAAATAATAAATCAGAAATCACAGAAACCAAAACAACAACCGCACAAAAACCAAAATCGCTTATCATCAAACTTGAAGATTTAATACCGTTTAAGGATCACCCTTACAAGGTAATCGAAAACGAGAGCATGATTGAGCTGACAGAAAGCATAAGCATACACGGTGTCCTGAATCCGTTACTTGTCCGACCTGCCGAAAATGAGGAAGGCAAGTACGAGATAATTTCAGGGCACCGTCGTTTTTTTGCCGCACAAAAGCTGGGTATGAAGAAATTGCCCTGCACAGTACACTGTATTGACCGCGACGCCGCAACGGTGATTATGGTAGATTCCAACTGCCAGCGCACCGAACTGCTCCCGTCTGAAAAGGCGAAAGCGTATAAAATGAAGATGGACGCAATGAGCAGGCAAGGTAAACGAACGGATTTAGAACAGGCTGAAGGAACTTGTGCACCGGTGGGGCACAAGTCAAAAACCCGTGATACTATCGCTGCTGAATCAGGCGAAAGCCGTGAACAAGTGCGTAGGTATATCCGCCTTAACTATCTTGTCCCCGAACTTTTACAATTCGTTGACGAGGGCAAAATCGGTATGCGCCCCGCCGTTGAAATGTCGTATCTTGACGAAGAAGTACAGCGTGATATAGTGGACTGCATTGATGAAAGCAGAGGCGAGATATTCCCGTCCCACGCGCAGACAAGGCGTATTCGCGCACAGGCTGAAAACGGCGAAATCACTTATGAAGATATATCCGCTATTATGAACGAGCCAAAACCAAATCAAGCAGAAAAAATAGTTATCAAGAGAGATAATTTGACAAAATATTTTCCTCCCTCATATACGCCTGATCAAATTATTAAATCAATTATAAATATTCTTGAAATCCAAAAGCAGCAAGAACAACGAAGAAAGGAGCGAATGCGTGACGACGGCGCTCGCTGATCGCACATTTGCATAGGTATAACAATATGAGTAAAATCTTATCAAATGATCCTGATCTCTGCTTTGCGGCGCTGAAGCTTATTGAGCAGTTGAATCACGACGGACACCTCCCGGCGTATATGTTCCGAAACATTATGAACGACTATGCGGGAATCGTCGATCTGTCGAAATTCACGGTCAAGGAAATCAAGAAGGAAAAGGAGGAAACCGCTTGATAGAATACGAACTGAAAAAGCGGCGGGTGGTCATATACGCCCGTGTTTCGACGGAACACGAAGCGCAGTTGTCGGCGCTTGAAAATCAGGTGGACTGGTACAAGCCGATTCTGGCGTCCCACCCCGAATGGGAGCTGATCGAGCAGTATATCGACGAGGGCATCACCGGCACCTCGGCGGAAAAGCGCCCGCAGTTTATGAAAATGATAGCGGCGGCGAAACGGCAAGAATTTGACATGATAATTACCCGTGAGGTGTCGCGTTTCGCAAGGAACACAGTTGATACACTTCAGTACACACGAGACTTGAAACGATGGGGCGTTGAGGTGTTCTTCATTAACGATAACATTAAAACCTTTGACTGTGATGGTGAGCTTCGGCTCACCATCATGGCAACCCTGGCACAAGACGAAAGCCGAAAAACTTCGGTTCGAGTAAAAGCCGGTCAGCAAACATCAATGAACAACGGCGTGTTTTACGGTAACGGCAATATTCTGGGATACGACCGCGTACAAACTATTGTCGAGGGAAATAAAAAGAAAGTTGACTTCTTAATTAATCCGGAGCAGGCAAAAGCCGTGCGTCTCATCTTTGATATGTATCTCGACGGGAAAGGGCTGTCGCTTATCAAGGACGAACTGGAACGGTGCGGAATGAAAACAGCAACGGGAAAGTCGAGGTGGCATGAAACCGTTATCTCAAACATTTTGAAAAACTCCTTTTACTGCGGCATCATCACCTATCATAAGGAATATGTGCCGGATTATCTGGAACAGAAAAAGATCAAAAACTACGGCGAAATCCAACTGACGCAAACAAAAGGTCGCCACGAGCCTATCATAACCGTGGAAGAATATGAAAGGGTGCAGACAATTATGAAATCTAAAACCAACAATCCGAAAATCACCCCTGACGGAAGACAGCACAAGGGTAAAACACCGTCCAAAGACGTATGGGTCAAGCTACTCGTTTGCTCCTGTGGACATGGAGTAAACCGACAGCACTGGTCCGGTGCGCGGAACACGCATAAGGTCGCTTACCGCTGCCGCGAGGTCGTGCGAAATGGAACGCCGGAAAAGCGCAAGGAAAAAGGCCTGCCGTATGAAGGTTACTGCAATACCCCGATGGTACCGCAGTGGAAGCTGGCGCTGATGGCGAAATACGTTTTCACGAGGTATCTCAATCGTAAAGACGAGGTGCTTGCACTGGCAAACGGAATGCTTGAACAGCACATCAGCGACACGCCTGATTATGAGGACAACGCGGAGCTTGTCATCACAAAGCAGACCGAAATTGAAAAACTCGATAAACGGTTTGAGCGTTTGCTCGGTATGCGTATGGACGGCGAGGTCACGGCGGACGTTTTTATTTCAAGCAGCAACGAAATCCGCGAGAAAATTGATAAACTCAAATCGGAAATTGCCGCGCTGACGGCGGACGTACCGGAAGAAAGCGTTTCCGACTATGAGGACAAAATCACGTTCCTCAAATTCGCGCTGGAACAGTACACGCACTTTGACGAAGACAGAGAGATACCGGACAGCGTTCTTGAGGCGTTCGTCGAGAAGATCGTGATTTTCGAGGATCATTTCGAGTGGTATCTGCGCTTCGGCAATCCGGACGATCCGACAAAATGCGGCGTGAACGGTAAAAAGAACGAAAACCCGACGGTTTGGGGCGAGGGTGAAGAGCCCTCCCCCGCTGGACTGTCGCAGCCCAGGCGGCGATTAAGGAGCAAAATAAATAATTTTTCTCTAAGCTAATAAAAGCTTGAAGATATCATAATTGATATTGTAATCAAAAAACCAAAGCCCGACTCTTTCGGAATAATCCGATTGAATCGGGTTTTTTTAATTTTTATATGTAATTATAGATTGTTTATTTGTTGTTTTTATTTTTCAAAGCATTAATAACAGTGGTAACAACAGCTATTTCTTCCTCTGTCAATTCTGATACATCAATTATTTTGCTGCGCTCAATACCAAGTAGATAGTCTGTTGTTCTGTGGAATATTCGTGCAATGCGCACCAGAACATCAAACGAAGGGTACCTGTCACCGGATTCATAGTACGATACAACCGATTTTGCAACTCCTAACCGATCAGCTAATTGCTGTTGTGTCATTTTCTGACCTTTTCGCAATTCTTTAAGTCTTTCGCCAAATGTCATTTAATTTCCCAACTTTCCACTAATAGTCAACTGAATTATACTAAATTGTTGTTAACAATATAAGAACAAATATACATAAATCAGTGGACAAATATAAATCTGTGTGTTATAATCAGATTAATAACATTGAAAAAGAGGTATTAATTCTAATATGACAACACTTGAAGATTTATGGCAAGGTAATATAATCCCGTGGGAAATGTTTGTGAGGAATGATCCGCAACTAAAAAGCCTTCTCTCAGATGCGGGCGAAAACTACGATAAATTAATTGCCGATTTGACGGAAAAGCAAATGGAAATACTCGAAAAGTATAAGTATACGCTTTTTGAAATGAATTCTTTTACCGAGCAGGCAGCGTTTAAGTACGGGTTTTCGCTCGGGGTGAGATTGATGATTGAAAGTGTGCAGACAAAACTTGATAACAATAGTGTGTAAACGAAATGGCGGAGCTTCGGCTCCGCTTTTTAATATACACTTTTATAAATCTGTAAGAAAAAAGTATTGATTTTTTAACATCATCGTGATATACTACTATTGATGTTTATTTATTTAAATCTGTAATGAGAAAGTGATAACGCGATGACAAAAGCAGAAATTGCAAAAAAAGTAATAGATGAATCAGGCGGGATCGCAAAGACCGCTGCATTTCTTGCTGCCGGGCTTTGTAAATCAGACATTGGCAAGCTTGTGACCGACGGAATTATTGAGCGAATTCGTCACGGATTCTATCAGCTTGCAGGTGACTACAATATAACGGAAGCAGAGTATTTGTCCAGGCTCATACCGGAAGGGATCGTATGTGTAGAGTCTGCTCTTTTTCATTACAGTTATACCGATTTCACCCCTCGTGAATGGTCTATTGCCGTTCCCCGTACTATTTCTCAAACCAAGCTGAAGACAACTGTTGTACCGTTCAAAGCGTACTATATTCAGCGCAGTGTTTACGAGTTAGGTAAAACCCAAGCAGATTTTGATGGCACTATGCTTCCAATATATGATAAAGAACGCACGATTTGCGATTGCTTTAAATATCGTTCTAAATTGGATAATGAGTTGTTTGCCAAAGCTGTAAACGCATACGCTAACGATAAGGATAAAAACCTTGCCAATCTCAGTAAGTATGCAAAACAGCTTCGTGTATATAAAAAAGTCATGGATATGATGGAGGTGCTTCTCAATGGCTGATATAGGTGCATCTGTTCTCGCAAAACTGCGAAATAAAGCGAAAGAAACCGGCAGAAGTAACCAACTTTGTATGCAACTATTTTGTCAGGAAGAGTTTTTGAGACGACTCGAAAAATCAAAATATGCTGACAATTTTGTTCTGAAGGGTGGATTGTTTCTATATACCCTTACCGAATTTGACAGCCGTGTGACCGTTGACGTGGACTTTATGCTCCGTAAGATACCAAATACTCCGGAAAAACTGCGCGATGTCATCGGTGAAATCGTTATAGCGGATACCACAAACGATTTTATCACTTTTGAGATCAAAGACATTACTCCGATTTCTGTTAACAAACAGTATCCAGGTATTCACGCTGACATTATCGCGCGAATCAAGAACACGCGCACTCCGTTTGGGATAGACTTCGGAATTGGCGACATTATCGTGCCCGGCGCAAAAAAGCGGAAACTTCCGACGCAGCTTAACGACTTTCCTGCACCAACTGTAAATACATATTCCATTGAAACGACCGTAGCCGAAAAGCTCGACGCCATTCTCGGACTTATGGAATTTTCCAGCCGGATGAAGGATTACTACGATATTTATTACCTTGCCAACAAGTTCGATTTTGACGGTAAAACACTTACAGAAGCAATAAAAAAGACATTTTCCAACCGAGGACGATCATTCACCGAAGAACAATTTGAACAAATGCTCTCCTTCGCTGATGATGACGCTATGCAAAAGAAATGGACGGCGTTTTGCAAAAAGGTTAATACAGAGAGCGATTTTGAGTTGGTTCTTGAAACAATTCGCGCGTTTCTTCTTTTGCCCTATCAGGCGGTTATTGGCGGTGATGAGTATACAAAAATTTGGGTTGCTGGCAAGCAAGTGTGGAAATAATCCGTTTTATAGGACAATTGGTTTTCTATGATTTACTTAATCAAACAATAAATAATTCGAGGTGTAACTATGGCATCTATAATTGACAATCGTAAAAAAACAATGCTTGATTCACTCCGCAATTCACTTAAGCAAGCGGAACGTGTTGATATTTTGACGGCATTCTTCTATTTTTCCGGATTTAATGCTTTGGCAGAGGAATTGAAAGATAAGAAGATCCGTATCCTTGTCGGGAATACAATTGATCCGAAAGCGGTAGATGATCTCTGCCGTGCTGTAAGAGACAGTTTTGATGAATCATTGGAGACGTACGCAGTACGTGGATATAATAGATTCAATAATTCGCAGAAAAAGACTGCGTATATTGATAGTTTTGTCAGTATGTTCAACAAATCTGCTTTAGCTGAAGAATTTGATTCGACAGATAGTCAAGCTATCTTTAAAATGTTTCTAGGAAAAATTAAAGACGGGACGCTTGAGATCAGATTAACCGCAAATCAAAATCATGCAAAGGCGTATATTATAACCAATTTGCCTGAGTATTCTTGCTTTGGGGATCAAAAGGGTGTTGTGTTTACCGGTTCATCAAATTTCACCTACAACGGTCTGCTTGGTCAGGGTGAAATGAACGAACGATTTAGCGACAACACAAAGTACGACGAGTATATGCAAAGCTTTGAAGATCTTTGGAATGACAGCAAAACCGTAGATGTTTGCATAAATGGCGGGAATAATGATTTTGAAAAAGAACTGAAGAGAAAACTATGGATTTTTGCGCAACCGGCACCGTATCAAGTTTTCATTCGTATCCTATACGAAATGTACAATTCGATTGATAGAAACAGCATTGTTTCACCCGCCGAAATCACAAACGGGAAGTTTTCCAACCTAAAGTATCAGTTGGATGCGATAAAATACGGCGTCGATTGTATCAACAAAAACAATGGCGTAATTATTGCCGATGTCGTCGGCTTAGGAAAATCTGTAATTGCTTCTGCAATTGCCTATAATTTGGACATTAGTAAGACAGTAATTATTGCACCGCCCCACCTTGTCGATCAATGGAATGATTATCAGCAGGATTTTGGTCTGAGAGGTGTAAGAGTTTGTAGCAGCGGAAAACTTGAAGAATTATATAAAACTTACGCTATGGATCCAAATCCGATTCTATATGTCATCGATGAGGCACATAGATATCGTAACGAATTAAGCGATTCCTATCAATGGGTTCATCAGTTAACAAGATCCAATTCTGAAAACAAAGTGATTCTTTTAACTGCTACTCCCTACAATAACCGTCCACAGGACTTGTTTGCACTTATCAAACTGTTTCAAACGCCGAGCCGTTCAACAATCAATTCTGTCGATAATCTCAGCGTTAGATTTCACGAGTTAATTGCCCGCTATAATAAGCTTGAAAAAGAAGGCAAAAAAAATCTAACCAATTCAATTAAAGTTGAACTTGGTCAACTCAGTCAGCAATTGAGGGTATTAATCGACCCTGTAATTGTTCGTCGTAGTCGAATAGATTTACAAGAGATAAAAGAATATGCAGACGATCTCAAGTTACAAGGAATTCAGTTTCCAGAGATTGTCGGTCCTGAACTTGTTGAATATGATTTGGGCGAAATAAGAGAATTATATCTATCCACATTGGATAAGTTAAGCAATCAGTTTATTTGTGCGCGGTATAATCCGTCGGCTTACTTAATTAATCCGGATGAATTTAATGAGAAGTATGGCAAGCTTTTCAACGAAATGAATATCCAGCAATTTCAAGGTAACTTGGCAAAATTTATTCAGCGTTTACTGGTTATGCGTTTTGAGAGTTCAAAAGCAGCCTTCAAATCTACACTTTCCAGCATCCTTTCATCATACGAAAATATT
This sequence comes from Clostridiales bacterium, assembly GCA_024690965.1. Classification (GTDB taxonomy): domain Bacteria; phylum Bacillota; class Clostridia; order Oscillospirales; family Acutalibacteraceae; genus JAEEHZ01. The sequence goes on from JAILOG010000007.1 coordinate 75,037, forward strand.
AAAAAATGGTGGGCAAAGGGATATGTTCCTATAAAGAAAAGCGGTTATTTGCCCGATCCGGATGATGAAGAAATACAAGAAACACTTGATGAAATCAACAGTATTGACGATGAACCAATTGATGTTGATAAAATTAAGAAAAAAGCGATTCCATTTTCTAAGGACCTATTTAAGGAAACATATATTCAAGCCATTGAAAACGACATTATTTTATTAAGTTCGATTTATAACGAGTGGTTTTCATCCGAAGAAATTGGCGACGACCCCAAATACAACAGAATTAGTGAAAAGATTTCAGAACTATTGAAAGAAAAACCGGATAGAAAAATCGTTGTGTTTTCAACCTTTGCCGATACTGCAATATATGTGCAGGAGCGTTTGACTAACGATGGCTTTCGTGCGCTCTTATATACTGGAGGCGCATCAAAAATCGACAGGAGTATTGTCAAACAAAACTTTGATGCTTCTTGTCCTTTTTCTGAACAATCAAATGATTACGATATAATTATAGCTACCGATGCATTAAGCGAAGGTTTCAACCTGAATCGAGCCGGTGTAATTGTTAACTATGATATACCTTATAATCCGACTAGGGTAGTTCAACGTATTGGTCGAATTAATCGAATTAACAAAAAAATGTTTGACAAAATTTATATCTTAAACTTTTTTCCCACGGACATTGGTGAACAAAATACGTTGATCAAGGGTATTTCCACATTAAAAATGCTGCTTATCAACAATATCGTGGGGAGTGATACGAGAACTCTCACACCGGATGAAACTCTTGAAAGCTACTTCAAAAAACAGTATGAAGAAGCAAGTAATGAAACTGGAGAAAAGAGTTGGGATAACGATTACAAAAACGTTTACAACTCGATTAAGCACAATACTGCTTTTATTGATGACGTTTTGAAAATTCCGGAAAGAGCTCGTATTGTACGAAAAGGTCAAAAAGAACCTTGTACTATTGCTTTCGCCAAACGCGGAAACAACACACTCTTTGCCATTGCAAACTCCGATGATAAAAAGGCAACGATTGTAGCTCCGAAAACTGTATTGCGTCTTTTTGCCGCTGATCCAGAGGAGAAGAGCTATGAGTATGACGAAGTCCTGGATGCAAAGTTTGCGATTTTGCGGGATGAAATCAAACGCCCTTATCCAAAAATAAACCTTGACAAAAGAAAAGGACAAGCTATTGAGAATCTTGAAAAACTCTTAGCGGTTGTGCCGACAGAGAAAGATTACATCAAAGATTTACTTGAAGTTATTAAAACATACGACGATTTAAGCGATGGCGAATTGAAGTATCTTGCCAACATAGCCGTAAGAACAAATGATGCCATAGGAATTGTTCAAGAAATAAAAGTAAAAATTCCGGCTCATTATATCATTCGGATAAAAGAGCGTGTTGAAGCAATCGATGCGCAAACAGAAATAATTATGTTTACGGAGGATTTGCGTAATGCTAACGATTAAAGAGGCTGAAGAAATACTAAAAAAAGAGTATCATATCGATAACTTTACATACCTGATGAGAGATGTCCTTCTGCCTGATTATTTTGAGGATAAGCATGAGATCTCCTACAACAATCAAGTTTTTGCATCCGTAACTATGCTTGGAGTATCATCATCGTGCGAAGTGACGGTGTTCGAAGTGCATTTGAACGATGGCACTCAGAATCGCCGGGTCGCCATTACGCAAGAGATGTTTCGCATATTAAGGGGGTTGCGTATCAATAATGCCATAGTTTCTTTTGTTAATGCCGACAAAAGAAACTATCGTATTTCCTTGCTCACAAGCAAGTATGAGTTCGATGGTGAAAAAGTCGTTAAAATTCTTTCTAATCCAAGAAGATTGTCATACAGTCTCGGATTTGGAACTAAAACTAAAACCGCCTATAAATTTCTTATAGAAAAAGGTAAGGTCAATAGTTTTGACGAACTTGTTGCACGTTTCTCGGTGGAGGTGGTTAATAAGCAGTTTTACTCCGAGATTGCAACCGCATTTACCGAACTTGTTGGCGGTGAAAGAAACGGTAAAAAATATGAAAAGCTATTAAACATGCATAGTGTCGTTGATTACAACAAATACGCAGAGTTTAGCGTGCGATTAATCGGTCGTATTATGTTTTGTTGGTTTTTAAGGGAGAAAAGGAGCGAGAAGGGCATATCATTGCTTCCTGATGATATGTTGACGATTAATACTGTTGAGAGTTCTGTAAACTATTACCATCATATACTTGAACCTCTGTTTTTTGAATTGTTGAACACAGATCAGCGCTGGAGAAAGCATGAATTTCAAACCGATTATTACAATCAGGTTCCGTTTCTTAATGGTGGATTATTTAGCCCCCATACAGATGATAGGTACAAATACGATCCTGTAAACCATTGCGGTATATTTGGTGTAGTTACAATTCCAAATGAATGGTTTATTAGACTCTATACCATATTAAATGAGTATAATTTCACTGTTGATGAAAACACCGCATATGATATTGAGCTTTCTATTGATCCAGAAATGTTAGGAAGAATATTTGAGAACCTTTTAGCTGAAATTAACCCTGAAACTGGAGAAAATGCAAAGAAAAGTACAGGTAGCTTTTATACACCACGTGATATTGTGGACTATATGGTAGATAGTAGCCTTCTTGAATATCTGAAAACAAAAACCGAAATTAATGAAAACAAGCTTCGGGCGTTGATTAGTTATTTTAAAGAAGATGACGAAGATGTTCAATTTTCAAAGCAAGAGAAAAAAGCAATTATCGATTCACTTTATACTATAACTACGCTTGATCCCGCGTGCGGATCTGGTGCGTTCCCTATTGGTATGCTGCAAAAAATAGTATATATTTTGCAGGAGTTGGATCCAGAAGCAACTCTATGGTTTGATAAAGCTACTGAAAATGTCAGCATTTTCATTAAAAAGGAATTTGAAAAAAAGTTTAATTCGGGTTCTTTGAATTATATTCGCAAACTAAGCGTAATACAAAACTCTATTTTTGGAATTGATATTCAACCTATCGCAGTTGAGATTTCCAGATTAAGGTGTTTTCTGTCCCTGATTATTGAAGAGCGTGTTTTTGATGATGAGGAGAACCGTGGTATCAATCCATTACCAAATCTCGATTTTAAATTTATCGTTGCTAATTCTTTGATAAAACTCCCCGATGAATCAAATTCTGATTTTCCTAATATGTATATGTTTGAAAACCAGGACTATATTGACGAATTAAAGGCGGTTAGAGAAGAGTACTTTAACGCAGAATTGGGAAGAAAAACACAGCTGATAATCGAATTTGGAAACATACAAAAGAGAATTTTTCAAGATATTATTGATAGATTAAAAGGAGGATCGTCTGATCGATATAGAGCCTTGGTGGATTGGTCACCTTTCGAAAATAAAATAACTGATTGGTTTGAGCCTGATTGGATGTTCGGAATCAAAGATGGTTTCGATATTGTAATTGGCAATCCTCCATATATACAATTGCAAAAAAGCGTATCATCAGAGACTTCACAAAAACTTGGTGATATATACAAAGATCAAAAATATCAGACATTTACAAAGACTGGTGATATATACTGTCTATTTTACGAAAGAGGCAATCAATTATTACGACACGGCGGTATTCTTTGTTACATTACCAGTAATAAGTGGATGAGGGCTGGATATGGTGAGCGCCTTAGAGGATACTTAGCCAATAACACTAATCCTAAAATGCTGATAGATTTTAGTGGCAAAAAAGTATTTGAAAACGCCACTGTAGATGTGAATATAATATTATTCGAGAAAGCAAGAAATAAACTGAAAACAAAGACTTGTATTATAAAAGACGATTGCTTAAATAATTTGAGCGTTTATGTTGAGCAGCATGGTTTAACAAGTGATTTTTCGACCTCTGAGAGTTGGTTGATTTTATTGCCGCTTGAAAACAGCATTCGCGCCAAAATGAGAACTCAAGGTGTTCCTCTTAAAGAGTGGAACCTTCGAATTAATCGAGGAATATTAACAGGTTTTAATGAAGCGTTCATTATTTCGACTGAAAAGAAAAACGAACTAATTTCAGCAGACCCAAAATCTGCCGAAATTATTCGACCGATTCTTCGTGGCAGGGATATAAAGCGTTATGCGTTCTCGTTTACTAACCTATGGCTAATTGCAACATTTCCTAGTCGACATTATGACATTGAAGATTATCCTGCAGTTAAAAAGCATTTATCATCATTCGGCGTAGAGAAACTTGAACAAACAGGAAACAAACATTATGTTGATGGCGTTGAAATAAGGGCTCGGAAGAAAACCGGGAACAAATGGTATGAAACCCAAGACAGCATCAGTTATTGGAACGATTTTTCTATGCAGAAAATCGTATGGGGAAATCTTTGCCTTTCAGCACAATTTGCATTAGCAGATGAAGATTATTATATTAGCGCCCCGTCGCCCATGATTGTTCCAGGAAATAAATATGTTTTAGCTGTGCTTAACTCTCGTCTAGGTGATTGGTATATCAGACAGCTTGGCGTAACCAGAAATGGCGGGTATTTTGAATACAAACCAATGTTTGTTGAACAATTACCAGTCCCAATCCTCTCTGAAAACGAACAAGCTATATTTATTACTCTAGTTGATAAAATTCATGTTTCAAAGGAAAAGAGTGAAGACACTTTAGCTCTAGAAGAGGAGATAAACAAGCTAGTCTATCAATTGTATGATCTAAACAAAGAAGAAATAGCTTATATCGAAAAAGCCGAATAATCTATATTATTCCATGATGAACTTTGTCTCTTCATCAGTAAGTTCATATAACGAGCAAAATATTTTCTCGATATCTTCATCTACTGAATAACCTTCTTGTCGCAGGTTATAAAGCTTTGATAATTCTTCTTCGGTTTTTTCAGAAGGAAGAATTAAAGAGATTTCTTTCAAAAAGCTTTCACCTTTTCCACCGGTAGTGTTTGCTTGAGGTAACACAATTTTTGTGAATAGTTTACTGTTTATAAAAGAAAGAATGTATAGCAAATGTTCGCCTGTTATAAGATAGCATTTATTATTTAGCATATATCCCGCGTCAACCAAACATGCGTTCATTGCATCGCTTATTTCACGATATACTATTTTTTGCTTAAAGAATTCGTTCCAATACTTTGCGCCCCATCTTTGAAGTGCATACCATTCGTATCTTATTCCAGTCTCAGCTTTATTTCGTTTTGATAACTGCGGTTTGTATGAAAGCAAGTGATTATACACCGCGGGATAACTAAACGCAAACATTTCTTCAGCTTCTTTTGATGAACCCGTAATGCTTACATCGTTTTGTAATGGAAAGTGCCAAGGCAAAAATATTAACCATAAATTTGCAAATGAATATTGATACCGGTTAATATCCCTGCCACGAAGAATCGGTCGAATAATTTCGGCAGATTTTGGATCTGTGGCTATTAATTCATTCCTCTTCTCTGTTGTAATAATAAATGCATCGTTGCAACCAGTTTTTATTCCATAGTTAATTGAGAGATTCCATTCTGACAAAGGAACACCTTGAGTTCTCATTTTGGCGCGAATGCTGTTTTCAAGCGGCAATAAAATCAACCAACTCTCAGAGGTCGAAAAATCACTTGTTAAACCATGCTGCTCAACATAAACGCTCTCTTATATATATCAAACAAAAAGGAGAATAAGATTTATGTTTTATGGTTACATCAGAGTGAGCAGTGATAAACAAACTGTTGAAAACCAAAGATTTGAAATTAACCATTTTGCCCGAGAAAAGGGGTTTGTGATCGACGGTTGGATCGAGGAAACTATCAGTGGGACAAAGAATTACGACAAAAGGCAGCTAGGAAAACTTCTGAATCGTATTAAAGCAGAAGATGTTATTATATGTTCAGAACTATCTCGCTTGGGTCGCAATCTTTTTATGATAATGGAAATCCTTAACACTTGTATGAACAAAGGTTGTAAGGTGTGGACTATAAAAGATCAATATCGCCTTGGCGACGATATTGAGAGTAAAGTATTGGCATTTGCTTTCGGATTATCCGCGGAAATTGAGCGCAATCTTATTAGTCAGCGCACCAAAGAAGCATTAGCGCGTAAAAAAGCTGAGGGTATTACTTTAGGTCGACCAAAAGGAAGAAAATCTTCTATAGTTAAGCTAACTGGAAAAGAACAGACCATTAGAGATCTTCTTAATGCTGGTGTATCAAAATGTGAAATCGCTAGAATCTTTAAAGTGAATAGAATGACTGTTGCTAATTTTATAAATAATAGAATGAAACAGAATTAAATTCTATTCAAAAGTCATTAGTTTATTCTATACTGAAGATTAATTTAATATGATAAAAAGCAGGTAAAAGAAACAATCCCGTTATTATGTAAAGTATAGCATTGACCAATCAATTCTCTGCGTCGAGCTCAAAAAAGGTCGGCGCTTTTTTGTTTCAGATAAGTTTAAAAAAATTTTAAACTTTTTTAAAAAATCGGGAATATTTCTCCTCTGCCACCTCGTTATTATATAGAGGGATATTTTGAAACAACTTTAAGTCTATTGAGAATACCGCGCCAACATATTATAATTCTCGTTTGCTTATTTAAAACTACTCCAACTTTTTTACATACAAAAACCGCAGCAGGCGTTTACTGTACAAGTATTTGCACAGTAAGCCGTCTTTAGCTTTAAATATTTCAAAATCCATTGAAATCCACGGTAATCTTATATATAATCATTTTGTCAGAGGCAAGTGCATTTTTACGCAAATTAATAATATATCTTGTCCCTGAGTATCAAATCAAAAAGCTTACAACAAGAATCGTTAAAGCTAAAGGAGGCGTTTATTATGACACTCGACACAACTTTACTCGACCTTGACCGCGCGCCGACAATACTCGAAATGCGTGCGTTTTTCAAAAAACATGATTGGTCTGCCGCAAAAATTTCGGAGCCAAAATCCCGATCACACGAAGACCATGAGACAGTCAGTTATGTTCAACGCATAATGGACGCCGCCTTTGAAAAAGAAGCCCGCAAAAGAGGTATGCCTGCTTGGTCAGGATATTTGGATCATACCGTCATGGTTAACGGTAACAAATTTCAAGACAATCCACTTATCGCGCTGCGTGATAATGTGGAGGATTTAGTTTCGGACGGAGTACGGATGCTGCTCACCGGTCCGGATGAAATTGTTGATTCTATCCTCAATGAATTTAATCCTGATGATCCGGAGCTTGATAAAAAAGCAGATGATTTTATGCATACAGCCATCGGAACGATGCTTGATGTAATGCAATACGATCAATTTGCCGATATCGTTCATGGGTTATCCGCCGCAGAGGATTTTAATCCGCATTTGTATCCGAACTTTCGCGCGCAAGATCACAACAAAAAATGGTACCATACCGATTCCGATATAAAGGTGGAGTATTGTCCCGATCCTGAATCAAAACTTCCTCCCGAGCGCACGATCGTAGATCCCGAGCGAATTGCCATTTTCAACTTGATGGTTGAGGACTACTGGAACACACTCGACGATACGGAAAAGAAAATTCACCGACTCACCGAATATGGATACTCGCAGAATGAGGTTGCCAAAAAACTCGGATATGCCGGTAATAGCGCGGTATGTAAACGGCTTCAAAAAATGCGTGTAAAATTCCGTGATGCTACAGGATATTAAGAAGTCGAAAATATTTTAATATTTTTTTAAAAATTTTAAAAATTCAGGAATATTTTTTTTCTGCCACCTCGTTATTATATAGAAGGACTTTTTGAATAAGCAAGTGGACTTTTTGAAAACACCGATGCAATTTGACAGAGGCAAGCGGTGGAACAGTACGCTTTTTCGGTAGCCGCTACCGAAATTCATTTATTATGGAGAACTATCATGATGGAAGAGAAAAAGAAAAAGAGGGGACGACCAAAGGTTGATGCCAGCCTGACCGAAACCGTCTATCGGGAAAGCCGGCGTCAAGCAGTTAATCGGAAATACGTGTTTGACGGAGTCGGCGTTCTGATGGACGGCGGGGAACAAATCCCGGATAACAAATTGCTTTACAACCTTGCTGAGTCGAAAAAAGAATTTGTAAGCCGCAACGGAATTCTGGAGCAAATCGGTCGTATGGATCAACAGGATCACGCTTCTTTTGGCGACTGTGTTTATATCGCAAATCTCGCTGCGGCTGCCGTGAAAGCAGGAGCAAAGTCTAGAGAAATTGAAAAAGCGATCCGCGCCGTTCGCATGGCGATGAAACAAGCGGCTCCCGTTCCGGAGGCGGAAGAAAACCTCTACAAGGTCGGCGTCGCTGTGAAAGCCCTGAAGCGGCTGTCCGAGAATCGGGAGTAAACCATATAAAAAATGCTTTCAGTATGGTTCACCGCAGGTTTCCTTTTTGGGAACTTGCGGTGAATTGTTTATCACATATTTAAGAATATTGCGCCCACTTTTTTGATAATGTTTGAAAAAGTGAAAATCTATTATTTAATAACTGCCCCCACTTTTCAATACCACAATCAAATATTATTGTTCTTACATATTATACGATCAGACCGACGAAACATAATCGCCGGTCTTTTCTTTTGCTCAAAATTTTTTAACTCAGGAACAATTTGCTTTTCTTAACCTGTTCTACATATGAGAAAGAAATCCAAGCGAAGAATCGTTAATTAGATTTAAAAAATATTGCACCCTTTCAAAAACATGCTTTGCAGTTATTTAATAACTGCCTCCACTTTTACATAGCATTGGTTCTGACCGACGGAGATCCGCCGGTCTTTTCTCATGCTCATTTTTTGAAAGGAGGGATAACATGACTTTGATTTATTATGATTCAGCTTAGCAAGCACTGCATTTGGATGTACACATCACAAACGCAACTTGTTAGGGGCATCTCGCCTGCCGGCTCGGTCAGCGCTTCTGCCTTCGGCAGAGGTCTCCACCGGAGACCCGCCGCCCCTAAAACCCCAAAAAGCAAAAGAAAAGAGGTATCAAAATGAAAAGAAGTAATCGAATCAATTTTTGGCTAAGCGATAAAGACCTTGCTGAAATTGACAGGAAAGCGAAATCGTCAGGTATCTGCCGCTCGGAATTTATAAGAAAGCTTATCCGTGAGGCTAAAATCATTCCTGCGCCTGACGTGGACTTTTCGGCATACGCAGAAAAGTTTAAGCACCTTGGCTATGTCCTTAACAAAATTGTAAAAGAGTATAACGCCGTGGGCGCACTCAATAACAAAGCCGCGAATACCGTATGGGAAGAAATCATATCACTTGCAGAACAGCTAAGGAGTGAACTGATTGATAAAACAATTAATTTGGAGGTGGATTACCACGGAAACAAGAAATGACAGTAACTATGTTTGCCTTCGCGTTACTCTGGAGGAAAGGGCAATGTATGATGAAAAACGCGCTAAAACACTTTTCAGCGGAAAGACATTACTTTTGAATTGCCTATGCGGTGATGTGCTTCGTGAGCATCCTCCGAAAGAAGCGTCGGAGATTCATCATCAATTGCTTAAAATTAGCTTAAATATTATGAATCTATCATCATCGAGAAATGGTCCGCTGCCTGAACAAATAAAACTCTACGGTAACCGTCATCATCGATTAAACAAGATAATAACGGATATAACAGGTATTCTTTACTTGGCGCATCTTTGGAAAGATGAATGATACCGGCTCAGACATTCGACACGCTGTTTGCCGAATTTAAGAAAACACAGCAAAAATAAAAAATCAAAAGGAGGGTTTTCCGTGAATAAGGAAACCAAAAATACGGTCACAAGAACCGCAAAAACAAATAACAATATTGAAAATAAATCAGAAACCACAGAAATCAAAACAGCAGTTATGACAACCCCAAAGCCGAAATCACTTATCATCAAGCTTGAGGATTTGATACCGTTTAAGAATCATCCGTACAAGGTAATTGAAAATGAAAGTTTGATCGAACTGACCGAAAGCATTGCCGCAAACGGTATTCTTAATCCGTTGCTTGTACGACCGGCTGAAAGCGAGAAGGGCAAATACGAGATAATCTCAGGACACCGTCGTTTCTACGCCGCACAGAAGATAGGCATGAGAAAGGTGCCTTGCACCGTCCACTTCATCGACCGCGACGCCGCCACGGTGATGATGGTCGATTCCAACTGTCAGCGCGTCGAACTGCTCCCGTCCGAAAAGGCGAAGGCGTACAAGATGAAGATGGATGCAATGAAAAGGCAAGGTAAACGAACGGATTTGAAAGCTGATGGGACTTCGTCGCCAGTGGCGACAAAGTCTGATACTGCTGAAAGTATCGGTGCAAAGGAGAATATCAGCAGAGACCAAGTTTACCGTTATATACGCCTCAACTACCTTGTCCCCGAACTCTTACAATTCGTTGACGAGGGCAAGATCGGTATGCGTCCAGCCGTTGAAATGTCGTATCTCGATGAAGAAGTACAGCGTGACATCGTTGACTGCATTGATGAAAGCGGAGGCGAGATATTCCCGTCCCATGCGCAGACAAGGCGTATTCGTGAGATAGCGGCAGCCAAAGGCAAAATCTCCTATGTTGAAGTTAAAGCTATTATTGAAGAAAAGAAACCCAATCAGACAGAAAAGGTAAAAATTCCCACGGATGAGTTAATTAAACGCATTGGTAAAAATATGACCGATGATGAATTTATCAAGTATCTGTATAAAGCTGTCGAATGTTACAAGCAATATCTTGCCAGACAGCGTGACAGAGATGCAAGGTAAGGAGGGTTGCGCATGGAAATACAAAATCGCACATTTGAACAAAATCTAACTATGAGTAAAATATTAAGCAACGAGGATCCCAAATATGTGTTTGCGGCACTGAAATTGATTGAGCGGCTCTATCACGATAAGCTTATTTCAGAGCGTGTTTTCAGAAATATTTTGAACGATTGCGCCGACATTGTTGACCTGTCGCAATTCGTAATATATGAGGGTGAAGGGAAGGAGGAAAATAATGTTTGATGACATTGGGAAACGACGAATCGTGATATATGCTCGTGTGTCCACCGAACATAAGGAACAGCTGGACGCCCTTGAAAATCAGCTTGATTGGTACAAGCCGATTCTTGCGCTAAAGCCGGAATGGGAGCTTGTAAATCGGTATATCGACAAGGGCATCACCGGCACTTCGGCGGAGAAGCGACCGCAATTTATGCAGATGATTCGGGACGCTAAAGAGCGCAAGTTCGATATGATTATCACCCGTGAGGTTTCTCGTTTTGCACGAAACACAGTGGACACACTTCAGTATACGCGTATGCTGAAGGAATACGGTGTGGAAGTCTTCTTTATCAACGACAATATCCGCACCTGCGACTGTGACGGTGAGCTTCGGCTCACCATCATGGCGACGCTTGCACAGGATGAAAGCCGAAAAACTTCCGTTCGTGTTAAAAGCGGCTTGCAAACCTCTATGAACAACGGTGTGTTTTTCGGCAACGGTAATATTCTCGGATACGACCGAATCGAAACCCGTATCGGCAATGAGAAAAATGTAGAATTCCGTCAAAACCCCGAACAGAGTAAGACCGTGCGAATGATCTATGATATGTATCTGCGCGGTGACGGGCTTACAAAAATCAAATATCAGCTGGAACAAGCGGGGCGGCTGACCGCAACGGGAAAAACCAAATGGTTTGAAACGGTCATCTCTAATGTGCTTAAAAACTCCTTTTACTGCGGAATAATCACCTATCACAAGGAGTTTACGCCCGATTATTTGAAGCAAAAGAAAATCAAAAACTACGGCGAGGTAGAGTTTACGCAGGTACAGGGACGGCACGAGCCCATCGTCACCGTAGAAGAATATGAAAGGGTACAGAGAATTATGGCATCAAAGAAGCAAGAACTTAAAAATGTAAAAACCGGCAGACAGACGCCGGCAACGAAAGGAAAACTCCCTCGAAAGGATATATGGAGCAAATTGCTTGTATGCTCCTGCGGACACACATTCAGCAAGCGAGTATGGACGAGAAAAAACGGAGTGTCTAATCCCGCTTACCTTTGCTACGGACAGATACGCACAGGCTCGTATCAAACGAGAAAAAACAAAGGGCTTTCACTTGAAGGAATATGCGACACACCGATGATACCGGGGTGGAAGCTGCAAATGATGGCAAATATCATCTTTAGAGATTTTCTCAACAACAAACAGCATGTTTTGGAGATAGCAAACTCTTTGTTGCGCGCACATGTTCCCGATGATGATAATGAGCAGGATAGAGAGAGGCTTCTTGAAGATAAAAAAGCGGAGCTCATGCGTCTTCAGCACAAACGTGAAAATCTCGTTGATATGCGAGCGGATGATCTTATATCAAAAGAAGAGTTCCAGAAGCGTGTAACACCAATTGACAATGAAATCGGACTGGCGTATAATGCTGTTAAGGAGTTAGAGTGCCAACAGCATCCTGAAACAGAAGTAGTCAATTACGAAGAAAAACTGACGGTTTTGCAGTACGCTTTGGAGCGATACACCGACTTTGACAAGCAAGATGACGTTCCACCGGAGGTGATTGAGGCATTTGTAGAAAAAATCGTTGCCTCAAAGGATGGCTTCGAATGGTATCTGCGTTTCGACGGTGATCCGAACGATCCGCTGAAATGCTCTTTTGACGGTAAACGCCGAGAAAAAGCGACGCTGAGCATTGCAGGGAAGATTTTTCCTACGCAGGATATCAGCGACGCAGGCGGCGATTAAGGAGCAGGGGAAATAATTCCAAAAAGCCCCTTAAAATCGCCGAACTGACCGTCGATGAAGCCTACGCCCGCGAGTTTGTGAGAACCGCACCGAGCGTACACCACTTCAAGACGAGTCAGTGGAAAGATATCAGGATTGATATTCTAATTTAAAATGATTTTAAGAAAATTCCCTCTGTCGGGTAACCGGCAGGGGGAGTTTGATGTATTATTGCGTATTATGTAAATGCTTCCTTTACATGCTATATACTTGTAAAAGAGATGATATATTATAATTGATGCATTTGCAGATTAATCACGACTATACAGCAAAGTTTTTTTGAATTCATCTGAATTAGCAAATTGCTGAATCTCAAATGCTCTAACTGCAAGAAGCGGATGGGTACAACCTTTTGTAAGCCAGAATTCCAGTGCTTTGTTGATTTTATTCTCTTTAGTTAATTCAATATATTTTTCTGACTGCTCAACAAATAAATCTCGGTTAATTTCAGAATCAATATGTGTTGTTCCTCCAGCAAGACGCATCATACACTCTAACACGGGCTTTGCGCTTCCACAACATATCGTTGCAATTCTGTCTGCTGAAATCTCACTGCATCTCTGCCAATGGTAATATGCCAATTCTAGAGATGATTCTATTGTGGTAGTAACTATTCCACCTACAAACGACTTGCTTAATGCATTACCAATTTTTTCAATACCGTATGAACCACCGTGTAGTATAAAATCACCAATAGTAAGATACAAGACATGATTGCAAGCAATATGACCGCATTCATGTGCAAGAACGGCATATATTTCATCGTCTTCTAAGCATTCCAGTAGACCAGAATTAATTGTAATAGAAAACTTTTCTGTTCCATATGTATATGCATTTGGTTCTCTGTCAAGCTCTAAATATAAATCGGGCATATCAATTCCAATTTTACAACAGATACTTTTTACCATCCTATATATATTTGGAAGCTGATCTTCGGTAATTTGTATTTTACTCGACATATCTATAATGCGTCTTTGGGGTTCGTTCATCAGTGACAATAACTTACTACATATTTTATCAAACAAAGGAATAGCTTGCAGAGATTTTAATGCCATTCTATCAGTATTATGAATATATAATTGACTATCAATAGGTGTAACAGTACTTAAATTTCTCTTGATTGTTTTATTGCTCCATCTTTTTGCACAATACTTTCTGTAAATTGACATAAACGCTGTCCTCCTAAAACAAATTTCGACAGTACTTAACTTGACAACAGTATACATGATTGTTATATCAATGTCAATGATTAGTAAAAATCGCACATTTTTTAAAATACCTCATCTGCGGTACAATGGTATCGCAAAGGAGGTATTGCATATGAAAGATAATTTAAAAACCGTAGGAATGTTCGGGCAACTGCATTATCAGCACTTGAAGCAAACAAAACCAAGCATTATAGGTGTCATGCGAATGAACAAGAATCTTATTTCCTATCTGCAAGCCGTGGACGCACAGGCTAATGAAATGCTTTTTCAGTTGGTAAAGCAAATTTCCAAACAGGAAGGCGTTACCGAAGAGCTGAAGCGCCGCGATCAAATGGCATGGATAGGCGCAATGAACAACATCCATGCTCGTGCAAAGGAAATCGTTATGAACGAGGTGATCTTGATATGACTGTGCTCGAAAATTTGTGGTATGGTAATATCATACCGTGGGAAATGTTTGTGCGAAATGATCCGCAATTAAAAAGCTTGCTTTCTCATACGAGTAAGGATTACGACAAATTGACCGCTGATTTTACAGAGAAACAAAAAGAAATGCTCGAAAAGTATAAGGGCACGCTCTGTGAAATGAACTCTTATACGGAGCAATCAGCTTTTAAGTACGGGTTTTCGCTTGGGGTTCGGTTAATAGTTGAAAGCGTAATGACAGAAATATAATTTTGCAAACCGATTTGTTTTGAGTTTTACAATTTATTGACAATTTATACAGAGAATTGTATAATCGTTGCAGTGTTACACTTAGATGAAAGGCATTAAATTTGTGTTATGTTATTTAATATTCGGAGGTTATTATGTCCTTTACCGCAAATCTATTTATAACGGTTTTTTTGCCTGTAGTATTTGGATTTGTGTTTTTGTTCAGAAAGCACATTAAACGCCAAAACGTATTTTTATTGATAAGCAATATAGTTTTTCTTTTGTTTGGCGGTGTAGGAGGCGTTTTACTTTTATACCTGACTTGTGTAGTTGATTACATCGTATTTAAGCAAATAAGAAAATACGAAAAAGCAAAATTATCAAATGTATTTTTTGTTGCAGGTGTGGTTTTAAACCTTATTCCGCTACTTCTGTTCAAATACACGGGTTTTGTTATCGCCTCGGTTAATTCTCTTTTTAATATAGGTATTGTTATACCTCAGTGGAGTATTCCGGTGGGTATTTCGTTTTATACGTTTCAATCTGTTTCGCTGTTAGCAGATATAAAAACAAAGAAAATTTCTTATCAGCCAAAACTATTTGATGTATGCTTTTATTTGTCGTTTTTTACTACCACAACATCAGGACCGATAGTACGCTTTGATAGTATCCACGCACAGCTGAATGAAAGGAATATAACTTCCGAGGGAATTAACAAAGGGCTTACACGGTTTGTTACGGGCCTAGGCAAAAAGGTTTTGCTATCAAATAATTTAGCATTGTTTGTCGAAGATGTTTTTTCGTCCGTTGCCGATCAAAATTTATCTGTTGCAACCTATTGGCTGGGTTCCATAGCTTTTACATTACAGCTGTATCTTGATTTTTCAGGATATTCCGATATGGCTATAGGTATAGCAAATGTTCTCGGCTTCAATATACCTGAAAACTTTAATTACCCTTATATCGCAAAAAGCATAGGAGAATTTTGGAGAAGGTGGCATATTTCGCTTAGTCAGTGGTTTAGGGATTATATATATATTCCTCTTGGAGGCAATCGAGTATCTGTGCCTAAACACATTGCGAATTTGTTGGTTGTTTGGTGTTTGACGGGAATATGGCACGGCGCAAACTGGACATTTATAGTTTGGGGACTTTTATACTTTGTTCTGTTGGTTTTTGAAAAATACTGCATTAAAATAACTGCTTTTGTTAATAACCATTTTATCGGACATATTTATACGTTGTTTTTCGTAAACCTTCTTTGGGTGTTTTTCAGAGCAGATTCACTTTCGCAAGCGATGATGTTTATTTACAGAATGTTTGGATTCGGTTCGGAGGCTGTTCCTGTCGAAATAAGCACAATACATATTATCCCGTTCATTATAATTTCAGCTGTTTGTTGTTTTCCTGTTGCTAAGGTCTTTTCCAAGTATAACGAAAAGCCTGCATTCGAAATTATTAAAACAGCTTTGTTATGTATAATATTTATAATATCAATTTTTACAATTTCAATTACGTCATTTACACCGTTCATTTACGGTGCATTCTAAATAGGGTGATATTATGATGAACAAAATAAAACAAATTGGTCTTTCTTCCATTTTTATAATAATTATTATGTGTGCAGTGGGTATGTTTGCTACGGTGAAAACATTAGGGGAAATTTATTCAGACAGCAAAAATTTTGAAAAAGGCCTGCTAAACACGGTATATACTTCAGCGTTATCTTTCTCCGAGAAATTTGAAAAAAATGTGCCGCACGGAAGATATATTAATTCAACTTTGTATTTTTTGTCGGGGCTTAATAATTCGGATCAGGTTATCATAGGAAAGGATAACTGGCTGTTCTATTCTTCGAGGACAGACGGAGATTCGATTGCTGATTATGAGGGCACAAATCGGTTCACCCAAGAGCAATTAGATAAAGCCGCTGATAATATGCTCGAAACACAATCCTATTTAAAAGATAAAGGAATAGGTTTTTGCCTTATTACAGCCCCAAATAAAGAGAATGTTTATTACGAATATATGCCACAAAAATATCATCACACGGATATTACACGTACGGATAAACTTCTTGATTATTTAATCAAAAGAGGAGTAAATGCCGTAAATCCAAAAAAAGATTTGCTTGAGCTGAGTGACAAATTCAAAACATATTACAAGCACGATACACATTGGAATGAACTTGGCGCTTATATAGGAACAAAGTGCGTGTTAGATACATTCAATATAAAAACTTCCGATATAAAGGAAGATATAATAACACAAGATACAAAGTCTAATGCGGATTTAATTAAAATTGCAGATTTAAGAGGTGTGTTTTCTCCGGATTATGGTTTGACTACATCAAAAACGCTTCATAATACAGAAAACATAAGCAACACAGATAAAAGAAATATGTTGCACATTCATAATGAAAATCCTCAAACAAACAAAACGGTTTTGGTTGTGGGGGATTCTTTCAGAGAAGCTATGGAGCCTAATTTAGGATATGTTTTTAAAAATTTATTTGTGGTTCACAGAAGCGATTATAGTAAGGATATGATAGACGAAATAAGCCCTGATTATGTTATTCTCGAATTTGTAGAGAGATATTCGGATCAGATAATGCATTTTAAATTATATTAATAATTAAAACCCGACTCATTCGAAACTATCCAATTGAGCCGGGTTTTTTATGTAAGTCTTTAACATTGAACATTTATAAAACTTACAAAGAATCAATATAAATGCTCAGAAGCTTTAATGCAGTTTCTTTTTCGCTGTTTGAGCACTTGTTTAGTTCGTCTAGTAATTTTTGTTCTGTTATCTCCGAAAGGTCTTCTGCAACAAGTATGTCATTAGGTGTTACCTTTAATGCCTTGCATATTTTCAGGAAAGTGTCTATCCGCATAGTTACACTTCCTCGTTCAATATCAGCGTAAGTTCGATCTGAAACATCTGCTTTTTCAGCCACTTCGGCTTGTGTTAATCCGTTAAGCTTTCTTACCTTATATAAATTACTTCCTATAGTTTTCAAATCACTAACAAGCATTAAACTTCCTCCAAAAACAAATTATATGAGAATTATACTTCCTAAAACTATTGACAAATAGGAACTAAATATGTATAACATCAGGCAGTAAGGTTCCTGTAAAGAGATTTCATTTAACTAATTATTAATTATGATTTGTAGGTATTAATTCTAATATGACAACACTTGAAGATTTATGGCAGGGTAATATAATCCCGTGGGAAATGTATGTGAGGGATAATCCGCACCTAAAAAGCTTGCTTTCCATTGCCGGCGAAAACTACGATAAATTAATTGCCGATTTGACGGAAAAGCAAATGGAAATACTCGAAAAGTATAAGTATACGCTTTTTGAAATGAATTCTTTTACCGAGCAGGCAGCGTTTAAGTACGGGTTTTCGCTTGGGCTTCGGTTAATAGTTGAAAGCGTAATGACAGAACTGTAATTCTATATAACCATATCAAACACAATGTCAATACAAAACCCCATAAGGGCGATTATATAAATATCAATTGAGCTTCCTTGCAAAGCTGGTTTTTATACTCTTGTTATTGATACTTTTAATTATAAATGGTATAATAACTAAATAGCGTAATAACTTTTCAGCTTTTGATTGGGAGAATGAAAATGTCGACAAAATATATTGATGTAAAAGGCGCAAGGTCAAATAATTTGAAAAATATTGACGTAAAAATACCGCGCGAAAAGCTTGTTGTTTTAACGGGGCTTTCGGGTTCGGGCAAATCATCTTTGGCGTTTGACACTATTTTTGCCGAGGGTCAGCGCAGATATATGGAGAGTCTTTCATCGTATTCGCGTATGTTTTTGGGGCAGATGGAAAAACCCGATGTGGACAGTATTGAGGGTTTGTCGCCCGCTATTTCAATAGACCAAAAAACGACCTCACGCAATCCGCGCTCCACTGTCGGAACAATAACCGAGATATACGATTATTTTCGTTTGCTTTATGCGCGCGTGGGAATACCGCATTGCCCTGTTTGCGGCAGGGTAATATCAAAGCAAAGTATAGACCAGATAACCGACAAGATTATGGCGCTCGGCGAAGGTACAAAAATACAGATATTGTCTCCCGTTGTGCGCTCACGAAAGGGCGAACACCAAAAAGAATTTGAGTCGGCACGCAAAAGCG
The DNA here is from genome assembly GCA_024690965.1 of Clostridiales bacterium. Taxonomy (GTDB): domain Bacteria; phylum Bacillota; class Clostridia; order Oscillospirales; family Acutalibacteraceae; genus JAEEHZ01. The sequence continues at coordinate 93,825 of JAILOG010000007.1, forward strand.
GTTTTATCAGAGTAAGAGTAGACGGCATAAACTATACTCTCGACGAAGAGATAAAGCTTGAAAAAAATATAAAGCATAACATAGAAATAGTTGTAGACAGAATAGTTATAAACGATTCCTCACGCTCAAGAATTGCAGATTCGATTGAAACAGCTTCAAAAATGAGTGGCGGGCTGTCTGTTGTAAGCGTAGCAGGCGGCGAAGATATAGAGTTTTCCGAAAACCTTGCCTGTCCCGAACACGGCGTTAGTATGAGTGAGCTTACGGCGAGAATGTTTTCGTTCAACAATCCGCACGGCGCCTGCAAAAAGTGCACGGGTTTGGGCGTGTTTGTTAAGGTAGATCCCAAGCTTATTATCCCCGATGATAATATGTCGATAGCGAAAGGCGGAATAAAAGGCAGCGGCTGGGCGTGCGACGGAAGCACGATAGCCTCAATGTATTTTAAAGGTCTCGCAAAGCATTACGGATTTTCTCTTAATGCCCCGATAAAAGATTTGCCGAAAGAAGCCCTTGATGTTATCCTGTACGGAACAAACGGTGAACGTATCACTTTCACAAGAGAAAAAGAATACGGCAGAGGAACGTATCAGACACCTTTCGAGGGTATAATAAATAACCTTGAAAGGCGTTTCAGAGAAACCACCAGCAATTGGGTAAAAGAGGAAATACAAAGCTATATGTCTACCGTGAAATGCGATGAATGTAACGGACGCAGACTTTGTCCCGAAAGCCTGGCTGTTACCGTGGGAGGACTTAACATAAGCGAGGTTTGCGAAAAGTCCATAGTGGATATACTAAGCTTTATGAACTCATTGAAATTTTCCAAAACCGAAAGCATTATTGCCGCCCCGATAATAAAGGAAATCAATAACAGATTAAGCTTCCTGTTTAACGTGGGGCTTAATTATCTTACGCTTGCGCGAGAATCATCTACTTTATCAGGCGGCGAAAGCCAGCGCATAAGGCTTGCCACTCAGATAGGATCAGCGCTTACGGGCGTGCTCTATATACTTGACGAGCCAAGCATAGGTTTGCATCAGCGAGATAACGACAAGCTTCTGGCAACTCTTAAAAACCTCAGAGATTTAGGTAACACCGTAATTGTTGTAGAACACGACGAGGACACAATGCGCGCCGCAGACTATATTGTTGATATAGGTCCGGGAGCAGGTATCCACGGCGGCGAATTAGTATGCTGCGGTACGGCTGACGATATCATTAAATGTGAGAATTCCGTAACAGGTCAGTATTTAAGCGGAAAAATTAAAATCCCCGTACCCGAAAAGCACCGGGAGGGAAACGGAAAATATCTTGAAGTTGTTGGCGCGAGACAAAACAATTTGAAGAATATAAATGTAAAAGTTCCCTTAGGGAAAATGGTGTATGTCACCGGCGTATCGGGTTCGGGAAAATCGTCTCTTGTAAATGAAATAATCTACAAAGAGCTTGCCTCTAAGCTCAACCGAGCAAAAACAACGCCCGGGGCGCACGATAAAATTTTAGGACTTGAGCATCTGGATAAGGTGATTGACATAAGCCAAAGCCCCATTGGGCGAACACCGCGCTCAAACCCTGCCACATATACAAGCGTTTTCAATGACATAAGAGAGCTTTTCGCCTCAACAAAAGAAGCGAAAATGCGCGGCTACAGCGCGGGAAGATTTTCGTTTAACGTAAAAGGCGGGCGCTGTGAGGCGTGTCAGGGTGACGGCATAAAGAAAATAGAAATGCACTTTTTGCCCGATATTTATGTGCCATGCGAGGTTTGTCAGGGTAAGAGATACAACCGCGATACTTTAGAAATTAAATTTAACGGTAAAAATATTTACGATGTTCTTGAAATGACAGCAGACGAGGCTTGCGATTTCTTTTCCGCGCAGCCGAAGATATCAACTAAGCTTCAAACACTTTGCGAGGTAGGACTAAGTTATATAAAATTAGGGCAATCCGCAACAACGCTTTCAGGCGGAGAAGCGCAGCGCGTTAAGCTTGCCACGGAGCTTGCCAAGCGCTCAACGGGAAGAACACTGTATATTCTCGATGAGCCCACAACAGGTTTGCATATGGCTGATGTTCACCGTTTAATAGAAGTCTTACAGCGTTTGGCGGACAACGGCAACACTGTTCTGATAATTGAGCACAACCTTGATATGATAAAAACCGCTGATTATATTATAGATTTAGGGCCCGAAGGCGGCGACGGCGGCGGCACTATAGTAGCCGAGGGAACTCCTCAACAGCTTGCAAAATGCAAAAAATCCTATACGGGTCAGTATTTAAAGAAAATGCTGTAAAAAGGTTATTCACAAAAATATGACACAGCAAACTTTCTGAGAACGAAGCGGGGGGCTGTATGCGCGGCTGCGCCGCTAAATGAATATTTAAGATTTAAAACTGAATTACGGTATAATAAAGCTCCGCAAGTGCGCAAGCGCAATGACTGTTGCGGGGCTGTTTTTATCGCGGCATCGAACAGTGTTCACCTTACGCACAACCGAAAAATGACAAAATAACCTTGCCGAGAAAAAGGCGGGGGGCTCTCGTCCACCCAGCGGGGGGCGCAGCGCCCCCGGGTGGTCGCGAAAGGGGATTCCAAAGGGGGAAACAGCCGACGGGTTTCCCCCTTTGGTGTCCTTTGCCTACTTTCTCACATGGGAAAGTAGGTGCCTG
>JAILOG010000019.1 GCA_024690965.1 Clostridiales bacterium
TATTTCGGCATTGCCGTTTGAGTTGTTTAGAAAAGGTCGATTTTCAGAAATCTTTTTCATTGATTTACCGAATGCCGCAGAGCGAAAAGCCGCGATTGCTCAGTATGCCAAGCAGTCACTTCATATTAAGATCTCATCTGACGATATGAATGATTTGCTGCAAGTCTCCGAAGGCTTTTCCTACTCAGACATCGAGTATGCCATTAAAGACATTGCACAATTAGCGTTGATAAACGGGCAATCGGTGATAACGAAGGAATCTCTGATGGAAACTTTCAAAAAGATAGTTCCCATTTCACAAAATAACCCCGATATGGTGACAAAAATCCGAAAATGGGGATCTGAAAGAGCTGTTGCCGCATCGAGTAAGTCAGGAGGATATAAGGATGAGTAATTACGCACTACAAAGTCAGCTCAACCAACTTGAGAGAGAACTAAGACAAGTTCAGCAGTATAACTCTGAACTGCGCGGAGAGCTGTCAACTGTTGCGAATGGCGTTGATCGCGCACATAGAGATCTTGAAGATTATAACACCAAGATTCGCAACACACTGGATAACTGCAATGGAAGCATGCACTCGTCTCATCAGAGGGTTGTTGATGCTATAGCGTTGCAGGGAGACATTGAACGGCTATATGTCCGTTTCAAGAATGTAGAGTTGGCGAATAAAAAAATCCGAGCAGCCAATAACAAGAAGTACTACGATTTCGCAAACTATAGAACTGTAAGAAAGATTGTCCAAGGTATAATGGACAACCTTGACGTTCAAATGGTAAGCGATCAGGCCATTACAAGATCTGTTGAAGTCCAGCATTTACAAGCGCCGGACTATTGGCTCACTTGTGTCCTCATCAGCGTTATGGCTTGGCGTAATGATGATAAGGAGCTTGCCGACAGAGCGATGGATCGAGCGATCAAGCTTGATAAAAAGAATAGCGCAATCTTCTATATGCTCTTTAATCTCAGAATGGGGCGAGAAGAAGCTGCTCTGAAATGGTTCTATACATATCAGGAATGTGATCTTAAAGGAAGCGATCAGAGAACCTTCCTAATGCTTTTCTCCCTTGTTAGCAAGACGCTCGTTGATACCGTGGATGAAAGAACAAAGGACGAGATCTTCACGTTCATTAAGAAAGTGGTCGATGCCAATATGCGAGCATCGGGCTACAGCGAAGATGAGATCATCCATCAGATTCGCCGCTATTTCAATCGTATGCAGCCTTCAGATCAGCTCCAGTACACTATGCTGAGAAAGTGCTGCAGCGAATTTGATCAGCTCTCTGCCGTAATGATGCAGGCAAAGAACAATATCAATATCCTTGAATTCATCCTCAAGACAGTAAATGTCCCGGCAGAGGAAAAGAACACGTTCCTCAAGGGCTATATTGACGAGATAATTGCAGCCCCGAACCAGGTAGAGAAAGACGTATATGATGAGATTGCCTATAATGAACTTGTCATCCGTCTTGAAGGAGAAGTTGATGTAGCCAAAGAGCAATTCGCTGCAGAACAGGCCAAAAAGGCGAATGACCTTAATCTGATTGCAGAGATGATCGACTGGATTTACGAGCGGGATGCCCAAGATGTAAACGGTCAAATCAGACTGAGCATGTTCAAGCTAACGAAAATGCTTCAAGAGAAGGCGGTTGAATCTCACACTGAAGATTACCGGAGCCGCCGTAAAGTCAATTATCAAGTCAATATTGGTGAATATTCTACTGTTGCTAACTTCAAGCGTGAAGATGAAGAACAACAAAAGATTAACTCTTTCTTCACATCTAAGAGAGACACCTCTCTTGCAGCAATAAAAGACTGGCCTGCATATATTGGCTTCGGCGTCGGAGCTGCCGCGATTGTCGGCTGCTTTTTTGTCGGCTTCTGGCTGCTGATTCTAACCCTTGGTGGAGCAGGCTATGGCTTGGTTACCCTGTTGTCTAATAAGTCCAAGCGGAAACAACTTGAACAGTCTTGTGCTGAAAGCATTAAGACAACTTCTGCTACTATGCAACAGCTATTTACAGAATTCAAACAGTATCAAAGAGAACTGGATGAATATGACGCATACCATGACAGAATCCTTGATGAACTGCACAAAATTTGAATGGAGGTTGCACAATGATTGACAGAGAACTAATTGAAAAAGCTGAGTCCGGTAGTGTTGATGCCATTATCTCTCTGGGATTTGCCTATTATGACCGAGAAGATGGCGAGGAAAATCGAGGGAAATCTTTCGAGCTATATACTAAAGCTCTCGAGTTAGATCCTGACAATGCAAGAGCGATCAACAATCTTGGCAACTGCTATAACAATGGCGTTGGGGTGGAAGAAAACACCGAAAGGGCTATGGAACTTTATAGAAAAGCTGCCGAGATGGGCTATCCCAATGCACAGTATAATCTCGCAGATAGTCTGAAAAAAAGGCACGATCCCGAATGTCTTGAATGGTATCAAAAAGCCTATGAAAACGGAGATGTTGACGCTCCGTATGATATTGCAAATATCTACAACGAAGGCGCTATCGTCCCCCAGGATTATCAGAAATACATTGAGTACCTCATCAAAGCGGATGAACTCGGAAATGATAGCGCTACTCTCGATCTGGCATGTGCTTATTTGCAAGGCGATCATGTTGAAGCAGATAAGAAAAAAGGCATTGATCTGATGGAGAAATCGGCGAATGCTGGGAATAAGACCGCTGCCAGCAATATGTCTTTGGCTTACAGAAAAGGTGACGGTGTTGAGGTCAACATCGAAAAGTCTATCGAATGGGCAATAAAAGCGGCCGAGCTTGGTGATGATGATAGAATCTTCCAATACGCAGTGGCATATTTCAACGGAGAAGATCCGGTAACAGAAGACAAAGCAAAAGCAGTCGAGTTCTTTGTCCTTGCAGCTAATGCCGGAAGCTCAACTGCGATGGAAAACCTTGGCGTGTGCTACAACAACGGATACGGAGTTGCTCTCGATAAGAACAAGGCCATTGAATGGTTTGAAAAAGCCGCCAAAGAAGGCGGCTCCAAGAAGGCAATGGACAATCTCGAAGATCTGTATCCCGAAGTTGACGCCAGCACATCCCAAACCAGGTATTTTGAATTGGTAAAAGCCGTCGCTGATGACGGTTATTATGAGGGCATGGTCAGGACTCACTTCTGCTATCGTGATGGAAGCGGGACAGAAAAAGACATGGAAAAAGCTATGCAATACCTCAACGAGGCAGTTGAGGGTGAATATGCAAATGCTTGCTTCCTAAAGGGCCTGTATTACTATAGTGGCGATGCTGGCTTGGAGAAAGATAGAGGCAAAGCTGTTCAACTTTGGGAAATCGCAGCCAATAAAGACCATAGCAGAGCTGCAGAATATCTCGGTGAATGCTATCGTGATGGTGACGGTGTCGAGGTCAATGTTGCTAAAGCACTTGAATGGTTTGAAAAAGCAAAAAACCTCGGCAACATGAAGGCATGCGTAAAACTTGGACTTGCATACGACAAGGATGGTTTTGCCGGAACTGATTACACAAAGGCTGTCAGCTACTATAGGGAAGCCTATGAGAATGGTTCCGAGGACGGTGCTTGCTGCCTCGCATGCATGTACGAAAATGGATGGGGTGTTGAGCAGAATACTCAAAAAGCATTCGAACTCTATAAGTATGCCGCCGATCATGGTAGTGCTCGTGGTATGGCAAAGACCGGAATGCTGCTTCATGATGGCGACGGAACACAAAAAGATGTAAAGCTTGCGATTGAATACTTCGAAAAGGCAAAGGCCGCAGGCTGGGCTAATGCAGACGATCTTCTTGCTTTCGTCTACAAAAAAATTGATTCACCGGATGTTGATCCTAAAAAGGCTTTTGAATTCAATCTTCAACGAGCCGGCAAGGGCGACGTTGAAGCCCAGTACCATGTTTATGAAGCGTACTGGAACGGCGTCGGTGTAGAAGAAGACCATGAGAAGGCAAACAGATGGCTCAAGAATGCCGCTGATGGTGGGCACACGATTTCGCAAGCACTGATGGGATTCCATGAAATGATCTTTGGGGATGCCTCCACAGCCGTTCAGTATTGGGAAAAAGCAAGCGCCGCTGGCCATCTTAAAGCAATGAGCGACTTGGCAGAAGTATACCTTGATGGTGCTGATGGAGTGCCAATGAATAAGGCTCGTGCTATTGAGCTTTATAAAAAGGCCGCTGATGAAGGCTTCGGAGAAGCACAAGGAGCTCTTGGTGTATGCTATGCCACAGGAAACGGCGTACCGAAGAATGATTACGAAGCATTCCGATGGTTCTCTTTGGCGGCAGAACAAGGGGAAGAATTTGCACAGAAGAATCTTGCCATCTGCTATCGAAACGGAGATGGAACTCCCGTCAATAAAGCTCTTGCTGCCCAATGGTTTGAGAAAGCTGCCGCACAAGGAAATATCCAGGCAAAGTCTTGCCTTGCGGATATGTATGCCGAGGGCGAAGGCATCATTGCAAACTACAATAAGGCAGAGACACTTTACAATGAGGTTATCGCAAACGGAGAAAGCAACTATTACGAGGATGCTGTCTTTAGTCTTGCCTTGATGTATGCGACCAAAACCAACAATCATTATCGTGCTTTCCCGCTTTGGCAACAGTTGGCTTCTCGCGGGAATTCAACCGCAAAATACAATCTGGGCCTTTGTTACCACAACGGATGGGGAACGGCTAAAGACGACTCTCAGGCGCTCTATTGGTGGCGCCAGGCCGCTGCAGAAGGTCACGCTGATGCTCAATCTAATGCACGGATTTTGGAGCAAGAAATGCAGGGCGGGAATAATTACAACAGGGGCTATCAGGCAACACAGCAGTCTACACCTCAAAAGTCCGGTGGCTGCTATGTCGCAACGGCTGTTTATGGATCGTATGATTGCCCCGAGGTGTGGACACTGAGGCGCTATCGTGACTACACCTTAGCGGAAACATGGTATGGTCGTGCTTTCATTAAGCTGTATTATACGGTTAGCCCCACATTGGTGAAATGGTTTGGTCACACATCCTGGTTCAAGAGATTGTGGAAAGGTAAGCTCGACAGGATGGTTGACAGACTGCAGAGCAGCGGTGTGGAAAGCACACCATATAATGATAGACAATTCTAAAAGGAAGGAGGATCAAAATGATCAAGATTGATGAACTGAGAGAATTCAGGCCTACATACAAGTATGATAACGGGTCAGGAATCACACTTGACGCTGTGAAAGAGGCACTGTCCGCAGAAGCTGAGAAAAACGGAATTCCCGTGGCATTTTATGCCGATCAAGTCAAGTCCGGCGGCATGTTCAACAAGAAGATTGAGGATTGCATTGTTATGTACCATCCCGAGCACAGGAACGACTACTTCTTGTTTTGCATTAGAGTCCAGCAAGAGGGCAATCTTGCCTTTGTAGCAGTAAATGATTTTGGAGCCAGCAAGCAGATGGACAAATTTGCAAGAGCAGAATATGCCAAGCAGGATAGACGCGGAAAGGATATGTCCTACAAGATCGGATCAATGATCGGCTCTGGAATCAGGAACATCGGAAAGAGCAAGCAAAAGCTGGAAGCGGAGCAAAACTATTATGATGCCGTCCAGTACATTCTTGACCAGGTAATAAGCTAATTGTTACTTAAACTCAGCAGGGTGGGTAACACATACCCACCCTGCGATAACGAATTGGCATAAATAAGTGATTTTAGGTGTGTATCATGTACAAGGCAAACGATAATATCGTAGAGCGCGAAATACATGGCTCTTTTTTTCTGATAGATATTACTGATAATTACCGCGGTGATCGTTGCGCTCTTTACGAAATAAACCGTACTGGCATGTTTCTCTGGAAGAATCTTAGTACAGCAAAAACTGCCGATGAACTCACAGAGCTCCTTAAAGCTGCTATCATTGATGACATTGATTATCAGATTATCCACTCCGATGTGATAGAATTCCTAAACACCTTAGTCAGCAAGCAGTTCATTTTGGAGGTGGATTGATATGGATGATCCGTTCCTCGAAAAAGTCCAGATGCAGGTGTTGGACTTTGCTACAGACAAGAGAACACAATGGGAAAGCAAGCACCAACTGTATTCAGTAATATTCGAGCTTACACCAAGATGCAATTTTAACTGTGTCCACTGCTATCTGCACGACCATCATAGATCGGATGAGTTGCCATACGACGAGATCATTCGAATAATGGATATTCTGTACGAGAAAGAGGTTCTCTTTATTACCTTTACGGGTGGAGATATTTTTACTCGCAAAGACTTTCTTGATATCTATCTCTACGCAAAACGAAAGGGTTTCATTATTGAGTTGTACACAAACGGAGCCTTAATTACCGAGAAAGATATTCAGGTCTTTTCTCAATATCCACCGCTTCTTGTGGACATATCATTGTACGGCTCCTGCGAAGAAACATATCGGAAAGTCACCGGAATATCAGGCGCATTTGAAAAGGTCATCTCAAATATTAGAAGTCTTTTGGCTGCTGGAGTACGAGTTTCTGTCAAAGCACCGGTACTTAATCTGTACTATCATGAATTGCCACAGATTAAGCAAATTGCAGAAGACTTTAACATCCCGTTTCGTACAGGTTTTGAGATATTCCCCTCAATTGATAATGATTCGAGCGTTCAGGATTATGCTGTCCCCCTCAAAGATTCATTGCGGTACGAGTTCGCCGAATTTGATAAAAGGCCGCGCACATTTGGCGAAGATGCAGATGCAGAATATGTGGATCTCGTAAAAGAACGCCCACTTTTTAGATGTAAACTTGGCAGAGCAAGTTGCGCGATTGACTATGATGGCAACATATGCCCGTGTATGTCGTTTCGCCATGCAGGGAAAAAACTGACTGCAGAATCATTCGACGAGGTTTGGAAAAGCTTCAGTCAGTACCCAAAAATGAAGGCCTCCCCATCGTACAAGTGCCTTCGCTGTGAAGCATACGATTTCTGCGATATATGTCCGGCAATGATGCAGTTTGTCCATGGGGATTTGGAGCATATAGATGAGCATTTTTGCAAGAGTGCAAAAGCAAGATATGCTCACTATATAAAGTCAATTCCCATTGATGAATCATTGAAAGATTTGTAATACTCGTCGCATATAAGGGTTTTTTTACCCCTTGTATAGATTCACAGGAAGGAGGATTCCAGATGAGTTACGAAAAGCCCGAAGTCAAGAAGGTCGAAGCTGATGTCTCTGTGCGTAATATGGCAGATGACAAAGGCGAATGCCACGGCGGTCACTGCGTCCGCTGCATCCATGCATTCGGTTAATGAAGCACGTATTAACCCCGCAGATTAAATGTTTTTGGCATGCCAGCGGGAACATCTCTCGCTGACATGTCAAAAACTATTGGATTTTTCGGCAGCTATACACATACAGATTATCACCTCATGTGCATTGCCCGATCTCAACTTGCATAGCAAGGGTGCTGTAGTGGCAACTTGTACCTCTGATTTTTTGATTCTTAGTAGATAGGTCTGCCGTTAATCACGCCGGAGTGCCATTTGACACTCCGGCGTTTACCAAATGTGCTATAATATAGATACGTATCGGAATGAAGGAGTTGATTGAATGGCTGAAAAAAACCGTCCATTGTATATTTTAAAATATCTGTTGGACAACACCGATGAAGATCATCAGGCAATCATTAACGATATCCTCACCCATCTGGCAGAAAAGGGTATCCATGCAACAAGAAAAACTGTTGCCACAGACCTGGCTGAGTTGCAAGATTCTGGATTTGATGTGATCTGCAATAAAAGTCGCCAGAACAAATACTTTATTGGCTCCCGCAGTTTGGAACTTGCAGAGCTAAAAATGATCGTCGACGCCGTTCAGGCTGCGAAGTTTATCTCACCGACCAAGAGCCTGTCTCTAATTGAAAAACTCTCTTCTCTTGCCAGCCCGTATCAAGCAGAAGAATTAAAGCGAAAGCTATACGTTGATGGCAAGGCCAAAACCACAAACGAGAGTGTCTACTATACAGTAGATCTTCTGCATCATGCAATTAACCACGAAAATACCGTCGAGTTTCAATACATCAAGTACACGGCAGATAAAGAAAAGGAACTGAAGCATGATGGAGCGGTATATTGCCTTTCACCGTATGATTTGGTGTGGAACAACGACAGATACTATGTGTTTGGATGGTCTGAGCGTCATGGTAAAATTGTGAAATTCCGTGTTGACCGGATGCTACATACTAAGGAATCTCTTTTTGATTTCCATGATCGACCACAAGATTATGATATAGAAGAATTCTGCAACCAAGTCTTCCTAATGTATGACGGGGAAAAACGCACCGTTCAGCTTCTGTGTGCGAATGACATGATGAACACCATAGTAGATCGCTTTGGAGATGATGTGGTGACGCAAAAGACAGATGCTCATCATTTTGTTGCCGAAGTCGAGGTGTTTATAAGCCCAACTTTCTTCTCGTGGATCTTTGCCTATGACGGCGCAATCACCATTGCCTCTCCGCTGGATGTTATGAATGAGTATAAAAAGAAAGTCAGCGAGACTCTAAAAAGAATTTAAACAGTAATGATTTCCCATTATCCGCAAAAAGGTGGGCGCTAATTCGCCCACCTTTTTGCGTTTTTGGTCAACCCTATTGAAAATTGGTTTGCGATCTCGTATAATAAGCCTATCCCGAACAGTTCATTCGGGATAGGCTTCGAAGGAGGTTGATTCGATGAGATATAAGAGCGAAAAAACGATGAGAGAGATTGTGGAGGCAATTGAGGACTATTTCTTTACCCACAAAGAAACACCGTCGATTACTGAGATAGCTCGAGCCATTGGTCGCTCCCGAAGCACAGTGCATGCATATCTGCAGGAGATGAGCAAGCTCGGCCAAATCCACTATGATGGTGTCACGCTTGAAACCCCAGTCACGAGCAAGGCAGATAGTGGATACTCCCTCTCGCCGATTATTGGCTCTATTGCTTGCGGAGAACCACAGTATGAGGAAGAAAACTTTGAAGCCTATGTTGCCTTGCCAGATGCTCTCTTTGGCCCAGGAGAGCACTTTATCTTAAGAGCCAAGGGAGAGTCAATGATTGAGGCAGGAATTGATCCAGGAGATCTCGTTGTTGTCCGCAAGCAAAATACTGCCGATGAAGGCGATATTGTTGTTGCCTTAGTCGACAATGAGACAACGCTCAAGAGATTCTACTTAGACAAGGAGCAGAAATGTGTTAGGCTCCACCCAGAGAACAAGACGATGAAAGACATTCTCGTCAACAGCTGCTACATACAGGGCGTAGCACAGCACGTTATCAAGGTCTTATAGCTGATTGGAGGAATGATAGATGCAGGTCTACATCTCAAATAAAGAGATCGAACAAATTGCCGAAGGCTTGGTGCAGGTATCATGCGGAGAGCCTCCGCCGAAATACATCGACATTGATGGTATCGCAGCATACCTCGGAATAACCGTGGTGTACGAGCAGATTGCAGAAAGCGATCCCGATAAGATCGGCTTTGCATCTGATGGAGTACGGCCTCTTTGCGTTTGGCGTTATGGAAAGAAGGCCAATGTCGTCTTCCCGAAAGATACCGTAGTTCTTGAAAGGCTGCTCCTTAACCCGTCAGAGAATAATAGGCGGAGGTTCGTGTTGGCTCACGAAATCAGCCACATCTTGATCTGGCGGGCTGATCCAATGCGAGTTGCCGCATGCTTCAACAGCGTATATGATACTGAGAGAACATACAGCATGGATGAACTCCATGAGAGACTGTCTCTCGAAGAATGCCAGGCAAATGCAATGGCGGCAATGATTCTTATGCCCCGAGTGGTGCTGACTGATTCAGTCCGCAGACATCTGAGAAGAAAGGCCATTCCTGTTTATGGCGATTGCATCTTCCTCCCAAAGATGAAGCCGGCGCTTCAGAAAATGTCTGTAGAGCTCGGAGTGTCCTATTCCTCCATGCTGATCCAACTCCGAAAGTATAACCTCCTGGAGCAGCGCGGCATGGAAGAATACTTCAAGAAAACCATGCCGGACGGAGGTGCCGTATATGGTTGTTGAACAGAGAGTGGCAAGAAGTTATTCGGACTTGCCCCAAGAGGTCAAAGATAAAATCTCTCGGTCTTCCCTTGAAGTAGAGGGGCTGCCGATGAGAGATGTAAGATGCCCCGTCTGCGACTATGTGATAGCCCGTGTGTACGCAGACATGCAAGGCCATTTCCACGCCAGGTGTCGGAAATGCAAATGGGAAAAGCCCATTAACCTCGCCTATTTCCGAAGTCAAAAGGGTATTTGGCGGCTGAAGGTAAAATACTATGGCGAGGACTACTTCGAAAAACTGAATAACAACTAACTGACTTTGAATCGCGCAAGCGGAGGAAATCGAAAGATTAGACTGCCAAGCACCGTATGAAGCCAGAATCAAAGGGGATATCCATATCCTTTTGAGATTCTGATTTCAACGGTGCTTTTTTGCGCTTTTCACTTCATACGATGATGAGAGTCCTTTCCCGAATCCGCTTGGGAAAGGACTTTTTTCATGATAAATCCCGAGCATTCGCATTTCTGCGCTGATGGGCGACGTTCTTCGAACTTTTACACATGCCAAAAGTTCGAGAATTATGGCGGGTGCGTTTTTATGCCCGACAGCTCATGGCAACCATACATAGCTGAATACCCGTGATCTCCGAATTTTTGATTTCAACCAAAATTCAAAAATTCAAAGGAGATCACAACAATGACAAAGACATATACACTTACCGTTTTTAACACCTGCACTTCTCAGTATGAGGATATTGAGGTTACCAGGGAGGTTTACAACGAGTTTCGCCGCGGAGAGTGGCGAATCGAAAAAAACGATGATAAGCATCGTGCAAATGAAACTCCCTTCAGTGAACTGATCGGCGGTGATGACGGTGCGTTTGAGAATTTCTCTGAATTCATCGACAACAGTCAGAACCCCGAATGCATTTTCGCTGAACATGCCAAAATCAAGGCTCTGTATTCCGCTATGAGTATGCTTTCTGACTTGGACAAGCAGCTCTTGCAGGCGTTGTTCTTCGATGGCTTGACCGAAAGAGAATATGCAGAGCTGACCGGTGTCTTCAGAAATGCTGTCCATAAACGGAAGGTTCGGATCTTAACAAAACTGAAAAAAATCATGGAAATTGATTTGTGAGGGTGTGCAAAACCCGATTTTCGTTCCTATACAAGTGAGGAAAGACAAAATTGTTCCTCACTGCTCCTTGACAACTGAATAGTACAGCGCATCTTTTACCTTCCTTCTGCCGTCGGGAAACCGGCAAGCCACATGAGCGAACACTCGGACAAGCACTCCTAATATGCAGATGTCCCGAGTCTTCAGGTCTCAGACGGTGCGGCGCAACCGCAGCGAAGGCCACGACAAGCAGAAGAAATAATGATACTTGCGTCCAGTCCTAAAGTCGAGCGTTGAAGCGGCCGAAAGCCGTGAGCCGTCGCAACAAAGGAGGGCGCCTCGGAGAGATCCTCGGAGGGGTGAGATTCCCATGAGGCCGAATGCACGGCCGGAAGGTGCGTTCCCGTTGATCGAGGGCGTCGTGGACAAATATCGGTTAAGGAACAAAACGATTGATACTATGCAGGCCGCCGCCTGCAGAAATGACAGACGGCGGCCTTTTACTTAACACGGAGGAACGAAAATGAGAAAAGTTAAAAGGGGTCAAATTTACTATGCAGACCTCTCTCCCGTAGTGGGAAGTGAGCAGGATGGATTCCGTCCTGTTCTCATCTTACAGAATGATACGGGCAACAAATTCAGCCCCACAACCATTGTGGCGCCTATCACAAGTACAAAGCCCGACTCTCGCATGCCGACTCATGTAAGAGTCAATGTTGAAGGGCTGGTCAGCGGATCTGTTGCTCTCATCGAGCAGATCAGAACCATCGATAAGCGCCGACTCGACGATTACGTCGGAAAACTCAATAAAGATATGATGGGCAAGGTCGACCACGCCATTATTACCAGCCTTGGCATAAAAGTTATGGAGGGATTGTTGAAATGAAGAAAGACAGCAACAATGCCTCTTTCGTATACAGCGTTAACCTGCTCCGAATGCTTCTTGGCATGGAGCTGATCACCGAAGATGAATACAACAAGATCGTAGCAATCAGCGAGGATCATTACGGCGCGAAAATTTATTGCGTCTAATCCGAAAATATTTCCGATTTTCGCTGGATGTTTCTGAACTCTTGTGGTATCTGTTTGTGTTGCCGAATGGCAAATCAGCGGGCAGCCCCCGCAGAAAGGAGTAAAGCTCAATGAACGTTATTGAGATAACAACCGAGAAAAAAGCGGCACAAGAAACTATCCGGCTGGCAGCCTACTGCCGAGTATCCAGTGACAGCGAAGACCAGCTTCACTCCTTCGCCGCACAGATCAGATACTACAAGGACTATGAGAGAAGACATCCTCAGTACAAGCTGGTTGACATCTATGCGGATGAAGGAATCACCGGTACCTGCATGGACAAGCGAGATGATCTGCACCGACTGATTCGAGACTGCAAGAAAGGCCTGATCGACCGCATCATCGTTAAATCGGTGTCCCGCTTCGCAAGAAACACTCAAGAGCTTCTGGCAACGATCCGCTTCCTCAAAGACATCGGTGTCAGCATCTACTTCGAGGAACAGGGCATCGATACCGACAAACTGAATAGTGAGATGATCGTAACATTCCCCGGTATGGCCGCCCAGCAAGAGAGCGAGTCTATATCGGGGAATATGCGTTGGAGCTACAAGAAGCGGATGGAGTCTGGCGACTTCAACTGCTGTGCTCCGGCATACGGTTTCGACCTTATCGACGGTAACCTGGTCATCAACGAAACGGAAGCGGTTGTCGTCCGTAGGATCTTCACCATGTACCTTCAAGGCTATGGAAAGCAGGCTATTGCAAACAAGCTGAACGAGGAAAGCATCCCGAGACGCCACGGTACAAAGACATGGTACGCCTTCGGAATCGACTACATGCTGAATAACGAACGGTATATGGGCGACGCACTGCTTCAGAAGAAGTACACCACGGATACGCTCCCGTTCAAGAAAGTCAAGAATCGCGGAGAGCGCCCGAAGTACTATGTTGAGAACGCCAATCCTGCCATCGTCAGCAGAGAAACCTATGCTGCAGTACAAGAACTGCAAAAATCCCGTCAGAAGAACATGGGCGGGAAGAAAACCAGCTTTCCTCTGACCGGTATGCTTCGCTGTCCAGACTGCGGCCGGACGTATCGTAGACAGCTTGTCAGAGGGAAAGCCTACTGGATGTGCTCCGGCAGAGCTTCCGGCGCCACGATCTGCTCCAGTCAACGGATGGCCGAATCAGATGTGTACGAAGCGTTCAACAAAATGCTCTTCAAGCTGAAAGAACATCACCATGCGATCCTTGGTGTGCTGATTCGGGACATCGAAGTCATGCAGAGTAAGACAAGCGAGAACCACGAAAAGATCGCCGAGATCGACAAGGAAATTGCCGACCTCGCCGCCAGGAACCTCGTCATCGTAAGACTGCACACAAGCGGTATCCTAAACGGCTCCGACTACTCGGCACAGTCTTCTGAGATCAACAACAAGATCAGCGCACTGCGCTCTGAACGGAAAAAGAAACTCGCCGAGGACGAAGGTGACGAGCAGCTTGATAAACTCAAGGAACTGCAGAGCATCCTCGATGAATATGAGCCGACAAAAGCCTTCGACGAGGATCTGTTCCATCAGATCATTGAAAAGGCAGTCGTGATGAGCAAATCGGAAATTGCCTTCCATCTGATCGGCGGCCTTAAACTGACCGAAACCATAGCATGAAGGGACGGTGAAAAAGAATATGAAGAACAGGAACATACCCTTCGGATACAGATTCGAAGATGGAAAGATCGTCGTCAATCCAGACGAGCAGAACACACTTCAAAGAATCTGCTCCGAATACCTCGACGGACGCTCGCTTCTGCAGATCGCCAACGGTCTGGAATCAGACAAGGTGGAGTTCGCACCCGGCATTATCACATGGAACAAAGCCAGGATTATGCGGATCGTGGATGATGACCGCTACCTTGGAAATGCCACCTATCCACAGGTCATTGACGAGGCAACGATTGAAAGACTGCGGAGCCGAAAGGCATCTCGTAACACACAGACAAGTACGGATCGGCAGTCGGGAATCTACCTGCTGAAAGTTCCGATTGTCTGCCCATCCTGCGGCAATTCGATGCATCGCCTGCAGGACACAAGATGCAAATGCACACAGAAGTGGGTTTGCAATCAATGTCACATCCAAATTAAAAAAGAAGATGCGGAGCTGATGGAGGATATCGTAGACCTTCTTAATGGTCTGATTCGTAATCCAGAGATTATAAGATCTGTACAGCCCCGCCAATCGGAGCCTTCCATTGAACAGCGACGCCTTGACAACGAGATTGCGAGAACCCTTGAAGGATATGACTTCGACAAGGATGCTCTTCGAGAAAAGCTGTATCAGCGGGCTTCCCTTGGTTACTTGCAAGTTGGAGATGAGGCATACGTTGAGTACAAGCTGAAAAACACGCTTGAACAGCACAACATCCTTGACGGTTTTGATTCAGAACTGACCAATAAAACTGTCAAGCTGATCAGGCTCGCAGAGAATGGTTCCGTCAGCATCATACTGATCAACGATCAAGAAATACGAAAGGAGCAGACTGACCATGCAAACAGCAATCCAAGCGACGCCACCTAAAGTGGTACATACGATCCCCGCAACAATAAACTTACAAGAGGAAGTCAAGAACGCCCATAAACAACTTCGTGTCGCCGCCTACTGCCGAGTATCAACCAAGCAGGAGGATCAGCTCAACAGCTACGATGTTCAGCGCAGAGCCTATACCGATAAGATCAACGGGGAACCCGGATGGACGATGGTAGGCATCTACGCCGACAAGGGCATCACCGGCACGAGCGTCAAAAAGCGTGATGACTTCAACAGGCTGATGCGCCACTGCAAACAAGGCAAAGTCGATATGATTATCACTAAGTCGGTAGCCCGATTCGCGCGAAACACCCTCGACTGCTTGAAGCACACTCGGATGCTGAAAGAACACAATGTGGACGTGTACTTCGAAGAACAAGGAATCCACAGCATTCAGCCAGGAGCTGAGTTCTATATCACAATCTACGGCTCTATTGCTCAAAGCGAATCGGAAAACATCAGCGCCAATGTGCGCTGGGGTAAGGCACAGAGTGCAAAAGAAGGAAACGTACCGTTCCATTACAAACGCTTCCTTGGATACCGCAGAGGTTCGGATGGAAAACCCGAGATCGATCCCGAGCAAGCAGTTGTAGTCAAAAGAATCTACGAAAGATTCCTCGCCGGTGACAGCCTCGCCACGATAGC
This sequence comes from Clostridiales bacterium, assembly GCA_024690965.1. Taxonomy (GTDB): domain Bacteria; phylum Bacillota; class Clostridia; order Oscillospirales; family Acutalibacteraceae; genus JAEEHZ01. The sequence goes on from JAILOG010000019.1 coordinate 15,376, forward strand.
CAACGATCTTAATACGGATGGGATTCCGACTCCCTCCGGCATCGGTCAATGGCAGAGAGGAACGATTGAATCTATCCTCACCAACGAGAAATACAAAGGCGACGCCGTCCTCAACAAGACCTACATCAGAGACTGCCTGTCAAAGAAGGTCATGATCAACAACGGTGAGCGTCCGAAATACTATGTCGAGAACAATCATCCCGCAATCATCGACTCCGGCACCTTCGGTAGAGTGCAAGAGGAAATGGCAAGACGGAGCGGAAAGCGGAAGGTCAAGCAGGTCGGCACGAAAACCGAGCAAGGTCGATACTCCAGCAAATACGCTCTAACAGAGCTTCTGATCTGCGGAGAATGCGGAACGCCATATCGCAGATGCACCTGGGCAGCCAACGGTAAGAAAAAGGTGGTATGGCGGTGCATCAACCGCCTTGACTATGGTAAGAAATACTGCCACGACTCCCCGAGCATTGAGGAAAGTGTCCTGCAGGAAGCCATCATGAAAGCGGTGATGCAAACTGCCAAGCAGAACGCCGAAGTGCTTAAAACGCTGAAACTCCATATCGGCATGGGATTGTCAGCGGAGACAACTGAGGACAACAGCCTCGACCTTCAAATCAGAATTGCAGAGATTGAGGCAGAATTCCAGAAGATGCTCAAAGCCATCGCTGCCGACAATGTCGAAGCTTTCGACGAGGAAAAAGCAAAGACTCTCATGGATGAGAAAGCAAAGCTCCAGATTCAGCTTGATCGGATTGCTGATACAAAGCAAAAACGTGAAAACGCAAAATCCAGACTCGATGAGATCTTCACGATTATAGAAGCCTTAGCAAATCACCCGATCAGCTATGACGATCAGATCGTGAGACAAATACTTGAGAGCGTGATTGTCGAATCCAAAGATAGAATCAAAGTAGTCTTCATCGGAGGACTTGAAGTTACTCAACTCCTGTGATTGTTTCATACCTCCTCCACACTTACCGCCCCGCCTTATGGCTGCTGTCATAAGGCGGGGCGGAAATCCCTTTTCTCGGGATGAAAAAGGCTTCGAGGGTTCGAATCCATATATCAAAAACGCTAAAGACACCATTGAAATCTGAACCCTCAAGTTCAGACTCAATGGTGTTTTTATTATAAAACCCAGTATTTATGCGGCTTTTCGAGGTCGCATTTTCTTTTTGCCAGCTGGACTAAAAACAGAAAAACTCAAATTAGGCAATCCAAAGATTTAAAAACAAACCTTTTCGAACCCATTAGTCCGACCGCACGTGTCTTATAAACCCGCGTCCTTCAAGGCATATTCCTCTTCTTTCTGTTCGGGAGTCTTGTATTGCAGTTTCTTGTGCGGACGTTTCGTATTGTAGAAAATTATGTACTTGTCTACCGCACTTCGGAAGTCTGCCTCCGAACGGTATTTCGTGCGATACAGTTCCTCACGTTTCAAAGAAGCAAAGAACGATTCCATTACAGAATTGTCATACGGCACGTGCGCACGTGAAAAAGAGTGCGTGATGTGTAGCGACCGCATATAGTCGTTCATTGTCTTGGAACGATAGTTGCCGCCTCGGTCGGTATGGAAAACTAAACTTGAATCTGGCTGACGTGCTTTATAGGCGATTTGAAAAGTCGATTTTACAAGCTGCGTGCTGTTGGTCTTTCCAATTTTATAACCTACGACCATACGGGAGAACAGGTCGATGATTACGCAAATATAATAAGCGTTTTCACCGTATTTGAAATAAGTAACATCACTAACCCACACTTCGTTCGGCTTGCTCGTGTCAAACTCTTGGTTGAGATGATTTTTGTATTTGCGCCCTTCGTCTTCGTATAGCTTTTTTGCTGACTGGCGAATGCTGAACAACCCCATATCACGCATAAGTGTGCGTACCATTTCGTTACTGACCTTGAATCCTTCACTTTTCATAATTGCCGCAATTTTAGCAGCACCGAAAATCTGATTGCTTTCGTCGTAGATTTCCTGTATGCGAAGCCGTAATTCTTCACGACGTTTTGCATACCACGTATTGTCTTTCTTATTGCGGAGAACGTGGTTGTAAAACGTTCCTCGTGGAATGTCAAAGGCATCGCAGATTACGTGCACGTTGTATCTTCCGTAAAGTTGCTCGGCGGCATACAATCGCTGCCTTAATGATGACTTCGGCGTGCAAGTCGCGGATTTCAAAATTTCAACGATACTTTCCAAACGTGTGACCTTGTTTTCGAGCAAATGGAAATTGCGGATATCCACCGTTCTCTTATTGGCAGCGTTTTGTTCCTCTCGATAAATGCGTAACCAACTGTAAAAGGTGCTCTTGGGTATATCGGTGTCGGCGAGGATATGCGCAGACGGCTCACCGGATATAACACGATCAATGACCGCTTGTTTTTCTTTTTGCGTGTAAGTTCTCATTTTATCAACTCCTTTGCGGATGATTATAGCACAAGAAACTTACATTTCTCCACAAATTGAGACTGATATATTGACGTTTTTGGACTGATATGGTATAATTTTAAGACCGAAGTATTTTGGGAGGTATTTGCAATGTCTGGATTCTTTGTAAATGATAAATACAGAGTTTTAGAATGTATGGCAAATCGGCAGATTTCCGTTAATAATGAGCAAATTGTCAAGTTATCACAACAAGAAATTGCTGATATATTGCATTTTACAAAAACTAAAGTAAATACAATTATTGGTGAATTGAAAACGAATGGTTATATTGTTCAACTCAGCAGCCGAGGAAAATATTCACTCACAGGTAAAGCAAATACCGAACTGAGAAAAATGGGTAACAAGGAGGGTGCGTAATGAATACTAATACTATGCCTTTAGAAGCTGAAACCCGTGTACTCATCGACCGTAGTCTTGAAAATCTCGGTTGGAAATTAAATGGCAAAGATCAGAATGTTTATTATGAACAACCCCGTTCTGAAGCAGAGAAAAAGAAACTTGGCGGGAAGCGCCCTGACTATGTTTTGTACTCGAAGGATAGCGACAAGCCTTTAATCGTTATCGAAGCCAAAAAGAAAGGTGTCCGACTTGATGCCGCATTGGAACAAGGTATCCAGTATGCAAAAGCTATTGAGGCACCTCTCGTATTCGCTACTGACGGTGTTTTCTGTAGAGCATTTCATACCGTAGCAAACAGACCTCCTATTCTTAACGGTGAGGAAATAGATGAATTTATTCGTGAAGCACTTGCTTTGCGTTATTTGACTTCCTATGAAGTAAATACCGTCAGTCCAAAAGTTCAGTATGACCGCAAAGAACTTATCAGAATTTTCGATGAGGCAAACAATATGCTTCGTGGAGAAGGTCTGCGTGCCGGTATTGAGCGCTTCGGAGAGTTTGCGAATATTCTGTTCTTGAAGCTTATTAGTGAAAGTGAACAGATAAAAAAAGAAAGTGGTATACAAACTAAATTTGATATTTCTTGTAGTTGGGATAACATTAAGCAAATACCATTTTCCGCTAGAATTGAATATATCAATAATACTGTTTATAAACGACTTAATTCACTTTATAACACAGATATATTTACACCACTTCAAATAAGGGATTCAAGCATTTTGAAGGAAATTATGGATAAGCTTGATCCTCTTATGCTTACAGATGTGGATAGTGATGTTAAGGGAGATGCATTTGAATATTTTCTCAAAGCCTCTACTGCAACAAAAAATGATTTAGGCGAATATTTTACACCGAGACACATTGTAAAAACAATGGTGCGTCTCGTTAATCCTAAGATCGGAGAAAAAATATACGATCCGTTTTGCGGAACAGGCGGCTTCTTAATTGAATCATTTAGATATATTGAACGCAGTTTGGGTTCTGGCAATCCTGAATTAAAGCGAATTCTCCGTGAAGAAACTATCTATGGCAATGAAATTACTAATACTGCAAGAATTACGAAGATGAATATGATTCTTGCGGGTGATGGTCATAGTAATATTCATATGATGGATAGTTTAGCTAATCCTACTTATATTGATAAAATCAAATATGATGAAAACGGAAAAATCATTAGAGATGCAGATGGAAATATAGAATACTCAAGTGAGTATAGCGGTGTTTATGATATTGTTCTTGCAAATATGCCGTATTCACAGAAAACAAAGCACGGCAATCTTTACGATTTGCCGAGTACAAACGGTGATAGCATTTGTGTACAGCATTGTATGAAGGCAATTAACAGTACTGCCGAAAATGGTAGAATGGCATTGGTAGTACCTGAAGGATTCTTATTCCGTAAGGACCTCGCCAAAACCCGTGAATACTTATTGGATCATTGCCAGCTCCAGAGCATTATCTCTTTGCCGCAGGGCGTATTCCTTCCATACACAGGTGTTAAGACTGACATTATTTACGCAACGAATGTCAATAAAAAAATCAAAGTGACAGAGAGAAAAAAGAACTTCTGGTATTTTGATGTAAAGAGTGATGGCTATACTCTGGATAATCACCGCCGCAAGCTTGATACGCCAAGTGATCTTGCAAAATATGAAGAATATCGCAAGTTAGACGAGGAACAGACCGCTGATATGCTTAATGTGGGATTTGAGGTAATCCCGCTTGAAAAGGTGCGTGAGAATTCGTATATTCTGGTCGGAAGCAGATATCGGGAACAGAAAGAAATCACTTCAAATTACGAAATTGTTTCCATTGGTTCTGTTGCATCTCTGGTTAGTGGATATGCTTTCCCTATGGCTTTACAAGGCAAAGATGGTACGATACCATTTTATAAAGTGGGAGATATGAATACAAAAGGAAACGAAGTTGAAATGCATCTCAGCAACAACTATGTTTCTAATGAATTAGCCGCATCAAAGAAATGGGGAACTGCACCTACAGGCACCGTCATATTCCCCAAAATTGGAGCTGCTATTGCAACCAATAAAAAGCGAATACTGACTGAGTCTTCACTTTTTGATAACAATGTTATGGGAATAATCTGTGGCGATAGAATATTGCCAAAGTTTATGCTGTATCTGCTGAATTCTATCGACATCTCTCAATGGGCATCTTTGTCTAATCCTCCATCTATATCAATGGACGCTGTATTGAAACAACAAATTCCTCTCCCACCGCTTGATATACAGAGACAAATTGTTAGAGAACTTGATGGATACCAGCAGGTTATCGCTGGTGCCAAGATGGCATTGAGCAACTATCTGCCAACAATTTCTTGTTCTTCGGGGAGCAAAAAAGCGTTAGAAGATATTGCTATCTTTAAACCAGCCAAAGATGAAGTTAAAAGTATGCTTGGTGAAACTGATGTGTCGTTTGTTCCTATGGCCGATATCAATACTTTTGATGCCTCTTTTACACCCAAAGAAAATCGGAAACTCTCCGAAGTGCTTTCTGGATTCACCTATTTCAAAGATAATGACATTCTTCTCGCAAAGATTACCCCTTGCTTTGAAAACGGGAAAGCAGCTATTGCCCGAAAGCTGACAAATGGCATAGGCTTCGGCTCAACTGAGTATATCGTAATTCGAGCTAACACTTCTCTCGTATACCCTGAGTGGATTTTCTATCACATTAACACACCTGAGTTTATAGAGGGTGGAAAGGCATTTATGACCGGGACTGCTGGTCAACAGCGTGTTGACATTAACTATGTCAAACAATATCGTATTCCTGTTCCATCTCTTGAGGATCAGAAGAAGATACTTGATCAAATTAGTTATGAACAATCTCTAATTGAGCCATCCAAGCAACTTATAAAGGTCTTTACCGAAAAAATCGAAACCCGTATAAAGGAAGTCTGGGGTGAGTAAACGTGTCTGATGTAGTTGATTATACAGAGGTACCGTACCTACAAGAAATACTAAATTATCTTCCTATTGATCCCGCTGATGAAGAGGACGTAATCAATTACATCCAGAACATCACCAATCTCATTGCGGTAAATTACAAATATGGGCAATACCAGTTTGCCTATTTTGGTCTCCACCTTCTTTATATGACCTATATCTATTGTACGGCGTGGAAAATAGGGCAAATTGAGCCAGAGCGCTACAAAGATGCTATTGTATTTGCACGCCCGTACAATGGACGGGAAAGAGACCTGAAAATCGAAGATGCGGACTCAATATTTTCGTATAGCCTGATTCCTGAAAAAGATATTGCGCGGCTGTTCAAAATCATAGAATTAGACCGTTCTCAGATTTCTGCTGTTGGCGATTTGGTTGATACGAGAAACGAAATGGCACACGCATCCGGAAAGTTCGAGATATTGACAGAAGATGGATTTGATGCTAAGGCTAATAGTGTTCTTGCATCTATGTCATGTATTCACAGATGCATGGACAAGTCTATCCGCAAATGGTTTTCAGTGGTGTTGTTGTGTTTTTGCCAAGGCGAATATGATGGATACGACAACCCTAAAGATGTCATTTCTGAACAAATGATCCAGTCATTTAAGCTATCCGTGAACGAATTGCTCGTATGCAACGAAATGAGTGTCAGCGGCTTGATTACTGCGCACAGAGGGTATCAGACAAAATTGAAAGACTTTAAGAAAGCGGTATCAGACCACTGCCAAGAAATGGGTTACATATGATTTGTGGGAAATGCCCGCAAATCAGCAAGCCATTTTTGAATACGATAAATAAAAGAAGAGGAAATAACCTATGAACTCGAATTTTAAAAATATGGTCTCAAAACTCGGAGTTGAACTATTACAAACCGTGCGTGATGCGGGAAATCAAGTGATTGATGATGCTGTGTTTGAAGAAAGAGTTTGGGGATTTAGTAGAGCAGTAGATGCAATGCTTGAATGCGGGATTCCCTCTGATAAAATCATAGCTATGCTACAAAAGTATTGGGATCTTAGGCTTAGCGAAGCATCAGCAATAGTAGAAGCAGCGAAAAAAGATAAGATTACAGATTAAGTATTTGTGAGAGTTCGAATTCATACGCAAAAATGGCAAAAATATCTTTTTTGTAGCCCATAGACAAAAATCCCTCGAACGTATGTGAGAGGGATTTTTACTTTTTCACTTTTCACTCTTCACTAAAACCGTTCTCGGGATTTTTGGGAAGTAAGAGGTAATAGTGAATAGTGAAGATATATAAGTTGAAAAGTTAAAAATAAACTTTAAATGGGCTGTTTCATCTGTTTAAGAACAGCTATTTTTAGAAAGATAGAGGCACAGCTATTTACCATAATTTTAAGCCAATTTTCCATTGGGCTATTTCGTCCTTGAAACACAGCGGCGAGCCGCCGCACCCAATTCGCGCTTAGAACTTTATCTGAGCGCGTTTTTTTGCCCGCGATAGGGCTTTTGCATATTTATCTGGTAATCCCAGCGGCGAGTAGCTGTGCCAAGGCGCAGACAATTTTGGGCACCGCAAGAGGAGTCGCGCAGCAATTATTATCAGAACAGATTATAGTTGCGGAGACATACAGTTTATATTCTGATATTCAGATGAGTAAACGGGGGATTTAAATTGAAAAAAATTATAATTATAATATTTGTTGTATGCGTAATATCTGCCCTGATACTCTTGTGTTACAGTTATAACTATAACAATCGGATTAACGATATCAGCGAGGCTTGCGGTATTGATTTTTCAGATGTTATGAAAAACGAAAATATATCGCACTTTAAAAAAGACGGTTTATATGTTTACGCAGAGGTTATTGTAAACGACAGTGAAATTCACGGGCTGATTGAAAAACTTACAGCGTCAGGTTATTTCTGTTGTGAACTAAAGAAATTGCCAAATAAAAGTTTTTTGGATTGGTGGAATGTAAAAGACCGCAAGAATGTGTTAACTTATGCAATGGCTTCAAGCACAACAGGCGATTATGGCACTACTGTACCTACAGTAACAGAAATAGATATTTGTGACATAGACGGTGAAAACACGATCGTATATATTGGTTATTATAAATGGTCTTTGGCATAGGATTGCTCCGGTTGCTCTGCGGATGTATTGCAATAATGAGAAAAACAGACAGCATAAACAATTACTGATTTTATTGTTTATACTGTCTGTTTCTGCATTTTTGTTGACTGCCGATTACCCTAAGAATATCTTTATCTTTTTAACTGAAAATCTATCATTTTAGTTATTAACGCATTTATTCAAATTTTCTTTTGTCAACCACTCGTTTTGCTTTGCCTTCAAAGCGCGGTAGGGAGCCGAATTCTACAAGTTTTATTTTTGCCGTTATATTAAGCGCGGAGTGCATGGCAGATGTAATTTTCTTTTCAATGTTTTCTGTGTTATGTATTGTATTATTTGGCATTGAAGACGGTATTTCAACCGTTACCGTTATTGTGTCCATGTTTTTTATCCTGTCAACTTCTATAAGATAATTCGGTTCCATATTTAGTGAAAGCAGTACGCTTTCAATTTGGGACGGGAATACATTTATTCCTCTGATAATCAGCATGTCGTCACTTCTGCCGCGCGGACGCGACATCTTAACGAATGTTCTGCCGCATGAGCATTTTTCGTGGGATAAGGCACAAATATCTCCGGTTCTGTATCGAATAAGCGGCAATGCTTCCTTGTAAATGCAGGTGAAAACAAGCTCCCCGTATTCACCGTCAGGCAGGCTCTCGCCGGTTTTAGGGTTTATTACCTCAGGATAAAAAAAGTCTTCATTTATGTGCATACCGGTCTGGTCAGAACATTCAAAAGCCACACCCGGTCCCGCAATTTCAGATAGACCGTAAATATCGTATGCTTTTATATTGAGACTGTTTTCAAGCTCCCGGCGCATTTCGTCTGTCCATGCTTCCGCACCGAATAAGCCTGCACGTAATTTGAGCTTTTTTGTATCTATACCCATTGCTTTGGCTGTTTCACCTATATAAAGCGCATATGAGGGCGTGCAACAGATAATATCTGAGCCGTAATCACATAGTATATCCACCTGCCGTTTGGTGTTGCCCGAAGAAACGGGGATTGTCGCGGCACCAAGCTTTTCTGCACCGTAATGCAGACCGAGCCCCCCTGTGAAAAGCCCGTAGCCGTAGCTTATATGTACAAAATCATCTTTTTTGCAGCCTGCAGCAGTTAAAGCTCTCGCACAGCATACAGCCCAGACATCAATATCTTTTTCGGTGTACGCTACAACAGTTTGCTTGCCCGTGGTGCCAGATGACGCATGAATCCTTGCAATGTCTTCTTTGTTTACTGCCACAAGCCCCAACGGGTAATTATCTCTAAGATCGCTTTTTTGGGTGAACGGGAGCTTTGTTATATCGTCAATGGTTTTAATATCCTCAGGCTTAATTCCAATTTCATCAAATCTTTGCCTGTACATCGGTACTTTTTCATAGCAGATTTTTACCGTATTCCTGAGTCTTTCCGATTGAAGTTCGAAGAGGACTTTTTTAGTTGCTGTTTCGGTATCGGGGGAAAAATACTGTTTATTTATATATTTTTGACCCATAATTTCACCGCCTTAATTTTCGCAAAAACATCGTAAATATCATATCATCTTATTCGAACAAATACAACAAATTTTTCAAGTTTTTTGTAATGCCGGACAAACGGCATAGACCGAGGCTGAAAAACAGATAAAACTTCCGTTTTAATCCAAAATATACTTTTTTTGTTGACATAATGTTAAAACCCCATTATAATGTAGTTGTCAAAATATATATGAATTGAGGAGATTATTATGAAATTAGAAAAAATCGCCAATGGCAGTGACCTTACAGTAAAAATAATAGGAAGACTTGATACCACAACAGCCCCGCAGCTTGACAGCTTTTTAAGAGACTCTCTTTCAGGCGTTACAAGCTTACTGTTGGATTTTTCTCAGCTTGAGTACCTTTCATCTGCCGGTTTGCGTGTTCTTTTGGCAACACAGAAAACTATGAACAAACAGGGCAGCATGGTGATAAAAAATGTTAATGACACCATAATGGAAGTATTCGATATCACAGGGTTTGTTGATATATTAACTATCGAATGATACGGTATGTGTACGAAAGATTATCTTTTTAGAGATATTCAAATTACTGACCTTGAAACAATAAAGTCGGTAATCTTAATAAATGACAACACACTTTATGCCCGTACTTTTCAGGTAATGTTTTTATGGAAAGATCTATGGGAGCTTTCTGTTTGTGCTCAAGATGATTTTTTTACTGCCCGTGCGGTAATAAGCGGCAAAACCGCCTATTTTTTTCCTTGCGGTACTGCCGAAAAGAAAAAAGAGTTTTTGAGTTGGTTTATATCCCAAAAATCTCATGACTGTATACTTTGTAACATCAGCCAAAGCGACAAAATTTTCCTTGAAGAGCATTTTGGGGGCGCTTTGCCGCTGAAGACAATCAGGGAAGACTTCGCGTACATATACAATAGGGCTGAACAGCTTGAAATGTCCGGCAAAAAATATAAAAATATGAAACGCTCCCTGCGCAAAGTGAAAAGGGGGCATGAGTGGGTTGCGCGTCTAATAAACAGCGCCAATTTCGACGACGTGCGCCTTATATTGCAAAACTGGATCGACAATACAATTGCAGACTGTTACGATGTGAAGTCCGTGGATTTAGCCGTGAATCATTTTTTCGATTTAGACATGTTCGGCATAGTACTTTACCGTGACGGCAGTCCGCTTGGTTTCGCTATGGGTTCTTTTACCGATAACACCACATTCGACTTAAATATTTCAAAAACTCTCGCTCCGAATACAGACATAATTTTGCGCAATGAGCTTTTTAAGCTTTTGCCAGAAAACGTGATTTTTATAGACCAGGAAGACGATATGGGGATAGAAGGCTTACGTATTCACAAAACTCAGCTTGTGCCCTGCAGCATTTCGAGAGTGTATGAGTATTGCCCCGATTGATTGACGCGTCCGGTATGACGTTTGCAGAAAAATGTTCCTTGTTAGGTGATAAATTGATGAAAAACTCTGACAAAAAAACTGATTTTACCACTAATATATTTTACCGTTTTTTTATACCCACACTGCTGTCTTCGCTGTGCCTTGCGCTGGGCAACATAGCGGATACTCTTTTTGTGGGTATATCGCTTGGACAGGCGGCTGTTGCTGCGCTTGGTTTTTCGGCGCCGATTTATATGATTTACAACGTGCTGGATTTGGCGATAGCCTTTGGCTCTTCTGTTACCTTTACTTCTCTTATTGCAAAGGGCAAGAGCAAAGAAGCGGCATCGCATGTTTCGCAGATGATAACAGTGGCTATTGTTACAAGTGCTGTAATTGCAGTGCTTGGAAGCATTTTTATTACTCCGATTTTGGGTGTGCTCGGTGCAGCCTCTGCAAGCGGTACCGTTTATGCGCTTACCTATGACTATGTGCGGATACTGTTTTTGTCGGCACCGCTGTTTTTTATTAACCTGATACTTTATTTCTGCATACGCTGTGACAACAGTGAACGTCTTGCAAGTGTTGGTATGGTAGTATCCAATGCTGTTGATTTTTCGCTCAGCCTTGTGCTTGTTGTGTTTTTGAACATGGGCGTCAAGGGCGCTATGTATTCAACTATTATAGGCCAGGTTGTTGGAATAGTAATTTATTTGGGGCATTTTCTGAAAAAAGGCTCGCACTTGAAGCTTATGCCTGCGCTGCCTAAAATAAAAGAAGTTTTTGCTTCGTTTAAACTGGGGCTTTCGTCATCGTCACAGTATTTATTCAACTTTTTCTCTATACTTACGGTAAATAATATATTGATATCAATAGGCGGCGAAAGTTCTGTCGCTGTGTATAACGTGGCACAGAATGTATTCTACATATTTAACGGTTTGTTCGACGGTATGGGACTTACCGTACAGCCGTTGGCGGCAACATTTTTCGCTGAAAGAAACAAAGCCGCTGTTAAAAAGGTAAGAAAACTTTCGCTTATTTGGGTTACTGCTATTGCGGCTGTGCTTGCAGTAATTGTTTCGGTTTTTGCGGAGAATATTTGTATGCTTTTCGGACTGGACGCGGGAATTACGGTGCAATTCGGCGCATTTGCCGCGAGGATGCTGTGCCTAAGCTCCGTATTTGCCGGGACAAATATTGTGATGTCATATTTCTATCAGTCTGTGGGGGAAGAAACGGTAAGTTTTATAATTAATTTGCTTCGCAGCTTTATTATTTATATTACGGCATTTTTCACTTTTTCAATGTTTGGCGTAAAAATGTTTTGGGTTGCGTTTCCTATTATAGAGGCAATTTCGCTTTTGATTTGGCTTTTAGTGGTGAAGCTTCGCTCCCTTAAAAAGGGGAAAACACAGGTTGAAGAAACATATACCAAAACGATACGCAATAAAAATGAAGAATTGGGCACGCTGCTTGCGGATATAGAAGCCTTTTGTGAGGAGAGGGGCGCTAACTTTAAGCAAATTTATTATGTAAACCTTATAGTGGAAGAAATTTGCGGCGCGATAATGCAAAACGGCTTTAAAAACAAGAAAGACGGATATATACAGCTGACTTTGGTTGCCGCCGAAAACCAGAGTTTTGAGCTGTACCTGAGAGATAACGCCGATATGTTTGACCCGTTTAGCCTTAACGGCGGCAAAGTAGCGCTTGACGACGGCCAGGACAGCAGCAATATGGACGCCCTTGGCATTATGCTTGTAAAGAAAAATGCCAAAGACTTTTTCTACAGGAACTATCAGGGTTTCAACACCCTAACGGTAAAGGTATAAGCTATGATCTTACAGGTAAACGAAAATGTCATCGGCGAGCTTGCCGACTTGTGGCGGCAGGGTTTTGATGATCCGCCGGAATACATTGATATGTTTTTGCAGGAGTTTGCCCGAAATTCGCTTGTTTTTATAAGCGGCGAAGTGGGACATATTACGTGCGCGGCTTACCTTATTCCGTGTGAGATAACAGGTTTGGAAAAACCTGCTTATTACGGCTACGCCGCAACAGTGTTGCCGAGCGAGCGCAGACACGGTGTGTTTAAGCAGGTTCTTAAAGAGATTTTTGATTATCTAAGGCAAACCGATTCGGTACTTATTCAGGTGCCGGCACCGGGGCTTGAAGATTATTACCGCAAAATAGGTTTTACCGATTTCAGCAAAAGAAAAGTGCTTTATTTCTGCAAGCCTGATGGTGTGTGCAATTCTGATGCAAGTATTTTATCTATAACTGCTGATGAATATTTTAATATGCGAAATTCGTTTTTCAGTACAAATGGATTTGTGAAATGGAGCAGAAAATATGTAAATTACGCAATTAACGAAAGCGAATTTTGCAATAATATATGCTGTAAATTAAAATACGGCAGCGGTGAATACCTCATTAATGCCGAAAGGCGCGATAATTCGCTTATTATTAATGAATGTACCATACCTGCACAAAGCCTTGAACAATATAGTGGCTTTATTATGCGGTTTTTTGGCGTGGAGAAAATAACTGCCTATTACCCGGAAAGCGCACCTGTAAATGCACAGGCACAGATTCACGCGCTGAGCTTTGGGGTTGATTATATGCCCGGGGCTTGGCTGGGACTTACAATGCTTTAGGGCATTATGATATACAACACAAATAAAATACGGGGTGATTCTATGAAAAAGAAATTCAAAAAGCCATCGCTAAGGATGAAAACCATAATTGTGCTGGTGCTTATTGTTTATTTGGTTGCGTCTATTTCTATTGTAATAAGCTATAATATTTACGCAAATACAATGGATAAGCACTATAAAAACCTTGCTTCCAATATTGCAAGCACAGCGGCATCGCTGATGGACGCGGAGGCTATTGAGCATTACTACGATACTCTGCAAGCGGACGATGCTTATTACGGTATGCTTAACTCCCTGTATAAAATCAAAAAGAATAACGACCTTGAGTATTTGTATATTCAAAAAATAGTTCCCGGAGAAAACGGGGAAGAAGACAAGACAGTCTATATAATGGATGCCGATGAGGTGGATTCCGACAGATGCAGTGAAGCTTCCCATTTGGGCGATGAATATCCTCTTTCCGAGGGAGTAAACGCGGAAGATTTGGAAAACGGAATACCGGCTTTTATATCCGAGACCGAGGAATACGGCTGGTTGGCTTCCGTTGGCAAGCCGATAATCGACAAAGACGGCAACGTGGTTGCTCTTGTAGGCGTGGATATTTCCATGAACGACGTAATGCAGGACAGACACGATTTCTTATTGATTGTTTGTCTGGCAGTTATATTGGCTACACTTGCCGCGATTGTAGTTTCGATTATTGTAATTACAAAGGCAATAGTTTCACCTATCAACAAGCTTGCAAAAGCGACAAGCTCGTTTATAACGGACAAGAGCGATGATTCAAAGAAAAATTCGGCGATCTCAAAGTTGAATATCCATACGGGTGATGAGATTCAGATGTTGTCTGAATCCATCAAAACCATGGAAAAGGACATAAACAACTATATAACTAACCTTACATCTATGACCGCAGAAAAGGAAAGGATCAGCACAGAGCTTAACGTTGCGACACAGATTCAGGAGGATATGCTTCCGCGTATATTCCCGGCTTTCCCAAGTAGGGGAGAGTTTGACATTCACGCAACTATGAACCCCGCAAAAGAGGTTGGAGGAGACTTTTATGATTTCTTCCTTATAGATGATGACCACCTTGCGATGGTAATCGCAGACGTTTCGGGAAAGGGAGTTCCTGCGGCGTTGTTTATGGTTATCGCGAAAACACTTATCAAAAACCATGCGCAAACAGGCGCATCGCCTGCAAAGGCGTTTGAGCGCACAAACGCGCAGCTCTGCGAGGGCAACGAGGCAGGATTGTTTGTTACCGCTTGGATGGGTGTTCTTGAAATATCTACAGGCAATCTGAAATATGTAAATGCCGGGCATAATCCGCCTCTTATTAAGAGGGACGGTAAATATGAATATCTTAAGGGCAGACATGGCTTTATTTTGGCAGGCATGGAGGATATGCACTACCGTGAAAGCAGTATTGATCTTGCTCCGGGTGACGTGTTGTTTTTATACACAGACGGTGTAACCGAAGCTACCAATCTCGATAACGAGCTATATGGCGAAGACCGCCTTAAAAACATTCTTAATTGCCAAAGCGCCTCATCGTCCTCGGAATTGCTTAAAGCCGTAAAACAAGACGTTGATTTATTTGTCGGCGAAGCTGACCAGTTTGACGATATTACCATGCTTGGCTTGTGCTATATTGGCAACGATGGTAAGAGCGCAAATCATACTTTTACCGTATCGCAGGAAAACACCCCCGAGGTGTTAGCCTTTACAGAGAAATTTTTGCGTGATTCGGGTTGTCCTGACGGCGTTATATCTCAGTTTTGCATAGCGGCGGATGAAATCTATTCCAATATCGCAAAATACAGCGGCGCCACTACTGCTGAGCTATATTGCCTTATGAAGGGCAAGACCGTGACAATGATATTCTTTGACGACGGTACGCCTTATAATCCTCTCAATAATCCCGACCCGGATGTCACTCTTAGCGCGGAAGAGAGAAAAATAGGCGGACTGGGAATTTACACAGTAAAGAAAATGATGGATTCTGTGACTTATTTGTTTGATAATAACAAGAATATTCTCACGCTCACAAAATCAATTTAACGGTTATTTACAAACATAATTATATAAGTAAACCTTGGCAGGCTTTCCTTTGTGGGAAGCCTGAGATTTTTTAAATGGGATGGCTAATAATGACAGAATCAGCCGACCGAGAACAAAGCAGGGGGCTCTCGTCCACCCAGCGGGGGGCGCAGCTCCCCGGGTGGTCGCGAAAGGGGTTTCCAAAGGGGGAAACATCCGACGGGTTTCCCCCTTTGGTGTCCTTTGCCTACTTTCTCACATGGGAAAGTAGGTGCCTGCCCGGCATGAGGGCAAAACGTATTATTATACATAACCAAATAATCAGGTTATAAAACAAGCCTCAAATTCAGAATAAACACACAAAATCACCGCAACGGCTTAGCAAGTTACCGTTGCGGTGATTATTTTACGCATATATTCATTTCTTCTTAAATATTTTCTGAAGACGCTCGCTATACTGCTTAGCGTATTCGGGGTCGGTCTGTAATTTTTTTATATGCTCGTCATATCGTTTCTCAAACTCGGCGGCTTCCTTAGGATGTGTAACCTTATAGCACAGGCGAGGTGAAGGCTTACCGAATTCACCTGTATCGCCATAATGCTGCGCTATGCATTGCCTGCAATGCAGACGGTGAATACAGTTTTGACATTCAACAAGGCGGGGCACATTGTCCGCCCAGGCTACCAGTTCACGCCAAGCGTCCGCAACGCTTGTGCTTTTAAGGCTTACTTTATACATATCCATAACGTTGCAAGCTTGCATATCGCCTTTCCATGTTATGCAACAGGAGTTTCTGCCTGCACCGCACGTTATGCCCTTTTTCACAACAGGATTATCTGTGGTTGGAAATACTTCAGTTAATGGCTCGTTTTTAACATCAGCCTCAGAAATTCCACGCCTGTCACACCAAATATATTTAGAGTCTTCCACAAACCTATCATGTTCATCTTTTACTTTGATTATTTGTTCCGGTGTACTCTTGTTTAAGTTTATCATTAAATCGGTGTATCTTAGTTCACAGTGCATTTGCTTTGAGAATTCATAAACGTCTCTAAGCTCGTGCTGATTGTATTTTGTAGAGGTAAATTGAAGTGTTACAGGTATTTTTGCCTTACATAGCCTACGCACTGCACTATATGCGCGCTCAAAGCCTGCTTCATTTGAGCAAAGCTCTTTGTAGGTATCAGCGGTGCTTCCGTATAAAGTTATATAAATCCCTTGTGGCGGATACTGCAAAAACATATCAAATATCTCATCCGTTATATTTGAACCGTTTGTCATAACGGCAATAACCATGCCCTTGCTGTAAATATACTTATATATTTCACAAAAATCAGGATGGATGGTACATTCTCCTCCAGTAAGCGTAATTCCATATGTACCTAACTCATAAAGTCCGTCAATATAAGATTTCCAATCTTCAAAGCGCAAAAGACGGTAGCCCTCATGATCAAACTCCGACTGCGACATTCGGATATAGCACATCCTGCATGCAAAGTTGCACACAGGAGTAAGTTCAAAAATCACACCAATCGGTACGCGTTGTGCTATAGAGTTTTTAATGAGAACATTATTAAAGATATCCAGTTTAATTTTGTCGTTTATTGCCTCAATTTCGGTTTTTCCTGCTTTAAGAAGCGCATTATAAATTGTATTCATATATAAATCATACCTTTAAACGAAAAGGCAGTTTTCAGAAACTTAATAAGCCCCAAACCGCCTCAACTTCGCATCTGTCATTAACAGTTGTCCGTATGTAATTCACTCAAGGATCCATTACAGCATAGCATTGATGTTGCCAACCCAGAACACTACCAATGTATGTTAAATCATAGTTTTCATGAGTTTTACATTGTTCACCTTGAACATAAATTGTCTGAGTATATTGTACCACGCCTTCAAACGGACATCCTGTAGGATTATAAGACGCAAATACATCATCAATTTTTACTCTAACTTTAATTACATCAGGGGATTGATACATATGATTACCTCCTTCTTATTAAGCGTGCAACCACCACACAGCCATAAGTGACCGTGTGATGGTTAAAACTTGAATTTTAGTTACTAAGAGTTAATAAATCAGTCTAACTCACAAGGTTCATGGGTAATAAGCCTTGCTATTAAAGAACGCTGCTGAGCGGCTCTGCGCTCATCGACAGTCATGTTCTTCCACTCTTCCTCTGTGTATGCGCCGCCTGCTACTTCATCAAGGATATCGTCGGGCAATTCTACGCCCTTTTCTGCTGCTAATTTTTGCAATTCTGACAACGGTGGTAATTTCATTTCACTCATGACAAACTCCCCTTTTCATTATTATTACGGTAGATAATCCTTCTACCTGCAACTGCATTGTAACATACAAATAGCAAATTGTCAACTAATTTATCAAATTATATCAATTTTTTTTAATAATTTAAGTCTTTTTTGCTCAGCACTGGCGGGAATAGCATATTGTGCGTTCACGCTTTCACCCAATTTGCCTGTAAACAGCCTTTTGCCCATTACGAATACAAGCCTGTGTATAGCGTAAAACGGGTATTTCCATCTGTGCGCAGTAAGGTTCGGATAGCGCTTTGATAGTTGCTCCGCAGTGGGGAATACCGCCCTAAATGTTCTTTTGAAAAACAAACCCGCCCGCGACAAAATACGCAGTGGCAATGGCTTTGCCTGTATTTCTTTTTCATTCAGAAAATTCAGGTATACATACCAGCGGCTTTCAGCCTCATTTGCCCCCATAAAGCCTCCCTGCTCGGTGTCTTGCAGTATCATATTTGTTTGCTCTTCGTTTACAGACACATTCAGGTTCGGCAAGTTTTGCCTGTCAATGCCAAAATATTTAACGGCTATTTCAAACAGGCATGCGATAATTTTGGTATATTTAAGTTCATCTGCTATCTTGTTATAGTATGAAGAATCAATGTTATCTTTATTTTTGCCGATATAAAGAGCTGTGTCCATAAGTATTCTTAAATTAATACCAGAGTATATAAAGTGTTTTACAAGGTGCATTGTTAAAAACACAGCGGCACACGTGGGCTCGAGTACATTGACCGTGTGGTTGCATACAGTTGTTGTACATGTTTCAGTCTTTATACCTTTGCCGTTAAATATATATTTTTCAACTTCATTTGACCACAGTCTTAAATGCAGCTCGATAAGCCCGTATTTAGGACTGCTGCACACCGCGTGATTATCTTCATCTTTACACGGCGTTACGGTAAAGCCTTCTTTTTTAAAAAAGTCATACGCCTTTTGCTCGTCGTCGGGCGAGATAAGTATATCGGTATCAGCGGATATCCTACATTCAGGCACGGCGTAATACCGCGCAACGTCCGCGCCCTTTAGAAGCGTATACTGTATACCTGCGTTTTGCAAACGATCAAGCATTGAAAAAATATTTTCCTGCTGAATTTTACGCTTAAGTGTTGTACCGATAAGCTCACTGTACAGTTTCGCCTTGATTTCATCGGGGCATGGTGAATTTTGCGACTTACACAAAGCGGCAGCAACCGTAAGCGTGACAGTTTGCTCACGGGCAAGCTTAATAAGCTTATCCCAGCTCACGGGTTGCTTTGGTTCAGGCACGGGCTCTCCCTTTGCCGCGCAGGCAAACAGCCGCATCAGGTATTGCATTTCGTTTGAAATTATATCTGGTTTATCCATTATTCTTCTTCGTCTTCAAGGTCTATGCGCTGGCGTCTTACAAGCTCTGCGAATACGCCGTTTTTAGCAATCAAATCATCATATTTGCCGTCTTCTGCTATTTTGCCCTTATCAAGAACAATAATTCTGTCGCACTGCTTTATGGTAGAGAGGCGGTGCGCTATTACTATTCTTGTACATTTTAATTTCTCTAACGAATCGGAGACTATCTTTTGTGTGATGTTGTCAAGCGCTGAGGTCGCCTCGTCAAACATCAAAATTTTCGGTTTAGGCGCGATAGCGCGGGCAATCATAAGTCTTTGACGCTGACCGCCCGATATGCCTCCGCTGCCCTCCGAAATTATTGTGTGCATCTGCATCGGCATATGGCGGATATCTTCGTCAATTCCGCACATACGCGCAGCTTCCCACGCATCATCGAGAGTAAGCCAAGGGGCTGAAATAACTATATTTGAATATATGTCACCCGAAAACAGCTTGCCGTTTTGCATAACCGTTCCGATTTTTCTTCTCAGCGACTTCAAATCCAGTGATTCAAGATCTTTACCGTCGTAATACACCGCGCCCTTTTGCGGATGCTCAAATCCCAGCATAAGGCGCATAAGCGTAGACTTGCCGCAACCTGTGGTGCCTACAATAGCCACATATTGACCGGCGCGAATCTTAAGGCTTAAGTTGTCTATTACCAGAGGCATATTTTCGTTATATCTGAACGAGATATTATCAAGCTCTATTCCGCCCGAGATGCGTGTTACAACCTTTTTGTTGTTGGCGATTTCGGGTACGGTTTGTATTATGGGTTCTATCATTGAAAGCGTAGGCTTTATAGACGCTATATCTACCGCCAAAACGGATATAGCCAGAAAAGCGCCGCTAACCATGCCGTAAGACACTTCAAACGCCATATATTCCGCGACGCTTACTTTAGATACCACGGCAAAGTAATAAATGACAATGGTACCGATAAGAGTAATAGCAGTGGAAATAACATTTGAAAGCTTTATGATCTTCGGCGGATTGTATTTGTAATTGGCAGTGTTTTTGTAAAATGAAGCCCATTTTGAGAACATTCTCTTCTCAGAGCCCGAAAGCTTGATTTTTTGAATACCCGACAAAAGCGAGAACACAAGACCGCTTTCTTTGGCGGAGCTTTGCATCTCTTTATTCTTTATGCCGGTTTGTATAACAGAAATAATAAGTGAGAATAAAAGTGTTACCAGTATTACGCACACGGCAGGCATTACAAGCTGAGGCGCGTAGTGGAACATTTGTCCGATGTATATGACCGAAAATATGGTGGAAAGTCCCGTGGTAAGCACAATATTCGTGAGCATTTCACAAAGACTGCTCATGCTCTGTACTCTGCTTGATAACTCACCGGCGCTGTATTTCTTGAAGAATTCCGCCGGCAGGGAAAGTACCCTCATCATAGCGGCGGACTGCACCGAAATGTTAAGTTTTGTTTCTATACGCGAAAGCGCAAGGTTTCTTGTAATGTATATTAAAGATGTAGATACTGTAACGCCCACCAAAAGCACCGTAACCGGTAACAGCAGGCTCATTTGACCGCTTGTTACCACATTTGAGAATATGATCTTGTTTACATACGCGCTTACAAGACCTATAAGGGTAACAGCCAAAGCCGCAAGAGATACGATCATGTAATCCGCGAGTGAGAGCACGCTCATTATGTATTTTAGCAGATCTTTAACTGTTAGTTTTTTAAGCGGCAAAGGCTTGTAAAAGCATATGGCTTCGCTTGACAGCTGTTGTGCGATTTTGGCGTTTACTTTAACGTATTCGCCTGTTTCGGGGTCAAGAAACACGTAGCCCGAAAGCCCTTTAGGTATAAGGGCTATAACAGTGCCGTCAAGCTTGGTGCCGAGCAGAGCGCCCATGCCGTTCTTATACCATTTTT
Organism: Clostridiales bacterium; assembly: GCA_024690965.1. Taxonomy (GTDB): domain Bacteria; phylum Bacillota; class Clostridia; order Oscillospirales; family Acutalibacteraceae; genus JAEEHZ01. The sequence continues at coordinate 36,463 of JAILOG010000019.1, forward strand.
CATCAAGTGTAATATTTCTGCGCATAATGCCGGAAGGGCGCAGAAGATATTCAAGCTGTTCATTAATATTTACAAGATTATCCGGTAGCTCCTGCGGCGCTACATGATAAAATTTAAGTATTTCGTCTATTGCGTCTTTCGCGCGCCTTCTGCTGTCATCAAAGGCTGCTGTTACCGCCTTTCCCATTACTACGCCCGACATATCGGCAAACGCACGCGAGAAAGAATCGTCGTCGTTTTTAATTCTTTGTCTTATTTGTTCATCAAACCAACCCATAACAGCACCTCCTTTATTCGCTTGTTACAAGCTTAGTATACAGACCGCCGAGCTTGTAAAGCTCTTTATGCGTGCCTCTTTCCACTACCTTGCCGCGATCCATTACAATTATTTCGTCGCAATCTCTTATTGTAGACAATCTGTGCGCAACAACAATGCAGGTAATGCATCTGTCTTTTATGGATTTTACAACATCATATTCTGTTTTCGCGTCCAAGGCGGATGTTGCCTCGTCCATAATGATTATTGTGGGATCCTGCGCCAATACCCTTGCTATTTCTATTCTCTGACGCTGACCGCCGGAGAAATCTTTACCGCCTTCAAGTATTTTATACTGATAACCGCCGTCACGCATCATAATATCTTCGTGTATTTGAGCGTCACGCGCCGCGAGAATCATTTCAAAGTCTTCTATTGAGGAATCCCACATTTTGATATTCTGCGCTATGGTGTCTTCAAAAAGGATTATATCCTGATCTACAACGGCCAAAGAACCGGTGAAAACCGATCTGTTTATTTGGTCTATGGGTTTGCCGTCAAACAGTATCTCGCCGCTCCACGGCTTATAAAGCCCCGATATAAGCTTGGAAATGGTAGACTTTCCGCAGCCCGATGAGCCTACAAAAGCTATTCTTTCGCCGGGGTTGACCGTTAGGTTAAAGTTTTCTATCAACGGCGGTTCAAGCGGAGAATATCCAAAGGTAACGTTTTTCATCTCCAGCTTGCCGCTGAGTTTTGTATAAGATACGTCATCCGACGGGCCCTCTGTGGAATAATTTACATCGGGCTTATAATTCATTACGTCTTCAATGCGCTCCATATTTGTGCGCATTTCCTGCACCTTTTGTCCTGACTTGATCAGCTTCTGCGCGGGCGATGTAAACGATGATAAAAAGCTTTGGAAAGCGAGAATCATACCCACGGTAAATTCGCCTTTGATAGTCAGATATACGCCAAGCATAAGCACAGCCGCCTGTGCCAGTGAAGATATAACCCCCGGAACGGCGCCCAAATAGTTATTAAGCTTCGCGTAACGCACATTTTGCGTGTTTACACCTGCCTGATAGCCGGACCATTTCTCAAAAAAGCCGTTTTCCGCGCCTGAGGCTTTTATTGTTTCTATCATTTCTATGCCTGTAACGGTAATGCCCGAAAGCTTGCCTGAATTGCGCATTTGCACACGCATTATATTTACACGCTTTTTGGAAATAAAGCCCGCTACCAATAAGTTCAGAATAACGGATAATATACCTACAAACGCGAGCAAGACGCTGTATTTTATCATTACTACCAGATAAATTATCATCATAACGGCGTCAAGCACCAGAGGCGCGAAGCTGTTGATGAGCTCCTTTGCCACGCCTTCGTTGAGCTTTTGCCTTTGAGCGATATCGCCTGCCATTCTTTGTGAGTAAAATTCCATAGGCATACGCAGAACGTGCCACATATATGTAGAGTTTGCCACTATGGCAAGCTTGCCTTCCAGCTTCAGGGTATTTGTCTCTTTTACCCAAAGAACAATTATCTGAAGCAACGCGACGCCCGACATACCAAATACAAACGGATACAGCCAGCCGGCGTTTTCACCTGTTAAAAGCCTGTCTATAAACACCCTTGAAAAAGCGGGGTTGATAACGTCTATCAATGAGGTGATAAGAGTTGTAAGTACAACAAACATTATCGCTGCGGCAGTACCTTTAAGACGCTTTTTGGCAAAATCAAGAGTAGATTTTTTCTCTCCGCCGGGGACAAAATCTTCATTTGGCTCAAACATTAAGCAAATACCGGTGAAGCTCTTGTCAAATTCTTCCATGCTGACCTCTACGCGGCCGCGCGCGGGGTCGTTGAGTACTGCTTTGTTTTTCTTAAAACCGTCAAGTACCAAAAAGTGGTTGAAATTCCAGTGAATTATACAAGGAAATTGACCGTTTTTCTTTATCTGATCCACGGAAAAGCAAAAGCCCTTGGCATTAAGCCCGTAGCTTCTTGCGGCAACAAGCACGTTTTTTGCCTTTGAGCCGTCTCTTGAAACGCCGCAGTCGCTTCGTATTTGCTCAAGAGAAACCCATTTTTTGTAGTAAGCGAGTATCATGGTAAGCGATGCCGCTCCGCATTCAAGTGCCTCCATCTGCATTACAACAGGTACCTTTGCATACCCCTTTGTAATGGGGGAGGGGATCTTTATTTTACTGTTTTTCATACCTTTCACCCCTTAATTCCAAATAAAAGATATGGGGCTTACGTTGTCAACAACTATCTGCAGCTGTATAACATCGTCATTTTCGGCAGAAACATCGGTATTTATCACATAATTCCAGTCTGACAGATTGAGAGAATACAAAGTGTACTCATCGCTGTATTGCGCGGAAACATTTTCAAGCGAAACTGGCTTCTTTGAAATATCCGTAACCTTGCCCTTTTCCACACCGTCCACTATAATGCTGTCGCCCACGCTGATAGAAGAAACATCAGCGGCATAACACACAAGTTCTTCTCCGTTTTTAACTCCGTTTAGTGTAACCGTTGTTGGTAATGTGCCGAAAATTGCCCATACAAACAAAGACACAAGCAGCACAACAGCTGCTCCCAGCACCAGCCATATGCTTGGACTGGACACCCTTATGTAGTTGTTCAGCTGCTCAGGGGATGACACCTTATCTAAGCTCTCTTTTCTGAAAATGGATTCTGCCATGTTTACAACCTCTTTCTTTGAAATGATATTGTTTACGTAATTACACAAAATCATCTATTATAATTAACACAAATATATTACCACCTATAGCTTAATGTGTCAATATTTTATCACTTTCGACATATTTATTGTTTATTTATGTGATTATTATTTTGCTTTTATTGACAATCTTTTATATATATGTTATCTTTATACCAGAATTCTTACTATTATGGGGTAAGTTATTTAAAGCTTGTATAGAATATAATATGCCGGTGATGTAATGGGATTTACAATAACAAATAAAACCGATTTTAATATTGAAAAATCAATTTATCAGTTCAACAAATTCACGGGGAATAACAATCTTTTACCGAAGCTTGAAATTGAATTTTTGCCTGAAAATAAAAAATTCAATTCGCAAAAGCCCGTCTCTTGCATAAATAACTACAATTTTTACAGTACAGATAACGGATATTTGTTTTCTTTAGAGGGTATTTTTTTGCGTTTAAACTGCGATTTTACACATGCCGAGGTGTATTGTCCCGATGATATGTCGGACAGTCAGCAGTTTTATATAAGTTATATACTTATGCTCGCGTACAAATATACCGTGATAGCAAACGGAGAATTTATCATTCATGCGTCAACATCGGTTTTCGGCAGTGACTGTATATGCTTTTGCGGACTTTCCGGCGCGGGCAAAAGCACCCAAACTTCTCTTTGGGAAAAACACTTGAAAACATGGTCTGTAAATTATGACCAGCCGTGCATACTTAACCGTGACGGAAGATATTTGGTGCACGGCTCCCCGTGGAGCGGCAAGGAGCATTTGTTCCGCAATTGCTTTTCACCTCTCAAAGCTATTGTCTTTGTGCAGCAATCGCCTGTAAACAGTGTGGAGCGCCTGACAAAGGCAGAGGCGTTTTCTTTGCTTTATTTAAACAATTACGTATACCCGATATCGGAAAAGTGTGAGCAAAAATACACGGAGAATATTTATTCCGCAATTGAGCATATTCCTGTTTACAGGCTTAACTGCACGATTTCGGAAACCGCAGTTGAAGTATTATATAAAGAATTATACGGAAATGATTATTACAAAGAAAAGAAGGTTGTAAATATGACTTATTCGGCAAAAACTTGTTTTGAAATGAAAAACATTGCAGGTGATTTTCTGCTGATACCCAGGGGCAGCGGCGCAATTGATTACAGCGCTGTTCTGGTGCTTAATGAAACAGGAGCGTTTTTGTGGAGGGAAATGAGGACTCCAGTGACGGTTTCTGAGCTTGTAAAGAAGCTTGTGGATAAGTTTGCGCCAAGCGCGGAGCAGGCCCGGGCGGACGTTGAAAAATTTATAGAAAAAATGCGTGAAAACGAGCTTATAGACGTTCATGAATAATCACACATATGAGCATTCCGCGCCTCTCGGCGATAAGCATAACGGAGGCAGAGCAGTAACGCTTAAGTATCTTGATGACGGCACACCCGTAATATGCAAGCCGCGCAACGCCAAAACAGAAATGGCATTTGCCCAGCTGTTAAACGGCTATAAAAATTTGGGGCTTTCCTGTGTGCCAAACGGGGTAGAGGTTTTATTTGCGGGGGAGAAGTATAACGAGCAGGCGTATGTTCATCATTTACCCGCACGGTCGGAGGAAGATGTTCGAAAATACTTTTTCAACTGCGGTGTTACGGTTTTTTTGACTTATATGTTAGGCTCTTATGACCTGCATTGCGAAAATATAATCGCAAGCCTTGATTCACCTGTGATAATAGATCTTGAAACGCTTTTGAGCGCTGAAATTGTGAAGAGAAATGCTGCATACGGTGTGGCTGACCTCAGTGAATCCGTACTGAAGTCACATCTTTTGCCAAATTGGATAGCTTTGGATTCTGAAATGCGAGACTGCTCGGGGTTTTCAGGAGCGCTTAACGGGTCAAAAAATATTCTTTTTTACAATAACGATCCGCAAATGGCTTATATTTATGCAGATACGGTTATAAGCGGATTTGAAAAGGCTTATGAATTATCGCTCAAAAACAGGGAGCGTATAAAGGACTTGATTGAAAAGTTCGGTGACTGCACCTTCAGACAATTGCTCAGACCTACAGATGTGTACGACAAAATAATACGTTTTTGCGCCGCTGTTGATGATATGCAAAGCCGTAGATCGGCGGCGTATGCTTTGCTTGCGCGCGCATATGAAAATGATATTGACCCGAACCGCATTAAGAAAGCCGAAAAACTGTTGCGTTATGAAATCGAGAGTGTCTTGCAGGGGGATATTCCGTTGTTTGTATCACACGGAAACAGCATAAACCTGTATAATTGTGATGAAGAAACGCTTTTTGAGAATTTTTACTGCAAATCACCCGTGGAGTGTGCAATCAGCCGCCTTTATTCATTAAATGAGGCGGATATGAAGTCGCAGACAAAAATAATCATCCAGGCACTCAGCGCGGCAAAGCCTGTTACGCAAACTAAGACGTGTGTGTCTGAAAAGCTTGACAATATATCGCTGGTTTTTGATATACTTGAAAAATACGTGATCCCCGCAATATCCTCTAAATGGATGCTTCTTGATTTCGGAAGAGCAGACTCGTTATTTTTGCAAAGCGCAGGTTTGGGAATTTATAACGGGCTTTTGGGGATTTTGTGTTTTTATGCCGCGGCCTATTACAGGACCGGACAAAGCAAATACCTCGAAAAGCTTTTTGATTACTACAGTTCTTACCGTAAAATTACAGCGGAAAGCATTGCCGCCATACCGCTAAGTGACGATTCCTGTTCGTTTTCAAACGGTATGGGCGGGCAATTGTCGGCGCTTTATCATATTTATGAGCTGACCGGACAAAAAATCTTTTATAATGACTTTATTAATATTTTAAATAGAATATCTCTGCAAAATGTTAATATAAAAAATACGGAGATTATGGGCGGCGCGGTGTCATTGGCACTTGTATTGCCCAAGGCGGATACACCGATTGCAAAAGACATTGCCGGTGTGTTGGCGCCGTATTTATTGCAGGCAAAACCTACCCTTACGGGCATGGCGCACGGCGCGGCAGGGCTTTCGCTTGCGCTTTCCGCAATCGGAGCCGTACTAAATAGTAATGATTATGACGAAAAAATATCAGAATTGCTTGCTTTTGAAAATTCGTATTATTTCGAGGACGAGGGTAATTGGCAGGATTTGCGGTACGAAAGCCGTAAGTCTTTTATGCTTGGCTGGTGCGCGGGAGCTCCCGGCATTGCTATGGCGCGCAAAAGGATGCTTGAGTATACGCGCAACAGTGCGATAGCCAAGGTGTGCGAAGATGACATAAAGCGTGCAAGCCGCGTTTTAGGTAAGGCAGATTGTCTTAAAAGAGACAGTTTATGCTGCGGAAATTCTGCAATTCTTGCCGTATGCAGCTTTTTGGGGCTTGAAAACAGTCAGATTTTCGCAGAACTTGAATCAAGGTTGAGAACTTTGAGCCTTAATATGTACCATCCATTGGATACCTGCGATATAAACTGCGGATTAATGCAGGGCTTTGCAGGCGTGGGTTATGCCCTGGCTATGTATGGAGATCCTTTTTGCGGAGGCATGATGGTATGAACGGTTACAGTGAGCTTAATATGTCTATGTCACAGCTTGTGGAAATGCTTAAAAGCAATACACAAATGATACAGGAAATCAGCGTAACGGTAAACGGCACGAGCATGGAACCGTTTTTGCACGACGGAAAAGACTCCGTTATTTTTTCTCAACTGCCGAAAAAACTCAGGCGCGGCGATATTCTGCTTTTTAAGCGAAAAAACGGAAGCTTTGCCATGCACCGTGTTTACAGTATAAACAAAAACGGTACGGTTTCTTTTTTGGGTGATTCTCAGTCAGTCGTAGAAAAAGACATTCCGCCGGAAGATATAGTTTTATATGTTCCGACTGCGATTCGCAACGGTAAAAGAATAAACTGTACGCATGGATTTTGGCGGTTTGTTATGACCTGTTATATGCCGGCGCGTGTAAGGTACCCGGTAGCTGCCTACAAGACATTCAACTTTTTAAGGCGTGTTATGAGGGCAATAGTAAACCCACGAAACGCAATAGGCAAGCTAAAAAAGACATTGTTTAAATATAAATAAAATTAAAGCGGTGAAATAAGTGAAATCATTTTTCAGCAGACTTAAGAGATTTTTCGGCAGATGGGACGAAACGAAAAGCAGTATAAAGTGGATGAGCAGAATTTTGAAGCCATTCAAAAAGTATGTTTACATAATACTGTCTATAAATATTATTTCGCTTGCTATCTCTTACGCAAGCACAATAGCCGGAAAATATGTAGTGGATTTTGCCACGTCGGGGCAGATCAACCCAAAATATATTGCTATCATGGTGTCTACGTCTTTGGTGGCTATATTTATAGGTATATTTACCAAAATGCTGGGAGATTATATAGGAGAAAACTTTACATTTTCCATTAGAGCGGATATTTACAACTGCGTGCAAAGAACCACGTGGCAAAATATTACGCGGTTTCACAGCGGCGATATTGAAACACGCTTAACAAGCGATATAGCTTCGCTTTCCGATACCTTAATACATTTGGTACCGAATATAATCGTTGTGTTTTCTCAGCTTGCAATATCGTTCGGAATACTCTTCTATTATGATAAGCCTTTGGCGCTTTTCGCACTGCTTTTGGGGCCGTTTGGCGCGGCGTTTTCTATGATTTTCAGAAAAAAATACAAAAAATATCAAACAGAGCTCAGGGAGAGCGAATCGGAATATCGCTCCTATATGCAGGAATCTATGTCTAACATTGCGGTAATCAAAACCTTTCAGCAGGAGGATTACAGCAACCAATACATAAATGATATCAAAAAGAGAAGACTTTCTATAGTTGTTGCCAATTCACGCATTACGTCTATTATGGGCGCGCTTACCAAGATGATATACAGCTTAGGCTATGTGCTTGCGTTTTGCTGGGGTACATACAGAATGTCTAAGGGTGATATTACATACGGTACGCTGACCGTATTTATTACGCTTGTTTCTCAGGTGCAGGGCTCAGTCAGCAGCCTTGTGCAAATTGTGCCGCAGAGTTACAATATGCTTATTTCCGCCAAAAGAATACGCGAGATCGCCGACCTTGAGTTTGAAGACTACTCCGATAATAGAACCGAGTTTGACGGAGTTGGATTGGAGATCAATAACGTTTCTTTTACATACGATACAGAAAAAGTTCTCAAAGATGTAAACATAACTGTGGCACCCGGTGAAAAAATTGGTGTTATAGGCAGCTCCGGCGCGGGCAAAACAACACTTATCAGACTATTGCTTTCACTTGTTAAGCCGGACAGCGGTGAGCTTTATTATTATGACAACAGCGGTCATAAAGAGAAAATAAGTACAGATTCAAGGCGCCTTATCACTTATGTGCCTCAGGGCAACACGCTGTTTTCGGGTACTGTTGAAAAGAATTTGCTTACAGGCAATCAAAAGGCAACCGCCGAGGAAATGTGGAATGCTCTTGAGATGGCAGATGCCGCGGACTTTGTCAAAAAAATGCCGGATGGCTTGAAATCTAAACTTACAGAACACGCCGGAGGGCTTTCCGAGGGGCAGGCACAAAGAATAGCAATAGCCAGAGCGCTGCTGCGCAACAAGCCTGTTCTCATTTTTGATGAAGCTACAAGCGCGCTTGATGAAAACACAGAGTCAAGAGTTTTGGAGCGCATTGTAAATGATAAGGAAAAAACATATTTTATAATAACTCACAGGCGCTCTATGCTGAAGTATTGTGACCGTGTTTTAGAAATAGACGACGACGGTAAAGTGAGTATCAGAGTATCTGAGGTTAAATAAAACCGTCGTGATAGGTATCGTTTTATGATGAGTTAATCATTACATTGTACGCACAAATTGCAGGAGGAAAACTGAATGAAAATAAACCGTATTATGTGCTTTTTGATGGTTATGTGCATATTCTCTTTTGCCTCATGCTCAAACACAAAGGATGTTACTATACTTGATCGCAACAGCAATAAGGTTGTTGCCGAATTGTCAACGAAAGAGAACACAAGCGAAGTTGCTAAACTTTTAGACGCGTGTAATCATGCCGAAAAATCAAATAATGCGATACATGCGAAAGAAGAATATCTTGTTCATTTTATAGACCCAAAGGATTCGCAGTATGACATATGGTTTGATGTGTATATAAATGAACGTAATGATGTCTATATACAATACGATAAGGAGAAAATGGAGAATCTTAACGATTTTAACAAGAACAATATGAATTATGATTTGATGAAATGCAACAATATGACAGTGAGCGAGTTTAACGAGATTATTACTGCCGCTAAAAAATAAAGCATATTTGTTTTTTAGTAGAAGCGGTATAATAAATGTCAAGGGTCATCTTACGTAAATACGTACACAACTTTATTACCGTAGTGGTTTCTCATAAAAAAACACAATTAAAGGCAAGTGTACCGAAAATCGGTTAGCAATCGCTAACTGATTTGTGCAATTGTACAAACATTGTGCAGTTTTACAGATGTGCTTGACAATAACATAGTTAAAGTTTATAATATCGGTGCAGGGTTAGTTGAGGCTAACTGATTTAACAGTCTCGGCTGACCAAAAAAATACGTATGCGGTTAGCTTAAACTAACTAAAGAACAGGAGGTATAGTATGCCTTTAACATTAGCTGATATAGGAGCGGAAAATATTATTAAGCGTATTACCGGAAATCAGGAAGTGCGCAAACACCTTGCAGACCTGGGATTTGTCGCGGGCGGCAGCGTTAGGGTTATATCGGAAATAAGCGGGAATATTATTGTTCAGGTAAAAGAATCCAGGGTTGCCATAAGCAAAGAGATGGCACAAAGGATAATGATATGAGTGAGGGGAGTATCAGTTTTATGAAAACATTAAGAGATGTTAAAGTTGGAGAGAGAGCCCGTGTGATAAAGCTGCACGGAGAAGGCGCAATAAAACGCAGAATAATGGATATGGGCGTTACAAAGGGAGTGGAAATTTACATAAGAAAAGTTGCTCCGCTCGGTGATCCTATTGAAGTTACGGTGCGTGACTATGAGCTTTCAATCAGAAAATCGGACGCTCAGCTTATAGAAGTGGAATAATAAGTTTAGCTTTCGGAAGGAGTTTTACATATGAATATTAAAATAGCGCTCGCAGGTAATCCAAACTGCGGAAAGACTACTTTGTTTAACGCCCTGACAGGCTCCAATCAGTTTGTAGGAAACTGGCCAGGTGTTACAGTTGAAAAAAAAGAAGGAAAACTTAAAAAGCACGATAACGTTACAATAACCGACCTGCCGGGAATATATTCGCTTTCGCCGTACACATTGGAAGAGGTTGTCGCGCGTAATTATCTGATAGAAGAACGTCCGGACGCTATACTTAACATAATTGACGGAACAAACTTAGAGAGAAATCTATATCTTACAACTCAGCTTACGGAGCTTGGAATACCTGTTGTGCTTGCTGTTAACATGATGGATGTTGTGAGAAAAAATGGCGACAAAATAAACACCGAGGAGCTTTCAAGAAAGCTTGGATGCAAAATCGTAGAAATTTCCGCATTAAAGGGTACGGGTATAGAGGAAGCCGCGAATGCTGCCATTGATGCGGCACAGGGCAAAAAAACCGTTCCGATGCATACATTTTCCGGAAGTGTTGAACACGCTTTGGCTCATATAGAAGAAGCTGTTATTCACGATTTGCCCGAGCGTGAACAGCGTTGGTATTCGATAAAGCTTTTTGAGCGTGACGAAAAGGTTATTGAAAAATTAGGTATTTCATCGGAAAGGCTTAAGCATATCGAGCAGGATATACAATCGGTGGAAGAAGAATTCGACGACGATGCAGAGTCGATAATCACTAATGAAAGATATGTTTACATAGCCGAGCTTATGAAATCGTGCTATAAAAAGAAGAACAAGGGCAAGTTGACTACTTCCGATAAAATTGATATGGTGGTAACTAACAGGTTTGCCGCTTTGCCGATTTTTGCCGCTATTATGTTTATTGTGTATTTCGTTTCTGTTACAACTGTAGGCACCTGGGCTACGGACTGGGCAAATGACGGGGTTTTCGGTGACGGCTGGCATTTGTTTGCGATAGGCGCAGGCGAATATGAGGAAGCGTCTGAAGAATATGCCGATGCATTTAACGCGGTAGATGCCTTTATTGGACTTGAGGGTAGCGGATATGAGAAGTTAGAAGAAGCCATAGACGCTGAATCTGAAAGCTTTGACTCCGCAAAAGCTTTTTCTGAACTAAAAGCTTATTCCGCGCAGTTCGCGGCAGAAACAGAAGCGTCTTATACTTTGGTGGATGAAGATACTCTCGCCACCGAGGATGTTACGTACACAACACAAGATTTGGCTGACGCGACTGTAATTCTTGAAAAATACGAATTTGAAGAACCCGATCCCGCAAATTACGGCGTGTGGGTTCCCGGTATACCCGCGCTTCTGGAAAACGCTCTTGACAGCGTTAATTGCGCAGAATGGCTTAAAGGGCTTATACTTGACGGTATTGTAGCCGGTGTTGGCGCGGTTTTGGGATTTGTACCTCAAATCCTCATACTGTTCATCTTTTTGGCGTTTTTGGAAGCCTGCGGATATATGGCGCGTATTGCGTTCGTTATGGATAGGATTTTCAGAAAATTCGGATTGTCCGGCAAGTCGTTTATACCGATACTTATAGGAACAGGCTGCGGCGTACCGGGGATTATGGCGTCGCGAACTATTGAGAATGAGCGTGACCGCCGTATGACGATTATGACAACAACATTTATTCCGTGCGGAGCAAAGCTTCCGTTTATCGCCATGATAGCAGGCGCTGTTTTCGGCGGAGCGGCTTGGATAGCACCGTCAGCGTATTTTTTGGGTATGGCGGCGATAATTGTATCGGGCATTATTCTAAAAAAGACGAAAATGTTTTCGGGAGATCCGGCTCCGTTTGTAATGGAGTTGCCGGCATATCATATGCCTACGGTAATCAACGTTTTGCGCTCAATGTGGGAGCGCGGCTGGGCGTTTATTAAAAAAGCGGGAACTATTATCTTACTGTCAACTATTGTTGTGTGGTTTACTACATATTTCGGATTCACACCCGATGGTTTCAGAATGTTATCCGAAGATGAAGTTGATTTGAGTATTTTGGCGGCAATCGGAAACGCTTTGGCGTGGATATTTATTCCTTTGGGATTCGGAAACTGGCAGGCAGCGGTTGCCTCTATAACAGGACTTGTGGCAAAAGAAAACATAGTAGGCACTATGGGTATCCTTTACAGCGGAGAAGGGAGCACTTACGCAAATATAGCGTCTGCGTTTACAGCTGTAAGCGGCTACGCGTTTTTGGTATTCAACCTGTTGTGCGCGCCTTGCTTTGCGGCAATGGGAGCAATAAAACGTGAAATGAACAGTGCCAAGTGGTTCTGGTTCGCGGTTGGATATCAAACAATGTTCGCGTACCTTACGGCGCTTGTTGTAAATCAAGTTGGCAGTATGTTTGTGGGAAAAGGAAATATTATAGGTTTTATAATTGCACTGTTAGTTGTGGCTTTGGCAGTATTTATGCTTGTAAGACCGTATAAAGAATCAAACAGGCTTACGATAAAGCATTAATAATTATGCTGTAAATCAGCGCGATTTTGATATGTTAGGAGGAACACAATATGCTTGAATGGATAGCAAATAATTTATCTACGATTGTAATTTCTTTAATATTGATTGCAGTGGTCGCGCTTATCGTTATAAAAACCGCTGTTGATAAGCGAAACGGAAAATCAAGCTGTAGCTGTGGTTGTCAGAATTGCGCTATGCGGGATTCGTGTCATAAAAAATAATGCTTAAAAATTAACGGGAGCGCTTCTTATCATTTGCGGTAAAAAGCGCTTCCTACTTTTATTTTAATTAAATATATTGTATTAACGCCGATGTTCTGGTATAATGCTTTAAAACGAACCGAAAGAAGGAATATATATGCTAAAAGCAGGCGATAAAGCCCCTGATTTTAATTTGTCCGATAAAAACGGTAATACGGTTTCATTAAAGGACTTTGCAGGAAAAAAGACGGTAATATATTTTTATTCAAAGGATAATACATCGGGCTGTACACGGCAAGCTAAGGCTTTTGCGGAATTATACAGCGAGATAAAAGAGCATAATGCGGAGGTCATAGGAATAAGCAAAGACAGCGCAGCTTCTCATTTAAAATTTGCCGAAAAGCACGAACTGCCGTTTGTTTTGCTTTCAGACCCCGAGCTTGACGCCATAAAAGCTTATGATGTTTGGCAGGAAAAGAAGATGTACGGCAAAACTACCATGGGTGTTGTACGCACGTCATATATTATAGACGAAAACGGAGTTATAGAAAAAGCGATGCCGAAAGTTAAGCCCGACACAAACGCCGCCGATGTTTTAAGCTTTTTGAAGGGCGGCGCAAAGGGCTGATATGAAGTTTTCCGATAAGCTGAGGCTGTGGCTTCAAAACAGATACGGCTTTGACGAGTTGTATTTGTTTTTATCTTTTGTGTGTTTGGTATTCATTTTGCTTTCCGTTATTCCGCCGCTGAGGATACTGGGTATTTTCGCGGCTGCGGGTATTTGTTACAACACATTTCGCTTCCTTTCAAAAAATATTGAGGCGCGCCAAAAAGAAAGAGAATTTTACCTTAAACGCAGAGATACCGTAAAAGTTAATTTTAACCTTTTAAAAAAGCGCATTAAAGACAGAAAGACCTATAAATATTTTAAATGCACATCTTGCAAGGCTGTTTTGCGTGTGCCGAAGGGCAGGGGGAAAATTGAGGTAACCTGTCCTAAATGCAAATCAAAATTTATAAAGAAATCTTGACACAGACGGGCTTTCGGTGACAATGCCGGAAGCCCGTTGATTGGTTTATAAAAAGATAACAAAACACCGAAATCAGCAAATATTATGCTGTGGTATTGCAATTTTTTTGTTATATGATATAATAATTAAAATGGTGTTGTTTGCCGACATATTATTAAAGAAAATTGGTGATAAAATGCGTAAATATAAAGTAATAATCAAAAAAACGGCGGCACTTATCACTATGCTTGCTTTGGTGCTTTCGGCAGGTAATATGTTTCTAAATGCAAAGACTGAAGCCGTGAGCTTTAATGACATAAACAACGAGAGCGTATTTTTAATGCAGGAGGAAAGCGGTACCTGTACGCTTGTTTCCATGGCTATGCTTTTGCGCCGCACCGCGCTTGCCGCGGGTGACGAAAGCTGGCAGAGCATTACACCGGACGCAATTCGCAAAGACGCATGGCTTGAGGGCGTTGGCCTTTATTACAGCTTTGAATATCGTGGCATAAAAATCGATCACGGAAACTTAAACGGCGATATAACAAATGAAGAAATTCTCAAAGAGCTTTTGGATAAACACCCCGAGGGAATTGTTATTCTTGATTATGAAACGCCTCACGCGGTGCTTTTGACTGATTATGAGGACGGAGTGTTTTACTGCGCAGATCCCTCTGTGGGCGGAGGCAGAATATCAATTGACGGAGCTTACGGCGTGCGCGCGGATAATGCCGATTCTTATTGGTATGTTTCCTCTCATGAAACCGTTATTGAGAAAATTGAGCCTGATAGTGATGACGATTTGTCTGAGAGTATGCTTGAAGGTATTGACGATTTGATTCTTATGTGCGACCTTGAGAGATTTTCAGTCAACACGGGAAAAACGGCTGTGTTTAATTTTAATGTTCAAGACGATAAAGATTATGCCCTTATCGTGGAGAAAGACGGAAAGCTTTATGAGCATTTTGCGGCGCCGAGTAATCCTTTTGTGTACACGTTCTACTGTCAGGGCGTATATAAGGTCTATATAAAGGCTGATAACGGCGACGAAGAAATCTTTTTATCAAATCCTGTTTTTGTGAACGTAACCTCAAATGATGATGAAATGATTATTATTCTTGAAGATGAAGTGCAAAACAGCGACAAATTAACAGGCGACATTGACCTTGACGGTATTGTAAGCATGTCTGACGTTACTTATTTGCAGCAGGCTGTGGCAAGCCTTGTTATCCTTGATGACAATATGACCCAAAATGCCGACGTAAACGGCGACGGTGAGATAAATATGGGAGATATCACATATCTTCAAAAATACCTGGCACACCTTGTAGAGGAGCTTGAAAACAATTCTTCGGCAGAATATGAGGGATTTAATTATTATGGTGAAAACGTAAAGACAATAAAGCACTACAACAAATCAGGTATGCTTGAATGTGAGGATGTTTATTATCTGAACACTGCCGATGAGTATGATCAGACCCAGCAGTATACATACGACGAAAGCGGAAGATGCACAGGCGCGGTAATTATAACAGACAAAGATATACTTGCCCGCCAGACGGTATACGGTGACGGCGGAAAGCCGATGCAGTCTATATTCAGATACGGCGACAGAATAATATACACATACAGATACGAATATGATGAGCAGGCCGGAGAAGAAAAAATAACCTGCCTCGATTTGGCTGAAAATGTGCTTTATTACATAACAAAGCTTGAAGATTTAGAGACAAACAGCACCGTAATAACGACATATCTAAGTGACGACAGTATAACGGGCTGTGTTGTTATTGCACACGACGAAAACGGAGATGTTGCCGATTATCATTACGATAACTGCGGAAATCTTATAATAGTAAGAAAAACAGTTAACGGAATACTCACACAGTCTACGAATATGATCTTTTACGGATAAGAAAAACAAACAAAAAGAGAACACTTATAACAAGCCGGGAAAGCTGATTAAAGCGACCCGGCTTTTTGTGTGTAATATTTTGGCTGCTTAAGCGTAATATTAAATGCCGCCTAAAATAAATGTTTTAACGTTATAAAGTGTAATTTGATTTAATTTGTGCGAAGTCTTTCATTTTGTCGAATTATGTGATATACTAAATAAAATGAGAATTTTTGGAGTTGAAGATATGAAATCCTACAGGGGAGGAGTATTTAGCTTTATAAAAAACAACAGGCTGATGATAGTTTTGTTATTGGCGGCAGTTGTTGTTTGCGTTTTAGCGGTTTTCGGCGTTATTTATATCGTTGAGCATTTAAGCGCACAACCCGAAACAATTGTAACAAGCGATACCGACACGGGCGAAAAAATAAGCTTCTCTTACGGAACGTCGGATAATCAAATAACAGTTGACGTTTTGAGCGATGTGGAGGTCAATACGCTAAATAACGACAATTTTACCGATATTGACGGTTTAAAATATTATATTGAAAACGGTAAAAAGGCTTCTTTTGCGGGAATAGACGTTTCAGAGTTTCAGCATGAGATAAACTGGGCCGCGGTTAAGCAATCGGGAATAGAGTTTGCGATGATACGCGCGGGCTTTAGGGGAAGCACCGAAGGCGGACTTTTTGAAGACGGCGTTGTGCGCGCAAATATAGAGGGCGCGATAAACAACGGCATAGAAGTGGGGCTTTACTTCTTTTCTCAGGCGACAAGCGAGCAGGAGGCGGTGGAAGAAGCAAAATTTCTCGCTGATATTGCCGATGAATATAGTGTAACATACCCGCTTGTGTTCGACTGGGAGCGCAATGAAGAATCAGACTCACGTACCCTTAACATAACGCCTGCGCAGGTAACGAAATTTGCGTCGGCTTTTTGCAAAGAAATTGAAAAGAGGGGATATACCCCTATGATATACTATAATGAGTATTACGGCTATATGCTTTATGATCTAAGCGAATTTAAGGACCATAAGATGTGGTATGTTCAATATTCCGACACGCCGAGCTTTTATTATGGATTCGATATGTGGCAATACACTGAAAACGGTCAAATAGACGGTATAGACGGAACTGTTGACATCAATGTGTATTTTGAAAGATAAATTACGAATAAAATTTGATATTGCGGATATATCTGTGGTATAATCAACAGGTTATCTTATATTAATAAATTATTGTACGGGAGCTTACCTGATGATAATAAACATTGACGGTATTAACACAAATTACATAAAACAAGGCGGCGGTGAGGCTTGCCTTTTGCTTCACGGCTGGGGAGCAAATATAAAGCTTTTTGAACGTTTGATAAACCTTTTATCAAAGAAATATTGTGTTTACGCACTAGATATGCCGGGATTCGGAGAAACCGATGAACCGAAAAATACGTGGTGCGTTGATGATTATGTTGATTTTGTTCTGAAATTTGCTGAAAAAATGAATATAACGTCGGCAAACCTTTTGGGACATTCTTTCGGCGGCAGAGTGATAATTAAAATGGTAACCCGTGAAAGCACGGGTTTAGAGCCGCTTAAAATAACGCTTATAGACAGCGCGGGAATAAAACCGAAAAAAAGCCTAAAGCAAAAGCTTTCGCTAAGGGCGTATAAAATATCAAGGGCTGTTATGCAAACGCCTCCGCTTAAAAAGATGTTTCCCGATGCTGTTGAGAATATGAGGAAAAAGAGGGGCTCGGCGGATTATAATTCTGCTTCTCCCGTTATGCGCTCAACGCTTGTTAAGGTGGTTAATGAAGATCTTACGCCCTTGCTTAAAAACATCAAACAATCCACATTGCTTATTTGGGGAGATAAAGACACAGCCACACCTATAGACGACGCACGCCTGATGGAAAAACTTATTCCCGACAGCGGCTTGGTCGTTGTTAAAGGAAGCGGACATTATTCGTTTTTGGAGCAGCCCGTTTTTGTGGAAAAGGTAATTGCGTCGTTTATGAATTTGGAGGTGAGCGGGTAATGCTTATTTTTGCGCTTATTACAATGTTTTTGCTTGGCTATGCCATCTGTGTGGTTTTCGGCGCCAAGCATTATATGCACATGTATCAGTTGAATTCGTATAAGCCGCGTGTTCAGCAGCAGTGGATAAAGAAAAACAGCAAAAGCATTTGGGGAAAATCTTTGCCCGCGTTGCTTATTATACCCATATGCCTGCTTTTTCCCAAAACGGGACTTACTATCGGAGGTATATACTATATCATAATAGCTTATATGAACCGCAGCACAAAAGCGAAAAAACCGCTTGTATATACAAACAGAGTAAAACGCCTGATGACAACGGTGCTGATTTTGACACTTGGCGCCTGTGTGGGGGCGTTTCTGCCGGCATATTTGACTTTTTTGAACAAATCAACTATAAGCTATCAGGATAAAATGTCCGCAAAGCTTGTGCTTTCGCTTGTTACGGTGCTTTATTATATTGCGTTGCCGTATATAGTCCTCATTGCGGATTACATAAACAAGCCGATAGAAAAAGCAATAAATAATAGATTTATTAAAGAAGCCAAAAACATAATTGCCTCTATGCCCGAGCTTAAGGTTGTGGGGATAACGGGAAGCTACGGTAAAACCAGCGTAAAGTATTATCTTACATCTTTGCTCTCGGCAAAATATAACGTGCTTATGACGCCCGAAAGCTATAACACGACACTTGGCGTTGTAAGAACCGTACGCGAGCGCCTTAGAGCCACGCACGAAATATTCGTGTGCGAAATGGGCGCGAGAAATGTAGGCGATATAAAAGAGATATGCGACATTGTTCATCCTAAATACGGCATAATAACCTCGGTAGGACCTCAGCATTTGGAGTCGTTTAAAACCATAGACAACATAAAGAAAACAAAGTTTGAGCTTGCGGATTCTTTACCCGAAGACGGAATCGCTTTTCTTAACGCAAATGATGAGAATATCAAGAGCGTGGGATATAACAGAAAAAATATAACTTACGGTGTAGATGAAGGCGACTATAAGGCTTGTGATCTTAAGCTTTCATCAAAGGGAACGTCATTTACAATGATATGCCCAAACGGTGAAAAAGCGGAGTTTTCAACAAAGCTTATCGGCAGGCACAATGTTCAAAACGTTGCGGGCGCGATCGCCTGCGCAAATACGCTCGGCGTTCCGCTTTCTTCTTTACAGGCACCCGTAAGGCGTTTAGAGGCGGTAGAGCATAGATTAAAGCTTAAAAAACAGGGCAGAATCACAATAATTGACGACGCGTATAACTCCAATCCAAATGGAACAAAGGTAGCTTTAAGTACGCTTGCGATGTTTGACGGGATAAAGGTTGTTGTAACACCGGGAATGGTAGAGCTCGGCGACAAACAAGATTTTTATAACAAAGACTTCGGTGAACGTTGCGCGGACGTTTGCGACTATATTATCCTTGTGGGCAAAAAACAAACGGAAAGCATCGCCTTGGGCGTGCGAGAAAAGGAATTTGACGAAAGCAAACTTATAATATGCGACACAATAGACGAAGCTTTCAAGCAACTTTATATGATAGACGCTCAGGGAAAAGAACTTATCGCGTTGCTTGAAAACGATTTGCCCGACAACTTTCTTTAATACTTAATTTTGGGGGATATGAAGATATGAAGATAAAACTTGCCGTATTGTTCGGCGGAAAAAGCGTTGAACACGAAATATCAATAATTTCCGCGGTGCAGGCGATGGCTGCGCTGAACCGTGAAAAATATGACGTAATTCCCGTATATATTACAAAAGACAACAGATTTTTCACAGGCGAATGTCTCTTTGATATAGAAAGCTATAAACAGAATTTAAAAAATTTGGAATCCAAATGCGAAAGAGTTATTTTTGTAAGCGAAAACGACAAAACATTTATTGTAAAATATCCTCAGAAAAAATTTAAGAATAACGTAATAGATTACATTGATGTCGCGTTGCCGATAGTTCACGGAACAAACGTTGAAGACGGCACAATGCAGGGATTTTTGCAGATGCATAATATCCCTTACGGAGGCTGCGATGTTATGTCATCGGCGGTGGGTATGGACAAATACGTTATGAAAACTGTGCTTAAAGACAACGGTATTCCCGTGCTTGACTGCAAAGTGTATACTTCTTACGCTTATGAGCAAGGCGCTGAGGGGATAATAAATGATATTGAAGATAACTTTGATTATCCAGTAATAATAAAGCCGATAAACTTGGGTTCAAGTGTAGGAATTAAAAAAGCATCAAACAGAGAAGAGCTTGAAGACGCGCTGGAGCTTGCTTTTGAGTTTTCGCTCAAGGTGCTTTGCGAAAGAGCGATAGTTAATTTAAAAGAGATAAATTGCGCTGTTTTGGGAGACGGAGAAGAAGCCGAAGCAAGCGAATGTGAAGAGCCGATAACAGGCGACGAGATATTGAGCTACAAAGATAAATATATGGATAACGGCTCAAAGGGTATGAGCGGCTTAAAGCGCCGTATGCCTGCCGACATCACAAATGAACAGCGCGACTGTGTACGCGATATGGCAGTTAAGGCGTTTAAATGCCTGGGCTGCGGCGGTGTTGCGAGAATAGACTTTATGATGGACACAAAAACAGAAGAAATATTTGTAAATGAGATAAACACGATACCCGGCTCGTTGTCGTTCTATTTGTGGGAGCCGCTGGGTATAAAATATGATGAACTTTTAGACAGGCTTGTGTCTTTGGCGCTTAAAAGAGAAAGAGAACGCGCAGCGCTTCATTTCAGCTTTGAAACAAATGTTTTGTCGGGTGTAACGCTCGGCGGAGCAAAAGGCGCCAAGGGCGGAAAGCTTGGCGGATAACGGGAATAAATTATGGAAAAGCTTTGCTCAAAAATAAGAGCCGCCATAGATAAATATTCCATGATAGATGAAGGCGATACGGTAGCGGTGGGCGTTTCAGGCGGAAAAGACTCGCTTGTGCTTTTGGAGTGTTTGTGCAGGATAAGACGGTATTATCCTAAAAAATTCACTCTTAAAGCCATAACCTGCGACCCGTGCTTCGGCGGAAAAGAAACTGATTTAAGCGAAATAGAGCGTTTGTGTGAGAGATACGACGTTGAGTATATAATTTGCAGGACAAGCCTTGCAAAAGTTATATTTGACGAGCGAAAAGAGAAAAATCCCTGTTCGCTTTGCGCTAAAATGCGCAGAGGCATACTGCATAAGGCGGCAAAGGAAAACGGCTGTAATAAAATCGCTTTAGGGCATCATTTTAACGACGCCGTGCAGACATTTATTATGAATTTGTTTGACTGCGGAAACATAAGCTGCTTTTCGCCTAAAAGCTATTTATCAAACAGAGAACTTTGGCTTATAAGACCGATGATCTTCTGTGAGGAAAATGAGATAATAAGAACGGCGAACAAATATAAGCTCCCTGTTGTAAAAAGCGAATGCCCCGCCGACGGCAATACGGAAAGAAAAGCCGTTGACACGCTTATAAAAGAGCTTAAAGTACAATATCCCGATATTGAAGCGAAAATAATGGGAGCAATGCAAAGGAACGACATAAGCGGCTGGGGGCTGTGTAAAGATACAAAAATTTGAGAGAGGAGGAAATGCACCGTGTTTAACACCATTAAAGACATAGATGAATATATAATAGAGTCTATGCCGAAAATCCATAAACCGTGGCTTATAAAAATAATGCGGTTTTTTACAATGCTCGGCAACCAGGGCAAGGTGTGGTTTGCGCTGTGTATTCCTCTGCTTATAATAAAATCTACAAGATTTACGGGCATTACCGTTTTGCTTGCTATGCTTATCACCTGTATTACGGGAGAAGGTATAATTAAGCACCTTGTGTGCAGGATACGCCCGTGCAGTAATATAGAAGAGGACAGGCACGTTGTAAAAAAGCCGATGACTATATACAGCTTTCCTTCGGGACATTCTGCATCGTCGTTTACGGTGTTTACGGTGCTGGTCTTCAAAATGTGGCCGCTTGCGATACCTGTTCTTTTTATGGGGCTGTGTATCGCGTTTTCGAGAGTGTATTTGCTTGTGCATTACTTAACAGACGTTGTAGTAGGTATTGTTCTCGGGGTTATGTGCGGAGTTTTGTCGGTGCAGATAATGCAGTATGTAGCGCTGCACTTTTTCGGCTGATTAAAGATAGAATCATAATACATAGGGGAGGAGAGCGCACAGGCGCAAAAGCCTTGGCGCAAGATAAAAGTTATGTGCGGTATTTGCGGTTTTACGGGAAATATTATAAACCGTGACGAGGTCTTGAAGAATATGACCGATGTTATCACTCACAGAGGGCCCGACAGCGAGGGCTTTTTCAGTGATGACAAAATAAATATGGGTTTCAGAAGATTGAGTATTATTGACCTTGACGCGGGACATCAGCCGATTTACAACGAGGACAGGTCTCTTGTGCTCACTTTCAACGGAGAGATATATAATTACAAGGATTTGCGACGTGAGCTTATAGAGCTCGGTCACAGCTTTTACACCGAAAGCGACAGCGAGGTCTTAATTCACGGCTATGAGCAATGGGGAGCAGATATGCTCAACAAGCTTAGGGGTATGTTCGGATTCACTATATATAACAGTAACGACGGCTCTGTGTTTATCGCGAGAGACTTTTTCGGTATAAAACCGATGCACTATACGCTCTGCAACGGACATTTTGTGTATGCTTCGGAGATAAAAAGTATATTAAAATTCCCCGAATATAAAAAAGAGTTTAACGAGTCTATGCTTGATAAATATTTGTCGTTCCAATATGCCGTTCCGCCCGAGACATTCTTTAAGGATGTTTATTGTCTTCTTCCGGGGCATTATATGATATATAGGGATGGCAAAATAGATATTACAAGATATTTTGAGGCGCGTTTTAATCCCGATGAAAATATGACGGAAGAAGAGGCCGTAGACAAAATAGAAAAGGTGTTTGAAAACAGCGTAAACGCTCACAAAATAAGCGATGTTGAAGTTGGGTGCTTTTTGTCGAGCGGCGTGGATTCAAGCTATGTTTCAACGTATTTTGCTGACCAAAAAACATTTACCGTAGGATTTGATTTCGGCGAGAAATATAATGAGATAAGCTGGGCACAGGATCTTTCAAAAGAAATAGGCGTAGACCATAAATTTAAGCTTATAAGCTCAGAGGAGTTCTGGGGCAGCGTGGAAAAGGTCCAATATCATATGGACCAACCGCTGGCAGACCCTTCGTGTATTGCGTTGTATTTTGTTTCAAAGCTGGCGTCGGAATATGTTAAGGTTGTGCTTTCCGGTGAAGGCGCGGACGAGCTTTTCGGCGGATATACCATTTATAATGAACCTCACGTTTTCAAAACTTATCAAAAAATATTGCCCTATAAATTTAGAATGTGGCTTTATAAAATGGCAAAGAAAATGCCGAATATAAAGGGCAGAGGCTTTATAATGCGCGGAGCCCGACCTACCGAAGAAAAATTCATAGGCAACGCTTTTATGTATGACTATGAGCAGAAAAAGAATATTCTCAAAAACACCGCAATTGTAACAAAGCCTCAGGATTACTGCCAAAAATACTACGCTCGTGTCAAGGATTATGATGATGAAACCAAAATGCAGTATCTTGATATAAATTTGTGGATGGTGGGCGACATACTTCTGAAAGCAGACAGAATGAGTATGGCGAATTCGCTGGAGCTGAGAGTGCCTTTTCTTGATAAAGAAGTGTTTAAGATCGCTTCAACTATTCCCACGCGTTTACGTGTTAACAAAAAGAACACAAAGTATGCCATGAGAATGGCGGCAATGCGACACTTGCCCGAGCGTACGGCGCAAAAGGAAAAATTGGGTTTTCCCGTTCCCACAAGAGTATGGCTGAGAGATGAAAAATATTACAATGTTGTAAAGGCAAAATTTGAGGGCGAAACAGCACGTAAATTTTTTAATACAGATAAGCTTATTGAGTTCTTAGATGAGCATTACAGCGGAAAAGAGGATAACAGCCGCAAGGTTTGGACGGTTTATATTTTCCTTGTTTGGTATGACTTATATTTTGGGGACAGGAATATAAAATAAGTCAAAAAGTTACAAAATTATTACTAAATTTTAATTTGCTATTGAAATTTGGAAATAACTGTGATAATATATCCCATAGACTTTGGCGAAAAATGAGCGCCGATTTGTGAAGAATAATATGAAGGAATATTTAATATCAGGAGGAATAAAAAATGCCGTTAAAATTAGCAAATGATATTGGCGAAATACGTAGAGTTATTAAGGTTATTGGTATAGGCGGCGGCGGCGGAAACGCCGTAAACAGAATGGTTGACGAGAGCGTTTCCTGTGTGGAATTTATTGTACTTAATACCGACGACCACGTTTTACAGTTTTCCAAAGCAAATACCAAAATTCAGATAGGAGCAAAAATAACACACGGACAGGGCGCGGGCTCTAAGCCCGAGATAGGCAGAGAAGCCGCGCAGGAGAGCGAAGAAGAGATTACAAACCTTCTTCGTGATACCGATATGGTGTTTATAACGGCAGGTATGGGCGGCGGCACAGGCACAGGCGCGGCGCCTGTTGTTGCCAAAATAGCAAAAGAACTCGGTGTATTAACCGTTGCGATAGTTACAAAGCCCTTTAATTTTGAAGGCAAGAACCGTATGGCACAGGCAGAGGAAGGCATTGCCGAACTCAGCAAATATGTTGATTCTCTTATAGTAGTACCTAACGAAAGACTTAAGAACGTAAGCACGGAGAGAATTACCCTTAAAAACGCTTTTTCAATCGCCGATGACGTTTTAAGACAGGGTGTGCAGAGTATATCTGACCTTATTCTTGTTCCGGGTTATATTAACCTTGACTTTGCCGATGTAACAACGATTATGAAAGACGCAGGCTACGCGCATATGGGTGTAGGCTTTGCAGAGGGCAAGGATAAAGCAACAAAGGCTGCGGATATGGCTGTTTCCAGCCCGCTTCTCGAAACAGAGATAGACGGCGCTGCGGGAATTATCATAAACATTACCGCGTCGCCCGATATCGGTCTTGACGAGGTAGATACTGCCGCAACATTTATAAGCGACAAGGCGTCTGAAGACGCCAAGGTTATTTGGGGCGTTGTTTTTGACGACAACATGGAAGACGCTCTTAAAATCACCGTTATTGCCACAGGCTCGCTTAAAGGCACAAAGGCCGCGGACGATGTTGTAAGATTTGCCCACGCGGTAGACGTTGAAAACACAAGCGTTAACAAAGCGGTTGAAGATATGAAACAGGGCTCCGACGACGAAGACGATACTTTCCGCGATATTATGGACATACTTAACTCTAATAAATAAAAAAAGATATCTTGTAAAATTTGATAAAAGGTATTGACAATATGTAGTGTACGGTGGTATAATCACTAAACGTGAGTTATGCGAAAAGGAGGTAAGACAAGTGCCGAATATTAAATCAGCAAAGAAACGTGTTAAGGTTATAGCTGTTAAAACCGCTAAAAACAAGGCAACCAAGTCAGCTTTGAAAACATCCGTTAAAAAGGCAAACGTTGCTATAAGCGAGGCGTCTGTTAACAAAGAAGCAGCTGTAAGAGAAGCAATAAAAACTATTGATAAGGCGGCTGCAAAGGGCATTATTCATAAGAATAAGGCTGCAAGAAACAAGTCAGCTCTGGTTCGCAAGCTTAACGCTGCCGGTTAATTTTTATTCAGCTTACAAGAGTCCCCGTTCTTAATCGGACGGGACTTTTTTGTGTGACCCCAAAGTTAGAAAAAATTTTAAAAAATACTTGCTTTTTTGCAAGTGTTCTGTTATTATATTTCTGTTGTGTATGAAACATACTTCAGCACTAAGGAGGTGCAACAAATGGCAAAATGCGAAATTTGCGGAAAGAGCATGGCTTTCGGTATAAGAGTATCTCACTCTCACAGACGTTCAAACAGAACTTGGAAGCCTAACGTTAGACGTGTAAGAGCTATCGTAAACGGTACTCCTAAGCGCGTTTATGCTTGCACTCGTTGCCTGCGTTCAGGTAAGGTTACAAGAGCGGTTTGATTTTTATTGCCTTTAACGGCAGTTTAATAGTGCTTAATATCTGCATCAAATCACGGTCAGCCCTTTTGCGGGCTGACCGTTTGTTCCATTTTACGTCAATAAAAGTGTTTTTGTATAAGTGATAAAAACATGAAAATTTAATTAATTTAACAAAAAGGTTGATTTTTTTTCATGTATTTGATACAATGTTAAACACGGTGGATTCTGGGTGTGGTGTGACTTTTTACCCATCCGGAGAAGTTGAAATAATTGTAAAATACACAGCAAAAGGATTGATTTGTTATGAAAAAATTCGTAAGTTTGCTCTTAGTATTGTTGCTTGCGCTGACAAGCGCAACAGCTGTTAATGCCAAGGGCGTAAGAGACATTTTCGGCACTGTTAACGCAAGAGGTGCGTATACAGTAATAAACAACAATCACGGCATAGTAACGAATGTCGTTGATTATCCTGAGGGCAGCGAATCTCCCTTTGTGTATGCAAGTGGTGGCGTAAGCGCCATTAACAATGAAATCTCGTATGCTCTCGGAGATAATGGATTGCCTAAAAAGAAACCTGGAATAGAGAGTGAAAAGGCGAGTAACGCCGAGATGCTATGGGACACCACGTCAAATAATACTTTGAACTATACTTATCAAGCGTCCAATGTCGGTTCTTTTTTGCTTTATGATGAGGATACTAACAGATACCATATTGATTCTTGGGAATTAGACACTATAAACAACGGTCTTGCGCAAAAAGTGACCTATGATAATACAACCGAGAAATTTTCGTATGAAGATTATAATTGCACTGCTGATATATCAGGCGAATTGGGTAATGCTCAAAATTTTCTATATAACTCGTTCCGCTTCCATTATGCGCTGAGCATCAGCGCTAACTTTAATATGCCTGCAGGTGGAAATTTGTCTTACAACAATAATGGAGTTCACGTTGTTGAGCCTATGAGATTTGATTTTGCCGGTGATGATTTGGTACTTGTATACATCGATGGTGTAAGAGTACTCAACGGCAGTATTCAGTGGGGACATATGGCGTTCTTTGATACGCCTGACTACAACATTAACCCCTCTATAGACTTTTCCACAGGCATTGTTCATACAATGACTTCTCAAAACCGTTCTTCTCAAACAACATTGTATGATATATTCAGCGCATATTATGATGAGCTTGGCTATAACGCTGCGGCAAAAGAAAGTGCGCTTGCTGCCAAGTTTGACCGCGTTGGCGATAACTATATCTTAAAAGAGGGTACCCATGAGTTTAAGATGTTTTACGCGGAAACGGCCGGAGGAAGAGCAAACTGTAAGGTAAGCTTTAACTTACTTGCTGATGAAGATTTCGCAACAACACCTCCCAGCGAGCCGCCATATAATCTTTTGTTTGTAGACTATCAGTATGATACGGATGTTGCTCATGTTTACAGGGAGATGTCTAACTACACCAATACTACTTTGGAATTGACAAAAGATATTGCTACAGACTTTGAATTTGAGGACTTACCGTTTGCAGGATGGTTTGAAACAAGAGAAGCTGCCGCGTCAGGGTATGTTTATAACAACACTATGCGGCATGTCGATCTGTCTTGTGCATACGCGCACAACGTTACGCTTTCAAATTACCCTAAAGGCAACGTAACGTTGCCCGTTATGATAAACGGAACGAAACAAAATGTAACTTATCCAAACGCGATAGTATTTTATGCAGGATGGATTCCTGAGATATCTCAACAAAAGGCAGCAGAAGATAACAATGTATACGGTACAGCCAACGTTGGGGCGTTTGACCTTGCGGGCGTACAGATAAGAGGCAGCGACGTTGACGACATCTATCAAAACCCCATTCGCAACAGGACATACGATGCTCTCAGATTTGTAACGTCTTACAGCTTGAGTTTTCTTGATGAAATAAAGAGCCTTTCGCGAGCAAACGGAGGTTCGACAGTTCTACCTGAATATGGCTATTTTGCTGTTTCAGATTTGAACGGAAACATTTTTAATAAGTCCGGTTACACAATTAACTCTCAGGGTGGCTCCAAAAAGGTTGACTGTACAAAAACGGGCGATGAAAACCACCATTATTACAACGGTTATCTTCTGTCAACAATGGTAATCAAATACGACGATCATCCCCAATATAAAGGTGTGCCTGTTGAAGCAAGAGCATATATTTATTATAAAGACGCCAACGGAAATATGAGATACAATGATGATACTTATGGCACAGAAACCGGCGAAACTACTTTCTGGGGCGGTTGCCGTACTTCATTTAACGCTGCTTATAATGCTTTGAGCCACGCGACCGACACAATGCATTATGTTTGATTAAAACGGGAGGGAATTGTTATGAAAAAATATTATAATACTCCGGAATTGAATGTAAGTAAGCTTGTGTCAGTCGATGTTATCACAGCTTCGGGAGACGAACCTTCCGTTGTTAAACGGTCTGTTGATAACCGGTTTTTGGATATTGTTGACGTTAATCAAGGATTGCTTAACTATTACAACTGATAATTAAAAAGTAAAAAAGTAAAAAGGTCAACCCTGTTTTAGGGTTGACCTTTTCCTTTTTGAGGCTTGAAATTGAAAAATTCCCGGGAGGCATTTTGCGGGCATCCCGGGAAATCTTTATTCAGCTTATACTATTTGGTTTCATATGAGCGTTTAGTACCCTTTATCGTAATGTCGTAGTCTACGATATAGTCGGAATATTTTGCGTTGCACTCGCAGGTTATTTTGCCTTTTTCAATTTTGAATTTGAATGTGTATTCACCGCCTATAGTACCCTTTTGGGGCTTTGCTACAAGCGTTTTTGTTTTCGGGTCATATGTTCCCTTAAACTTGCTCACCTGGTCGGGCACAGAATCATAAATTATGGAAACATTTATGATTTCATCGCTATCTTCCCAAATTTTCATTACGCCTTTTGTTTCCATATTGTTGTAATCGCTCATATAAGAGCTGTATATATCAATATAATCGCCCATTTCATCCGGCATAAGACCTATTATATCGTCTGTAAGGCTGCTTCCGAAGGAATTATTCTTTTGCACGATATCATAATCTCCGAAGATGCTGTCATCGTTTAAGCGAAGCTCTATTACTATGTAATTCTTTTCGGGCTTAGGCGCGACTGCCATTTCGATATCGGTAGTAGGCGCGGCAGGATCATCTTTGCCCTTGCCCTCAAAATGTACGCTTGTGGGCGCGCCCATTTGATAATAATGATATACCGTGCATGCGTATAAGGTATTGTTATCCTTGCGTGGATAGGGTGTAAAAGCCTCGGGTCCGTAGTCTTTTGTGTTTGCGTTCAGCGGCATAAACAGATAGCTTTTTGTGGGACGGTTAAAGTATATCTTGTTTTGCTTGTAATAGTCTTTTATTGAAAACGCGCTGTTGTAGAACGCGTACGGCGATTTGTCAAAGGTCTGCTTTTTATCAAGATTGCAGTCAGTTGCCAAGAATTTGACAGGTCTGTTGAGCTCGGGAACGACCTCGTTGTTAAGATAATCTTTTGTTTTTCTTTTTTGCTCCTGAAAATTATCATACAGTATTTTACGAATATAAGAGTTTGTCTTTTTTTGCAGGAACTTTTTGTAGGCTGCCTTATATTTGTCTATGTCATCCTTTTTGGGATCGCTCCAACCAAATCTTTGCACGTCTTCCCACGATACTGAATACCGTGTGCCAAGCCCTTTCATAAGATAGCGATGATATTCCTTTACACGTTCTTCTATACTCATCTGATCCCAGAAGTAATTTATATAGTCATCTACAAGCTTTTCGGATTCTTTACCGATCTTGTCTATTCTGCCCTCGTTCTTTATGTATATGTCTTTCATTGCATCATAGAATCCACCTGATTGCCCAAGCTTTGAGTTAAGACCTTTATATCCGTTAATTGTAAGCATATTATTGTTCATGTATTCATAATATACTTTGGCGTGCACGTCTTCATCGTCCGGCGGCGCCTCAGACTTATATATATCTGCCACACTGTAAACAACATAAGCGGCTGCAATGAACTCCGCAAACGCAACTGCTCCCACCGCAACCGCGATTCCCTGGGCTCCAAGCACGGCAATATCTATCTTATTGCTGTCAAAGATTTCTTTTGCGCTTTTGCCGTTGTATATTTGAGCGATAATTCTCAGTCCTACCAATGTTGCCCCAAATTTAAGGCTTGTGGATTTACTGCCGAAAAGATGTAAGCCTGACTTAACTTCTCCAAGCTTGTTCGCCATTATCGCCTGGTTAACAACGCCTCTAAGCACGTTTGCGTCTCTCGCAACCAAACCGGTATTTACCACAGAGACTAATCCTTCGGCTGCGTCCATTGTCTTAAAGCCCTTTGTGGCTGCCTCTATTGTGTTGCTTATCTCTGAGTTAAGATAATTCTCGTAAGATTCGTCTGTCATTACTACGCGGCGCATAGAGGGCGGACGCTCTTCGTCACCGGGTACCTGCTGAAAGAGAATACTCATATTACTGCCGGATAAATAACTGATCTCTTCGGCAATTGTTGAAAAGTGATTAATATATACGTTGTAGCTCTTGCCGTCTTCAGACCTTTCATAAGGTACGCTTTCCCACTCGTCCGATTGCTCGTTGTAGTAAAGCACTGTAGCGCTTTGATCTGCCTTAGCAGTTCGGGGAATGGTTATTGTATTAGAAGTCAAGAATTCGTGCTGACCCGAGCCGAGAGAAAAATCGTATGCAATAAGGTCGGTGTTCTTCGCGTTGTCGTGCTTTTTGGGCAGCCTTTTTATTGTTAAGGTATCCGTTTCGTTTTCCAGGTTCCAGTCATAAAACTCTACCGTGATGTCGCCGTCATTAACTATAAATTCATCATTATGCTTAATAGTAATGTCACTGTCGCTTACACTATATTCGTTAAGTGAGATTTCGCTGCGAGTGGAAGGTGCGTTTATATAATCTTCGGCACTGTAACGCACGCTTGTAACCTTAGGGCTCAGAGGAGAGGTTTCGACTGATAATTCGGCAGGCTCATAGTCATTCTCGTCTTTTTGTGTCTCCTCCAGTTCCATAAGCTCGCTCAGATCCTCATTTGAAATGTCAACGTATTCATCGAGGTTAGTTGTGGGTATATTGGGTTCGCCTGTAATTAAACTTGTTAAAAACCCCGGTTTAATAAAGCACACGAACAGCGCGGCAACAAGCAGCAGTGATACGAAGGTTATCGCAACAGCTTTGCCCTTCTTTTTCTTCTTTTTGGGGGGCTTTTGCGTTGGGTTAACGTACATTGGCTGCACGGGTACAGGTTGCGTCTGCGGTGTGCGGACTGCTGTGGGATTTTTATAGCCCCCAGGCGCATAAGGCTTGGTAATATAGCCTTCGCCTGTACCGTTGTTATCGGTGGTCTTATTGGTGTTAATCAGACTTTTGCCGCAAAACCGACAAAATGCTGCGTTTTCATTTATTTCTTTCCCGCAGTAGCGGCAGAATTTTTTCACTGATCATACCCCCTAAAATTAAATACAAAATATGGGTAATTGTTTGATTTTAGCCTTTGAACGGCACACGGTTACAAGAGCAATACAAACAAAACTCATTGGTTCTTCTCGAATTTTACAGTGTTATCACTATCTACGGAAACAAGCAGAATTATGGCATTTTCATCGGTCTCGCCGTGAGCGTTTGGGAGCCTTACCGTTTTATCGCCTACGGTTATTTGCATATACTCTGCCAGATCGTACCTGTACATTCCGTTTGAAAGCAAGAATACGTATGTTCCTTCGCTCTCGCCGGAGGGCAGGCCTGTTGCTTGAGAAAGGGTGTCGTCAATATTGATTTTTATACTGCCGCCGTCACCGTTAAATATAAATGTACCATGTGGAGAGACATATTCTCCGTTTAACGTGCCGGGTTGCGGTTTATCTGTTTGCGGAGGCGGATCTTTTACGGAGCATCCGAACGGAAGCAGTATGATTAACGCGCATATAAGAAATATCAGAAAAGTTTTCATAAACGTGATACCTCGCATATCATCAGGGACGAACCATAAGGAGATATGAGTCTATTCCGTCAATTGTTGTGAGCGTGCCGATAGCGTATTGGTGATTATCGTATTCGTAAAATTCACCTATATCAATTTTATAAGAGCCTATTGCCGACAATACGCCTGCATCCCAATTAGCACTCAAATATGTATCGTCATCTTTATTTTTGTCGTAGCTTTTATCATCTATAAAAATAGTGTCCCAGTCGAAACAAAGCGTCAGCCCCGAACCCTCCTGAGTGATATCAATATTAAGGAATTCTTCCGCATAGTTGTTGGTCCGATTGCGTGGGTCATAGATGATATATGCCTTCCAGCCGCCCACTATTTGAGAGCTGTCTGTTATAATTGTTCTGCCCTCGGGCTTGCCGTTTGACATAACACTGTTGTACCACAAAAAATCTCCCAAAGTAGGTTGACGTGTAGTGTTGTATCTGCTTAAATCAAATTCCGGTTCACTTGGTATTTCGGACGAAACGGTATCGCTTGAAATATCAAAGTCTGAATAAATATCATCAATATTTGATATTATGTCGTCTAAATAGTCGTCGTAATCCTTACTGCTTGATGTATCAAGAGAATAGTCGCTATCCTGCAAATATGTATCGGTATCGGTTCCTTCTTTGCCGCTGTGGAACATTTTTGTAACAAAGCCCGGGAATATAAACAGTACTACTTCCGCAATTATCACAACAGCTGCAATTATTGCGAATACTATCGCACCCGTTGACATCTTTGTCGCAGCGGGCTTTTGAGGCTGCATTTGCGGAGGATAATAGCCGTTGTTAAAGTTCTGATTTGCGGGGGCATAGCTCTGCTGTGTTGTGGGATGTGTTTGAGGAATGCCGTTTGGATAATTTACAGGCGCCGCAGGCTGCTGATTTACCGGGGGAGTGTTTACGGGAGCGCCTGCGCGGTAATTTGTAACAGGCTGACCTCCGCCTGCGCGCGCCGCGGGATTATACGCAT
The DNA here is from genome assembly GCA_024690965.1 of Clostridiales bacterium. Taxonomy (GTDB): domain Bacteria; phylum Bacillota; class Clostridia; order Oscillospirales; family Acutalibacteraceae; genus JAEEHZ01. Next base: position 69,218 of record JAILOG010000019.1, read on the forward strand.
AGCTGTTACCCGTTGAATTATTCGGTGCAGACTGAGGGTTTGTAACAGGCGCTGCGGGCTTAGGCTCATCTTGAGGTATGGGTGAGTTCCATTCTATCGGACTGCCGCAGGAGGGGCAGAATTTTTCGCTTCCTTTTATCTCATTTCCGCATTTTTCGCAAAACATATATTTACCTCCCTTGATTATTCGTAAACGCCGTCTGTATACTCAAGTTCTTCGGGACGGATCTTATAATTACCCTCGAGCAACACAGTTATGCCGTTGGCGGTCAGCTTGTTGGAAAGCTTGCCTACGATTAACATTCCCTCGGAATCCTCACATATAATTCCGTCAAAACTTACCGTGGCGGTTCCGCTCATTTCATCGGTATCGGTTGACAGATCCATACTGAATTTAAATTTTCCGTCACGCACGCTTTTTATTATGTGAAAATCCTGCTCCGCCATCGTTTGAGGATCGTCTATCCTGTAATCGCGCGATGACATTCTCATACCGTACATGGCATCTATAAACAAATCCCATTCGCCGTCTTCGTCAAATTCAAACTCAAAATCAGCCGGTTTTGCCATTACCTCTTGTATTTCTGAGGGCTTGGCACCCATACTTTCCATGCCTTCCATTTTTGTAAAAGTGAATTCTCCTTTCCAATCACCCTGAATATCGAGATACATCGCGTCTTTCTTTACCTCGGCGCCCGGAGGAATAAGGCTCTCAGAGCCTGTAATACGCCCGAATAATCCGCCCTCGTCTCCGTTGCCCGAAAAGGGATTTGTCAAAAATATGAACACACTGAAAGCGGTTGTAACGGCAAGAAGAATGCTCATTACTATTATAAGCCCCTTGCCCCTTGTTTTTTGTTCCATAAAATTACCTCCTATGTTATAAATTTAACAATTTCATAATATTTTAGGTTAAAAATAACCAAAATTGCTGATATCATTGTAACATAATAGTCTAATATTTGCAATACTATTTATTTCGTATCATACATAAGCAGAACAGCAATATTAATATTTGAAACTTTGTCAGCTTGGAATTTTATGGTTTTTATTGTATTTTGTTGACATTTTTTTGTTTGTAATATAAAATATAGATGGTTAAGTTTGTATTTGTGAGTTTCACATACTTGTGATTTGATAAATTTATGCAATCCCTAATTGGAAGAAGGAGTTGAAACGGTATGAAAAAGTATGTATCTCCGTTTTTGACGATCGAAAAATTGAACACGTTTGACACGGTTACTGCATCAAATACACCGTCGGGCAGCAGCTCTCAGGGGGCGCTGCGTAAGAACAGCGACAACAATGTGTCTTTCAATGACCTTCTCAGGGAAGGTATCTTTTCAGATTACTATAACTGAGAATAATTACGATATCTGAGCTTTAATTTTATAAACAGCGATTTAACGGGCGCCTGTTGCATTTTTGCAGGGGCGCCTGTTTATTTTACGCGTAATATTAAAATACGAAACATTAATCAATATTCATAATCAATTCCGTTTGCCTCATATGCTGTAATGGTGATAAATATTGAAAAGAAGAATAAAACCCGCGCTTTATACAGTGTGTTCGGCACTTATTTGCTTTGGCGCGGGCTTTGGGATAATAGCACAGGCAGGGGAGAGTCTGGAGGGTGCAAAATCTGCGGTGGAAAGCTGCGCACGTGTGCTTATACCGGGTATTTTTCCGTTTATGGTAATTACACAGTTTGCGCTTTACACAGGCGCCGCCCAAGCTTTTGCCCTGCCGTTCGGCACAGTAACCGAAAAGGTATATAAGCTGCCTAAAGTGTGTTCGGGTGTAATTATACTGTCGCTTATAGGGGGATACCCTGTGGGGGCGAAAATGATATCTACACTGTATAAGCAGAGGAAAATAACGCAAAAACAGGCTTCACGTATGGCGCTTTTCTGTTTTGGCGCCGGTCCCGCTTTTGTAATGGGGACCGTAGGCGCGGGAATATTGAAAAACAGCGGCATAGGAATAATTATTTTTGTTTCACAGCTTTCGGCGAGTATTATAACAGGTTTGTGTGTATCTGTATTTTGCAAAGAAAAGCCCGTAAACAGGGCATACCGCGCAAATAATAAAAGCTTTGGCGATGCGTTTACCTTGGCTGTTAAAGACGCGGCTGCGGCGGTTATAAATATGTGCGCTTTTGTTATATTTTTCGGAAGTGTTATGTCTATAATCAAGTTCCCTGTTAAAAATATTGAAATGCAGTTCCATTTGAACAATAACACTTTAATGAGTGTGGCGGCTGCCTTGTGTGAGGTAACAAACGCTTGCGTTAATGTGGATAAAAGTCAGTATCCCGTGCTTTACGCGGCTTTCGCAGTGGGATTCGGCGGACTTTGCGTGCATTGTCAGATTTTTTCCCTCCTTGAAGGGATAAAAGTAAACAAAGCTATTTTTCTTGCTTTACGGGTTGTTCAGGGAATATTATCGGCGTTGTTCACATATATTTTATGTAGCTTTTTTCCGTTTGAGGCTGAGGCGGCGTATATTTTCGGAAACGAAGCGTATTTGCACAGCGGAAACAATATTTTTTCCGCTGTAACGCTTATAATAATGTGCGTTGTCTTTGTTGTCTCGCAGCACGAAAAAAGGGAAAAAACCACTAAAAGGGAGAGCTGATTTTATGTGCGGTATAGCCGGTGTATTAAGTAATAATACTGATTTGTCGGAAAAGCTCGGTGTTATAAACAGCATGAGCGAAAAACTGAGGTCAAGAGGACCTGACGAGGACGGATTGTATATCGAAAAGAACGTGTGCCTTATCCATCGCCGTTTAACGGTAATTGACCCCGAAGGCGGCAGACAGCCCATGACCCGCAAGCACGGCAATGAGCTTTATACGATCGTATATAACGGCGAGCTTTATAATACGGAGGACATACGAAAGAAGCTTATATCGGAGGGGTTCTCTTTTGAAGGACACAGCGACACCGAGGTTTTGCTGTGTGCCTACATATGCTTTGGCGAAGAGTGCGTAGATATGCTGAACGGTATTTTTGCTTTTGCCGTGTATGAGCATAAGGCAAAAAAACTGTTTTTGGCAAGAGATCCCGTTGGCGTTAAACCGTTGTTCTATTATAATGAAAAAGACAGTTTTGTTTTCGCGAGTGAGATTAAAGCGATTTTTGCCTATGACGAAGTGACTCCGGAAATTGACGAAGAAGGCTTGTGCGAGCTGTTTTTTATGTCGCCGGGAAGAACTTGCGGTTGTGGCATATTCAAAAACATAAAAGAGCTGTTGCCCGGTGAGTGTATGGTTTACGAAAACAGCTTTGTTATAAAAAAACGCTATTTTACACTAAGGGCAAGACCGCATAACGATACCCTTGCGAAAACGGTAGAATATGTACGGTTTTTGATAAAAGATTCAATAGAGAGACAGCTTGTTTCCGATGTGCCGTTGTGTACTTTTCTCTCCGGGGGGCTTGACAGCAGCATTATTACAAAAGTTGCTTCCGATTATTATATTGAAAAGGGAAGAGGACAGCTTTCGACATATTCCGTAAATTATTGCGATAACAAAAAATACTTTACAAAAAGTCTGTTTCAGCCAAATTCGGATGACGATTATATAGGCATAATGTCGGAATTCGCCGAAACAAATCACACCGAAGTTGTTTTAGAGAATAAAATGCTGGCAGACGCGCTGTATGACGCTACAATTGCGAGAGATCTGCCTATGATGGCGGATGTGGATTCTTCACTTTTGCTGTTTTGCAGAGAAATGAAAAAGAAATTCACAGTAGGAGTTTCGGGAGAATGCGCCGATGAGTTGTTTGGCGGATATCCGTGGTATCACAACAAGGATATATTGTTTGAGGAGTGTTTTCCGTGGGCGAGAAGTCTTGATACGCGCAGAGCAGTGCTTAAAAAAGGATTTTTACCGCAGGGAGAGGAATACGTTCATCAAAAATATCTTGACATTGTAAATCATACCGAATATTTACCCGGTGATACTCCGCTTGAAAAGAGAATGAGACAAATGTATGCACTTAATTTTTACGGATTTATGCAAAATTTACTTGAACGTAAAGACAGGATGTCCATGTACAGCGGATTTGAGGTAAGAGTTCCTTTTTGCGACAGAAGAATTGTTGAATATTCGTTTAATATGCCTTGGGAAATGAAAGCCCTAAACGGCAGAGAAAAGGGGATACTCAGAGTCGCTTTTTCAGATTTGCTGCCGTATGACATCGTTTGGCGTAAAAAAAGCCCTTATCCCAAAACACATAACCCCGAATACATGAGAATAATGAGTCGGCGGGTAAAAGAATTATTTGAAAGCAACAGCCCGGTTACACATCTTTTGGATAAAGAAACGGTATATTCATATATTGAAAACTCCGACAATATGAAATCTATGTGGTACGGTCAGCTTATGCGCGCGCCGCAGGTATTGGCTTTTATTATACAGCTGGATATGTGGTTTAAAGAGTATAATATTCAACCTTAAATAATCGCTTATTTTGCTTTTTGTAAGTAAAATCGTTGAAGTTTGACAAAAAAGCATATGTCAAAATCAATAATGTTTATAATAAAACTGCAAAAAAATAAATACAAATCGCCAAAATTAGCGGTAAATTAAGATTTTGATTGACTTTTTCGCAATAAAGCGTTAAAATGTTTTGCAGAATAATCGAGTTGAATTATTCGAAATATTTTTTACGGAGGTAAAGAAATGAAAAAAATAATTGCACTTATATTAGCAGTTATGATGTGCGCATCTGTTTTTGCGGCTTGCGGCGGAAATGATACACAATCCGGCGGCAACGCTTCTCAAACAGGCAAAGAAAGCTCAGGCGCACCCCTTGTTGTAGGTTATCAGCAATTCAACCAGAAGTTCAGCCCGTTCTTTGCGGAGTCCGGATATGATCAGGACGTTGCAAGTATGACACAGGTAGGCTTGCTTACAACAGACCGTGCAGGTGCTATCATCTACAAAGCAATCGAAGGCGAAACAACAACTTATAACGGTACAGACTACAATTATAAGGGACTTGCAGACCTTGAGATCAATCAGGCAGACGGAAAAACAACATATGACATCAAGATGAGAGACGACGTTAAATTCAGCGACGGTGTACAGCTTACAGCCGATGACGTTATCTTCACATACTATGTATTGCTCGATGAAGCTTACACAGGTAACTCTACTCTTAACTCACTTGATATCGTTGGTTACAAGAACTACAAGTACAACAATACCAAGGCTGAGGACGTAGAAGTTTCTGCTGATGAGATCGCGGCTGCTATAGCAGATCCTTCAGATGAGGTTAAAGAAGCAATCACAAAGATCAATTCAGACCTTCTCACAAGTGAGTGGGATTGGTGTGACGCTAACTGGGAATCTTACAAAGAGGACTACGGCGTTAACTCTACAAGAGAATTCTTTATTATGTGCTACGGCACCGCAGACAGCTATGACGACGGTCTTTCCGATGAAGACCTTTTGAAGGCAGTTATCGAAGAGTACGGCCTTGACTATGCTAAGCTCGGCGAAGCATACGGCGCAGATTTAAGCGGCGATGTTGAAGCAGCAGTAGAAAAGATTCTTACAAACTCTAAGCTTGCTGAAATGGATGGCGAAGAGTGCCCATATATCAGCGGTATAGAAAAAGTTAACCAGTTTGAAGTTAAAGTTACTACATACGGCTACGGCGCATCTAACGTATATCAAATAGGTAACACAGTTGCTCCTATGCACTACTACGGAGACGAGTCTAAATATGACTACGACGCTCACAAGTTCGGATTTGATAAGGGCGACCTTTCAACAGTAGAAGCTAAGACTACTACTCCTATGGGCGCAGGTCCTTACAAATTCATTAAATATGAAAACAAGATCGTTTACTTTGAGGCTAACGAAGACTACTTCCTCGGTGCTCCCAAGATTAAGGAAGTTCAGTTTAAAGAAACAGCAGACGCTGACAGAATCCCCGGCGTACAGACAGGCACAATAGATCTTACAGATCCCTCTTTGAGCCTTGACAACGCAGGTCAGATCGGTGAGATCAACGGCAACGGCGAGCTCACAGGTCCTGTTATCACAACAAGCCTTGTTGACAACCTCGGTTACGGCTATATCGGTATCAACGCCGATAAGGTTAAGGTTGGTAAAGAAGCTAACTCAGACGCTTCCAAGAATTTGAGAAAAGCTATTGCTACAGTTCTTGCCGCGTACCGTGACGTTGCTATAGACAGCTACTATGGTGAAACAGCAGAGCTTATCAACTATCCTATTTCCAACACATCCTGGGCTGCTCCTTCTAAGAGTGACCCCGATTATCAGCTTTGCTATTCTAAGGATGTTGACGGAAACGAGATCTACACATCTGAAATGACAGACGAAGAGAAGTATCAGGCTGCTTTGCAGGCGGCTATCGGATATCTTAAGGCTGCAGGCTACACCTATGACGACGCAAGCGGTAAGTTCACAGCTGCTCCCGAAGGCGCATCTTTGACCTACACTGCTACTATCGGCTCAGGCGGAAGCGGCGACCACCCGAACTTCCTCGTTTTAACGGAAGCAAGCAAATTGTTCGAAAAAGTAGGATTTACTTTCAAGGTTGACGACGTTGAGTGGAGCACACTTTCTAACCTCGTTAACACAGGTGACCAGGAAGTTTGGACAATGGCTTGGGGTTCAACAATAGATCCTGATATGTATCAGGTATATCACAGCTCTAACGCAGGCGGCGGCTCTAACTATTACAGCATTAAGGATAACGAGCTTGACCAGCTTATCGTTGCAGCAAGAACAAGCGACGACCAAACATACAGAAAAGCTGTTTACAAACAGTGCTTCGATATTATCCTTGACTGGGCAGTAGAAATTCCTGTATATCAGAGAAAGAACTGCATAATCTTCAGCTCTGAGCGTATCGACACAGATACAATAACACCCGACATCACTCCTTACTATGGTTGGATGGCTGAGATCCAGAACATGATAATGAAATGATTAAAAGTCCTTACGACTTTTTGTAACTTGGTTTGGGCTCACCTGTTATTTCGGTGAGCCCAACTTATTACAAAAGCAAAATTACTTGAATACTGAGCAAAATTCATTGCGGTACAAGTGTTTTTTGCTCAGTACTCAAGGCAATTACGGTTGTTTTGCTGTAAATTTAAAAACAGGAGGTTATAAACTTGAAGAAGTTTATTATAAAAAGATTATTGCTTGCAATAATGATACTGTTTTTCGTATCATTTATCATATATGCGCTTATGCGTTGTCTGCCTACATCATTTGTTGAGGCGCTCGCCAACAAAAAGGCACAGGCGGGCGGAAGCAAAACCTTTGCAGAATGGATGGCGCAGTTAAACGCCGTTTACGGACTCGACAAAGGACTGTTCGACGGCTACGGTAGCTGGATATCAAAGGCTATCACCGGCGATTTCGGTGAAAGCTGGAAATTCACGATCCCTGTTACCCAAAAATTTGCTGATGTTATTTGGTATTCATTTGTTCTTAACGTAATATGCTTTATTCTTGAAATGGGTATATCCATTCCTCTGGGTATCCTCGCCGCACGTAAGCAATACAGCCGTACTGACTATACCATTACTACAATTGCATTGATGGGTATATCTTTGCCGTCGTTCTTCTTTGCGACAGTGCTGAAGCTTATCTTCTGCGTTAAACTGGGTTGGTTTGATTTGTTCGGCGTTGTAGGAAAATATCACGAACAATTAAATACGCCGCTTGAAAAGATACTTGATATGGGCTGGCACTATATTTTGCCGGTAGTAACGCTTACAATAGTAAGCATAGGTGCGCTTATGAGATACACACGTACCAATATGCTCGAAGTTCTCAACTCGGATTACATACGTACGGCAAGAGCAAAAGGCTTGTCTGAAAAGGTTGTTATCAATAAGCACGCATTCAGAAATACACTTATACCGATAGTAACAATAGTCGGCGGTATGCTCCCGGGACTTTTCTCCGGCGCTATGATCACCGAAACACTTTTCGGTATCCCGGGTATCGGTTATACCTCTTATCAGGCAATGGTAGAGGGAGATATTCCGTTTACGATGTTCTATATGCTGTTCCTTGCGATTTTAACATTGCTCGGTACGCTTTTATCGGATATTCTGTACGCAGTCGTTGACCCGCGTGTCAGAGTTAACTAATCAGGAGGTGCGTTATGGCTGATAAAAATATAGATTTAGAAAAGAATAACAATCCTCAGGAAAACACAGGCAATATGTTTGAAAACGAAAATGAGCTTAACGAGGATCAACGTGTAAAAATACTTTCTCCCGGTATGCTAGTTGTAAAGCGTTTTATCAGAAACAGACTTGCCATAGTGGGAACCGTGATCCTGATTGTAATGATTTTGTTTTCATTTATAGGCGGTGCGCTGAGCCCATACGCCGAAAACCAAAGCTTTTATAAAACATCAGATGTTGCGAAAGACTATGCCGCCGCGGCTCTAAATAACGAGCCCCAGTTTTATTACGCGAACGGCGTGGAATTTGAAAACACACTTGTTAAATTTGAGATAATCAATGCTGTGTCTCAAAACAAAACTTATCTCAAAGGAAAAGACTATTTTTATACGGTTACCGAAGCGGGCGAGGGATTTTATCTTATAGCTCGCGCAGAGGAAGCCGCAACAGTTAAGCTTGACCAAAACGGTACAGCAATTTCAAGCGAATACGCTCAGGATATATCTTCGGAGCTTGAAGAAGCCTTTATGGGTTGTATAACATCAGGCGAGGACAACTTAAGCTTTGAAGGTAAGGATTATTCCGTAGTGTCTATGGCTGACAACACATACACTCTTTGTGTTGCCGAGGATGTAGGCGTTTCTACACGCAAGGTTATTTCTCTTCTTGATAAGAACGAAAAGCTTACCTTTGAGTTTATGCGTGATTTTGAGCTTGCTCTAAATGATAAAAAGAACGAATTTGAATTTGACGGTGCTACTTATACGGTTGAAGAAGGCAACAGCTTTGATATAATAAACAAAAACGGCGAAGAATATGCCTGCGTTTCAGATTACAGCATCCAGTCTACCGTTTCCGGCGGTAAGATTTCTGTTGACGAAATGGCTTCTATCGTTGATGCGATCACATCAAGAAAGACCGAATATACTAACCCCGACGGCGTTCTTTGCTCTATTACAAACAAAGACACACGCTATACGATTACTACCGACAAAAAGACGCGTATTCTCGATACCCACGCGAAGCCCTCTAAAACACACTGGCTTGGTACCGACAAAGACGGTATGGACAACCTGACAAGACTTATGTACGGCGGAAGAATCTCTCTGTTTATAGGTTTCGTCGTTGTTATAATCGAGCTTCTTATCGGCGTAATTCTCGGCGGTATTGCAGGTTATTTCGGCAAGTGGGTAGATAACCTTATTATGCGTATTGTTGATATTGTTATTTGTATTCCCGCAATGCCTATATATATCATTCTCGGCTCTATAATGGACACAAATCAGGTTGACGCGCAAATGCGTATATTCTACTTGATGTTCGTTTTAGGTATACTTTCATGGCCGGGTATATGCCGTATGGTAAGAGGTCAAATACTCTCGCTCAGAGAGCAGGAGTTTATGATCGCTACCGAGGCAACTGGTATTTCGGTAAGAAGAAGAATATTCAAGCACCTCATTCCTAACGTAATACCGCAGCTTATCGTTATCGCAACTATGGACTTGGGAAGCATTATCCTTACTGAGGCAACACTTTCCTTCTTGGGACTCGGTGTTAAATTCCCGTATGCTTCTTGGGGTAATATTATAAATGCCGTAAACGACAGTTATGTTATGACGCACTTCTGGTTTGAGTGGATACCCGCAGGTTTCCTCATTTTGCTTACGGTATTGGGCTTTAACTTTGTCGGCGACGGACTTCGCGACGCCTTCGACCCGAAAATGAAGAGATAAGGAGGTCAAAAGTTATGGCAAAAGGTGACGGATATATTTCTGCGAAAGAGTCTCGCAGAATTTCCAGAGAAAACAGAAAAATCACTTCTCAAATGGAGAAGATCAAAAACCGCAAACACGTTGACCCCTCAGAATACGAAACTAAGATGAAGAACCCCGATAATATATTGGAAATAGATAACCTTCATACGTTCTTCTTTACAGATATCGGTACGGTTAAATCCGTAAACGGCGTTTCTTTTGATGTGCCTAAGGGCAAAACAGTAGGCGTTGTTGGAGAATCGGGATGCGGTAAGTCTGTTACAAGCTTGTCTATTATGCAGCTTGTACAGCGTCCGCAAGGACAAATTGTAGAGGGTTCTATAAGATTTGCCGGCGAGCAAAGATGTATAGATATAGCAAAAGCTACAACAAGCGTTATGCAGGAGATAAGAGGCAAGGAGATATCAATGATATTCCAGGAGCCTATGACAAGCCTTAACCCTGTATTCCGCATAGGTATGCAGCTTAACGAAGTATTGGAACTTCACCACCCCGAAATGACCAAGGAGCAGATGAAAGCCCGTACGCTTGAAATGCTGGAACTCGTTGGTATCGCCAACAGTGAGGGCGTTTACAAAATGTACCCTCACGAGCTTTCGGGCGGTATGCGCCAGAGAGTTATGATAGCTATGGCGCTCTGCTGTGACCCGTCGCTTATTATAGCCGACGAGCCTACAACAGCCCTCGACGTTACTATTCAAGCACAGATACTTGATCTGCTTCGCGGACTAAAAAACAAGATAAACAGCAGTATTATGCTTATTACACACGACCTGGGTGTTATCGCCGAAATGGCTGATTATGTCGTAGTTATGTATGCGGGTAAGGTAGTTGAAAAGGGCACTGCCGAAGAGATATTCGCAAACCCGATGCATCCTTACACATTAGGTCTGCTTGCAAGTAAGCCCGTTGTTAATAAAAAGGTTGACAGACTTTACAGCATACCGGGAAAAGTACCGAACCCTGTAAATATGCCCGATTATTGCTATTTTAAAGACCGCTGTGAAATGTGTGTTGAAAAATGCTCGGGGCAGTATCCGGAAATGGTCAAGGTGAGCGATACTCACTATGTAAGTTGTTACAGATATTATGACGAAGGAGGAGTAAAATAATGGCAAAAATAACTATTGAGAATGATTTTACTCCTATCGTTCATGATGATAAGAATATACTTGAAGTAAATAAGCTTAAAAAATACTTTCCAATAAAAGACGGCTTGTTCCAAAGCACGGTTGGTTATGTTCGCGCGGTTGACGGTATTACTTTTAATATTGAGCGCGGCACTACTATGGGCTTGGTTGGAGAGTCGGGCTGCGGTAAAAGTACAGCCGGCAGAACGATTTTGAGACTGCTCGAGAAAACAGGCGGACAGGTACTTTTTAACGGAAAAGAAGTTCACGACCTTGATAAAAAGGAAATGAAAGAGTTGCGCACGAAAATGCAGATAATATTTCAGGATCCTTATTCAAGCCTTTCTCCGCGTTTGCCCATTCACGAAATTATCGGTGAGGCAGTGCGTGAGCACAACCTTGTACCTAAAAACGAATACAACGAATATATTGACACAATAATGCACAACTGCGGTTTGCAGCCGTACCACAAGGACAGATATCCTCACGAATTTTCCGGCGGTCAGCGTCAGAGAATTTGTATAGCGAGAGCGCTGGCGCTTAATCCCCAGTTTGTTGTGTGCGACGAGCCTGTTTCTGCGCTTGACGTTTCAATTCAGGCACAGATAATTAATCTGCTTAAAGATTTACAGAGTAAATATCATCTTACATATCTGTTCATTTCTCACGATCTTTCTGTTGTTGAGCATATTTCAGATACTATCGGCGTTATGTATCTCGGTGATCTTGTTGAATTCGGAAAGAAAGAGGATATATTCGCAAATCCGCTGCATCCTTATACGCAGGCTTTGTTCAGCGCTATTCCGATACCCGACCCCACGGTAAAGATGAACCGTGTTATTTTGGAGGGAAATATTCCTTCTCCCGCAAATCCGCCTAAGGGATGTAAGTTCCACACACGTTGCAAATATTGCAAAAAGGGCGTTTGCGACGTTGAAAGACCGCATATGAAAGATATGGGTGACGGTCATACTGTTGTGTGCCACTTATACGACAAATAAAAGAATAAATATAAATTAAACGCACAAAATTTATTATAAGCTTTGTGCGTTTAGTGCTATAATGAGGAATATGCCTATGAGTAGAAAAAACAAGAAATATGATGACGACGACGGTCGCGTAATAGCGGATATGAATGTTGAGGGAATGCCCTGGAACAACGGATATGACCGTTGGTTCGGCGGAATATACAAAAAGAAATACAGGCGTGATATAGAAGACCAAATGCATCAGGATGCACCTGAGGACATAGAACAGCTAAATATTACAAAAAGAGAAACACGTGTGCTTATGCTAAACGCTTTGGCGGCAGTTTTACTTATAGGGCTTGTGTTCGCGCTTGCGGCTTTTTTGTTCATACTGTTCTGCACCAAGGTTTGGTTTAAATACTAACAAAAAAACTGTTCTTCAAGTCAATTAACTGATTTGAAGAACAGTTTTTAATATTTCAGTATATTCCCTGCACCGTTACTTCTCCGGAAGAAACGGCGTAGCTTTTGCCGTTTAGCAGGCATATAAGCGAGCCTGTGTTGTCAATATCGGTGGCGATTGCCGTTATATTCCGGTCGTTCTTATTAAATGATACCTGCCGGTTAAGCGATATACATTTATCTTTGTATTCGTCTAAGAAGAAAGTAGGACATTTTTTATATTCATCATATAAAATTTGTAAGTGATTTAAAACCAAGCTCATTACATTAAATTTGTCAAAGGTTTTACCTGTAACGGAATACAAGCTGCAGGCTTTGTCTGCAATTGAAGGCGAAAATTCAACGTTATTAAGGTTTATCCCTATACCTGCAATAATATGGATTTTTCCGTTTGTTATCGTACTTTCACACAAAATGCCGCATAGCTTTTTGTTGTCGCTGACTATATCATTCGGCCATTTTATTTTGCAGTCGGGGATACCGAGTTCATTCAGCGCGTTGCAGACCGCCAAGCCGCACATAAGCGTGATAAGCGGAAGAAAAACAGATTTAACATCGGGCTTCAGCAAAACGCTCATATAAAGCGCATCGGTATTGCCCGATTCCCAAACTCTGCCGAGCCTGCCTTTGCCGCTTGTTTGTGTATCTGCCGTAACAACTGTGCCTTCGGGATAAGATAAACAGTTTGTTTTAATGTAGTCATTTGTTGAGTTTACACATTCAAGGTGTATGTGAGTTTCACCCAAGTATCGGTTGTTTGACATATCAGTCTAATCCTTTTAAAAAGTGCTTTAAAGCTTTTATAATAGCGGTTCCGAGAATAAGCGCGGTAAGTGATTCTATAATAGCGTTTACACCCGCAAAAAGCACTAAAAGTGTAGAAAACGTGTTTATTACCGTTCCGCCCAAAATGTCGATAACTTCGGGGTTATTTACAAAATCATTTGCGAAAAGCAACCACAAAAAGCCCAAAAAGCCTATTGTATTGATTACAGCGGTGCTGACACACGATATCGCGGGAGCGATTATGGTCGTTTTGTCGCGTTTGCTGAGCCACTTATAAATCAATCCGGGCAAAAGACCGCAAAGTATACGCGGTACAACGCAGGTGATGAATGTAAAATATGGGTTTACTCCGAGCAAAACAACACCGAAAGCATCTAATCCAAAGCATGTTATAAAGCTTGATAAACCGAATATTCCGCCGAGTATCGCACCGGGTGCCGGACCCAGCAAAACTGATCCTATTGCCACAGGCAATACAAGAAATGTGAGCTTGAGTGGACCTATGGGTATGTAGCCGACGCCTGTAAATGTCATAAGCATAATAAGTGCCGACAAAAGAGCCATTATTGTAAGCTTTTGTGTTCGTGTCGATTTCATAAGCTGTTCTCCTTCCATCTGCCGATGATCAATATTTTGATTTATTATTTATATCGAATAATACTTTTAACCCTTTTAAAATAAGCGTGTTGTCTATGACTATGTTTCTTTTACAGCTTGGTATGATGAGCGATGCAAGACCTCCCGTGGCAATCGTATCGCAGCTGTATCCCAGTTCTTCTTCAATGCGCTCACACACGGCGTCTATCATTGCTGCCGTGCCTATTACCGAGCCCGAGCGCATACATTCATCGGTGTTTTTGCCTATTACACGCGAGGGCTTTTTAAAGCCAACGGAAGGCAAAAGTGAAGTTTTTTGAGAAAGCGCCTCAAGAGATACCGAAACGCCAGGCATAATAATACCGCCGCAAATTTCACACTTATTATTTATTACACAAAATGTTGTTGCCGTTCCTAAACCTATAACTATCGCGGGACAGGAATAAAGATTTTTTACCGCCACACAGCTTACAGCAAGGTCTGAGCCGAGGGTTTCGGGGTTGTCTATCAATATATTTATATCCAAATGGGCTGCAGGGGTTATCTCAAAAGGCTCATTGCCGGTTATAAGCTCAACGGCTTTTCTTATTGTATACGAAAGCTGCGGAACAACACAACTCAGTACCGAATTACTTATATCCGAGCAATTGAAATTGTAAATATACAATATCGCTTTAAACTCCAAGGCGTATTGGTCAAATGTTTTTGTTTTGTCGGTAGAAAGCCTTGCCTGCATCTCAAGCTTTTCACCGTTAAAAATACCAAGCTTAATATTTGTATTTCCTACGTCTATCGCTAGCAGCAAAGCGACCACCCTTTCAGTAACAATCTTTCGTAAAGCGCTAATTATTTTAGCACCTTTATTCTGTTAATTCAAGGAAAAAATGCGATAATTATTATTATTCGGATTCATTGTTATATATTTTACAAAAACTGCAAATTGCTTTTAACAGTTTTATTTAAAATATAAGTTATTTTTCCATAAAAGAAAATTAAAGCAAATTTCATATGATATTATATTAGGCGAATTATTGTGAGATGCGGGAGGAGAACTATGAACGAGTCTGAGAAAAAATTATTGCGGCAACTTGCCTGCAAGGTTAGATTGGGAATTATAGAAGGAGTATATAACGCGGGATCGGGGCATCCCGGCGGTTCACTTTCGGCGGCGGATATTTACACGTATCTTTACTTTAAAGAAATGAATATAGATCCGCAAAACCCACGCGACCCCGACCGTGACAGATTTGTGCTTTCAAAAGGTCACACTTGCCCGGGACTTTATTCAGTTTTGGCGCTCAGAGGATATTTTGACAGCGGTGAGCTTAAGAAACTGAGAAAAGTGGGCGCCATGCTTCAGGGACATCCCGATATGAAAGGTACCCCCGGTGTAGATATGAGCAGCGGCTCTCTCGGTCAGGGAATATCGGCGGCATGCGGTATGGCAATGGCAGGTAAGATGGATAACAAAACTTACCGTGTTTATACTTTGCTCGGTGACGGAGAATGTGAGGAAGGTCAGGTTTGGGAGGCTTGTATGTTCGCGGCTCATCACAAGCTTGATAACCTTTGTGTTATAGTTGACTGCAACGGGCTTCAGATAGACGGACCTGTTGAAGAGGTAGGCGGAATTGAGCCTCTTGACAAAAAGTTAGAGGCTTTCGGTTTTGAGGTGTTTAAGATAGACGGACACTCTTTTGATGAAATAGACGAAGCTTTTGCAAAAGCCAGAGCAACAAAGGGAAAGCCCTCGGCAATTATTGCAAAAACAACAAAGGGCAAAGGCGTGTCGTTTATGGAAAATCAGGTGGGCTGGCACGGTGCGGCCCCGAATGACGAGCAATACGCAACGGCAATTAAAGAGCTCAACGAAATGTTAACGGGATTGGAGGCAGAGTGATATGGCAGAGATGATCAAAAAGGCAACACGCGAAAGCTTTGGTATGGCTGTAACAATGGCAGCAAGAGAGAATCCCGATATTGTTGTGCTTGACGCGGATCTGGCGGCGGCAACAAAAACAAGTATATTTAAAAAAGAGTTTCCCGACAGGTTTATTGACTGCGGTATAGCGGAAAGCAATATGGTAGGCGTTTCTGCGGGACTTGCCACGTGCGGAAAGATCCCGTTTTGCGCCACATTTGCAATGTTCGCGGCGGGACGCGCTTTTGAGCAGGTAAGAAACAGTGTGGCTTATCCGCACCTTAATGTAAAGATAGTGGGTTCGCACGCAGGAATTTCTGTCGGCGAGGACGGCGCTACTCACCAGTGCTGTGAAGATATCGGCTTAATGAGGACCGTTCCGAATATGGTTATAATCAATCCTGCCGACCACTATGAAATGATAGAGGCAGTAAAGGCTGCCGCAGAGGTAAAAGAGCCCGTTTATCTGAGATTGGGAAGATTAGCCGTAGAAAGCTTCAACGACCCCGACAACGGCTATAAATTTGAGCTCGGCAAGGGTATTACGCTTCACAAGGGCGACGACATTACCGTAATTGCTACTGGACTTTGCGTAAGTGAGGCGCTCAAGGCGGTAAATAATCTTGAAAAAGAAGGTATAAACGCTCGCCTTATAAATATTCATACAATTAAGCCCTTAGACCGAGATATAATTATAAAGGCCGCTAAAGAGACGGGCAGAATAATAACCGTTGAAGAACACAATGTTATGGGCGGTCTGGGAGACGCGGTTTGCTCGGTGCTTGCCGAAGAATATCCTACTGCCGTAAGAAAGTTAGGTGTAGAGGACAGATTTGGATATTCCGGACCTGCCAAAGAGCTTCTTGAGATCTTCGGCTTATGCCAAAGCAATATAGAAAAGGTTATAAAAGAAGAGCTTAGCAAATAAATAATAATGAGGCTGTCATATAATTTGACAGCCTCGTTGTCGTTAAATATTTGAGAATTATTTTATTACGGAGTGAGTTTTATGAAAAAAATAATATCTTTTGCAGCGGCGGTTATTATGCTTATATCGGCGTTTTGCGGCTGTGATAACACTGAGGAGATAAACAAAAGCGTTTTTGACGATGGCGGTATCAGCATAAAATTTGCAATAATGGTGCCTGATGATTCAAACGTAGGAAAAGACGGCTTTTTGCTTGAAGAAAAAGAATATAAATTTGTATCGGGCACAAGTCTGCTTGAATGTACAAAGGCAATATGTGAAAAAGAGAATATTGAAATTGAAACAAATACAAGCGTATATGACGAAATATCCTATACATACGTTACGTCGATAGGCGGTCTTGCGGCAGGAGATATCACAGAGGCAGGCGCGTGGATGTATTCAATAAACGAGCAAAGCCCTACTCTTAGCTGCGATAACCTTGTTTTAAATGAGGGGGATATTGTAAACTGGTACTATTTTACAAGTTCGGTAGACGATATGGAGAATGAGGTAGTACCCGATAATGAAGTTGTACCCGATGTAATAACAACGGATAACGAGGTAGTGCCTGACGGACAGGTTTTGTCCGACGGTGAGATAGTTCCCGAAGGTGAGATAGTACCCGACGGCGAAACAGTTGAAGACGGCACCGAGTTTGAGCCTGTGGGATGAAAAAAGGAATATATAAATACAATTCCTGCACGGCACTGTTTGTATTTTTCGGTATAGCGTTGGTTTCGGCGATCAATGCAGAAGCGTTTATAAGCGTTATGTCTTTTGTTTCGGCAGCTTCTGTCATGCTTTTATATGAAGGGTTTAAAAAAAGCATAAAAAAGCTAGGCGCCTGTTTTGTGTTTATTGTGTCGTTCGCGGCGGTGAATCCGCTGATAAGCCATAACGGAAAAACCGTGCTTACCAAGATATTCGGTATGAAATATACACTTGAGGCTGTTATTTACGGTGTGTTTTTCGCGGTTATGATGTCGGCTGTTATGCTGTGGATGAACAATATCAGCATTATTTTAACCCCTGACAGTATGATACAGGTGTTCGGCAGGTTCTTTTCAAAAACAGCTTTGGTGCTCTCTATAAGTTTGGGAGCATTGCCCATGTATGTTCATAACGCAAAGCAAATAAGCGATTCAACACGTTCTCTGGGACTTTATAACGAAAGATTCGGCGGATTTTTGAAAGTAAAGCGAATTTCCGGCGCGCTTATTTATTCTATGCCCGAGGCAATAATCGACAAATCCATAAATATGAATTGCCGCGGATTCGGGAACGGAAAATACAGATGCTTTGTGCGCAGGCGCGTAAAGGCAAAAGATGTTGCCGTTATGCTCATTTACTGCGCGTTTTTCGTGTTTGCTTTTGTCTATAAGCCGGCGCCCACACATTATTATCCCTTATTTGGAATAGAGTATATCAATATACCCGCGCTTGCACTGAGTGGAATTATGTACTTTTTACCGCTGCTTGCGTAAAAATTTGTAAAAGGAGGCAGGCTTGTGCTGGAGATAAAAAATTTGTGCTTTAATTATCAGGGTGAGGAAAAGCCTGCCCTGAAAAATATAGATTTGAAAATAGACGACGGCGGGTTTGTTGTAGTTTACGGAAAAAACGGCTGTTCAAAAACAACGCTTTTAAGGCATTTAAAGCCCGAGACTGCACCAAACGGTGTTAAAACAGGCGAGGTTTTTCTGAACGGAAAAAGTATTGATGAATATTCGGGCATAGAGTCTTCAAAAACTATCGCGTATGTACCCCAAAACACAAGCACAGCCCTTGTTACACATACAGTGTATAAAGAATTGGCTTTTTCGCTTGAGTGCCTTGGTATGAGCGATAAGGAGATTTATTTGAGAATTGCAGAGTGTTGTGAATATTTCGGCATAGGCAGGCTTTTTGAGCGTTCGGTAAGCTCGCTTTCTGGCGGTGAGCAAAAGCTTGTGCTTATCGCGGCCGCCGTATGCTTAGACCCCCGCGTTATCATACTTGACGAGCCGCTTTCTCAGCTTGACCCGATAAGCTGTAAAAAAATAGTAAATGTTTTACACAGACTTAATACCGAAAAGGGAGTAACGGTTATAATCAGCGAGCATAAGCTTGAAGATGTCTTTTCTGTATGCACCCGTATTATTGCAATGAATAACGGTGAAATCATTTGCGACGGTGAGCCTATGACAGTCGCAAATGACATATTCGAGAAAAACGGGATAACGGAAGGTCTGCCCTCATATATAAGGCTATACCATATGCTCGGTAAAAGAATTGATTGCCCTAAAAGTATTGCAGAGGCAAGGGAAAGTTTAAGAAAAATTGATTTAAAAGCTCCCGAAAGGCTGACAGAATATCAAAACAAGGATTCGGCGATAGTTTGCAAAGGCTTAAACTTTAAATATGGCAAAAATGATAAGTATGTAATAAACGATTTGTCATTTGAGTTACATCAAGGTGAAATAACAGCTCTTTTAGGCTCTAACGGAAGCGGAAAAACAACTTTGATAAAGATATTGGCAGGCTTGATAAAACCGGCTGATGGCAGTGTTAAATATTTCGGCAAAAGTATAAATAAGATAAGAAGCAGCGAGTTTTACGGCAAAACTGTCGCTTATCTTCCGCAAAACCCCATATATGTTTTCGCACACGAAAAAGTGAGTGAAGATCTTGATGAAATAGCCGCCTGCCACAAAATAAGTAAAGAACAAAAAGATAAATTTATACAGTTATTCGATATTGCTCATCTTATAAATAAAAACCCGAGAGATTTAAGCGCAGGTGAGCTTCAGAAATGCGCGCTTTGCGCGGTAATGCTTACAAAGCCGAAAGTCTTATTGCTTGATGAACCGTGTAAGGCTCTTGATTCTAAAGAGAAAAAGAATATAAACAAAATGCTTTTAAGTCTTAGAAAACAGGGAATTTCCATTCTTATTGTTACCCACGACTGTGAGACTGCGGCAGATGTATGCGACACCTGCGCAATGCTGTTTAACGGTGAAATAGTGGGAATAGGAGACAAATACACATTTTTCAGTAATAATAAGTTTTATACTACGCCTGTAAGGCGGATGACCGACGGTATAACAGATAACTGCATAAGCGACATTGACATAAAAAGGGCGGGCGCTGCTTGTGAAAAATAAAATTCTCTTTGTATTGATTTATATTGCGGCAGGTGTTGCCGCGGCGGCGCTTGGTGTGTTTTTATTTTTGCAAAACCATTATATGCTTTTGTCGCTGCTTGTCGCAGTTTTGTGCTGTTTGGCTTTCTTTTTAAAGTATGAACGGGGAAACCAAAGTTCTGCGCAGATTGTTACGCTGTGTTCGGTAATAGCGCTTTCGGTTGCGGGAAGATGCGTTTTTTCGGTAATACCGTTCTTTAAGCCGGTGACGGCTATTGTTATTATAAGCGGGCTTTATTTCGGCAAAGAATTCGCGTTTTTGGCAGGGGCGCTGTCTGCGCTTATATCTAATTTTGTGTTTTCTCAGGGAATGTGGACTCCGTTTCAAATGGCGGCTTGGGGAATGTGCGGCTTTTGCGCGGCGCTTCTCGCGAATGCGCTCAAAAAGCACAAAATATGGTTGTGTTTATACGGCGCGGCGGCGGGACTTTTGTATTCGCTTATTGTGGATATAAACACCGTTTTTTGGATAGACAAATATTTCTCCCTAAAAAGATATTTGGCGGTTTGTATTACGTCTTTTCCGTTTACCGTTACGTACGCGGTGTCTAACGTGCTGTTTATAATACTGCTTGCGAGACCGCTTGAAAAAACGTTTGTAAGAATTAAGACAAAATACGGTTTGAACGGTATATGAAAAGTATTGATCGGGTGATGTTATGGAGATAATAAAATCGCGTGAAAACAGCACTGTAAAGCTGATTTCTTTACTTAACTCTTCTGCAAAGCAAAGAAAAAAACACGGCTTATTCGTGTGCGAGGGGCTTAGGCTTTGCTCTGAGCTTTTACGTGAGAATATAGAATTTGATACGCTGTGCGTAAGCGAAGATTTTTACGAAAAAAACGGAAATGTTTTTGGAGATTTAAATAAGCTTTGCAGAAAAAGCGTTGTTGTAACAAACGAGCTTTTCGGTAAAATATCGGATACAAAATCCCCACAGGGAATAATATGTATTTGCCGTAACGACTGTGTAAAAACATTTGAGCCTAAAAAGGATAAAAAATACGTTGCGCTTGAGAATATAAGCGATCCATCAAATTTGGGAACGATACTCAGAACCGCCGAAGCTTTGGGCGTAGACGGTTTAATAATGTCTGATGATTGCTGCGATTTGTTTTCACCTAAGGTAGTAAGGGGAAGTATGGGAGCAATTTTCAGAATGTCGTTAATTTTTGTTGACAGTATGGCAGATTATGTATTAAAATTAAATGAATATGGGTTTAAAACTTACGCGAGCGTTGTTGAACCCGATGCAGAAAAAATAACCGATATTTCGTTTGCAAACGGAAGCGTTGTAATTATCGGCAACGAGGGTAACGGCATAACAAAGCAGACGGAAGAAAACTGCCTTAACACCTTTACGATACCCATGAAAGGCAGGGCAGAATCGTTAAACGCCGCAACGGCATCGGGTATAATAATGTGGGAACTGGTGAAATAATAATGACGCAGGAGAATATATATCAAATATGGCTGCAAACGGCTCTCGGTTATGCGAACAACAAGCCGCTGGGAATATACAGAAACTATTCTTCGGCGTCTGAGTTTTACAACGCGGGCTTGCAAGAGTGGATAAGAAGCGGCATTTTTACAAAAAGCGAGCTTAACAGGCTCAACGGCACACAGCTTGAAAAAGCAAAAAGAATAGCAGATACCTGCGATAAGACAAAAATAAATATAATTACGTTGTGGGATGAAGAATACCCCGAGCTTTTAAAAAATATATACGACCCTCCGTGTGTCATATATTACAGGGGGAGCCTTTTTAAAGACGATATGTGTTTGGCTGTTGTAGGCACAAGAAAGGCTTCCGGGGGCGGAATAAAACTTGCAACCGAAATAGGCGCAAGGTTTGCCGAAAAGGGCATAACTACCGTAAGCGGCGGTGCATTGGGTATAGACACGGCGGCGCATACAGGCGCCATGAAAGCAGGCGGCAGAAGAATATGCGTGCTTGGTTACGGACTTAATTTTGATTATATAAAGCAAAATGAGCATATAAGAAATTCGTCCGCGGAAAACGGAGCCGTAATAAGCGAATATCCACCCGAATACGCGGCAAGCGTATATACCTTTCCGAAAAGAAACAGAATAATAAGCGGATTGTCCTGCGGTACCGTGGTGGTTGAAGCAGGCAAAAAAAGCGGAGCGTTAATTACCGCTTCGCAGGCGCTTGAGCAAGGCAGAGATGTTTTTGCGGTGCCCGGTGCCGTTTCAAGCCCTGTAAGCGAGGGTACAAACGAACTTATAAAAAGCGGAGCGATACCCGTAACGACCCCCGACGACATAATTGAATATTATTTTGACACCACAGGAGAGATTAAAAGCTTTTTGTACGAAATGACTCTTCCCAAAACAGTGTCTTATAATAAAACAGACAAAAAGAATAACGGAAAAGAAGAAAATAAGAATGACAGCGATGATAAGATAAATACCGTTAAATTGAACATAGACGAGTGTGAAGTATCATACAACGCAAAGGTGATATATAAATTAATATCGGAACAGAAAACAAACGTTGATAATCTGTGTATTAAATCAAATCTTGGGATTGTAGGTGTGCAATGCGCGTTGACCGAACTTGAGATCGGCGGATATATTGTGTGCCTGCCCGGGAGAATGTATGAAATAAATAAGGAGCGAAATGTATGTCAAAGCTTGTAATAGTGGAGTCGCCCTCTAAGGCAAAAACAATAAAAAAGTATTTAGGCAAAGACTATGATGTTGTTGCCTCTATGGGACACGTAAGAGATCTGCCGAAAAGCAGACTGAGTGTTGATATCAAGAATGATTTTGAGCCAAAATACGAAATTATGAAAGATAAACAAAAGCTTGTAAAAGAGCTTAAATCGCTTGCTTCAAAAAGTGAAGCCGTTTATCTTGCAACCGACCCTGACCGCGAGGGTGAGGCTATATCATGGCATTTGAGCTATATACTCAATTTGCCCAAGGATTTTTCAAACAGAGTAGAGTTTAATGAGATAACAAAAACGGGCGTCGCAAACGGAATGAGTCATCCTCGCAAGCTGAATGACGATCTTATAGACGCGCAGCAGGCAAGACGCGTGCTTGACAGACTTGTGGGTTATAAATTGAGCCCGTTTGTTTCACAAAAAATAAGACGAGGACTTTCCGCGGGCAGAGTGCAAAGCGTCGCGCTGAGAATGATAGTTGACCGTGAAGACGAGATAAACAGGTTTGTGCCTAAAGAATACTGGAGCATAGACGCAAAATTCACCGCAGGTTCAAGCCGCAAGGCTTTTCCGGCGGCGCTTTACGGACTTGCGGGCGAAAAAAAGCTTGAAATAAATACCGAAGAAGAAGCAAATAGAGTACTTGCCGCATTGCAAAACGGAGAATACACTGTAACGGATGTTAAAAACGGCACAAGAAAAAAATCTCCCGCACCGCCGTTTATCACATCTACATTACAGCAAGAAGCTAACCGTAAGCTCGGTTTCAGAGCCCAAAGAACGATGAAGGTAGCGCAGGAGCTCTATGAAGGCGTTGAAATTGACGGTATGGGCGCGACCGGTCTTATAACATATATGAGAACCGACTCTTTGCGTATGTCGGCGGAATCTATTGCCGCGGCAAGAGAATATATAACGGGCAAGTGGGGAGAAAAATACCTTTATTCAAAAGACCGTGTGTATAAATCACGCTCCAACGCTCAGGACGGACACGAAGCCATAAGACCATCTATGCCCTCACTTGAGCCCGATACGATAAAACACAACCTCACGCTTGATCAATACAAGCTTTACAAGCTGATATGGTCGAGGTTTATTGCTTGCCAGATGGCAGACGCAACGCACAAAACAACTCAGGCGGATATAGAGTGTAACGGATATATATTTAAAGCAAGCGGATACAAAGTGACCTTTGAGGGATACACAACGTTGTATGTTGAGGGTAAAGACGTTGACGAAGAGAAGAATACCGAGCTGCCGGAGCTTGAAAAGGGAATGAAGCTTAAGGCGAAGGAAGTAACACCGAATCAGCACTTTACCCAAGCACCGCCGAGATACACTGAGGCGTCGCTTGTTAAGGCACTGGAAGAAAACGGCATCGGCAGACCATCAACCTATGCAGCCACGATATCTGTTATAACAAGCAGAGAATATGTAAAGCGCGAGGCAAAAACGCTTGTGCCGACCGAGCTTGGCACAGAGCTTACAAAGCTTATGAAAAAGTGTTTTCCAAAGATAGTAAACGTTAAGTTTACCGCGGGTATGGAGCAAAACCTTGACACCGTTGAACACGGTGAGCTGAAATGGGTAGATTTGCTCAAAGAGTTTTACGGTGAATTTGACGAAACACTTAAAAAGGCAAAAAAAGATATGGAAGGCGTAAAAATTACGCTTGATGAGGACAAGACAAACCTTATTTGCGAAAAGTGCGGCAGACAAATGGTCGTAAAATACGGCAGATACGGAAAATTTATTGCCTGCCCCGGCTGGCCGGAGTGTCAGAATATTAAAAAATATCTTGTGGAAACAGGCGTTAACTGCCCGAAATGCTCTGGTATGATAGTTGAAAGAAAAACATCAAAGGGCAAAAAGGTATTCTACGGTTGCAGCAATTATCCCGAATGTGATTTTGCGTCCTGGGATGAGCCGACAAAAGAAAAATGCCCCAAATGCGGCGGTATTTTGTTCAAAAAGAAGGGCAAAACGGTTGAACTGTATTGCGCCGCCGAGGGTTGCGGATATAAAAAAGACGGAGAATAATTATGATAAGAGTGATCGGCGCCGGGCTTGCGGGTTGTGAGGCGGCATGGCAGATAGCCAAGAGGGGCATAAAGGTTGAACTAATTGATATGAAGCCTTACAAAAAAACGCCTGTTCACAAAACGGATATGTTTGCGGAGCTTGTGTGCTCAAACTCTTTTAAGGCGGCGAGAACAGCAAGCGCTGCGGGTATGCTTAAGCAAGAGATGCGTATGCACGACTCTTTGATACTTAGCTGCGCCGATTTGTGCGCTGTTCCCGCGGGGGGAGCGCTTGCGGTGGACAGACAGCTTTTTGCTGCGGAGGTAACAAGGTGCCTGAATGAAAACAAAAATGTAAAAATCATTTCAAAAGAAGTTGCCGATATCCCCGCGGACGGCATAAATATAATTGCTACAGGTCCGCTTACAAGCGCGGCGCTGTCTGAAAGCATAAAGCAAGAATTCGGAAGCGGCTTGAGCTTTTTTGACGCCGCCGCACCTATAGTTACTTTTGAAAGTATAGATATGAACAGCGCGTTTTTCGCTTCCCGTTACGGTAAGGGTGACGGAGACGATTATATAAATTGTCCTTTATCAAAAGAAGAATACGAGCTGTTTTACAACGAGCTTATAAACGGTGAGCGTGCGCCGTTGCACGGTGTAGACGTTATGAACCCGAAGGTCTATGAGGGCTGTATGCCTATAGAGGTAATGGCTGGCAGGGGACAAGATACGATTCGTTTCGGACCGATGAAACCTGTTGGTCTGAGAGATCCAAAGACAGGACACCGTCCGTGGGCTGTCTTGCAATTAAGAAAAGAAAACGCACAGGGCAGTATGTATAATCTTGTGGGTTTTCAAACAAATCTGAAATTCGGTGAGCAAAAGCGCATTTTCGGACTTATTCCCGCGCTTAAAAACGCCGATTTTGTAAGATACGGCGTAATGCACAGAAACACGTTTATTGATTCTCCGCGAATTTTGAATGCGGATTATCGGGTAAGAGGGCAGAAGAATTTATTTTTCGCAGGACAAATTACAGGCGTTGAGGGATATATAGAGTCGGCGTCTTCGGGGTGCGTTGCGGGTATAAACGCCGCAAGACTCAGCTTGGGGTTTGAGCCTTATTACGCGCCTAAAACAACTGTTATGGGTGCGCTGGCACAATACATATCGGACAGTACGGTAGAGAATTTCCAGCCTATGGGTGCAAATATCGGAATATTACCGCCGCTTGACGAAAATATAAGAGATAAGCAATTGAAAGCTGAAAAGCTCTCTCAGCGTGGATTTGAAGATTTAAAAACAGCTCTGAAAGGGGTATGATGATATGAAAATTATAGTAGACGCAATGGGCGGAGACAACGCACCTCTCGAAATTATTAAGGGCGTGGCTTTGGCTGTCAAAGAATATGGTCAGCAGGCAGTGCTTGTCGGCAAAGAAAGCGTTATAAGGAAACTCGCCGAAGAAAATAACATAAGTTTGGATAATATTGAAATAGTAAACGCGGACGATGAGCTGACGATGGAGGATTCTCCCGGAAGCATACTTAAAGAGAAAAACGACTCTTCTATGGCAATAGGACTTAAAATGCTCGCAAACGGGGAAGGCGACGCGTTTATGTCGGCAGGCAACAGCGGCGCTGTTGTTGTAGGCGGCTCTTTGATAGTAAAAAGATTAAAGCCCGTAAAAAGACCTGCTTTTGCGCCTGTTATGCCTAAAGATAAAGGCGTGTTTATGCTTATCGACAGCGGCGCGAATGTGGATTGCCGCCCCGAAATGCTTTTGCAGTTTGCTCATATGGGCAGCGTGTATATGAGCGAGGTTATGGGAATAGAAAATCCCAGAATAGGTCTTGCGAATATAGGTACCGAGGATCACAAGGGCGGTGAATTGCAGCACGAAGCGTTTGCTATGCTCAAAGAATCAAACCTTAATTTTATAGGTAACATTGAGGCGAGAGATATTCCTTTTGATGCGTGCGATGTTGTTGTTTGCGACGGCTTTACGGGTAATATTATCCTCAAAATGTACGAGGGCGTTGCAATGGCTATGATGAAAAAGATAAAGGGAATGTTTACAAAAAGCTTAAAAACAAAACTTGCCGCTTCTATGTTGCTAAAGGACATAGGCGAGCTTAAAAAAGCGCTCGATTATAACGAATTTGGCGGAGCGCCGCTTCTGGGGTGCAGTAAGCCTGTGTTTAAGGTGCACGGCAGCGCGAAGGCAAAAACTGTTAAAAACGCTTTCAGGCTTACAATGCAGTATGCCGAGTGCGGAGCTGTTGAGAAAATGAAAAAGAGTATGACAGAGTAATAAATACTTGTTACCGCTGTTATTTAAGCAGTGTATAACAGCGACACGGGGGATTAAACAATGAGGGATTTTGAAGAGTTTTATGAAACGATCGGATATAAATTCAAAAATGAGGCTTATATCACCGAGGCGCTTACTCACAGCTCATACGCGAACGAGTCTAACGAAAAGATAAACTCTAACGAAAGGCTTGAATTTTTGGGAGACGCGGTTTTGAGCATTATTGTATCCGATTACATATTTTTGAACTGCCCTAAGCTGCCCGAGGGTGAGCTCTCTAAGCTGAGGGCTTCACTTGTGTGCGAAAAATCGCTGGCGGGTTACGCTGCGCAGATAGATCTGGGGCAGAGAATAATGTTCAGCAAAGGCGAAAAACGTATGGGAGGCTCAAAAAGACCGTCAATTCTTGCGGATGCTTTTGAGGCTGTTATAGCCGCAATTTATCTTGACGGAGGGATGAACCGCGCAAAAAGCTTTGTGCTGAGATTTGTTGTTCCCGATATCAAAAATCCCAAGAAATACCGCACAAAAGATTACAAAACCACACTTCAGGAAATTGTGCAGAAAAATCCAGAAGAAAAACTGGAATATGTTCTCGTAAGTGAAACGGGACCCGATCACGACAAGCATTTTGTTTTTGAAGTTCACTTAAACAGCAATGTAATAGGCAAAGGCGGCGGAAGAAGCAAAAAGGAAGCCGAACAGCAGGCGGCAAGAGAAGCATTGGAGCTGATGGGCTATTAAACATTCAAATATAGCGTTGTTTGTGCCGCATATCGGTTGCCCCCACAGATGCAGCTTCTGCAATCAGAATACCATAACGGGACAAACGGATATGATTACTGCCAAAGATGTTGTCAAAGCTGTTGAGATCGCTGTAAAATCTCAGGGGTATTCTGCAGATAAGTGTGAGCTTGCGTTTTTTGGGGGAAGCTTTACAGCCATTGACAGAGATTATATGTTAAGCCTTCTTAACGCGGCACAGCCTTATATAAATGACAAAAAAATAAGCGGAATCAGGATCTCTACCCGCCCCGACGCCATAGACGGAGAAATACTTTGTTTGCTTAAAGAAAAAGGCGTAACATCAATAGAGCTTGGCGCACAGAGCGCGGATGATGAAGTTTTGAAAGCCAATATGCGCGGTCACACGGCAAAAGATATAGCAAACGCGAGCAAAATGATATCGGATTTTGGATTTTCTTTGGGCTTGCAGATGATGACGGGGCTTTATAAAAGCAGTCCGGAAAAGGATAAAAACACGGCTGTTTTTCTGAGAAATTTAAACCCTGATACAATGAGAATCTACCCGACCGCAGTGCTTAAAGGAACCTGCCTTGAAAAGCTGTATTTAAGAGGGGAGTATACCCCTTATACATTTGAGCAGTCTGTAGAGCTGTGCGCGGAATTATTAAGCTATTTTGAGGGCGAAGGCGTTAAGGTGATACGCTTGGGGCTGCACGACAGTGAAAGCTTAAAGGAAAGCTTTGCGGCAGGCGTTTATCATCCGTCTTTCAGAGAGCTGTGTTTAAGCCGACTATTTTACAAAACCGTAGAAAAATACATCAAAAATACCGATGCGAAAAGCGTTACCGCAAGAGTAAACCCGAAAGATATATCGGCTTTTGTGGGCAATAAACGCGAAAACATAGAAAAGCTTAACGCTTTAGGCGTTAAAACAGACATTATACAAGACAGCGGCGTTACAAGAAACAGCGTAACGCTTAAAAATAACGAAGGAGGACAAGCCGATGATTTTAAAATCTTTGGAAATACAGGGCTTTAAAACATTCCCAGACAAAACAAAGCTTACATTTGACCGCGGAATAACATCGGTTGTGGGTCCTAACGGAAGCGGAAAGAGTAATATAAGTGACGCGATTCGCTGGGTTTTGGGAGAGCAGTCTACAAAATCTTTGCGGTGCGCAAAAATGGAAGATGTTATTTTTAAAGGCACCGATAACCGTAAGAAAAACGGCTTTGCTGAAGTAACACTTACAATAGAAAACAGCGACCGTGTTTTGCCGTATGACGATAATGAGGTCTCGGTTACACGCAGATTTTACAGAAGCGGCGAAAGCGAATATTTAATAAATAAGGCAACCGTAAGGCTAAAAGATATCCATGAACTGTTTATGGATACAGGCTTGGGGCGCGACGGATATTCTATGATCTCGCAGGGTAAAATAGACAGCATTGTTTCCTCAAAAAGTGAAGAACGCAGAGAAATATTTGAAGAAGCCGCGGGAATTTCGCGTTACCGTTACAGAAAAACAGAGGCGGAGCGCAGATTAAAATCGACAGAAGAAAACCTTTACAGATTAAGAGATATCCTCACCGAGCTTGAAGACAGGGTGGGGCCGCTTAAGGTGCAGTCTGAAAAAGCCGTTAAATTCTTGGATTATTCAAAAGAAAAACGGGGATTGGAAATAGGCATTTGGCTTGATACGATAAATAAATCGGAAAACCGTCTGCGTGAACAGGAGGACAAGCTTCTTACAGCGTCTGCTGAATATGATAGTTACGGTATTGAGCTTGAAAACGCCGCCAAAAAAGGCGAAGAGCTTTATAATTTATCTTATCAAAAAAACCTGGATAATGAATCTGTTCGTGAGCAAATAGCGCAGGCTGACCGTGAGATAACTCTGCTCAACGAGAAAAGCGCGGTTGAGAAAAATGACATCATCCACAACGAAGAAAATATTAAGCGCCTTGAAAGCGAGATAGAGTTTACGTTACAGTCAGCGGCGGCGCTGAGTAATTTAAGGCTTGAAAAACAAAAGCAAATAGAAGAAAAGCGTGAGCTTGCCGTAAAGATGCTCGCAAGCTACGCCGAGAAAGCAAAAAATCTTAATGTAATAAACGAAAACGAACTAAAGTATTCCGACAAAACACAAAAGCTTACCGCAAAGCTCGCACAGCTTAATTCTAAGTGCGCCGAAGCGAGAATAAAAGAAATGACGGCTTCGGGCTCACTGGGAGAAATAGGCGAGAGACTTGTTAACATACGCGCATCCGAAGATGACGCGAAAAAAGCCATTGCAAAGCTTGAAGAATACACGGAGCAATTAAAAGAACATTCCGAAAAGTGCGCCGAACAAATAGAAAGCAGCTCACAGTCTTTGGAAGGCTGCAAAATGCTTTATGAAAACAGGCTTGAAAAAGCGGAAAAGGCTAAGAGAGAATCTGAACGCCTTAACCTTGACGCTAAAGAATATGAACGCCGTATGAGAATACTTGAAGATTTGGAGAAAAACCTTGAAGGTTTCTCAAACAGCGTAAAATCCGTTATGAAAGAGGCTTCGCACTCAACATTGTGGGGAATAATAGGTCCCGTATCTAAAATCATCACGGTTGAAAGCGAATACGCCATTGCGATAGAAACAGCCTTGGGCGCGGCAATGCAAAACATTGTCTGCAATGATGAAAAATCAGCCAAAAGCGCGATTGCATTTCTGAAAAGGACAAACGGCGGACGCGCCACATTTTTGCCGCTGACAAACATAAAAGGCAATGTGATAAATGAAAACGGTCTGCAAAGCTGTGCGGGCTATGTTGATATTGCCAGCCGTCTTTGCGGATTTGACGGAAAATATAAAAATATAGTTGAAAACCTATTAGGACGCACGATAATAGCGGAGGATATTAATTTCGCGGCAGAAATAGCTAAAAAATACAACTATAAATATAAGATAGTTACCTTAGACGGGCAGGTAGTAAATGCAGGAGGCTCATTTACGGGTGGTTCTTTTGGAAAAAAATCGGGCGTGCTGAGCAGAGCAGGAGACATAAAGAGGTATAAAGAGCGTGCCGAACAGCTCGCAAAGGAATCCCTCGATATGCTTGCGGAATATAAAGAGCATTACAAAAAGGCAGAAAAAATAAGAGCCGATATGCTGATATATGAGTCTCAGATATCAAATAGCCGTGAAGATAAAATAAAATTTGACACGGAGCGCGACGCGAAGCTTGCCGAGCTTGAAAACTCGAGGCGCGCATTAAAGCTTATGCTCGATGAAGAGGCAACTTCTTCCGCGCGAACAAAAGAGTTTTCAAACCAGCGTGACAATGCGCACAGGCTCGTTGAAGAAATAAGCGCGCAAATTATAGAAACAGAGGCTGACATTGCGCTTATAACGGGCGACAAAGAGCAGATATCAAAAAACAGGCAGGAGCTTAACGAAGAGCTTGAAAAAATGCGCCTGAGCGCCGCCCTCAACGAAAAAGAAATAGAAACGCTTGCGGCAGACGCCCAAAAGGCAGAGCTGAGCGAACAGGAGCAGCGCGGCAGAAGAGAACAGCTTTTGTTTGAAATAGAAAATATTAAAAACTCAAACGAGGAAAAGCAAAAGAGTATTGAAACAACAAAGCTGTTAACAGAAGAAAAAGAAGCTTTACGCGAAGCGCTCAAACAAAAAATAGAAAGCACGAATGCCGAGCGTATGCAGCTTGAAAAGGAAATTTCGGCGGCAAGAAACTCAGAGCGTGAGATTCAAAACAAGCGTGAGATATTGGGCAGGGAGCTTGCAAGGCTCGAAGAGCAAAAGCTTAATTTGCAAAAGAAATATGACGACATAATTGCAAAGCTTTGGGAAGAATATGAGCTTACAAAAAACGAGGCACAGCGTGAGCAGATAGATATAGAAGACATTTCTGCCGCAAATAAGCGTTTAAACGAGCTAAAAGGCAAAATAAAAGCTTTGGGAAATATAAATGTAGGGGCGATAGAGGAATATAAAGAAGTAAACGAACGCTACACATTTATGAGTGCGCAGGTAAGTGATGTTGAGAAATCTAAAGCGGATATAGAAAAGCTTATAAGCGAGCTTGTAAAGCAAATGACTGTTACATTTGTGCAAAGATTTAAAGAGATAAATGAAAACTTCAATTCTACATTTAAGGAGCTTTTCGGCGGAGGAAAAGCCGCTTTAGAGCTTACCGCGCCAGATGATATACTAAACAGCGGAATAGATATAATATGTAATCCTCCGGGGAAAATAGTAGAGCATTTAGAGTTGCTTTCGGGCGGAGAAAAGGCATTGGTCGCAATCGCGCTTTACTTTGCGATAATGAAGGTAAGCCCTGCGCCTTTCTGTGTTATGGATGAGATAGAGGCGGCGCTTGATGACGTTAATGTTTACAGGTTTGCGGCTTATCTAAGAAGAATGAACGCCAACACGCAGTTTATACTCATAACACACCGTCGCGGCACAATGGAAGAAGCAGACGTGCTTTACGGCGTTACCATGCAGGACAAGGGAATATCTAAGCTTTTAAAGCTTGAAACAACAGAAATAGCTTCCAAACTTCCCGGAATTAAGTAAGGAGGAGTATTCACCATGGGATTTTTTCAAAAGATAAAGGACGGACTAAAAAAAACAAGAGAATCCGTAATGAGCCAAATAAACACCATGCTCAATTCGTTTACAAAAATAGACGAGGAGCTTTTTGAAGAGCTAGAAGAGCTTCTTATAATGAGCGATGTGGGTATGGTAACGGCAGAGCGGATTTGCGATGATTTGCGAAAAGAAGTAAAAAGGCAGGGCGTTACCGATCCGCAAAAGATAGGCGATTTGCTTGAGGAAACCATAATAGGACTTATGAACAACGACGAGGAGCTTCATATTTCTACAAAGCCTTCTGTGATACTTGTAATAGGTGTAAACGGCGTGGGAAAGACCACCACAATAGGAAAAATGGCGGCGGAGCTGAAATCAAGAGGTAAAAAGGTTTTGCTTGCGGCTGCGGATACTTTCAGGGCGGCTGCGATAGAGCAGCTTGAAATATGGGCACAGCGCGCAGGAACAGACATAGTTAAGCAGCAAGAGGGTTCGGACCCCGCGGCGGTCGTTTTTGACGCTATATCAGCGGCAAAGGCAAGAGGAGCCGACGTAATAATCTGTGATACGGCAGGCAGACTTCACAACAAAAGACACCTTATGGACGAGCTTGCAAAGATAAACAGAATCATTGACAGAGAATTGCCCGATGCCGACAAAGAGGTACTTTTGGTGCTTGACGCGACAACGGGACAAAATGCACTTAACCAGGCAAGAGAATTTCAAAATGCCGCGGGCATTACGGGTATTGTGCTTACAAAGCTTGACGGCACCGCAAAGGGCGGCGTTGTTATCGCAATATCAAACGAGCTTGATTTGCCTGTAAAATATATCGGCGTAGGCGAACAGCTTGACGATTTGCAACCGTTTAACTCTAAAGAATTTGCGCGCGCGCTTTTTACAAAAGAGAACGACTGACATAAAACGAAAGGAATAAGCGAAATAATCGCACTTAAAAGAAAATATGGAGA
The DNA here is from genome assembly GCA_024690965.1 of Clostridiales bacterium. GTDB lineage: Bacteria > Bacillota > Clostridia > Oscillospirales > Acutalibacteraceae > JAEEHZ01. Next base: position 102,547 of record JAILOG010000019.1, read on the forward strand.
TACTTCTTGCTTCTGAAAACGCCCATAAATTAGAAGAGCTTTCACGAATTTTAAAGCCTTTGGGATTTGATGTTGTAACACCTCGCCAAAAGGGGATAGATTTAGGGCTTGTGGAGGAAACCGGAGATACATTAATTGAGAATTCACGCATAAAAGCAAATAACGCGAGAAAAATTTCGGGTATGCCGGTCATCGCGGACGATACGGGGCTTATTGTTGAAGCTTTAGGCGGATTGCCGGGTGTTCATACGGCAAGGTTCGCGGGTGAAAACGCAACCGACAAAGAGAATGTGGATAAGCTTTTGAATGAAATGAAAAATGTGCCGAAATTCAAGCGCGCGGCAAAGTTTGTAACCTCAATTTGTTGTATTTTAAGCGATAGTATTACTATTGAGGTCGAGGGCGAGTGTAAAGGCGAGATTGCGTTTGAACGCTCGGGTGATAACGGATTCGGCTATGACCCTGTGTTTATATGTGAAAAATACGGCAGAACATTTGCAAACTGCACCGCAGAGGAAAAAGACAGCGTAAGCCACCGCGGCAACGCACTGAGAAAACTGAAGGACAAGCTTATAAAGGTCAATATTTTAAACGAGGAGTAATATAATTATGCTTACAAGCAAGCAAAGGGCGTATTTGCGCTCATTGGCAAACGGAATTGATACCATACTTATAGTCGGAAAGGGCAGCATAACAGAGCAGGTGATAAAGCAGGCAGACGACGCTCTTACAGCAAGAGAGTTAATAAAAGGAAAAACGCTTGAGACCTGCGAGCTTTCACCGAGAGAAACTGCGGAGAAAATAGCATCTGCAGTAAATTGTGACGTTGTTCAGGTAATAGGCACAAAATTTGTGCTGTACAGAAAAAATCAAAAAGACCCCAAAATAGTATTGCCCAAGGCGGCAAAAAAGATATGAAATGGCTTATTGCGTCCGATATTCACGGTTCAATAAAGCATTGCGAGCGTTTGGCAACCCGTATAGTTTTCGAAAACCCCGATAGAATATTGCTTTTGGGCGATATTTTGAAAGGATTTTATTTTGGCGACGAACCCGAGAGAGTTGCCGCACTGCTTAATACGTTCAGCGACAAAATATTGTGTGTAAAGGGCAATTGCGATTATCAGGAAGATATAAAGCTTCTTGATTTTCCCGTTTCAAATTATGAGATAATACATTTCGGAGACAAAGTGGCATATGCGCATCACGGACATATGTATTTTGATTTTACAAAGCTTAAAAAAACGCCTGATATCATACTCAGCGGTCACACCCATAAGCCTGAAAACATAGTCGAGTTCGGACAAATACTGCTTAATCCCGGTTCGGTATCTATGCCGAGAGGCGGCAGCAGGCACGGCTATATGACGTTTGAGGATAACACATTTTATTTTAAAGACTTAGACGGTGAGGTTTATGATAAATTTTGTCTGTAATAATATGCTTAAATATATTAAGTTAATTGAGTCTGCGGGCTTTATAATTGCCTTGCTGGAATAAAAGCTTAATTTACTTAAAGTCGGATTATGCCGCAAGCGGAGACTTAAGACGGTGTTAGCGTCAATTTATAAATTATGGTTATTAACATAGAATTATGTAATTAAATAAAATTGAACATCAATGTGTATATGACATACATAAGCTTGTATAATTGTGCAAATCCAAATGAAAAAGAGGGCTGACCGAGAAAAAGGGGGGCTTGCGTCCACCCCACGGGGGCACTCCCCCGGGTGGTCGCGAAAGGGGTTTCCAAAGGGGGAAACAGCCGACGGGTTTCCCCCTTTGGTGTCCTTTGCCTACTTTCCCACATGGGAAAGTAGGTGCCTGCCCGGCATAAGGGCAAAATAACGGAATAATTAATATTGTGTTGAAAATGATAATGAAGCGTAGAGTGCTTCACCGTCGGTATTATTATACATATTGAAAACTTACATTTCCAAACCCTTAAATTTATGTGAAGAATTTAAGTAATATGGCATATAAAAAATCAACCGTTGTGTAAAAACTACAGCGGTTGATTTTTGACTTTTATTACTGTTTATTCTACTGTAACTGATTTCGCAAGGTTTCGGGGCTTATCTACATCGTTGCCCCTGAGCAACGCGGAATAATAAGCCATAAGCTGAAGCGGAACACACGCGATCATCGGCATAAGCATATCTATTGTTTTCGGCAGGCTTATTATGTAGTCCGCAACGTCTGAGGGAAGCTCAACGCCCTCTTTTAATACGACTATTGTTGTGGCTCCGCGTGCCTTTACCTCTTTGATATTGCTTATCGTCTTATCAAAAAGATCATCCTGTGTAGCAACAGCTATAACGGGCAAACCCTCCGTTACAAGTGATATTGTGCCGTGCTTTAATTCGCCCGCGGCGTACGCTTCAGAGTGAATATAGCTTATCTCTTTAAGCTTTAACGAACCCTCCATGCTTAATGCGTAGTCAAGTCCTCTGCCAATATACAAAAGGCTATCCGAGTTGATAAGCTTAGAGGCAATATATTGTGAATTTTCAAGCTGATTTTTTATAACTTCCGAAATTTTATCGGGAATCTCGTTAAGAAGTTTTATATAATTTTCACATTCTGTTTGTGATATTTTTCCCTTTGCAAAAGCAAGTCTGAAAGCAAACAAATACATAACCGAAAGCTGCACCATATACGCCTTTGTGGACGCAACGGCAATTTCAGGTCCCGCAAGGGTATATATAAGCTTTTCGGCTTCTCTTGCGATGGAGCTTCCCTTTACGTTTACTACGCCCAGCGTTTTTGCGCCGAGAGCTTTAGCGAGCTTAAGCGCGGCGAGGCTGTCGGCAGTCTCGCCCGACTGAGATATTATTATAACCAAATCCCTTTCATCGAGAATAGGTGATTTGTACCTGAATTCTGATGCGATCTCAACGTTTACGGGAACGCGCGCAAGCTTTTCTATTGCGTATTTTCCTACAACTCCCGCGTGCATTGCCGTGCCGCACGCAACAATGTGTATTTGGCGAATGTCGCTGAGAAAATCATCGTCTATCCCACATTCTTCAAGCGTGGGCATACCGTCTTTTATACGGGGCAAAACCGTTGTTTTTACCGATGTGGGCTGTTCGTTAATTTCTTTTATCATAAAGTGTTCGTAACCGCATTTTTCGGCGGCGTCCATATCCCAATCGGCTGTTTTTAATTCTTTTTGGAGCTTTTGATAGTGAAGATCGTATATTTTTGCGCCGTATCTGCCCAGTACGGCAATTTCGTTATGCTCTAAGAGATAGTAATTCTTTGTATATTTAAGTATTGCTGGCACATCTGAGGCAATAAAGCTTTCGTTTTCACCCACCCCCACTATTAATGGGCTTTCTCTTCTGAGTGCAAAAATGTACTCGGGATAATCGTTAAACATTATCGCGAGCGCAAAGGAGCCTTCAAGATCTTCGGTGGTTTCTATAATCGCCTTTACGGGGTCGCAGTGGCGGCAATAGTAAAAATCGAGAAGTTGTGCCACTACCTCTGTGTCCGTGTCGCTAACAAAAGTTTTACCCTGAGATATAAGATAATCCTTTAATTTGCGGTAATTTTCAATTATACCGTTATGTACTATTGTAACGTTTTTTCCGCAGTGCGGATGAGAATTTATATCGGACGGCTCGCCGTGGGTTGCCCATCGGGTGTGTCCTATTCCCGCAATACCCTTTGGCTTTCCTGTTTTCTCCATTTTTTTAACAAGGTCGGAAAGTCTGCCTTTAGATTTGGCTATTTTTATATTTCCGTCTTCAAATACGGCTATTCCGGCGCTGTCGTAGCCTCTGTATTCAAGTTTTGAAAGCGCGTCTACAAGGACGTCGCTGCAGTCTCTGTAACCATAGTAGCCCACTATTCCGCACATTAAATTTTCCTCCGAATATCAGTTTATTGTAAATTATATGTAAGTAACGCAGTTAATTATTTGTCTTGTGGTTAAATGTCGGGACGATAGTCTCAAGCATTTTTACTGTTTTTTCCGAATCATTTTCATCGGCGTATTTTTTCAGCTCTTCAAGCTGTTTTATAAACTGCTCTCTGTCGATATGTATTTGATTTCCTACAAATATTTTTTTGTTGGCTGTTGATTTAAGTCCTTCTTCGTCCATAAGGAGCTCTTCGTAGAGCTTTTCGCCCGGTCTCAGTCCCGTAAAGATGATTTGAACGTCTTTATAGGGCACTTTGCCGTACATTTTGATAAGGTTTTCTGCGAGTGAAAGTATTTTTACGGGTGAACCCATATCAAGCACAAATATTTCTCCGCCTTTTGCGATGGCTGCCGCCTGCATTACAAGCGCAACGGCTTCCGGTATTGTCATAAAGTAGCGTATAATATCGGGGTGAGTTACGGTAAGAGGCTTGCCCGATTCTATCTGACGTTTGAACAGCGGGATAACAGACCCGTTAGAGCCGAGCACATTGCCGAATCTGGTCGCGATAAATTCGGTTTTTCCGTTGCTTTGCGCCATATACTGCGCGATCATTTCGCAGCAGCGCTTTGTGGCGCCCATAACATTTGTGGGATTTACCGCTTTATCCGTGGATATCATTATGAATTTGTTAACGCCGTATGTTTCGGCAAGCTTCATTACATTAAACGTTCCGAAAATATTGTTTTTAACAGCTTCTTCCGGAGAATCCTCCATTAAAGGAACGTGTTTGTGCGCCGCGGCATGGAAAACTATTTGCGGTTTGTATTTTTCAAAAATCAGAGACATTTTATCAAAATCACGCACGGAAGAAATAAGCGAAACAATGTTTACATCGCGCCCGTACTCCATAAACAGCTCCTGCTGTATCTCGTAAAGGCTGTTTTCGTAAATGTCTACAAGCACGACAAGACGCGGCTTGTATTTTATTATCTGCCTTACAAGCTCAGAGCCTATTGAGCCTCCCGCGCCGGTTACCATACAAACCTTACCGTTTATAAGCTCGGATATCTCTTTCTTATCAAAGGTGACCGGATCTCTGCCGAGAAGATCTTCTATCCTGATATCTTTGATTTGATTCATAATATGGTTGTTTGAATCTTCAAAGAAAACGTTGCTCAAATACGGTACTATTTTTATATCGCATTTCGTGTCGGCGCAAGAGTCTATTATACGCTTGCGGTTTTTTTCATCACAAGAGGGAATAGCGAATATTATAAGTTCTATATCGTGCTTTTGAGAAAGCTCTGCTATTTGCTTGGTTGTTCCCAAAACGGGAACATTTTCTATGTGCTTGTGCAGCTTTGCAGGGTCATCGTCTACTATGCAAACAGGAAGATAATTTCTCGATGAATTGTTAGGGTCTGTTTGCGCGTTTTGTATTTCTCTTAATATCATTTTGCAGGCGTTGCCGGCACCGATGATCATAACGCGCTTTTTGTAAAGCTCGCGCTCGTGGCGGTTGATGCTCAGAAACGCTTTTCTGAAAACAAATCTGAAAGCGCATATTGTAAACAGCTGAACTGCCGCGCACAGAATAAAATAGCCTTTAGGCACGCTGAATACATTTACAAGCGTGGCGTAATTTTCCATTATCTCAAACACCATAATGGTAACTGCGGAGCCGCTGATAATTCCTAAAACACAAGATACGTAGTCTTTAATTCTCGCATTTCTCCATAAAATTGAATAGGCGCCGAAGATCCACAGAAATATAAAACTGAAAAAGCTTTGAAATAATATTGCGACAAAAATTTTACGGTAACCCATGATATAATTACCGCCGAGATAATTTGCCGTAACGGGCAATATCCACGCGACAATGATACCTATTGAGAACATCATAACTATATCTGCCAAAATGAGTATAAGTTTTCTTAAATTTATTTTCATAGAGAAAACCCCCGGGAAATAAACCATCATATTTTACGAAATTATACTACAAATTACACACATTTGTCAAATAATATGAGTAAATACATCGGCAATAAATATATGCAAATAATTACCACGAAAAACGAGGCTCAAAGTCCTAATAATACATATACAAGCATAAAGGGAGGAGCGATATTATGGAAATAGCAGACGCATGGCAACAGTTTTTGCAAACCGGTAATGTTTTGGATTATTTAAGATACTCTGCGCTTCGTAACGCCGATAAATATTTTGAGCCCGCAAAAGAAGAAAAAGGGGATACGGATAAGCCCGATAAAAATAACAGTTTTATAGGATAAATAAAAGAATTTTGAAATATTACAAAAATATTAACAAATTTTTACAATATATATTGACACTGTAAATGAATTGATGTATCATCTAAACGTTAGGCAAAATTATATATTCAAGTATATTAACGGAGGTAGATTACATTGAAGACTTACAATGCGTATGACAATTTTTTAGCGGTGCTTGACGGGGCCGCGCGCGAACTTAACCTTGACGAAAGCGATTATATCTCGCTCAGATATCCCGAGCGTGAGCTTAAGGTTGCTTGCCCTGTAAGAATGGACGACGGCAGTGTTAAGGTGTTTGACGGATACCGTGTTCAGCACTCTACGGTAAGAGGGCCCGCGAAGGGCGGTATTCGTTATCATCAAGAGGTTGATGATAATGAAGTTAAGGCTTTGGCTGCCTGGATGAGCATTAAATGTGCTGTTGCCGACATACCTTACGGCGGCGCGAAAGGCGGTATTAAGGTAGACCCGCGTGAGTTGTCTGAAAACGAGCTTGAAAGACTTACGAGAAAATTTACTTCTTTAATATATCCCGTTATAGGACCGCAAAAAGATATTCCGGCTCCCGATGTGAATACAACACCTCAAATTATGGGCTGGCTTATGGACGAATACAGCAAGTATAACGGCAGCGCCGCACCCGGTGTTGTAACAGGCAAGCCTATTGAAATAGGCGGCTCTTTGGGCAGAACCGAGGCGACAGGCAGAGGCGTTATGTTTGCCGCGAGACTGTTGATGGAGAAATTGGGCAGATCATTAAAAGGTCTTAAGGTTGCAGTGCAGGGTATGGGTAATGTTGGTTCTATTGCCGCGATCCTTTTGCACAGAAAAGGCGCTGTTATTGTAGGCGTTAGCGACGTAAGCGGCGGCTTGTATAACGAAAACGGTCTTGATATGGAAAAAATATTTGCTCATGTAAGCCAAAGAAAGCTTTTAAGTGAGCTCGATTCCGTAAGCGGCAGAGTTATTACAAATGATGAGCTTTTGAAATGCGATTGTGAGATGCTTGTTCCCGCGGCTTTGCAGAACCAGATAACCGTTGACAACGCAAACGACATAAAAGCCAAATACATTGTTGAAGGCGCAAACGGACCTGTTACAACCGAAGCAGACGAAATTCTCGGACAAAAGGGCGTAACGATTGTTCCGGATATTTTGGCAAACGGCGGCGGAGTTATAGTATCTTACTTTGAGTGGGTTCAGAATCTTCAGTCGTTCTATTGGGATGAAGATTACGTAAACGATCTGCTTTCAAACAAGATGACAAAAGCATTCAACGAGGTTTGGAATATTGCGAAAGAGCATAATACCACAATGCGTTTGGGAGCTTATATGCTTGCGATAAAGAGAATTGTTTCCGTTAAAAAGATAAGAAATTTAGACTGATACGTATAAAAATTACATAAAGTGAAATCGCGGGGCGTTTTGAATGTATGTTTCAAACGTCCTGCGTTATTATATATTCCGTGATTTTACTTCTTTGAAATTAACCAAAATTAACTACTCATAATAATATATAACAGACGTTTAAATTTTTATCAATAATTATATTTACGGTATAAATAAATTTTAACAAGGCAAAAATATTAATGTAAACAGAAGTAAATATAATTGGAGTGTGAAAATTGTGAGTGTAAAACGCGGTGATATATACTATGCTGATTTAAGCCCGGTAGTGGGCAGTGAGCAAGGCGGTGTAAGACCCGTGTTGATCGTTCAAAATGATGTGGGAAACAAGTTCAGCCCCACTGTTATCGCTGCAGCGATAACAAGCCAGCAGACAAAGGCAAACCTGCCTACTCATATTCAGCTTCACGCGCAGGGCAGCGGACTTTTAAAGGACAGCGTTGTGCTTCTGGAGCAAATAAGAACGATTGACAAACGCCGCTTGAAAGAAAAAATGGGAACGCTTGACAACGACTCTATGAACAAAGTTAACGAAGCTATTTCAATAAGCTTTGGTCTTGGAGGACAAATGCTCGGATAGGTTACATATGACCTTTTCGGGCAGTATAAAAATTTTGGCTGTCGTGGATAACAAAAATCCACGGCAGCTTTTGCTTTTGAAAAAATTGAAAAATTATTTTACAATTTCGATATTTTTCTCAAAATCCGGTTTAGTTTTTATGTATGTGTGGAAAGCGCTTTTCAAAAACAAAAAGGATGTGATGACTATAAGTGAACCCACAAACGGCAAATTAAGCGAAAAAGAGATCCTGTTTTGCAGCTTATACGTTTCTTGCGGAGATGCGGTGAGCGCGGCTTATAAAGCGGGGTATAAACGTAATACGGAAATTGCCGCGCAAAAGCTTCTTAATAACGAAAGCATTGTGGAGATGATTCAAAAAATATCGGAAACAAGGATTAAAACTGCAAAAGCACGGGCAATGTGCGGACTTGAAAGGCTGGCGTTTGGCAGTATAAGCGACGGGGTGAGGCTGATTTTTTCAGGCGAGCCGTCAGAGCTTAAGCTTGAGGAGATGCGCCTTGAAAACATATCTGAAATAAAGCGGCTTAAAGACGGAAGCCTGGAGCTTAAATTCGCCGACAGGATAAAGGCACTTGAAAAGCTTGAACAGCTTAGTAAAGGTGACAGCGACGACGCCCTGCCGTTTTACAGAGCTTTGGAAAGAAGCAGCGCGGCGCTTAACAGACACTACGGAGATGAGCTTTAATGGATTTTAAAAGCTTTTCTCCCAAACAGCTGAAGGTGCTTTGCTGGTGGTGCGGAAATAACCGTTTCGGAGATTACGACGCAATAATATGTGACGGAGCCGTCAGAAGCGGGAAAACACTTTGTATGGGAATATCTTTTTTCGCGTGGAGCTTTTACGCTTTTGAAAACGCGTCTTTTGCAATCTGCGGTAAAACGATACGCTCGCTCAAAAGAAATGTTGTCACGCCTATTGTGCCGATAATCGAAAAGCTCGGGTTTAAGTGTGAGCTTAAAATAAGCGAAAATACCCTTACAGTTACCAAGGACGGCAGAACAAACAGGTTTTATTTGTTTGGCGGAAAAGACGAATCTTCCGCGGCGCTAATACAGGGTATGACACTCTCCGGCGTGCTGTTTGACGAAGTTGCGCTTATGCCGCGTTCATTTGTTGAGCAGGCGCTTGCAAGATGCTCGGTAAACGGCTCAAAATTCTGGTTTAACTGTAACCCCGAATACCCTCAACACTGGTTTTATACGGAGTGGATAAGCAAACGCAAGTCCAAAAACGCTCTGTATGTGCATTTTACAATGGAGGACAATCCTTCCCTTTCTCCGCAAATGATAAACCGGTATAAATCAATGTACAGCGGAAGCTTTTACAAAAGATTTGTTGAGGGTAAATGGGTGTCGGTTGAGGGAGCGGTGTATCCGTTTATGAACAAAGATATGTTTGTACCCGTACCGGATGTATGCTTTAAAAGATATGCCGTTTCGTGCGATTACGGCACAGTGAATCCTGCTTCTTTCGGACTGTGGGGAGAGTATGACGGAATTTGGTACAGAATAAAAGAGTATTATTACGATTCGCGCAGAGAAAACCATTTGAAAACAGATGAAGAGCATTATCAGTCGCTTTGTGAGCTTTGCGACGGTATAAACGCGGATATAGTAGTGGTGGATCCGTCCGCGGCAAGCTTCATCGAGGTCATCAAGCGACATAAAAGATTCAGTGTCATTCCTGCCAAAAACAATGTTATCGACGGCATAAGAAATACCGCTACCGCGCTTAAAAGCGGCAATATAAAAATATGCGATAGCTGCGCGGATTCTATGCGTGAGTTCAGTCTTTATAAATGGAGCTCGGGCGGAAGCGACGCCCCCGTAAAGGAAAACGATCACGCTATGGACGATATACGTTATTTTGTATCTACCGTGCTCGACTCAACGCCCGGACTATGCGTTACTTCGCTTAAAAGAAACGGTTAAAAGTTAAAACTAAAGGAAGGAGGAGTAACGATCAAACTTTTTAATAAAACAAAAAAGAATACGTATTCGCCTAAGGTGCAAACATCTGGGAACAGGTTGTTTACCAATTCGTTATTGTTCACAGGCGAAAACACTGCGCTCACTCATTCAAAAATAAAGCTTTACGAAGCGATTAAAGAGTCGGTGCCCATAATAGACGCGGCAATAGGAAAAACAGTAAGGCTTACGGGTGGCTTTAAGGTAAGCTGTAACGACACCCAAGCCGAGCGTGAGCTAAACAAATTTCTAAAGACAGTTCCCGTGGGGGCAGGTTGTGTGGGAATAGACCAATTTGTAAGCTCTTATCTTGAAAGTCTGCTTACTTACGGCACTGCGGTAGGGGAGATAGTAACAGACAGCCACGGTAAGATCTACGGTCTGTACAATGCCTATATTGATGATATTGAGCTAAAAGAAAACGGCTCGCCCATGAAAGCTCTAGTATATAACAAAGGCATAGGGGAGACAAGCCCTGTAAAACGCCCCGAACTTATATTTGTTTCCGCGCTTAATCCTCAAAGAGGAAGCGTTTACGGAACATCTGTATTAAACGGGCTTCCGTTTGTATCGGATATATTGTTAAAGATCTATAACACCGTAGGGGTTAACTGGGAGCGCGCAGGAAACGTAAGATACGCAATTACATATAAGCCGACCCCTGAAAACGAGCGCAACGCTTCTCGTGATATTAAAGTTATTGCCGAAGAATGGGGCAAAGCAATGGCAAAAGGCTCGGGTGTTTCCGATTTTATTGCGGCAGGCGATGTTAATATCAGCGTTATAGGCGCTGACGGCGCAGTGCTCGACAGCGAAGTGCCTGCACGGCAGATGCTTGAGCAAATCGTAGCGAAAATGTCGATACCGCCGTTTTTATTGGGACTTTCATGGTCTACAACCGAGCGTATGTCTACTCAGCAGGTAGATATACTCACAAGTGAGCTTGAATATTACCGCAAGATACTCAACCCCGTTATAGAGAAAATATGCGGTACCTATCTTTTAAGAAACGGATATGCACCGCAGGTGGATATCGAGTGGGATAATATCAATCTTCAGGACGATGTTCAGCTGGCAAACGCCAGATATACAAACGCCCAGGCGGCTTTGGCGGAACAGCAACTTAAAGGGGGTGAAAATTACGCAGACAATAATTAAAAGCGAAAACCACGGCGCGGACGATATGAAGCTTATAAACCGATATACCAGAAGAGAATATGCGGAAGATGAGGTGTATACCTTTTCGGTAGTTTTATGTGACAACGAGATAGACCGTGACTTTGAGCAATTCTCACCCGAAACCCTTGAAAAGCTCTGCGAAATGTTTGTAGGTAAAACGGGTATAAGCGATCACGACGCAAAGGCGTCTAATCAGATAGCAAGAATATACGATTGCAATGTCGAATATCCGCAAAATGAGTATAACAGCGTAGGTCAGCAGCTTGTAAGATTAAGGGCTATGGCGTATATACCTAAAGACGGAAACGAAGAATTTATAAGATCCATTGACAGCGGAATAAAGAAAGAGGTTAGCGTGGGGTGCAGTGTATCTAAAAGATATTGCTCGGTGTGCGGATGTGACCTTACGGTAGATTCTTGCAGCCACATTAAAGGCAAAAAATATAACACGGAGCTTTGCTATCACATATTAAAGGAGCCCACAGACGCATATGAGTGGTCTTTTGTGGCTGTTCCCGCGCAAAGAGGCGCGGGGGTAACAAAATCATTTAATAAAGGGAGAAGTTTAAGTATGGAAGAAGTAATGAAAAGCTTATCGTCGGGAGGTCCCGTTTGTTTAACAAGTGAAGAGGCGGCATTGCTGACTCAAAAGCTTAAAAGCCTTGAAAAAGAAGCTTTGCTTGGTAAAAAGTATAAGGAAGAGCTTATTAAAAAGGCTGTAAAGGCTTCATCGTTTGACGAAAAGCTGGCGGGTATAATTCTTGACACCGCACCTGCTTTAAGCACAAATCAGCTTGAAAAGCTGTATGATTATCTTTGTGAGAAAAGCGATACAGGCTCGCCTGTGGTACAGCTCGGAAAATCAAAGGGCAAAAAGCAGTTAAGTAACAAACAATACAGCATTTAAACAGAGAAAGGAAAGATAATATGAAAATTGATTACAAAGGTATTATGCAAAACGTGGTTACGTTTAAGAAAACAGGCACAATAGCCGAAGGCGATTTTGTGAAAATGTCGTCTAACGATACAGTAGCAAAATGCTCCGACGGGGATAATTTTATCGGCATAGCAGTAAATGTGAACGGCGATTTGGCGGCAGTGCAGATCACGGGTTTTGCGGAGGTAGAGGTCGCCGAGACAGTCGGAACGGGAGTAAAGCTATTGTCGGTAGACGATGCAGGTAAGCTTGAAATAACCGAAACGGGACGTTCCTGCCTTGTTGTAAATAACAATACAACTTTGGGTACAGCGGTTATTTATTTTTCATAATGAAAAGGAGAATGATATATGTCAGATTATAAGAATATTTCACTTGAAAAAGGTATGTACAAGATTGGAGGAAAGAGCTTTACACAGGTGCTTTCCGAGCTCGACCCCGACGAAAACTATATAGACACGCCTCTTGAAGGCCTCGACGCATTTCAGCGCCAGTTAAAGCGCTATGATATCAAGGTTTCGGGCAAGGGCGCAGACAAAATCGAAAAATTCTTTCAAACAAGCCAGTCTTCCGCACTGTTCCCCGAATACATATGCCGTGCCGTAAAAAGCGGTATGGAATTTGATAATGTTTTGCCTAAAATATGCTCAACTACTACCGTTATTGACGGTATGGACTACAGAAGCATTGCGTCAACACCCACAGACGATGAAAAAGCCCTTGCAGACGTTGCGGAGGGTGCTGTAATACCCGAAACGGTAATACATACCCAAGAAAACCTTGTAAAGCTTAAAAAGCGCGGCAGAATGCTTGTAAGCTCATATGAGGCGCTTAAATTCCAAAGCCTTGACGTTTTCACTGTAGCGTTAAAGCAGATTGGCTCATATATTAGCCGTATGCTTTTAAACGACGCCGTTGATGTTCTTATAAACGGTGACGGCAACAACAATGCCGCCGATATAATAAACGAAACAAATCTGTTCTCATATAACGACCTTGTAGCTATGTGGACAAGCTTTGCGCCGTATAAGCTTGACACGATCATTGCTCCCACGGCGCTTGTAAACACAATGCTTGGTCTTACTGAAATGAAAGATTCTGTCGCGGGGCTTAATTTCCACGCAACCGGCGAGCTTATTACACCTTTGGGGGCACAGCTTATTCATGTTCCCGGTATGGCTTCCAATAAGTTGATCGGTCTTGACAGCAGATACGCTCTTGAAATGGTACAAGCCGGAGATATTGTAACCGAGTATGATAAGCTCATCGACCGTCAGCTTGAGAGAGCGTCCATAAGCTGTATTGCGGGCTTCGCAAAAATATTCAGAGACGCTTCAAAAACACTTTCTTATTAAGTTAACGAAAGGGGCTTTGCCTTTTGAATATTAAATTGAGCGATGTTGTAGAAAAGCTTACAGCCATTGCAGGCGGGGATGATATGCCGCGCGAGTATTGTCTTGAGCTTTGCTCAAGGTGCTTAAGAGAGCTGCAGGGAATGCTTATTAAAGCTGATTTTACTTCTTTTCAGCTGCGCTGTATAGAAGACGCGTGCGCCGCCCTCGCGTTTTATCACCACACAAAACTGCGAATGGCAAAAGACGCGAAAAGCTTTTCCGCGGGCGATGTTTCGGCATCGTCATTTGAAAACGCCTGCGAATACGCCAAAGAATACTGGCTTAATGCGAAGGCCTCTATAAAAGACCTTTTAAAACCGGAAGGCTTTTGCTTTTGCGGCGTTAAGGTGGGTGATTGATATTTATGAACGCTTTATCAAAAAAGGATTTCAAAAAATACGGTACCACAGTGAGCGTTTCGATAAATAACACGACCTGCACGGGCAAAGCCTTTATATCGCCTCTCAGATATAAAAACAGGGTGTATGTGGATGACACATACACCCCGGGCGGTGTGCTTGACAGCGGCAGGTATATATATATCGGCGAGCCGACACTCAGACTTGACACTATGGGAGACGGTATAAGGCTTTTTGCCGACAACACGGAATATACAGTAAAAAAAGCGTTGCCCTATACTTTGGGCGAAAAAGTATTATACGTTTGGGCAGTGCTTGTAAAAACCGACAGGAGCGATGACAATGGCAACGTTTACGGATAATCTTGAGTTGCTTACAGCGACTTTATCGGGTGAGAACACATTCAGCGACATAAGCTTTGTGCCTGCCTATAACATAAACAAAGCGGAACGCCCTTTGCTAAATAAACTGTGCGCCGTAGGTATAAGAAACTCATATGTTCAGTCTAACGTATATTCATATGAAATATTCGAACTCAAAATATACACTCCGAGAGCATTAGGCGGAACGGAGTGCCTTAAAACCGCAGGCGACATATGCGAATATTTGTTGGGCACAATATCGGGAATAGTGAGCGCGACTACCGAGTCGGTAAAATACGATTCAGATTTTATGGCTTTCAGCTGTGAGCTTAACATAAAGTGCAAAACCATGGAGGTCGTAAACAGCAACAGCGAAATAGTGCCCGACAGCGAAACGGTAAGTGTTGAGATAAACGGAAACAGCTTTGACGCACGGTATATCAACGCTTATGAAAAAAGCGATATCCATTATGTGAAGCAGGCGCTTGAGTCTACACCGGTGGAATTCTTAAAGGGGAAAACTTATCATCAAATAGAGATAAAATCATTTCCCGTAAGTGTTCTTGATATGGTGGAAGAAATTGATGATTTTAATATTTTATTTGACAGTATGATGTATAAGCATTGCAGAATAATGAGTACGGATTTAGACTTGGGCAGAGGAATCGTAAATAAACTTGTCATTTATGCAAAGGAAAGGGAGGCGGTATTCGGATGAGCAGATATATTTTTAAATTGGATAATACATCTTTGCCTTTTAATCCCGAAAGCATCACTTCGAAAAAAACTTTTGACGGAGATATAAAATCCATAACAATCGAGGCAAGCGGAGATCTTACGGGCGACAACAGACAGATGTATTATGAAAAGCTTAACAAATATTTTTCTGAAAAAAGAAAAATAACTGTTTCAATGCCTGAATTCGGTGTTTTAAATGCCGAAATAACCGAGCTTACCTTCTCCGTTTCCGATATACCGTCCCTTATAAGGTACAGCATAAAACTGAGCGCGGAAAGCGCTATGCCCGAGCGCGCGTGCAAAGGTTACATAATAGAAGAACAGGAAACGCTGTTTTCGCTGTGCAACAGGCTAAACCTCGACTTAGAGGAAATAACCGCACTCAACGCGGGAAATATAAAGTCGTTTGTTTTGAAAAAAGGAGACAAAATTTATTTGCCCGAAAAGGAGGCTTGTTATGATATGCACGGATAATTATCCCGATAAGCTGAGAAAGGCTGTTTATAACGCGGTGATGATCTCAAAAGGCGCGTATGCGTATAATAAAAGCTTAGGCAGTTATATGGGTAGCCTCGATTACGGCAGCGACAGTATTTATGAGCAATGCGAAATGGCGGTAAAGGAAGCTGTAATAGATATAAAGGATATTAAATATAAACAGTGTATTTTAAGTAATGTAACATCATCTTCACTTGAATTAAAGGTGCAGTTTGAGTACATGGGTAAAACCTACGAAACGGAGGTAATAGGTATAAATGGATAGTTACGAAACAATATTGCAGCGAATGAAAAGCAATTTTTTGTTTAAAGCGGGATATATGCCATCGGATGTTTCGGATTGCGGCATAAGGCTACAATCCGCGGCGGCGGAAATATTTGATTGTATGCTTTACGCCGAGTGGGTAAAAAAACAAATGCTTGTTTCCACCGCGGAGGGCGAAAGCCTTGATAAACACGGAGAGCTTTACGGTATCAGCCGTCAGGCGCCGTCCACGGCAGACGGTGAGGTTAGGTTTTATTTGTCGGAGACACTTCAAAGCGATTTTATGATCCCGAGACACACCGAAATAAAAAACGATGATGGATATTCTTATTTTACTCAGGCAGACGCTGTTATAAGTGCAGGTGATCTTGGCGTTACGGTCAATATAACCGCCGCGGAAAGCGGTGCCGCGTATAATTGCGGCGCGAATGAGGTTCATATTTTAGGCAAGCATACAATAACTCATCCCGGCGTGATAGTTTCAAACGTACTGGGTGTCAGAAACGCTTCTCCCATATCCGGGGGCTCCGACGCGGAGGACGACGATTCTTTCAGAAAAAGGATTGCCGATATCGTAAAGTTCCCTCCGAACGGCGCCAATATGAGCTATTACCGCGGTCTTGCGATGACGGTAGACGGGGTTCGCTCGGCAAGCTTTGTTTTTGATAACAATTACGGAACGGTAGTTAATATGTATCTCGGAACGAGAGGAAGCTCTGTTTCTCAGGCAACGGCGGCGCAGGTTCAAGACCTTATTAACAGCGGCGGACAAGTTGGTGTCCGTGTGACAGTGTACCCTGCTCATGAGATAAGGGTAGACCTAAGTTTAACCATCGAGGTAAAATCCGGTTATAAATATACGCGTGTGGAGGAAGAGTGTTTTGCAGCTTTGAACGAGTATTTCAATAACCTCAGTGTAGGAGAAAAAATAACTGTTTACACACTTAACGATGTGTTATCAAAGGTTGAAGGTTATGAAAGATTAAACCTTGATCAAAACTGTGTAATTCCGAACATTTTGGCTCACCAGCTCGGTGTTAAAGGTACATTAATGATTGGATCAACTATCGGATAGGAGTGGATTAATTGAACATATACGGAGAAAGAATGCTTGAAAGTATAGGAACACTCGGAATTTCAAACAGCGGTGATTTTTCCGACCTTTATGCCGAAATGTACGCTATATCTATTGAAATAAACAGTTTGAGAGCATATTTGGAGCAAATATACTCCGATACTTTTATTACCGATGCCTCTGAGGAAAATATATTGCAGAGAGAACAGCTTATGTGCGGAACAAGAAGTGACCTTACACTTGTAGAAAGAAAAAATCATTTGAAAAACAGATATAAGCTTTTTCATAAGTGCCTAAACCGCGCGGCAATGAATGAAATACTCAGCGTGATGAATGTTTCGGCATATTACAGCTCTCAAGGCCCCGGCAGCCTTGATTTGTCTATATACGGATACTATCCCGAAAGCAGCTGCAAAATAATAGAAAGCCAACTTTTGGGACTTCTGCCGGCGGGATATAACATTACTTTTGAATACGGTTAATTAAGGAGGTTTTGTTTATTGATTATAACTTTTGAAGTTGATGATCTTTCTATCGGATATGAGACCTTGCCGGAGCTTGTGGATGACAGTGTTAATTACATTAGAGCAAGGTTTTCTTTTACCGGAACAATGTGGGAAGACGCATTTGAAAAAACCGCGATTTTTAAATCTGATAATAACAGCTACGCAATAACAATAGACGGTGACTGGTGTTTTGTTCCCACACAGGTACTAAGAGAAGAACAGTTTAAGGTGGGCGTTATGGGCAGCCTGCGCGATGACGGAGTTGTAAGCACTTTTTATACAAAGGAGTGCGAGGTGCCTACTCAAATGAGTTGTTTTTCTTACGAGTTTGATAATGCCCCTCCTGCGCGGAGCATATTGGAAAGGATCTCCGAAATGCAGGGGCAAATGCTGGAAATTGCCGATTCTCTTGATACCAAAGTAGATAAAGTAGAGGGCAAAGGTCTCTCTACGGTGGATTTTTCTTATCAGGACAGCGCAAAGCTTTCAAGCATAGCTTTCGGTGCGCAGACAAACGTAGTTGAGGGCGTCAGTGTAAATGATGTTATTCAAGAACCGGATAACTATAAGATCGTAAACATTAACGTTCCTGTTAATACATCTCAGTTAAACAATAATTCGGGGTTTCTTACTCAATCCGACCTTGCAAGTGTCGCTATTTCCGGAGATTACAGAGATTTAGCGAATGTTCCCCCGAAAACGGAAGTGATACTATATGACGATATCGATATGGGAACATTTTTTCTTCTGTTGCAAAAAGATACCGTTATTTGTATCAAGCCTCTTAATTGCAGAGTGGAAACAGAGACCGGGCTTACGGTTTATATTGAGGATTGCGAACTGCTTCTTGAAAGCTTGGCAAATGGCGCCGACACACCGGAAAACACACAGTTTGTTTTTGAATATATAAACGGTGGATGGACATATTCGGGCAATCCTGTTTCTCTCGGTCAAATCGGTTTGGAAATAAGCGGGATACCCGCTGAAAACGACAGTTTTACAATAGTAACAACGAATGAGGTTGCACAGGTATCTGTAGATACATCATCAGGTTTTTCTGCGGGGGATTTTTGTGTCGTGTCATTTAAAAGCGGCAGTTTCCCAACTCAGTTTTCTGCGTCAAACAGTATAACGCTGAAGGGCGATGATGTTGTAAACGGCGTTCTTGTAACACGTCCAAACAGAAAATATCAAATACTATTCATTAACAACGGTAATTTCATAAGCGGCACGGTAACAGATGATTCCGATTTCTGCAACGGTAAAAAACGCTTTGCAAATATAAGCGTTGCCGCTTCTGCTTGGACAGCCGACAACACCTTTACCGACTACCCGTACCGCGCGGCTGTTACGCTTAACGGCGTTACATCATCAGATTACGCCAATGTATTCTTTTCTGCGGCGGATATAGAGGCAAACGATTTGTCACCGTATACCGATACTGCGGATGATGTCATATACATATTCGCGGCTGACATACCGTCAGCGGCTATCACAATACCGCTTATAGAGGTGGTAAGAGTATGATATCAAAATCAAATTCAGCAAAACCGGATTATATGAGACAAAGAGTTTTAGGTAAATTGAAATCATATACCGTACCGAACGGAGTTACTGAAATATTGCCCTATACTTTTTATAGATGTGGGTGGAACAACTACCATGAAATCTCAAGCTCTCCGTACTATGTTTTTAACGGTACACAGATACATTTACCCGACAGTATAATCAATATTGGAAGTAACGCCTTTCAAGGCGGCTCTCACACCATTGTTTCCGGCAAATTCGTAGAAATAATTCATTCAATACCTCATATACCGAGTAATTTGAAAACTATCGGTGCATTTGCTTTTAACTACTGCCGCTTTCCGAACGGTTTCATACTGCCAAACACTGTAACAACTTTAGGCAAGCAAGGGCTTATAGTGGCAAATACCGTGGACATTCCGGGAAGTATAAAGCAATTGGAAGATCAGCATTTTTCCACAGCAAATGTTGTAAATGTAATTTTGCGAAACGGCATAGAGAAACTGAACGGCAGAGTATTTGAGCAATGCAGAAATTTAAAAACAGTGAGTTTGCCCAATAGTATTACATATACAAATACAGCAACTTTGATTCCGTTCAGCGGTTGTTCAAATTTGGAATCTGTCACGCTTGAACAGGGATTTAACGCAAGCATAAAGCTTAATAACAGTACAAAATACTCACACGATAACATACTCAGCTGGTTCAATGCATTATATGACAGGTCCGCCGATACTACAAATACACTTACAATCGGCAGCACAAATCTTGCAAAGATGACTGCGCAGGAAATAGCAATAGCAACGGCTAAAAACTGGACAATAGCATAGGAGGTAAAGAAAAATGACAGAAACATCACAAACAGTAGTTTTAAGAAGACTTGAGGCATCAGCAGGGATGGTGATCACCGACAAAGAGACGGAAACAATGCGCGCAACGATAGTGTATCTCGGAGTGGGCGACAGCCAAGACAATTATAAAGAAATTGACGAGGATACACCTTTGCCGGAGCAGGAAGAAAATGATGCTCAGCCTCTAAATGAAAATTGATAAAAACAAATTAAATACAAAATAATAAATACAGCGTTCTGAATTGTCAAATTGACTTTTGGAACGCTGTATTTATAATTATTCAAAAAGCTTAATTAAATCATTCTATGTTTCTATTCATTTTCAAATTTAAAAGATTCGTCTGAGCTAAGCCTCAAGGGCGAATATAGAAATATTAAAGCATCAGGCTTAATACTGTCGATATATTTATATACAGAATCTATTTTGTATCCGGTTATCTCTCTTAAATCAAATGCGTGAATTTCATCAAATCCCATGCTTAAGAACGGTATTACACAATTTGCATAGCTGTCTTTGATTATCATTATTTTTTTATCATTTTCAGACATATTATTCTTAATGATTTCATAAGTAAAGTCACCGCCTAAATATGCGGCATATTGTGAAGAATTGTACATATCTGTGCTTTCTGCAAAATCCATTCTCATTAATACATCTTTATAGTTTCCGGTGGCTGTAAAATCTTTAAAAGGCTGTGAAACCGTAAATGATGTGCTGAAATTAGGAGTAATAATATCTATATCATCTACACCGGCCACAAATCTTCCTGTGATTTTTCCCTGTGAACCTAAAAATATTTCCTTTTTTGTTTCTGTTGAATAATTATTAGAGTCGGTAATTGATTTGTTATATTTAACTCTTAATTCTTTAGACAATTCTTTGTATATGTTTTTAAATGCCCAAAATCCTGTTTGTGGTTTCCAGTGATGGTCGGTTATAAAAAACGCGGAATAATCGTCACCGAATTCTTTGTGAACACTTTCCCTTAAATCTTCACATGGAATTTTTTCAGCGTTTGTTAAAGAGTAGAATTTATCTACGGCAGGGTTTATATGATCTTCCAAATCATTTGGTAATTCATTGTCATACTTGCTTAATTTATCAGGTGTTATATAGTACTTGAAATATATATTCTTGTTCTTGCAGTAATTATATAACTTGTTTAAGCTTTCTACCCTGTTCTCAATTTTCTCGGTACTTACAGAGTTTCGCTTATAGGCAAGATACCCGTTGTTCAGCAAAATAACATTGTCGCGTTCAAATTCTTTTGTGCCGCATACTTTTTGTGTCAGAGAATATATATCAAAATAACAGCTTTTAAACCCTATTTGATCATTTATAATCTTATTAACCCCTTTAATTCCTACATTCAATTTGTCATTTAAAGGAGTTTCGCTGTTAATACAATTTTTTATTTCGTTAATAACAGGTTTAAAAAAAGTGCTTTTATGAGCGTAACCGGTCATGCCGCTCAAGATCACCATTGCAACCGAAATACAAACAGCCTTATAACGGTTCATGCTTAACTTCATCTTTGCACCTCCAGTTAATTAAAAATTAAAGTAAATAAACGGATTATATGTGCCTTTTACAATGAATGCAACAGACAAAAGGAATATCGCCGTTATGAGTAAAAAGTAAATGAAACCGTATGGCTTTTTATCTGTTTTAAGCCTTTTTGATATGTATGGAGCAACCGGGAAAGAAAACAGCAAACCAAACAGCAAAAACAATAGTTTGGGTTGTAATATGTACCATGCTTCGTCAGATAATAAACTGTTTGCGTTTAAACCAAACATAGTGCCTAAATAATCAATTGCATCCGAAATGCTGTCGGAACGGAATATAACCCATCCTATCACCACAAAGAATAAAGTGTAAATGCGGCTGATAATGGCGGTATTTTCTAATCTTTTTCCTAATCCCGTTAATTTTTCTATCGCAAGCAAAACAAAATATCCTAATCCCCATATCAAAAACGTAAGATTTGCACCATGCCATATTCCGGTTAAAGTCCATACAACAAATAAATTAAAAACAAGACGGGCTTTTGATTTTACCCTGCTGCCACCCAAGGGAAAATATACGTAATCTCTGAACCAGGTCCCTAACGAAATATGCCATCTTCTCCAAAACTCTGAAACGGATTTTGAAATATAAGGGTAATTGAAGTTTTCGTTAAAGTGAAAACCAAACATCTTTCCCAAGCCTATTGCCATATCGCTGTATCCGCAAAAATCAAAATATATTTGAAGCGTGTAACACAATGCGCCCAGCCACGCAAACGCCGTGCTTTTAATCTCTACGTCAAAAGCAGCGTCTGCAATTACAGCCATATTGTTGGCTATAAGCACTTTTTTGCCTAAACCAATAATGAATCTGCATACACCTTTTGTGATATTATCTATTGTTTCTTTGCGGTTATTGATTTGTTCTGCGATAGTTTGATATCTTACGATCGGTCCTGCTATAAGCTGTGGGAAGAAGGAAATATATAATGCTACATTAAGTATGTTTTTTTGAACTTTCCCTTTTTTGCGGTATACATCAAAAACATACGACATAGCCTGAAATGTAAAGAATGATATACCTATAGGCAATGCAATCTCGGGAACATACAGATTTGCAGAAAAAATGCTATTAAATAGTTTCAACGAAAAACCTAAGTATTTAAATACAAATAAAAATGAGAGATTAAAAATAACAGTGGTTGCTATTATTAGGCGGGAAATGCCTTTGTTAGCTCTGCTTTTTTCTATTAGCAATCCCAAAAAATAATTAACAACAATAGACGCTATCATTATCAGAACAAAAACCGGTTCACCCCATGCATAAAAAAGCAATGAGCTTAACAAAAGCAAAATATTCTGAGCGCGTCTTGATCTTTTGCATACTGTGTAATACAGAATAAGAGTAACGGGCAAAAAAATATATA
The DNA here is from genome assembly GCA_024690965.1 of Clostridiales bacterium. GTDB lineage: Bacteria > Bacillota > Clostridia > Oscillospirales > Acutalibacteraceae > JAEEHZ01. The sequence goes on from JAILOG010000019.1 coordinate 125,298, forward strand.
AAAATACTGTACTTGCAAATAACATAGCAACCTCTGTCATATAACAAATTATACTTTACAATATATTAACATATAGTTTTCTTCTTTTCAACTTTTATATATTTATACTTACAATTATAATACAAATTATAAATATTTCAGACAAAATATCAAAATATCAATTGACTTTGACACCTTAAAATGGTATCATCACTATACGGTGCGGTATAACTATCCACCTAATAATATAATTTGAGAGGAAGTCTTTAAAATGGCAAGAGTTTATAATTTTTCGGCAGGTCCTTCCGTGCTTCCCGAAAAAGTATTAAGAATCGCGGCAGACGAAATGCTCGATTACAAGGGTAGCGGTCAGTCTGTAATGGAAATGTCTCACCGCTCAAAGGTTTATGACGGTATTATCAAAGAGGCTGAAAGCCTTCTTCGCGAGGTTATGAACATACCTGATAATTACAAGGTTCTGTTTTTGCAGGGCGGCGCTTGGTCACAGTTCGCTATGGTTCCGCTTAATTTGATGACAAAAAATAAAAAAGCCGATTTCGTAATTACAGGTCAGTGGGCGGACAAAGCTCAAAAAGAGGCTTCCAAATACGGTGAAGCTCATATTGTTGCTTCTTCCAAAGATAAAACATATAACTATATACCAAAGCTTGATCCCTCAACATTCAGCAAAGACGCTGATTATTTCCACATATGTATGAACAATACAATCTACGGAACCTGCTATCACGAATTGCCTGACACAGGTGATGTTCCGCTTGTTGCCGATATATCTTCCTGCATTTGCAGCGAGCCGATAGATGTTTCAAAATTCGGTCTGCTTTTCGCGGGCGCACAGAAAAACCTTGCTCCCGCAGGACTTACAATAGTAATTGTACGAGAAGACCTTATAGGTAACGCTATGGACTTTACCCCCACAATGTTTAACTACAAAACTCACGCAGACGCAGGCTCTATGTTCAATACTCCTCCTTGCTACACTATTTATATGGCAAAGCTCGTTTTGGAGTGGATCAAAAACGACATCGGCGGTCTTGAAAAAATGAAGGAAAGAAACATCAAAAAGGCTTCTATTCTTTACGATTTCCTTGACAGCTCCAAAATGTTCAGGGGCACCGTTGTAAAAGAAGACCGTTCTCTTATGAACGTTCCTTTTGTAACTGACAGCGATGAGCTTAACGCGCGATTCCTTAAAGAAGCGGAAGAGCTTGGTTTTATCAACCTTAAGGGCCACAGAAGCGTTGGCGGAATGAGAGCTTCTATCTATAACGCTATGCCTATTGAAGGCGTAGAAAAGCTCGTTGAGTTTATGAAGAAATTTGAGAAAGAAAATTCCTGATTTTGATTTTAACAGGAAAACGGAGTGATAGAAATGTACAATGTATTATTGCTTAATAAAATAAGCAAAGTTGGTTTAAATTGCTTTACCGATGATTATACTTATTCAGAGGATATGAAAAATCCCGAAGCAGTTCTTGTTCGCAGCGCCTCAATGCACGATATGGAATTGCCGGAGAGCCTTTTGGCTATAGCAAGAGCCGGCGCAGGCGTTAACAATATACCGCTTGACAAATGCAGTGAAAAGGGAATATGTGTGTTCAACACACCCGGCGCAAACGCAAACGCCGTAAAAGAGCTTGTTATATGCGGCTTGCTGATAAGCTCCCGTAAGGTAGTAAAAGGCGCGAAATGGGCTGAAACTCTTAAGGGAAGCGGCAGTGAAGTGGGCAAGCTCGTAGAAAAAGGTAAAAGCTCTTTCGCAGGCCCTGAAATAAAGGGTAAAACTTTAGGCATTGTTGGTATGGGCGCGATAGGTATGCTCGTTGCCCACGCGGCAGAAGCGCTTGGTATGAGCATTATAGGCTACGATCCTTACCTGTCTGAGCAGGGCAAGAGCAAAATGTCGCCCACGATGAAATTTACCGAAAATCTTGACGATATATACGCTGTTGCCGATTATATTACACTTCACGTTCCGCTAAACGACGGAACAAGAGGTATGATAGGTAAAGAATCGCTCGCAAAGATGAAAGACGGCGTTCGCATACTTAACTTCTCACGTGACGGACTTGTTGTATCGGGCGATATCTTAGAGGCGCTCGAAAGCGGAAAAATGGCTGCTTATGTAACAGACTTCGCTACCGATGACATAATAGGAGCCGAAGGCGTTACCGCGTTGCCTCATCTTGGAGCATCCACTCCCGAATCTGAAGAAAATTGCGCTTATATGGCTGCAAAACAGGTTATGGAATACCTTGAAAACGGCAACATAGTAAATAGCGTAAATTTGCCTAATATTTCCGTTGAGAGAAGCGGCAAACGTGTATGCGTTGTTCACAAGGCTTGTGATGAACTCGGCGCAAAGCTTGCGCAAATGGGCAAGGCAGTAACCAAAACACGTGGCGATTACGCTTATACGATAATAGATAATGCCGAAAACGCAGACCCCGAAGCAATAAAAGCTATGCCGGGAGTGCTTAAGGTAAGATCACTTTAATATTTAATAATATATAAACAAAACGTCGTGCTTTGCAAATTTGCGGAGTGCGGCGTTTAAGCTTGCGCTGTTTTGGAAATATTAGATGTATTGAGGTCAAATTGCTTGCAATTTTTGCAGGTATGTAATATAATTCACTAAGCGGAGTATGCTTAAATCTGCCTGAAAGGAGAGGCGAAATATTTGCGATGCAACTGTTTCGCGGACTTAATATGTACGAAAATACTTTAGATTATATTAATTTTTTAAATCAGTACGATCCCGATTTGTCGGCTATGATAAAAAGGGAGAAAGAACGCCAGCAAAACAACCTGGAGCTTATAGCGTCGGAGAATATCGTTTCACCTGCCGTTTTGGCTGCAATGGGCAGCGTGCTCACAAATAAATATGCCGAAGGTTATCCCGATAAAAGGTACTACGGCGGGTGTATGTTCGTTGATGAAGTTGAAAAACTGGCGATAGCCCGCGCCTGTAAGCTTTTCGGCGCGGAACACGCGAATGTTCAGCCCCATTCGGGCGCGCAGGCGAACACTGCCGTGTATTTTGCAATGCTTAAGCCCGGAGATACGGTGCTCGGTATGAACCTCTCGGAAGGCGGACATCTTACCCACGGCTCACCCGTAAATCTTTCGGGAAAATATTATAATTTCATAAGCTACGGAGTTGACCTCGAAACGCATTTAATAAATTACGATAAATTGTATCAAACTGCCATAGAATCAAAACCTAAAATGATCGTGTGCGGCGCAAGCGCGTACCCCAGAATAATAGATTTTAAAAAGTTCAGAGAAATAGCGGACGTCTGCGGCGCTTACCTTATGGTAGATATGGCGCATATTGCGGGGCTTGTTGCGGCGGGTGTACATCCTTCACCTGTTCCTTACGCGGATTTTGTTACAACAACAACGCACAAGACATTAAGAGGACCCCGAGGAGGAATGATACTTTGCAAAGAAAAATACGCGCAGCAAATTGACAAAGCAATATTCCCCGGCACGCAGGGCGGACCGCTTATGCACATAATAGCGTCTAAGGCTGTATGCTTCGGTGAGGCGCTCAAGCCCGAATTTAAAGATTACACGAAGCGTATAGTAAACAACGCCTCCGCAATGGCTGATGAATTTTTAAGTAGGGGAGTAAAGCTGGTTTCTGGCGGTACCGACAATCACCTTATGCTTCTTAACTTAAAAGACATGGAGCTAACGGGCAAAGAGCTTGAAACACGTCTTGACGAGGTTAATATAACCGTGAATAAAAACACGGTTCCCGGTGAGCCGCGCAGTCCTTTTATAACAAGCGGAATAAGAATAGGCACGCCCGCGATAACAACACGGGGGCTTAACGAGCAGGAATGCAGGAAAGTGGCTTCTCTCATCTGTGACGCAATAGAAGATTTTGACATGAGAAAAGACGGTATCAAAAACGCAGTAAAAGAGATCTGCGAAAAACATCCTATATATTAAAATAAAAAACGGGGAGAAGAAAAATGGCTAAGCTTTATTTTAAATACGGAGCAATGGGCAGCAGCAAAACTGCTCAGGCTCTTATTACAAAATTTAATTATGAAGAAAAAAATATGGGCGTGTGGCTTATTAAGCCCTCAACAGATACACGCGACGGTGCCGACGTTGTCCGCTCACGCGCGGGACTTGAGGCAAAAGCCGATATTGTTTGTCCGAATGACGACATATGCAAAATGCTTGATAAAGTATGCGAAAACAAAAATATTGACGTAGTGATAGCGGACGAGTGTCAATTTTTTACTCCCGAGCAAATACAAATGCTTCGCAAAATTGTAGATGATAAAGATATCCCCGTGCTTTGTTTTGGCTTGAGAACCGACTTTTTAACAAGGCTGTTTCCCGGCAGTATGCGCCTTATGGAAATCGCCGACTGCATAGAAGAAATTAAAACGATGTGCCATTGCGGCAGAAAAGCCACAGTGAACGCCAGAATAGACGAAACAGGCAAAGTGGTAACACAGGGCAGTCAGATAATGCTTGGCGGCAACGACAGCTATGTCGCAATGTGCCACAGGTGCTATAAAAAGAATACCGAAGAATAAATAATTAATCAAAATGAGGTTAAATTCAATGACAAAGCTGTATCTTGCAATACCGTGCTACAACGAAGAAGAAGTTTTACGCGATTCCGCGCAAAAACTGAAAACAAAATACGAGCAGCTTATGTCCGATGGTAAAATTACATACGACAGCAAGATTGTGTTTATTGACGACGGCTCTAAAGATTCCACGTGGAGTATTATTAAATCGCTTAACGATGAAAACGGTATGTTTGAGGGTATCAAGCTGACAAAGAACTGCGGCCATCAAAATGCTTTGCTTGCGGGACTTATGACCCTTAAAGATAAGGCTGACGCTGTCATTTCAATAGATGCCGATCTACAGGACGATATAAACGCCTTTGATGAAATGCTCCGAAAATACGAAGATGGTTGCGACATAGTTTACGGTGTGCGCTCAAAGCGAGAGACAGATACATTTTTCAAGAGATTTACAGCGGAATCATTCTATAAAATACTTAATAAACTCGGCGCAAAGGTGATATTCAACCATGCCGATTTCCGCCTTATGAGCAAAAGGGCATTACAAGCTTTTTCACTCTATAAAGAAACTAATATTTTTCTTCGCGGAATGGTGCCTATGGTCGGCTTTAAGTATGATATAGTGCAATATGAACGTTTTGAACGTCTTGCAGGCAAAAGCAAATATCCTCTTAAAAAAATGCTTGCGCTTGCGTGGGAGGGCGTTACTTCACTGAGCATTAAGCCTATAAGAATGATAACTTGGCTTGGATTTATTATCTTTTTCGTAAGCCTTATTATGATTATGTATTCATTGGTTGCGTTTTTTGCCGGATGGACAGTAAGCGGTTGGGCAAGCCTTTTGTGCTCCGTGTGGGCAATAGGGGGCTTACAGCTTTTGGCGATCGGCATCATCGGTGAATATATAGGCAAAATTTATTTGGAAGCAAAGCGCAGACCGCGTTTTATAGTGGAAAAGTATCTCGGAGAAAATGACGACCTGTAAAACACAAATGGGAAAGCCGATTATCAGCGCTTAACTGAAAATATGAAAATAACAAAATTTTTTAAAACTATTGCTTTTTTCCATTGTATTATGTATAATGTACAAGATGACAGTCGATTTTTATATTGATGTTGTATTACTTTTTTAGGAGGGGTACCAATGATTAGTGCAGGAGATTTTAGAAACGGCGTTACCTTCGAGATGGACGGTCAGGTTGTTTCTATAATAGAGTTTCAGCATGTTAAGCCGGGCAAGGGCGCAGCTTTTGTTCGCACAAAAATAAGAAATGTTATCACAGGAAGCGTTGTCGAAAAGACCTTCAACCCTAACGACAAATATCCTACAGCTTATATAGAGAGACGCGATATGGAATATCTCTATAACGACGGTGAGCTTTATTATTTTATGGATAACGAAACTTATGAGCAGATTCCGATAAATAAGAATATATTAGCGGATAACTTTAAGTTCGTTAAAGAAAATGAGGTTTGCAAGGTTCTTTCTTACAAGGGCAACGTGTTTGGAGTAGAGCCGCCTAACTTTGTTGTTCTCACGGTTACCGAAACAGAGCCGGGCTTCAAGGGCGACACTGCAACAAACGTACAAAAGCCTGCAACGCTTGAAACAGGAGCAGAAATAAAAGTGCCTCTGTTCATAAATGAGGGAGAGAAGATCCAGATAGATACCAGAACCGGCGAATATCTCGGCCGTGCATAATTAAAAGCCAATATAGCTTACGAAAGGAAGATTTATTATGACTCTCATAGAAAAAATTGCCTATATCAAAGGATTGACCGAAGGTATCCGTCTTGACGAAAGCAAAGACGAGGTAAGGGTGATAAAATCAATTATAGACGTTTTGCAGGAGATGGCAGAAGAGCTTGAAGATCTTGAGTGCTATGTTGATGATATGACCGAACATATCGACGCCGTAGATGAAGACCTGGCGACTCTTGAAGATGATTTTGACGATCTTCTTTATGAGCTTGATGAAGAGTTCGGCTATAACGACGACGATGACGATGACGATTATGACGATTATGATGAGTATTATGACGACGATGACGACATTAACGATTTAGAAGAAGACGAATGTGATTATGATTGTGATAATTGTGACGACTATGACTGCGATTTGAGAGACGAATTAAAAGATGATGATTCTTCCGAAGATGAAGGGGAAGACATAACCGATGATATGGACGAATATTTTGAGGTTACCTGCCCCTCTTGCAATGAAAAAATATGCGTAAGCGAAGATGTGCTTGCAGAGGGCGAGATAAAATGTCCCAATTGCGGCGAGCATTTGGAGTTTGACTTTTCCGATTCCGACATAGAGTATGACGATTCGGACTATGAGTCATAAGACATATTATATTTTTTAACATATATTTTTTCCTCAATAAAAAGGCGCTCCCGATATTTCGGGGGCGCCTTTTCGGCGAAAGGTTATTTAATTATCCCATAAAAAATTGTGACCAATAAAGCACTCTGCCGCTTTTGTAACATCCTACCCCTATTTTTGTAAAGGAAGAGGAAAGAATATTCTTTCTGTGACCTTCCGAATTCATCCAGCCGTCTACAACCTGTTTCGGAGTGCTGTATCCGTATGCTATGTTTTCACCTGCTGTGCGGTATGTCGCGCCTATTTCCTTTGCCGCCGTAAAGCAAGAGCTTCCGTTAGGTCTTGTGTGCGAAAATTTTGCTACGATTTCTTTAGCTCTTATGCGCGCCGCTTGTGTTGCCTTTGTATCCTTTTTAAGCTCGGAAAGACCGTATTTTGCGCGCTCTGCATTTACAAGTCTTATTACCTCATCCTCATAAGAGGAATTGTAACCTGCTTCGTCAGTGGGTTGAGAAATAGGCTTGTTTTGTGTGTCGGATGATTTGTCTTTTGCAGTGTCGGTGGATTTATCTTTTGATGTATCTGTGCATTTGTCACCGCAGGTATCGGAATCGGGCTTATTTGGTTTTGACTTATCCGTATCACAACCGATGCAAGACAAATCGCTGTCGCAACCAACGCAAGATGAATCGGTATCACATCCAATACAAGACGAATCTGTATCGCAGCCGATACAAGGTGCTTTGCCGCCAAGCAAACGTCTGAGCAAATCGTTTACATCCCATTTGCAGTTACGGCCGTAACAGTTAAATATTTCATTTGGATTACCGTTTAAATTGCCGCAATCTCTTTGATTAATTCCGCAAACGGTTTTAAAACCTCCCTGAGCCTGCGCACAGGCAGCGTCAACCTTTACACCTGCACCTGCTCCGATTATCATTGCAGCAAGAACTACTGCTAAAAGCTTCGTTATTTTTTTCATATTAATTCTCCTTTCACAAAGCTTTAGGCGAATTTAGCGCCTAATTAATTCTAACACGCCTACGCGTTGCATATCAACGCACAAATAATGGGTGCGGTGCCGTATATTGGGTACTTTAGCTGAAAACTGTAGAATAATTCTCTGCGGATATCAGATCTTATGCCCGTATCTGCGGAGTTGTTTTATTCTTTATTTAATATTATTTGAGTTTCTCGGCGTTAGTCGAGGGGCGTTTCTGAGATTGACGCCCAAAATTACAAAAATGAAGTTCGCTTTATGTCAAATGACTAACAAAATTCATATGATCTTGTAGTCATTAATGTGCTATTTTGAATTCGTTACGATAAATAAGACTTGTATTTGCAAAGCGTATTTTCCGGTTTTTAAGTTTTAAGTTTTCAGTATTCATTTAGAAAATCCTGTCTTTCACTGAAAACTTAAGACTTAAAATTTAAAAATGAATAATACAAAGCGAAAATCCCGCCGACTTCGTCGACAGGATTTTCGCTTTGGCCCGCCCGAAGGGATTTGAACCCCTGTCCTTCAGAATCGGAATCTGCTGCGATATCCAGCTTCGCCACGGGCGGAATTATTTGTATTTAATCTTGGTTTTATACTTTTTACCGCTTGGCTTTTTATAGCTTATTCGTGTACGCCTAAGTGAAGCCGAGCTTCGCCTTTTACTTTTTGAGGAGGGCATTATAAACGCCGAAACGGCAGTGATAATTCCCGCCAAAGCAACTATACACCCAAACGTAAGACCTAAATAGTTGATATTAAGTGTATTTGCGATAAAAAGCATATTATTCCTCCAAGAAAAAACCTACTGAAATTTTAACATTTATTCTTTTAAAATTCAAGTTTCATTTTTATCTTTTGTATTCCATATTACTGCTCATAATCTTGTTAAAACTCGGAGTTTTAAACAGCAGAACAGCGCCCAACATAGTAAGAATAAGCTCCGGCAGCATATACAAACCGTTGTAGCAGAAAGAATAAACAAACGGATTAGCCCAATCGTCCGGCATCCAAATGTCAAATATGATCGCACCGGAAAGCAAATGACATACAAACCTTAAAAGAATTGCGATAAACACGCCGACGCAAATACCGGGTACACCTTTTTTTCTGAACATACCTGAAAATCCGAGAACGGTATACGCAAGAATATAATCGAGCAGTACAGTGCCTACAACTGCCGCAGGCGCCAAACCCCACGAAAGCACTTTGGCAATAGACAGCCCCATTTGAAGCAAAGAATAGATAAACGCACCCGAAAGTCCCCACGCAACTCCGTATTCAATAGAAATAAGTGCAATAGGCAGCATGGAAAGCAGAGTTACAGAGCCGCCGAGAGGCATTTGCCAAATCTTCAGCATACTAAGCGCGGTTGCCAAGCCGATGAGTACGGCGGTAAGCACAAGTCTTTTTATGTTGCTTGAGGTTAGTTTTTTTGAATCCGTTTTCATATTTGTCATTCTCCTTATAATTTGAAAAGTATTACAAACTAAAAGCACCGCGCGGACGCGCGGTGCAATATAAGCTCCCTACGCCGGCATTATCCGAATCAGGTCAAAGGGTATAATCTCAGCCTAACGGCACCCCTGTTTAATTACTGAGTTATTATAATATTTTGTAAGCGAAAAATCAAGTTTTTTGTAAATTGTTTCATAAAGCCATAACGTTTGATACAATCCCAAAATAGATCATCAGTGAAACGGCGTCTACAATCGTTGTGATAAACGGACTTGCCATAACGGCAGGGTCAAAGCCGATTCTTTTTGCAAGCACAGGCAATGAACAGCCTACAATTTTCGCTACCACAACTGCCAGAGCCATTGTACCGGATACTATAAGCGCAATTGTTATAGGCTGCTCAGGCGGTCTGTCAATAAACAGTATTTTAAAGAACACTGTAACAGAGAGCGTCAATCCGCACATTACGGCAACACGCATTTCTTTCCAAATAATGCGCAAAATATCGCGCATTTCAATTTCACCGAGGGACAAACCTCTTATGATGGTAACTGACGATTGTCCGCCTGCGTTTCCGCCTGTGTCCATAAGCATGGGTATAAACGATGAAAGTATTATATACTTACCCAAAGCGTCCTCGTAATGTTGTATTATGCTACCGGTAAAGGTAGCCGAAATCATAAGCAAAAGCAGCCACGGAATACGCTTGCGCCACGTCTCAAACACGCCTGTTTTAAGATAAGGCTTGTCGGTAGGCGTGATAGCCGCCATCATTTCAATATCTTCCGTTGCCTCGTCCTGCAAAACGTCAACAGCGTCGTCGATGGTAACAATGCCCACAAGGCGGTTTTCGCGGTCTACAACGGGCAGGGCGAGAAAGTCGTATCTCTCAAATGCTTTTGCAACAATTTCTTTGTCTTCGTGGGTGTTGACAAAAATAACATTTGTCTCCATTATGTCTTTGATCTGATTTTCGTATTCGTGCATCAAAAGGTCTTTTACCGTAACCACGCCGATAAGCGTTCTGTCATTGGCGATAACATAACAGGTATAAACTGTTTCTTTGTCTATGGCTGTTCGTCTTATTCTTGTAAAAGCCTCAGAGACTGTCATATCGGGCTTCAGCGCGACATATTCTGTTGTCATAATACTGCCTGCGCTGTCTTTGGGGTATTTAAGTATTTGATTAATTTCTAAGCGCATTTCGGGCGTTGTATGGTCCAAAATACGCCTTACAATGTTTGCGGGCATTTCTTCTATCATATCAACCGTATCGTCAAGATAAAGCTGATTGATAACTTCCTCAAGCTCGGTATCGCTGAACGCTCTTATAAGTACCTCTTGAATATCAGTGTCAAAATACGCGAAGGTTTCGCTGGCAAGCTCTTTGGGTAATATCCGGAACACGATAGGAAGCTTGTTTTCGGGTAATTCTTCAAGAACTGCCGCAATATCGGCCGCATACATATCAGAAAGGATACTTCGCAGCTTTTGATAATCCCTTTGTTCTAAAAGCTGCATAATTGTTTGCTCCAAATTAATCACCCCTTCTTTATTCTTGCGGCGTTTGACCGTACCCGTAAATTATACACTCATTAATTACAAATTGCAACAAAACGTCCTGTTAAAATTCCTTTGCTTTATGAGCTAAATGACACGCAAAATTTAACCGCGCAGAGCTTTATACAAAAACCCGGCGCGGCGGTAAATTAAGCTGCTTATCAGTTTAAAAGCATTAAAGCGCTTTAGTCTTCTTCGTCCTCAGCCTCATCGTCACAGTCCTCGTCATCATCGTCAGGTTCAACGGCTTTCGGTGCGGCTTCATCGTGCTTTAGTACCATTTTTATGGTTTTGCGCGGCATTTCGGGTTCTTCCGCTTGTTTTTCTTCTGCTTTTTCTTCGTCGGCAGGTTCACTCTTTAAATTGTCGTCTGTTGTTTCTATGATGATCTCACATTCTCCGTCGCAAACATCTTCGTTGCGACCTTTTATTGCATTGTATTTTTCGGCGGCTGCTTTAATATTTGCTTTAAGGCTGTCTATTTGCTCGCACAAATCGGATGTATTAAAGTCTGAATTATCTCTTAAGTTTTCGTAATAATACATTCCAAGCTCCATATAGCAGTCGTTAAGAGCGTCTATCTCATGGCGCATAACCGTTTTTAGTCTGCTTAACTGAGCATTGGTTTTGTTTTTGTCAGATACAAAGTCTACAACATCCGAAATGGATTTACCTATTTTGTTTGTAATATCCGATATATTCATTTGTACTGCCTCCTTAATAATCATACTATTATTATGGACGTTTTTTTTATATATGTCAATATTTTTTTAAAATAATATGTTTTTTTCGGCAAAAATATGATATTATATAAAAAATATTGAATATAAGTGTATTTTGGGAGTATATTATGGAATTTGAAACGAAGAAAGTTACCTGCCCTCATTGTCAAAAACAGCAAAATATTGTGGTGTATCCGTCTATAAATATTACCCTTAATCCAGAGATAAAAGATGACGTTATTTCCGCTTCGATATTTACAAAGCTTTGCAAATATTGCGGGGGAAGCTTTGAGATAAGGCATCCGGTGCTTTACAACGATATGGAAAGACGTTTTTTAGTCTATTACATACCCGATATAGACAGCAGCAGAATAATAGATACCGCGCTTGAAGAGGATTACGATTCCCTTAAGTACGTGAAAAGACGCATTGTGCCGGATTACGACACATTCAGAGAAAAGATCCATATATTAGAATCGGGCCTTGACGATATGGCGATAGAAATAACAAAGCTCGCCGTTTTAAATGTTGTAAAGAAAAAAGAAGACTGTGAGATTATAAAAGGTACATTTTCATTCTGCTATCAGGAGAAAAACACTATCGGATTTGAGTTTGAAACATCAAACGGTCCTTATTGTCAAAGCACCAGGATGGAGGTTTATCACAAAGCGGAGTACATTGTGAGAAAAACAGCGGGGCTTGACAGCAGTATGACTGGATTTTTGAAAATTGATTCTAATTGGGCTGAGAATATGCTCCACAGATTTAAAGTGCGTGAGGAAAAGCGCCGTCAATATTTAGAGCAGGAAAAAGAGAATACCGACCCCATAGAGATAGCGCTTAGCATAGACAGTGAGATTATGAATGAAGCGCAAACCGATCGGAGCAAAACAAATGGATAGTATAATAGAATTCATCACGGATTACGGCGTTTTCGCGCTGCGGGTGGCAGCGGCGCTGCTTACCGTGCTTACCGTTGTAAAGTGCTTTTACAGTATGCGGATACAAAAGCGCGGCAAAAAGCCCCTTATAAGCTTGCATAATACAATAACAGACGAGACTGTACCCGTGTATTATTGGGAAAATTCGCTCGGCAGAAGCCGCGGCAGTGACATATATATCGCTGACTCCACCGTTTCGCGTGACCACGCTGTTTTGCTGAGAAGGAACGAGGGCTGGTTTATAAGCGACACAGGCTCAAAGGCAGGCGTTTTTGTAAATAATAAACGCTGTCAGGGCAGAACACAGATTTTTTTAAACGATGTTATAACACTAGGTGCGACACAGTTCGAAGTGAAAAAGGGCGAAAGCTCACATCAATCTGTATCGGAAAAGGATACGGCTCCTCACAAAAAGGCAATGCGTCCGTTTGTGCTTTTGCTGCTTATGCTTTTTTCGCTCCTTATGTTTTTTACGCAGGCTGCTTTTGCTTCCGACGGCTTTATGCCCGAGGCTTTTGTTGTTTACGGAGCCTTTTCCGCGGTCGTTATTTCCGTGTTTGCTTTTACTCGCGGATTTTTAAAGAGAGCGTCGTTTGAGCTTGAAACTCTGGGACTGTTGTTTTCGGGTATGGGAGTAAGTCTTTTGATAAGGCAGAACTTGCGTCAGGCTTATGTTCAGCTTATATGCGTCGTTTTAGGCGTAATACTGTTTTTGGTGATAATACGCCTTTTGGAATACCCCGATAAGCTTTTGAAAATGAGAATGTACGCAATGGGCGCGGCTGTAGTTCTGCTTGCGATAAACCTTGTTTTCGGAACGGTTCGCAGCGGAGCGCAAAACTGGATTCAAATAGGCTCCATTACCGTTCAGCCGTCTGAGCTTGTAAAAGTTATATTTATCTTTGTAAGCGCGGCAACATTGGACGTTTTGCAAACAAACAGAAACCTAACGGAATTTATTGTTTTCTCTGCCATTTGCATCGGCGCGCTGTTTATTATGAGCGATTTCGGAACAGCGCTCATATTCTTTGCGACATTCCTTATTATTTCAATAATACGTTCGGGTGACTATAAAACAGTTATTCTGGCGCTTGTTGCGGCGTTTTTCGGCGCAATGATAATATTATGCTTTAAGCCGTATATAGCCCAGCGCTTTGCGGCGTGGGGCAATGTGTGGCAGAATTACGACGACGCTGCTTATCAGCAGGCAAGGGTACTTACATACAGCGCAAGCGGCGGTTTGTTCGGCGTGGGAGTAGGCAACGGATTTTTGAAATACATATTCGCAAGCGAAAGCGACCTTGTTTTCGGTTTGCTTTGTGAAGAATCGGGGCTTATCGTCGCTGTCACGGTCGCTCTGTCGCTTGCCGCGCTTGTATTCTATACGAGAGAGATAACAACGCTCAGCCGCTCTTCGTTTTATTCTATAAGCGCGTGCTGTGCCGCGGGGCTTTTGATAATACAAGCCTCGCTGAATGTTTTCGGGGCGACTGATATTTTGCCGCTTACGGGTGTTACTCTGCCTTTTATAAGCTTGGGCGGTTCAAGTATGATAAGCTGCTGGGGGTTGCTTGCTTTTATAAAAGCGGCAGATGAACGTACATATAAAAAGCTTTCACGCAAGCATATTGTTCAGGTTGCGGAAAGCTGATATCAAAGTAATTATTACACGGGAGATTTTGATATGAAACGTACACGCAGACGGTCTTATTCCGTATTTATTTTTGCGTTGCTGTTTATAATAGGAATGTTTGTGTTTATCTTTCGCTGGTTTTCAGACGGAAGATCGTGGGCTAATATGCCGTATAACGGTCATTACGCCGCCACAGGCATTGCGGACGGCGGAACGATAACCGACTGCTACGGCGAGCTTCTTGCTTATTCCTCTGACGGTGAGCGAGTGTATAACGGCCGAGAGGACGTGCGTAAAGCCACGCTTCATATGGTGGGCGACACAAGCACCAATATTTCCACATCAATACAAAGCATATACCGTTCAAGCATCAGCGGATACAACATTTTATTCGGAGCTTCGTCATTCGGCAAGCTTTTGAGCAATACAAATATGCAGCTCACAATAGACAGCGCTGCCTGCGCGACCGCGTATAACGCGTTAAGCGGCAGAAACGGCGCGGTTGTGGTGTATAACTACAAAACAGGTGAATTATTGTGCTCAGTGAGCACACCCACATACGACCCTGCCTCTCCGCCCGAAATTAGCTCGGACGATACATCTTACGACGGCGTATATCTCGATAAAACATTATCCGGGCTTTATCCCCCCGGATCAACGTTTAAGATAGTTACACTTTGCGCCGCGCTTGAAAATATTCCCGATGTTGAGGATATGACCTTTTATTGCAACGGCTCAACAGATATTGACGGTCACAAGGTAACGTGTATGGACAGTCACGGCGAGCTTACGCTTAAAGAGGCGTTTTCTCATTCGTGCAATATCGCTTTTGCCGAGCTTAGCTGTAAATTGGGCAAAGAAACACTTGAGAAATACGCCGATTCTCTGGGTATAACAACTTCATATAAAGTAAACGGAAATCCCACCGCGAAGGGCAATTTTGACCTCGATAAAGCAATTAAGGCAGAGGTTGCATGGGCGGGAATAGGTCAGTATACAGATGAGGTCTGCCCGATGAATATGGCTATACTGTCTGCGGGAGTTGCCCGCGGCGGCAGCACTATAATACCGCATACGGTAAAGAACACGTCTTTGATAGATTTGTCTGCGGTAATGAGCTCAAAATCTTTGATAAAGCCTTCTACAGCGGCAAAGATAAAAGATATGATGCGCTCAACCGTAAGCGATTATTACGGCGACTGGAGCTTTCCGTCACTTACCGTTTGCGCCAAAACAGGCACCGCGGAAACAGGCAATAACGACGAAGCTCACGGATGGATAACAGGCTTCACACTTGACGATGACTGTCCGCTTGCGTTTGCGTGCGTTGTTGAAAACGGCGGTTTGGGGTTTTACAGTGCAGGCAATGTTGTTTCTCAAACGCTTGAGACTATTGCCGAAAATATGAGAAACGGGAATTAAAATGGACGAAAAAGAACTTATAAAGAAGCGTTTTTGTGAGCTTGCGGAAAAATCGTATAACAACAGCGAATACACATTTACCGACTTTTGCTCTCAGGGGGATCTAAGCCTGTTTAATGAGATAAGCTCTCAATTCGGTTACGTTCCGTACTCGTTTTTCGGCGGTTATGACGGTTGTGAGAGGGTAATTATCCGCTTTGGAAGTAAAGAATTATTAGGATATGATATTGATTTTCCTATACAGTGCATCAAGGCTGCTCCCATAAACGCCAAGTTTTCAGATAACCTTAATCACAGAGATTATTTGGGCGCGATTATGAATTTGGGTATAAAACGGTCGCTTATAGGCGATATAGCCGTTATTGACAATGACGCGTATATTTTCGCCCGTAACAGCATCGCACCATATATAATACAAAACCTGCAAAAAGTAAAACATACGTCTGTAAAATGTACTATATGCGAAAAATTGCCGCAAAACCTCACAGGTGAAAAGAAGAAGGTGAATGTGCAGGTTTCATCACTTAGGTGTGATGTTATGTGCGCGGCTGTATATAAGCTTTCACGCAGTCAAAGCGCAAAGCTGTTTGAAGCCGAAAGGGTGTTTATAAATGACCGCATATGCACAAGCGATTCTTATATTGTAAAGCCCTACGACAAAGTGACGGTGCGGGGAAGAGGCAGATTTATATTTTTGGGTGTGACTGCAAAAACAAAAAAGAGTAATTTGATAATTGAAGTATTGGTATAGCAAAAGCGGCTTTTAAAGCCGTTATGCCGAAACTAAAAGTTTAAAACATAAAAAATATGCTCCGCGGATGACAGGTAAAACGCCTGTGTCTGCGGAGCAAATCTTATTTTAATCTATTTTTATTTTCTCTGACCTCGGCGGTTGCCGTTGCCGCGTCTTGAGGGGCGCTGGGGTCTTTCGCTGATGTCGTTTTCGGGAACCGCGCCGTTAACTTTAATAAGCGCTTCACGCCTTGAAAGGTTAAGTCTGCCTTTCTCGTCGGTACCCAATACGGCTACCATAACCTCGTCACCTTCGCTTACAACATCGGTCACCTTGTCTACACGCTTAACATCAAGCTGAGAAATATGGCACATACCTTCTTTGCCGGGAACTATCTCAACAAATGCGCCGAAGTCCATTATTCTTGTAACCTTGCCGTAGTATACGTCACCGGGAACGAGCTCATTTGCTATTGTTTCAACAATGTTGAGAGCATGGCGGCACTTGTCAACGTCTAAGCCGCTGATAAATACGTGACCGTCGTCCTCAATGTCGATCTTACAGTCGCAGTCAAGCTGTATTTTCTGAATGATTTTGCCGCTCTTGCCGATAACATCGCCAATCTTTTCGGGATTGATGGTTGTTGTAAGCATCTTGGGAGCATAGGGGGAAAGCTCGGCTCTCGGTTCTGCTATTGCCTTAAGCATAACTTCATCAAGTATATATAAACGTGCCTTGTGCGTCTTTTCAAGAGCTTCTTTTACCATTTCGGGTGTAAGACCGCTTATTTTAAGGTCCATTTGAATTGCCGTAATACCTGTGTGAGTACCCGCAACCTTAAAGTCCATATCGCCGAAGAAGTCTTCAAGGCCCTGAATGTCGACCATTGTCATCCAGCGGTCGCCCTCGGTGATAAGTCCGCAGGAGATACCGGCAACAGGCTCTTTTATCGGAACACCTGCGTCCATAAGTGCCAGTGTCGAGCCGCAAATACTGCCCTGCGAAGTTGAGCCGTTCGATGATACAACCTCTGACACGAGTCTTATTGCATACGGAAAATCTTCAACTGAAGGAATTACGGGAACAAGCGCTCTTTCAGCAAGCGCGCCGTGACCTATTTCACGTCTGCCGGGGCCTCTGCTGGGTTTTGTTTCGCCAACTGAGTAAGAGGGGAAATTGTAGTGGTGGATATACCTCTTTTCAACTTCGCCGTCAATGCCGTCTAAAAGCTGTTTATCGGCAACAGGACCGAGTGTAGCGCATGTAAGAACCTGAGTCTGTCCTCTTGTAAACAAGCCTGTTCCGTGAACCCTCGGCAAAATTCCAACTTCGGAAGCAAGAGGTCTTATATCGTCCATACCTCTGCCGTCTACACGCTTTTGCTCGTCCAAAAGCCAGCGTCTTACAATAGTCTTTTGTGTCTTGTACATACACTCGTCGATCTTTGCTTCCATTTCGGGATATATTTCATCGAATTTTGCGTGAACAGCCTCGTAAATGGGCTTTAAGTTATCGTCTCTTACGGTCTTGTCGTCAGTGTCGAGAGCCTTTTTAACATCCTCGCTCGCAAAGTCATAGATAGCCTCAAACATATCGTGATCGGGCTCGTTGGATTCAAATGTGAATTTCTCTTTGCCGATCTCTTTTTGTATGCCTTTAATAAACTCAATAATATCCTGATTAGCCTTGTGACCTGCCATAATGGCGTTGTACATTTCTTCGTCGCTTACGCGGTCGGCGCCTGCTTCTATCATAGCAATGCGGCTGTCGGTAGACGCAACTGTTGTAGCCATTTTTGATATTTTTCTCTGTTCAAATGTGGGGTTTATGATATATTCTCCGTCTATCATACCAACAGAGCACGCGCTTATAGGTCCGTTCCACGGAATATCGGATATGCTGATAGCTATAGATGTGCCTACCATAGCTGCAATTTCAGGTGAGCAGTCAAGGTCAACGCACATAACCGTTGCAACAACAGAAACATCGTTGCGCATATCTTTGGGGAACAGGGGACGGATAGGTCTGTCTATAACACGGGAAACAAGAATGGCTTTCTCCGAAGGTCTGCCTTCTCTTTTAAGATACGCGCCGGGGATCTTACCGATTGCATACATCTTTTCCTCATAATCAACAGAAAGAGGGAAGAAGTCTACGCCCTCTCTCGGCTTAGGGGAAGCAGTTACTGCAACGTTTACAACTGTATCGCCGTATCTTACCAAGCAACTGCCGTTTGCGAGCTGAGCAATCTTGCCTGTTTCAATAACAAGCGGTCTGCCTGCGAACTCTGTTTCAAAAGTCCTGAAATTTTTAAATTCCATTTTTGAATTCATAATTTTTAACACCTTTCAAATATTTTATTATATTTTAACGCAGGCTGTGCTTAGCAATAAAACCACTGTTTATATTTAATAAGCAGTCGTTTAACTGCTAACTCACCGCGCTGCGTAATTAACTAATTTATGGGGCAGGAAACAATAGTCTGCTGCCTGCCCCAATTTTTGACGTGATTATTTACGGAGACCGAGTCTGCTAACTATGGAACGATATCTCTCGATATCCACCTTTTTAAGATAGTTAAGAAGACTTCTTCTGTGACCTACCATTTTAAGTAAGCCTCTGCGTGAGTGATGGTCCTTTTTATGAGTTTTTAAGTGCTCGGTAAGGTCCTTGATTCTCTCTGACAACAAAGCGATCTGCACCTCGGGAGAACCTGTGTCACCCTCATGAGTAGCATACTCAGCCATTAATTCGTTTTTTCTTTCTTTTAACATTTTGTTTTACCACCTTTATTAAATTTTCGCCCAAAACACAGTAAAGGGAGTGGAAACTCCGCACAGCGGCTTAAACCCCAAACCGTGAATCGGCAACGTGAGCATTATATCACAACAAAATCGAAAAGTAAACACTTTTACGATATTTTTACCTGTTTTACGTATTTTTCTCAGGAAAATTATTCTTTTAAATCTTTAAAGCTCAGTTGATTCTTAAAATCCTTTTCAAAATCTTTTACCAAAGCAAAAGCGCAGCCTAATATCCACCAAAAGAACATAACCTGATAAGACGGATAAAACATCATTGTAGGCTCTACGCAGGCATAAACACAATATCCGTAAATAAAGCACATAAGAAACGGCAAAACGCTTTTTGAGCTTTGCAGCTTGAGCTTAAATACAACTGTTGTCATTCTTTTTGCAAGCAGTAAACCGAATATTACAAATACCGCAAAAAATACGATCCCGTTAGATGCCGCGAGAGTCAGATATCCGTTGTGGTAATCGAATAGTTTTCCTGTTTTTATAAAACCGTTATATAATATATTTCCGTATCCCACACCGAACACAGGTGTTTCGGATATGCTTGTAACGGCTTTTGAATACAGCTTTAATCTGCCGCTGTCAAAGGTTGTGTTGATGTGCTCGAAGGTTATAAGCCCGTCGTCTGTTTGAAGCTCGGAGTTGTACTGTTCCGTGGTGGGTGCCAACAGCTCTCTGCTTACAATAGGTTCCCCCGATAAAAGTACCCCCGAAGAAAAGTTAACACCGGCACGTACGGTCAAAAGGCCGAATAACGCAACAGCGCAGCAGATCAAAAACAAAAGCGTCTTTTTAACTATGGTGAAAAACGACTTAAAGCTGTTTCCCGCAAACAGAATATAGCACAGTATTCCGAAAATAAAACAGCTCAAAAGCAAAATGCCTGAATTGGAAACGCTGAGCATAAGAGCCAAGCCGTTAAGTCCGAACGCAAGCAAAAACCACCTTATGCGTATAGGCTTTTTACCTGTTTTAAGTAAAAAGCCTCTGCACCGCAGAATAAGACATGAAAGTATACCCGTCACAGATGCAAAAGCCATCGGGTTGGGGTTGATATATAAGCCTTTAAAACGGTTTTCGTATATTATAAGACTTCGGTCGCCTATCCAAACAGCGCGGTGAAAAACAATAAGAAGTATAAGCCCCACCACAGCGCAAGCAGATGTTATATACACAAGCCCCTTTGATATTATGTATATTTCTTTGCGGATAATATTTACATCTGATTTGATGTCACAAAAAAAGAGGAACAGATAAACTATATTGATTATTGCCGTTGATACGGTGATAAGTGTAGACAAAAGGGGAGAGGTGATATTTGCGATCACCGTCGCGCCCGATAATACTATCATTGCGAGTATGAGAGAAGAATATTTTGCTTTCTTGAAAGCGCCGTTTATGAAAATGCTTTTTGCGGTTAAGTATATTCCCCATATGAATACGACAAATGTTACAGCGTAAAAAACATAATCTAAATACGTGATAAGCTGAAAAAAAGCCGAAAACAAACAGCAAATTCTGAACGCCGATTTGCTGTTTAACATATATTTTAAATTGTATGTTTCGGTGGTACTCAAAGCAGCGACGGCACCTCCTTTCACCTTGTATCTGCAAATGCTCAGAAGAATATCTCTTTGATGGTCAGAAAAACAATATAGAAATCGTAACCAATATTAAATTTTTCTATATATTCAAGGTTTGTTTCCATTTTCTTTTCAAGAACGCCGTGCAGATAATCATATTCTATCTGCTCTACGTTATCAAACAGTTCCTCTTCGTCTTTGTATAATACACAGGTATATGACGTTACTCCCGCCGGCATCAAAAGGGTAGCGTACATAGCGGGAGTATATTTGTTTACATATTTCATTACCTCGGGTCTGGTGCCTACAAAAGACATATCGCCTTTTAAAACATTAAACAACTGCGGCAGTTCGTCAAGGCGGTATTTTCTCAGCTTAACGCCTACTTTTGTAATGCGGGGGTCGTTTTTTACGGTTATTTGATATGTCTCCTGAGAAACATACATAGTTCTGAATTTATAAATACTAAAAACCCTGCCGTTAGTTGTTACACGCTTTTGCTTGAATATTACAGCCCCTTTAGAGGTGGTTTTTATCATAATTGAAATAACAAGCATAGGCAGCAGGCAAAGAATTATCAATATCAAGGAAAATACAATGTCCAGCACACGTTTAAAAAAGAGCTGAGCTTTTTTTGTTTTAAGTATATCATAATACTTCTTTACTTCATCATTATGAAATTCATCGGGCAACAACTCCCACTTTTGCAAAAACACCGTATCCCTCCTTTAGCAACGTTCTGACTCTATGCATAACCCTAAAAATCAAAATTATGAAATCCCTTGCCTATAATTTCGCTTGTGCTTGAAATAAGTATGAAAGCGTCGGGTTCGGTCTTTTTAATAAAGTTTCTAAGCTGTACGGCCTGACGTCTGCTCATAGCCGCCATTATTACATATTTCTTTTGATGTGTAAATGCACCCTCTGCGTTATATATTGTTGCGCTGTGTTTTAAATGATTTAATATAAAGTCACATATGGGGTCGGGATTTTGGCAAACGATATTGAAATATTTGCAGGTATTGATGTTTTCAATAACAACGTCAATAACCAATGACTTCGCCAAAAGTCCGCAAAGTGAATAAAGACCTGTTGTTATGTCAAATACCAAAAATGTCAGGCAGGCTATAATGCAATCTACAATGAAAAGGGCGTTGCCGATAGCCATAGAAGTATATTTTTTTACAATCATGGCTATTATGTCTGTTCCGCCGCTTGATGAGTTTAAGTTAAAAATTATAGCGGAGGCAAAGGAAGGAATAAATATAGCGTAAATAAGCTCAAGCATAGGCTGGTCGGTAAGCGGAGCCGTGATGGGCATATATAATTCCATAAGCCACAGCACGACAGAATACAACATACTTACAAACACAGTTTTAAAGGCAAACGATCTTCCCAGAAATATATAACCTATAATGAGCAGTGCAACGTTAAAAATAAGGTTGAGCACTGATGTGCTGAGGGGGAGAAAGGCCGACAGAAGTATTGCCAGGCCAGTAACACCTCCAAAGGTAAAATTGTTAGGTAATCTGAACAAATGTATACCAAAGCACAAAATTATGGTTGCGAAAGTTAAAATAGAATATTCTTTTAATCCTTTAAGAAATATTTTTCCCTTACCTTTGCTTTTCTTGGCAAGCGAAGAAGTATTCTTTTTCTTAGCCATTTTAAAAATGCCTCCGCAATTTTAAACAATAATTACTGATATAAAGCTGATATGTTTTATCAATTAAAGCTCTGTAACAAGTTTTGCGATATATTTTTGCAAAAGCGTAACATCCTGCATATTGATTTGCCCGCTGTGGTCGCAGTCGGCGTTGTCGTGGGCAGATTCACCGTAGCTTTTAAACTCCGCGAGCTTAGCCATTACCTTTTGAATAATAGTAACGTCTACCATATTTATTTCGCCGTTGCCGTCAACGTCGCCGTATCTGCGGATATACTTTTTATCGGTGGTTACTACATCTTTTGCGTCCACAAATATTATAAGGGAATAAGCGCCTTCATTTTCAATTACCGTGGAAACATAGTTGTAATCAATACCTGAAAGTGCATAATTGTCAAGTCCCATCATAGTAAAGAATTCGGTAAGGCTTACACCTAAGCTTTCAAGGAAAGGCTTATCAATATTAAGCATCAATGCAGATACACCGTTTTCTGTTTTAAGAACTTTGTAGTTTAAATTGGCAGCTTCAGGCGAAACAGCGGTGCCGTATTTGGAAGCCGTGTTCTCTTTAAGATGAACGATATCGCCTGCCACATAGCCATAGTCGCTGTCAGTATCGTCCGGTAAGGATAGAAGCTTAGGAGCTTCATAGCTTAAGCTGCTCATTGGAATATTCATATAGAAGCTAAAGCCTTTACCGCTTGTCATTGAAGTTACGTATTGCTGATAGTCAAACTCCTCGGACTCGCTGTCGCAACCAAGCAGAGCTATAAATTCGTCATAGTTGAGTTGAAGCTTATCAAGAAGCGCTGCGTTGACATCCAGGCGCAGTATTACCCATTCGTCATCTATAGATACTATCTTATAATCGAGAGAAAGGGCTTCGCCCGTTATTACTTCATTGTCACCGAATTGAGAACCGCTCTTTAAGTGAACTGTATCGTTAAGTCTGAAATCGTAAATAATATTCTCGCCCAGTATGTCACTGTCGGAGCCCGAGTCAAACTCTTCGTATTCGGAATCGGCAACAGTGTATCCCAAATCGCTGCTTATAAGCGCGGATATAAGCAAATCGGGATCTTCGCCCATAGAAGCGTCCGTTATTTCTACCGGTACATCTGTATCCAAATTTATCTCGTTTTCGTCAATAGTAAGACAGGCTGTGCTGATCTCTAAGTTGATGTTTATTGATCTTCCGTTTTCCAGATCATTTACCATACTGTTGTATGAAGCGTCGTTTTTAGATGTTATACCGAGCAAATCAAGGAACAGGTAAGATCCGAATTCCTCAATATCCTTACTGTCAACCTCAATATATATATTGGCTATTCCGTTTATAACATCTTCTGTGTTAAATGCGAATTTTGATATTGCTCCGGGGATTATTGTGCCGTTGCAAAGCATTGAGTTGGGCTTTATATAAACCGGGGCATACTCAAATACGTAATCATATTCGGAAGACTGTGAATGTAAGCAAATCTTGTTGCCTATGGTGTCAAACTGACCGTACGCGACTGTATCGCCGAATGTATATATGGGCTGTACGGAGAACGCGTATATTACATCTTTTTCAATGTCATTGCAGATATAATCGCATTTGTCGCCGAGTGTAGCGGCTACCTGCCAAACTTTTTCGGAAGGCTTTCTCTTTAATACGCGGTAACCGTTAGCGCCTGAGGCCTTGTTCCAGACAAGCTTAATGCCTTCTGCGGTTTCCTTGCAGGTTGTTAGCTTTGTTGTTCCGAGAAGAACGCCCGCGTTGCTCTGATAACTCGCTGCGCCTATGGTGTATCCTGCACTGTATGATGAATAAGGCTTTACCATATAATAGTATACGTTGCCGCTCTCGCAGTTTGTGTCTACATAGCGGTTAGACAATGAAGATGTAAGAGTGGCCTGTTTGTAGAAATACTGCTCTCCCGGTGATCTTCTGTACACAACGTATCCGTTGGCATCGCTTACTTTATCCCAGTTGACTGTAATACTGTTGCTTGCCGAAGCCGCGGTGACTTTGGCTTTTGCGTTCGTATCTACCGTGGGGTATTCCGTTATTTTACAGGATATATAAGCGCTGGAATCAGGTGAAACAACAGTTGCATCCTTTTTGCCGCCCAACACGGTGTTGCTCTTTCCGGCAATAATATTCACATTTGAAATTGTAACCGAGTTTGAAGAGGCGTTATCGTTTGTTATCTTCATACCCCAGTTGTAATCCTCATATTTGTGGTCTCTGAAAAGACTGATGGAATCAAGATTGAAATACATTTTTACTGTTTCCGGCTGGGCAAGAGAGTTTGCCGCTTTTCCGCTGAAAGAATATCCGCTGTAAGGACGGTAAGATTTGTGATAGAAGCAGGCGGGTGTAATATAATCTGTTATGATTCTGCTGTTGCAAAGCTTAAAGCTGACATCATCGCGATTGTATGAGGAAACGTCTGCGCTCAAAATAAGGTCAGGCATACCTACTTCATAATCTTCGTTCCAATATGTTATTGTAAAATAATCGAGAGCCGGCATACGGCTTAGTCTTTGTATGGGGCTGGCTGTTACAACTACACGTGTAATAAAGTTTTCGCCCTGTTTGGTATCTGTCTTTCCGCTTAAAGTATAAGATTTAGCCTGAGGATTAGCACCGTCATTAAAAGAAGAAAGCGAAACCTTGCGTCCCTGCGTAGATACATTTGTGCCGCTGTTTATAAAGGACGCACCGGGCGTGGGGGTGTTAGCGGGGCAGATCCAATAAGTGCCGTCATATTTACTTGCGTAATTCTCACTCTTGAAACCGGGTAAATTAATTACATCCTCATAGGGGATAAGGCACCATTCGGAGCAATTCGTAGCTTGGTTTGTAAGAACTATAAATGAATTATCGTTATTTGCCTGAAGCGAAATATAAGGTCCTACCGTGGCATCTATGCTGCTTGAACGTGAAATGGTGTATTTACGGTATTCTTTGCCGTTTATAGTCTTAGAGCCTACATCGCTGAACTGCCAGTTGGATGATTCGGAGAAATAAGATGAAGAATATACCACAAGAGAGTTTTCGATGGTGAAATTCATACCGCCCTGATAGATCTCCTCTGAGTTGAGCTCCTCATACATAGATTGTGTGTTTATGGAATCGTACATAAACCACGCAAAACCTCTGTTTTTCCAGGTGATACCCCAAGAGTTGGCAACAAGGAAAGCACCTTTTAAAGTTTTTCCGCCGAATTTAGCCTCAACATTATCATCGTAACCAACGATAGATACGGCGTGTCTGCCCTGGTCGAAGCCCTGCGCGGCAGCTACGCAGTATTCTCCGGTTTTGGCGATATCTCCGGATTTAGATACGGTAGTGTATATCCATCTGCTTGGATGTCCTGCAGTTACAACTACGTTTCCGTCTGTAAGAGCCTGCTTTATTTTGTTTATAACATATTTTCCGTTGCCCTCTGTAAAGCATTTGTCATAATCCACTATATTATATGTGTCATAAGCATCTTTTGACGCAAGACGATAGTTAAGAGCATTGAGCATTATATCATCGGTAGGTATGGCAACGGTATTTGCCGATACGTTTTTCACATGACCGTTTAAGTTGTCGTCAAATTTTACTTTGTCATAAGTAGCCGCGCCGTGATCGGCAAGTATATCATACACACGCAAAATATTGGCGCCAACCTGGTTATAAGTCCATTTTGGCGAAAATGTGTTGGCGACATTGGCTGATGGATTCCAAGATGAATCTATACCGTTTTTCTCAACATATCTTGCTATAGCGTTAGAAAACTGCATATATGTTATAGATTCGGACGCACAGCTTCCTATCTGACCCTGATTAGTTATCGGGGGCAGATACTTTGTGCCCTTAAGACTGAACGAAGAAGGAAGCTTCTCCGATATTGTTTTTGTTACAGAGCTCTTACGAACCTTTGATCTTCCTATATCCAGATCTTTTTCGTTTTGAGCGATCTGCTGAGTAAGCGTGTCCTCTTGCGGGTTGTACATCAAAGGCTTGTCACTGACATACCCGGATAAAGCGTTGTCGCTTATTGTGTTAGTTTGCTCATCAGTTGTTACATTTGCCGCATAAGCCGAAACGGCAAGCTGTGTAAACAACACTGCGATAATCATAACCAGACTTAATAAACGCATTTTCTTGTTCATAATTAAGTACTCCTTTTTATATATTAATTCATCTGAAATTGGTAACCATGTAACAAAGGCACATTAAGCTGTTGCCGAGACGGACCGTTTCGACATTCGCGTCGGGATATGCCATTTTTATATCATAATCACTGAAGTTTAAAAAGTTGTAAACATTGATGTCATACAACTTGCTTACAAGTTCAATTGCCGCTTCTTTGGGAACACAGATCACAGCGGTGTGAACGCCGTTTATTCTGCAAAAGCTTTCAAGCTCGCTTAACGGGCGAATCTTTATTTCATTCACTGTCGTTCCGATAAGCTCGGGTGAGGTGTCAAAAGCACCTACCAAATTAAACCCATTGGCGCTGAAGTCAAGATGGTTAAGCAACGCCTTGCCGATATTTCCGGCACCTACAAGTATTGCTTTGTGTTGCAACTTTATCCCGATAATATCGTTTATACCTGTGATAAGGTTCTCAATACTGTATCCGAATCCCTGTTGTCCGAAAGCGCCAAATACGGAAAAATCCTGTCTTATCTGCGAGGCGGTTGTACCTGCAAGACGTGCGAGCTGCGAAGAAGATACCTTTACTTCTCCTTTGTTTTCCAGGTCTTTTAATATACCGTAGTATCTGGGTAATCTTTTGATTACCTGATTTGAAACCTTATTCTCGGAATTTATAAATTTATAATTGTCCATTTATATATAATTCAAAATATTCGAAAAGCCTAAAACCGCACGAATATGATGCTCTCCTTTATTTATAAAGGCTTTTGGATAAGGGTGTCAAAAGCCACATAACGCCACAAAACGACATAATAAAATACACTACTATTATGCAACATTTTTCTGTGTGTGTCAAGGATTTATCATAAAATTGTAAGATTAATTTACAATAATTATATGTTGCTTTTTCAATTGCGATATATAGACTGCAAATGAAAAATACCATTTAAATACCAAAATTAACAAAAAATTAACTTTTTTGACAAAAACACTTGAAAAATCAATTTTTATGATTTATAATAATCGCGGCGAAGGTAGTTTTGAATTATTAATATTAAGGAGGCTCGTGTTATGAGCAAAGCAAGAAAAATTTGTACTATCGACACATTAGGCAGAATAGTTATCCCCGTAGGAGTGAGAAGGGAACTGGATATTAAAGAGGGTGAGCGACTTGAGCTTTCTCTCGAGAAAAATCTGATAACACTTAAAAAGATCACTGATTCTTGTATTTTTTGCAGCTCGGAAGATAACCTTACCGAATACAAGGACAAATTTATTTGCGAAAGCTGCTTAAAAAATATTGGTAAAAATTAATATTAAATTAACTTATAAATGCCCCAAAAGGATTTGACTGACGCCAAATTTTTTGGGGTTTGTTTTTTTCGCGAAAATAAAGCAAGACAACGAAAAATCATTCGCTGCCTTGCTTTTGCTTTTTCAAGACTTATTAATTTGTAACTTGAGAAATTCCTTTAATAGAATTGATAGCCCAGTCATGCTTATCAATGTTTACTACGCTGCCGCAATATTCGCATCTCGCGCTCACATTTATATCAAGCGGCGCGCCGCAAGACGGGCAGGCTATCTTAGATGTACCCGTTGCCTGCGATGTCAGAGTGCCGGTTGTGCGGCACAAGTCTATTTCGTAAGTCATGAACTTTTCAGCGGTTTTACTGCCTGATATAAGCTTGCCTGTTGTGTCGTCGAGAGTGTAATCCACGATTCTCGATTTAAGCAACGCAACCATATGATCTTCGTTGTTTACCTGCTTAAATCCCGACAGTGTAACGCTAAGTACGGCAATTCTTTCAACATAATTTGTTTGACGGGCATTGCGCTTTTGGTCAAGCTGTCTGTCCATTTGCGTGTAGAAAGAATCCGTGAAATACGGTCTTAGGGTTGATATATCCTTTGCGGTCCAGGCGTTTTGCATTTGAACATAAAGGTTTGCAAGCTTTTCACAAAGCGCAGCCTCGCTGAATCCGGGGTCAAGCTTATAATATTCCATAACAGGCCGCAACGAAGAAACCGGTGTAACCGGGGTTCCACCCTGCGGTACAGATTTGTTTTTGTTTTTGCCGTTCGTCTTTATGAAAGAAAACAGCAAAATACCGCCTATAATAACTATGCCTACGATTATATCGCTGAGTTCCAGATCACCGCTGCTGTAAGTGCTGCCGCCATAGTAGTTGCCGCCGTAGTCATTTCCGCCGTAATCGTATCCTCCGCCGTCGTATCCTCCGCCGTAGTCGTTATTACCGGCGTAGTCGCCGAAATCCGCAAAGGATTTCAGCGGAAACAGGATAACTAAAGCCAGAATCAGCAATACAGGAATAAGTCGTTTTTTCATAGCCCCTTTTACCCATAACCGTACAGCCCGTTAAAAAGCTGAAAAGCCCTTTCATATGTAATGTGTTATAAATCAAACAAGAGGTTATCCGTGAAAATATGTATCTACATTATATTTGCCTTCGCTGTTTTTATCTGTAAGATAAAAACCGGTCCCGTCGGGTTCCTCAATTTCGTTTAAGTTGATATCAACGGTCTGAAAAGATCCGTCGGTAATTATGATTGTATCATATTTGTTCAGATCAAGCTCATAGTAATATACGTCTTCACCGTATTCATTTGTGCTCGCGAAGGTCATCTCTTCACCCGACCAGGGAATATAATATTCTCCGCTTTCGCTGTTCCATATGTAAACTTTAACTGTTTCCCAGTTTTTGTTGTTGGAGAAATAGATTTTTATTATGTCATCATTCTTTTCACTGTCAGTGGTGTTGCTGTCGGTCTCAGTATCGGAATGTGAGGTGTCGGTTTCACTTGAATCGGTTGAGGTGTCCGAATTTTGCGTGGTATCCGTATCGGTCGTGTCTGTTGTCGTGTCCGAGTCTGTACCGTTCAGGCCAATTTCGGTAATAAAATATGTTCCCACGCTGAATTGCTTAATAAGCTTTGCTATGTATTTTTGAATTTCAACAACATCTTCAAGGTTTACTAAACCGTCGCCGTTCACGTCGGCTGATTTTTCTGTTATTTCATCAAATTTTATAAGATCCGCTATCCTTTTTTGAAGAGTTGTAACATCAAGAAGAGTTATGTTATTATCGTTGTTTATGTCGCCGTAAACACGTTTTACTTTTTCCGAAGTTATCTCTGACGGCTCTTTGTCATATACGTAAACAACATTTATAATTCCCGGCTTGCAGTAACCCAAGCTGTTATCGGGTTCTATTACTGTAGAATAATCATTAAACTCAAGTTTTGTTGTAAGGTATGTTGAGGTCTCATCTATCATTGTGAATTTTTGAGTGTCATCTTCCGCAAGTTTTTTGCCCTGCGTGTCAACATATGTAGTAACAACTGTGGTGTTAAACGTGGTTTTGCCGTTCTTTATCCAAACTTCCCCGGCAACCTCATAACCGGGCATATTTGCCGCGGGGTCTTGCTCGGATGCGCCGTTATTAAAGCAGAATTTCGCGGCGCTCAGACCCGCTACGGTTTTTACAAAATAACCGTCTGCGTCCTTTTCGGTGACCCTGGTACCGGGCCACTTACGAAGTGACTCGGTACCGTCTGTTGTATAGGAATAGAAATATACTTTCGACCAGTTATTTATATTGTAATAGTGTACT
Source organism: Clostridiales bacterium (assembly GCA_024690965.1). Taxonomy (GTDB): domain Bacteria; phylum Bacillota; class Clostridia; order Oscillospirales; family Acutalibacteraceae; genus JAEEHZ01. The sequence continues at coordinate 155,494 of JAILOG010000019.1, forward strand.
GTGATATCTGAATTCAAAGGAGTGTAATAGTAATTCAATACTATGTTTTCCTTGCCGAATTTGCCTACGATTTTTGCGGGTAATTTAGATGTGTTAAGATAATAACCTTCAATTTTAACGGGGAATTGCTTATAATACTGGTTTTCCGCGATCTTCAAAACAAACGGATCACGAAGCTTTTCTCCGTCATCGCTGAGATAATTTACGGTAACTGTTCCTCTGAAAGAGTCAGCCTCGGTATAATAGAAGTTTATTGTACCGCCTTCAGCAGTAACAACGCCTGTTGTATCTGTATCACAGCTGTCGTAATCATAGAAGAAAGAGAGGTCATTGTCGGGTGAAATTCTGAATGTATCGCCGATATGATAAATGTTGTTTGTCGATTTTATTGTTTCGCCCTTGGTCTTGTTAATGTGATTTACAGTGATATAAGCTGTCTTTTCCGCCTCTGCCTTTACACTGTCAAAGCTCTCTTTGTCAACAAGTATCATAGCCGACATTGCGGGAACTTTCGCTTTCTTATTGCTTATCTCACCAAGGCTTGTAAGTCCTGCGGATTTATCGTTTGCGATTATAACCCAATTGTCGGGCATTGTATCATATCCCTCAAGCAAAACCTCTGCTTCGCTTTCTGACGGGTTCGCTATTACCGCGAGATACTTCCACTCGTTGTCTGCATTATCTGTTTTGTTATCTATTGTGTAAGCGACGCAATCCTCAGGTACTTGGGTGTGGCAGAAGTAATAGCGATTTGACGATGTGCCGGTGCTGTCGCTGATGGGGGAGAAAGCGTTTCTTATCTCCAAGAGTCCTTTATAATATGCCGTTGATGTCGCATATTGTGCGGTGCGTGACCAGTCTATCTGGTTAATGCTGTCGGGAGAATTATAGCTGTTATGTTCACCGAGCTTTGTGCGGCAGAATTCTTCGCCCGCAAGCCCGAAAGCAATTCCGTTACCCGTGAGAGTAAGCGCTTCGGCTATCATAGTCATCTTTTCCGCGTTGGGATTATAGTCCGCGTAATTATTCGACGAGGTTGAAGCCGTTATTTTATCAAACAATGTCAGATTATCGTGTGATGACTGATAAAGTACGCTTTGTGAAGGCGCTTTGGCTGTCCAACCGTTGTTGAATGTTCCGCCCATATTGCCGCCGAGCGCGGCTTTAATGTTGTTTTGAAATTTCGGCTCGCCTGTTTGTATATATCCCGGGTCTTTGCCGTCGGGACTGCCTTTAACCGCGTCTCTGTAAGGGTCGTTAAAGAAGCCTATTCTCTCGCTTATCTTTGAGGCGTTTGCTTTTGTTGTTTGTGTGTCAAAAGCAAGTCCCGCAGGACCGCCTGTCCAGGGTTCGCCGTACATGATGATGCCTTTTCCGCTTCCGTCGGAATACAGATCGTCAAGTGAAGAGCGAATCTGATTCATCGTGTCTATATCGTGTAAGCCCATAAGGTCAAATCTGAAACCGTCTATATGATATTCTTTTGCCCAGTATGTTATGGAGTCTATCATATATTTTCTGTACATCGGCGCTTCCGATTTTGTTTCATTTCCGCAGCCGCTGCCGTTGTACCAGTTTCCCTGCTTGTCTATTCTGTAATAGTAGTCGGGCACTGTTTTTTGAAAGCATGAATCTGTGGAATATGTATGGTTATATACAACGTCCATAATAACGCCGATACCTCTGTCGTGGAGTGCCTGTATCATTTGCTTGAATTCATTTATACGAACATTGCCGTCGTATGGATTTGTGGAATATGAGCCGTCGGGTACACAGTAGTTTACGGGATCGTAACCCCAGTTGTACTGTGCGTCGTAAAGACGTGTTTCGTCAACAGAGCCGTAGTCATATACGGGGTTAAGATGAATATACTTTACGCCCTGGTTTACAAGATAATCTATACCCGTGTAGGCGCCTTCGGTGTTGCCGTTTAAGGTAGTGCCGCCTTCCGTAAATGCAAGGTATTTTCCTTTGTATTCGCTGTTTACGCCCGAGGTTGCGCTAATGGAGAAGTCACGAACATGAACTTCCCAAATAACCGCGTCATTTTGATCCTGACATAAAACGTGTTTGTCATTTTCCCAATCTTTCGGGTTTGTAGACGCAAGGTCAACAACCATTGAACGCTCGCCGTTTACACCTACTGCGTATGAGTAAACGTCTTGTGTTTCCTGGGTTTTGCCGTTTACGGTTACCGAATAAGTGTAATATGTTCCCGCGATATCTCCCTTTACAACACATGACCACACGCCTGTTGATTTATCGAGCTCCATATCTACCTTGCCCAGACCAAGTGAAGCCGATTCTGCGTTGCTGCCGGAAGAAAACCTGTTCAAAACGACCTTTTCCGCGGTAGGAGCCCAAACCTTAAAGGTGGTTTGTTCCTTTGTGTAGGTTGCTCCCAGGTCATTTCCGCCGTAAATAACATCGGTAGACAGAGACGTGTTTGCCGCGCTGTTTGTGTACGCGCTCGCCTGCGGCAGAATACTTACCGTAAGCAATATCGACATTATTAATGATAGAATGTGTTTGCTTTTCATACTAAAAATCTCCTTTGCAAATCATTGATTTTTTATTGCCGAAATTACTCTTGTTAATCCCTGCAAGTCTTTTTGTGTTTTAATTTCTGTGTATCCGAACAGAACAAGCTGTTTTTCTATTGCGTTCTGCTGACCTTCGTCAATTTCGAGGGCAATAAGACCGCCTTTTTTCAGTTTATCTGTCCATTTTCTTATAATTTCACGATAAAACATCATACCGTCCTCGCCGCCGTCGAGCGCCATTTTAGGTTCACACAAAACAGCCGCGTCAAGAGTGGGTATTTCAGATGTTTTTATGTAAGGAGGGTTAGACACTATCGCGTCAAAGAAGCCGTTTTCAAAATTTTGGTGTATATTAAATATGTCGCCTTTTATTAAGTTAACGTTTTGAGCCGAGTTCGCTCTTTTATTCATATCAAGATATCTGCAAGCGTCATCGCTCAGCTCCGCAGCGTAAAAAGCTCCGTTTTCAAGCTCTTTGGAAAGCGTTATCGCAATTGCTCCGCTGCCGCTGCAAAGATCTATAACATTCGGATTTTCCGTTTTGTTAAGACGTGACAGTACTTCGTCTATCAATACCTCGGTATCAAATCTCGGAATAAGAACTCCTTTTCCGACAAAGAACCTGCGCCCGTAAAAATCGGTGTATCCCGTAATATATTGCAAAGGCTCGCCGCAGATACGCCGTTTTAAGCACTTAAGAAAATCTCTTATCAACGCCTCGTTATAAATATTATCATCGTATCTTATGATAAGAGAGGTCTTGTTTAAGCCGAATATGTATTCTATCAAAGCCGATGTTTCATATTCATACGCTTCTATATTTGCCGCTTTGAGTTCGGATTTCGCTTCGTTATATAAATCTCTGTATGTCATATTACTTGTTCTTTTTGCAGTCTACCAGGTCTTCGCCGTTTTCCGGTATTACATCCTGCATTGCGGCGATTGCTATTTCCATCATTTTGTCGTCGGGCTCTTTTGTTGTGATATGCTGCGCCCACATTCCCGGCGCAGAAACTATTCTCGTAAACGTATTCTGATATCTACCGCATACCTTTATAAGTTCATAGCCGACGCCCATTGTAAGAGGCAGAAGAAGTATCTTTACAACAACACGCAAAAATACGTTTTCTATTCTTATAAAGAAGCCGATTATAATTCCCACAAGGAGCATAATTATCAAAAAGCTTGTTCCGCATCTGGGATGAAATCTGCTTTGCTTTTTCACATTTTCAACGGTGAGCTCGAGATCATTTTCGTAACAAAATATCGTTTTGTGCTCCGCGCCGTGATACATAAACGTACGCTTCATATCGGGCATAAGAGAAATAACCGCGATATATGAAATGAAAAGAACTATTTTCAACATTCCCTCAAAAACGGATTTAAGCAGGCTGTATTGCCAAGATGCCGTGTCCCAGCCCGGGAAAAACGACATTAAAAATTTGAAAAGCCAAGAGGGAACAAAAAAGAACAAAAACACAGCCAAAGCAACGCCCAAAACAGCGGCAATCACCATTATTATGCTTGTAAGCTTATCGCCGAGCTTGTCGTCAAGCCATTTTTCAAGTTTAGACGGTTCTTCTTCCGTTTTACCCGCGTCCTCCATTGCCACATCGGCGGATATCATCAGACATTTGTAGCTAAGTCGCATAGAGTCGATAAATCCAAATATGCCTCTTATTATAGGTATACGAAAAAAAGCCGATTTTTTTGCTATTGGGTTAAACTCTACATCTTGTTTATATATGCTCCCGTCTTCTTTTCTCACGGCGACCGATGTATTCTTCGGTCCGCGCATCATAATGCCCTCAAGCAGCGCGCTGCCGCCGATAGACGTGATCTTTTTGGTTGTGCATTTACTCATTGTGTTTCCTTTCCGCCTGACTGATTATTATGTGCTGTGGGTATAACAACAGTCACAGTTGTTCCTACGTCTTTTTCACTGTCAATGATAAGAGAGCCGTTGTGCAAACGAACGATTTCATCGCACAGCGCAAGCCCTATGCCCGAACCTCTTACCGTAGTGTTAGCTTTAAAGAATTTCTCTTTTACTCTGGGCAGGTCCTCTTTTGCGATGCCCTGACCCTCGTCTGATATAACTATAACTACATTTCCGTTTTCCTCGGTGGCAATAACATTTATGATACCGCCCGGATGAGAATACTTTAAAGCATTGTCAATTATATTTAAGAATACCTGTTTTATTCTGTTTTTATCGCCAATTATGGGGGAGACTGTCTCCGGTTCGTTGAATATGATATGCTTTTCTTCGGATATCGCGCGCTCGTTAAGCATATATACAGCTTCGTCAAGCTCCGCCAATATGTCCATGCGCTCCATTATAAGCACTATTCTTCCGCTTTGTATTCTGGAGAAGTCAAGCAATTCCTCAACAATTCCCGAAAGACGTTCCGTTTCCTTTATAATAACGCTCATTCCCTTTTCCATTGTATAGGGATCGGGATTTGCGCCTGAAAGCTGCATTGTTTCCGCCCAGCCTTTAATTGCCGTAAGCGGAGTCCTCAATTCATGTGAAACAGATGAAATAAAATCGTTTTTCATCTTTTCGGCGGCTCCCAGTTCCGAAGCCATATTGTTTACGGCGTCGCACAGGTCGCCTATTTCATCGTCATATTCTTTTTCAATCTTTGTGTTAAAATCACCTTGGGCAATATAATGAGCAGTTTCCGTAAGCCTTTTGGCGGGTTTTATAATGGATCTTATAAAATATGCGCCCGAAAGTATCGTCATAAATAATACGCTCAAAACGCCCAGAAATATGAATGAAATGTTAAGAAATATCTGTCTGTTCGCAGGCTCTAACGATACTATATATCTTATCGCGCCGACATTTGCGCCCGATAAATTATATATTACTCGCGTAACCGATAAAACATCTTCTCCCGAGCTTAACTTGCCTGTCCATTTGCCGTAAACGTTGTTTGAGGCGATGGCTTCTTCATAATCGGGTATAGGCTTTGTGTCGTCAATTTCAAATCCCGAAGAGGTGATGACAACATCTCCGTTACTGTCAAGCACCATAATTTCCATCATGTTTTTATCGGGAAAATTCTCTACATATCCCACGGCGCTTGTCAAAAACTCTTTGCTTGTTGTATTGTTGCCGTAAAAATTGGCAAGCTCGTTCGAGCGTCCGCTTATAGACTGTTCTATGCCGCTGTAATAGTATTGCTTAACGGAATAAGACGAGAAAACAAGCACGCCGATTATTATTACAAAGGCAACTCCGAAACTGTTTATAAGCCATCTGTTAGTTATGCCCTTAATACGAATTTTCGCCATGGCTCAGTCCCTTGGGTCCCATCTGTATCCAAGTCCCCAAACTGTCATAATATGCTGCGGAGAAGACGGCTCGGGTTCTATTTTCATTCTTAAGCGGCGAATATTAACGTCTACTATTTTTTCTTCACCCACATAAGACTTACCCCAAACGTGATTTAAAATATCTGTTCTGTCAAGGGCAACACCCGGGTTTGTAAAGAAGTATTCCATAATTTGAAACTCAACCTGGGTAAGCTCGATCTTTTTATTATTACGGGTCAATATCCTGTTGCGCAGGTTAAGAACAAAATCGCCGGAAACAATTTCATCGCTTAACTTGCTTTCATCCTTTTGAACGCTTGCAATTGTTATTCTTCTGTACAGGGCGTCAACTCTCGCAAGCAGCTCCGAAGGGCTGAACGGTTTTGTTATATAATCGTCCGCTCCAAGCATAAGCCCTGTTACCTTATCCATTTCCTGCGTTTTTGCGGTGAGCATAATTATGCCTATGGAACCGTTTTTGGCTCTCAGCTCCTTGCAAACCGTAAGACCGTCTATGCCCGGCATCATAATGTCGAGAATCGCAACGTCAAAATCGCCCTTTGCTTCTTCATATTTTTGCAGGGCTTTTTCGCCGCAGTCTGCTTCGGTAACGTTATATCCGGCGCGTATAAGGTTAATTACAACAAATTCTCTTATTGTAGCCTCATCTTCGCAAACCAAAATATTCTTCATATGTACCATCCTTTCTTTAAGTGAAAGATTAATTATATTATAAATTATCGGACAAAATAAAGCTATCGGTAATATTTTTCTGTGATATGTAAAACTCATCGGAGTCGCTTATGTATGTTTTATACGCATACACACTGTCCGACGATTTTTTTATTTGTGTGTAGCCTGAATAAGATGAAAATTCGTCTTCTTTAAATTTCCTTATTTCCAAAATTATTTCTCCGTCGGATGTGGTTACGGAATCGCTGCTGTATTCTTTAACAAGCTTTTTAAACGTGATTGAATTATCAGACGAATTATATACAGCCGTGAACATATCTTCCCAGTTTTCGGGTATTTTAAAATAATAATCGCCGTTTGGATCATATACAGCGGATACAGCAGTATCTAATGAGCTTGAATATATATTGTAATTGCACCAGTCGTACATATCGCACAGAGTTTCGTTTTCCGAAAGACTGCTCGAGTGCAGTCGGTTGGGTATAGGTATTTCCGTAATGCCGTCGTTGTTTACATCTGATGATAGTATCGGTGCGCTGCGCGAGGTGGGGTTTGTTGCCGCTTCGCTGTCGGTAGAGAACAGGGGGTTTTGCAGTGAACCCGATTCATCCAAGTATATAACCTGTGTTTGTGTATTGCTGTCAACTGTTATAGCGTCTATAAAATAACCGCTTACGTTGTCGTTTATTTTTCCGAAAGATAAGGCGGAATATTTTATCGCGTCGGCGTTCATTGCAACGGTTGTCGCAGAGTATAGGGCGGTGGAGCTTTCGCTCATTTTGATAAGTTTCGCGCTCGCGGGCTTTTCCGCGGAGGCAAGCGAGAACAGCAGTACATCGTCTTTGCTGTCACTGTCAATATCCGCGATAACAAGCTCGCTGTATGTTTCTTCGCAAATAAGCTGCGCTGCTGCGGGAGAATTGTAAGAGTATGCGGTAAGCGTTTTTATCTGGCTGCTGTAAACGCTCCAGCCTATAAGCAGTTCCTTTGTTCCGTCGTTGTCTATGTCAATAACGGTTACTTTGTCAACCTCTGCTGCCGCAACGGTAAACTCATTTATACACTTGTAGCCGCTTTCGGTGTTGTCGATAAACAACAGGCTTATACCCGCGGCGTCGCCTGTGTCTTTAGATACGAAGGCTATCGCCTCGTTATCGGAATCATTGTCCAAATCAAAAATAATAACAGAAGAACGGTAATCTCCGCTTTGGGGGTACTTTAATGTGTAGTCTCCGTTTACGGCTGTTTCTATTGCCGCTTCAATCTCTGCGCGCTCACCTGTTGATTTAGGAGGACGCATTATGTCGGTACTGTTAAATCCCGTCATAGAGCAGGAACAAAGTACAGCGCAAACAACGGTAACACAAATAATTTTCAAAAAATAATCAAGCTTGCTCTTTGCTAACATCGTTTATATCTGTCCTTATATATTTTGCCGTGCATCGTTTTATCGGCTTGCCCTCATTACAGAACATGATCTCGTGTTCTGTAATGATGTTGCTGTCAACGTTTTCAGCGTGAACATCTCTGCAAATATCATAAATCTCAAAACCCGACTCACGAAAGTATTCAAGACTTTCTTCAAAAAGCTCATCATCGTCGGTTTTAAAATGTATCTCTCCGCCCGGCTTTAAAAAAGATTTATATTTATTCAGAAAATTAGGGTGCGTAAGTCTTCTTTTCTTGTGTTTTTTCTTTGGCCAGGGGTTGCAGAAGTTAATGTATATCCTGTCAATACAGTCGGAACGGTCGAGAATATCGTCTATGTTAGCAACATTGTAAGCCGTGAGGATAATGTTGCTGTTTTTTGTTCCGTATTGGGCGTTCAAATTTTCGATATTGCGCCTTGCAACTGCCAAAACATCACTTTTTATGTCAATTGCGAGAAGGTTGATGTCACGGTTAAGCCTCCCAAATTCTGCTGTAAAAACGCCTTTTCCGCACCCAAGCTCAACATATAAGGGGTTACCCCTGTTTTCAAAGCGATCTCTCCAGCAGCCTTTGTTGCTTTCGGGGCTTTTTTCAAAATAACAGCAGGCGTTAAGCTCGGGCTCCGCCCATTTTTTGTGACGCATCCTCATTTGTGAAAAGTTCCTCTTATCCTTAAATGTTTTCTTTTAAACTTAATCTGACTCAAGCATCATTATATCAAAAGGTTACAAAATTAATTTTCTAAAAAAGAAAAATAAAAATGAAATTTCTGATAAATTTATAAATTTTGAGCAAAAATATAAGATTTTTTAATCCTTTTTTTCAATTTGTATTAAATAAACGGTTATAAATGTCAATTATGTCATTTTTTGTATACAAAATATCAAGTGCCTCTACCATAGCGTTCGCGGACATATATGTCGGTAAATCAAGGCGCTTAAGCAAAATTTTTCTCTTTTCTGCGCTGTCTGGTTTTCCTGCGAGCCCAAGCTCGTAAAAAAACATTTTTGTTATATGTTCTTTATGATGCATTTGTTGGGGATTGTCACAAATGGTTGCGCCCGATGACAAAACCGCGTTTATTATTGCATCGTCGCTTATTCCTTCAACGCCGAGCAAGCCCTCTTTTGAGGGAGAGGACTTGCGTTTTTCTTTGCCTTTTTTTTGCGGTATAAAAGCGTTCTTTATGTTTTGCGATTTTGTAATACCCTTTATATGATTTCTTATTACAAACCCTGCGGCGTCGCTGTCGGTGAGTATAATAATTCCTCTTTTTTCGGCTATTTCATTAATAAGCCTGCGTTTTTCGGGACCTTTAAATATCCTGAAACCGCCTGTTTCTATTATAAGCGTGTCAAACAGGGCAGACAAACGCATTTTATCATATTTTCCCTCAACAATTATTGCTTCTTTTATTTTTAACAAAACTATCACCAAGATTTAATAAATTGATTTTGCCTCGGACAATTCCGCTATAAGCGTTTCAAGCACTGCTCTTTTATCAAGACTTGTGTTTTTTATTTTACGGTCGGCTTCGTATAGCAGATCTATCATTTTTCTGAGCGCGTCAGTTGATATGTGTTTTGAATTTTTTTCTGCTTTTTCAAGCAAAAATGTTTTGTTTGCGGTATAGTCAAATTTTCCCGCAAGCTCTGTGGAGCGCATACCGCTTTGTATTGCAACTCTAACCCTATACATATCGCAATATGCTTTAGAGATAAGTCCCAATATGTTTTCCGGGGGTTGCTTTTGCGTAAACATATCGTCAAGTATTTTATAGGCGGTGTCGGTATTTTCATAAATTATGCTTTCCGCGACCTTAAAAACGTTGTATTCGGGGTTTGGAGTGATTATAAGCTCTATATCATCAGCCTCTGCCTCTCTGCCTTTACAGTATGCAAAAAGCTTTTCACATTCGTTTATCAGTGTGTTAACGTCTGTGCCGCAGCGGTATATTATACTTTGGGCATTGTTGGGGGATATTTCGCAGTCCCGCTTTTTTGCCATACGCAAAACAATTTTTATAAGCTCTGATTCGCTCTTTTTGGGAATATACAGTACGGTACCGTTTTTCTCACAAAATTCAGTTATTTTCTTTTGAGCGCCTGCGGCTTTCGGAGTCACCGTAGGCTGAGAAATTATAATTGCAGTTTCGTTATTAGCTTTTTTGAGTATTTCCGTTATTTTTCCAAGAAGCTCTTTGCCGGAGCCGCTGTCTGTACGCAAGCCTTTAAATGCTTCGTCAATGTCTATGTCTTTCAACACCACACAGTTGCAGTCGGCATTAAACGGAATAATATCACACGCGGACGCGATTTCATCAAGATTTGACAGATCCTTGAAAATATGGAAAGAAAACTCGTCGGGTTCTTTTCCCGCTATTTTTTCGCAAAGCTTGTCGGCGTAATATTTTACATAGTATTTTTCTTCACCGTATATCATATACAGTCCGCCCAAAATATCGGAGGACAAAAGCTTTTTAAATTCCTGTTCATTGATTTTAGGCATATCGGTACACCCTTTTCACGTAATTATATTATTTTTCCATTGCTTAAATTTTAAGTAAACAAACGGAGAGATCAAAACAACGCAAACCGTAAAGAAGACCGTTATCTCATAATCGTTGTTGAATCTAAAAGTGCTCACAGGCAGGGCTTTTATTCCGTTCGCGATATCAAGCAGAAGTTTTATTATAAATGATTCGGAAGAAAACAGCGCAGATGTTACAAATGCCCCCGGAAACACCAAAGAGAGCGCCGCTGTAATAACACCCGCAACAACCGCAAGCTCAACAAAAGGCAGCATAACAAGGTTTGAAATCAGCAAATAAGGCGAAATTTTTTTAAAAACTATAATTGTTATCGGCAGAGTTGAGACAGTTGCCGAAAAGGTAACGCAAATTGATTTATAAACGTAATCAAGAAACAGTTTTATCGGTTTCCAACGCAAAAATTGAAAGCTTATTAATCCGTAAAGCTTAGGGAAGATAACAATTACGCCGAATACACTCAAAAAGCTGAGTAAAAAGCCTATGTTAAGAGCATTGTAAGGGTTAAATACCGTCATAATAAAAGCAGCTAACCCCATTGATGTTACACCGCTGTGATATCTGCGTATAGTGGAGGAAAAAACAAAGAAAGAAGACATAATCACACTTCTTATAACTGACGGGGAAAATCCTGCGAAAATCGCGAACATAAAAAGGAATAAACAGCTTAATACGGCTGCGATCTTGCTTTTTCTCCCGAAAATCAAAGATAAAGCCTCATACAGCATAAAGCCTATTATCGAGGTGTGAAACCCCGAAATGACAAGCATATGATAAACAGATAAATCACTGAATGTATTCTTTAAGTCACCCGAGAGATTATATGTATCCCCGGTGAGCAAAGCAGAAAGCACCTGTGAACGGTCCGGGCGCATATTTTTATGCAATGCGTCTCTTGTTTTGTCTCTCAGCAAAAGTATGATCTTATTAAGGTTTACGGTGTCGCCGCATTTTTTGATAATACGGTCACCTTTAAGGCTTGCGTCAAGAAATACACCGCAGGAACGGTTGTAATTATAGTACTCATTGTCTTTAAGCGGAGAAAAGGTTATATCTCCGCTTAGCTTATCGTAACAGTCGGCATCTATTTTTGTGTTAGAATAAATATTGAATTTAACGTTGTAAGCATTGTTTGCGTTATCCTTGACATTTGCCGCGCAGGTATAAATGTTAAAGCTGTTGTTTTCGCGTTTTTCGGTTATAATAAACTCGGTGTTGTGAGTCGTGTTTTCAAATTTGTTTTTTATTGCGGATTCACTAAAGTGATCATAGATAACAAAATAAGACGAGCCTGAAAACAAAAACAGAAAAACAAGAAATAATGCCGAAGCGCACCTGATTTTTAATTTTAGTAAAAATGTTATTATAGTTAATACAAAAAACAAGGCGCAAAGCCAGACACTGACATTTGCACCTAAATATACAGCCAAAGCCGCCGCGGATGCAAAGCATATCGTGCCAACGGCAACGCTATTATAATTATTCATCATTTAGGAAAAACAGGAAGCGGTTCAAGGAAGAATATATCTTTGCGGTCTGCCGCTTCACCCTCCGCGAGAACAGCGGCTTTGCCTGCGATTATACCGCCCGCCTTCTTAACAAGGGCTTCCATCGCGTTAAGTGATTCACCGGTGCTGATAACGTCGTCAACAAGCAACACCCTTTTGCCCTTGATAAGCTGAGCTTTGTCCTCCGCAAGATACAGTCTTTGAACAGCGCTTGTTGTTATTGATTTAACATCTATTGATATGGGATTATCCATGTAGACCTTAACGCTTTTGCGCGCTATAACGTAATTTCGGCATCCCTGACGCGCCATTTCGTAACACAGCGGAATACCCTTTGCCTCCGCAGTAACGATAATATCGTGTTCAGGGCAAATTTTAAGCAATTCCGTAGCGCATTTTTCCGTTATCTCAACATCGCCGAACATATTAAACGCGGCAATATCAAGATTTGGGGTAACCTCACAAAGAGGAAGCTCTCTCTCTAAACCCGCAATAGTCATTTTATATACTTTTTTCATAAATAACAACTCCTTTAAACCAAGCCCTCGCCAAGTACTCTGCCGCCAAGCAAATGAAAATGAAGATGAAATACGGTTTGACCTGCGTCTTTTCCGCAGTTGCTTATAATTCTGTAACCGTTTTCAAGCCCTGCCGATTTTGCTATTTGAGGTATTTTTTCAAATATGTGTGCTATAACATCAGAGTTATCGCCGTTTACATCATTTATACAGGATATATGTTCTTTCGGTATTATAAGAATATGAACGGGAGCCTGTGGGTTAAGATCGTTAAACGCGATTATTTTATCGTCCTCATACACTTTAACAGATGGGATCTCACCGTTCGCTATTTTACAAAAAACACAATCCATTGCCGTATTCTCCGTTCTTTTATTATTTTTTCACAACAAGTATATTAACACATAAATGCGTTAAAGTCAAAGGTTTTTAAAAGTTTTTGCCTGCTTACAGGTTTTAGCGAAAACAAAAAATATAGGCAAAGCCTGCATTTAACGCTTCGCCTTTTTACTTTTAAACATTTTTTATAAATACACCGTTTTCTTCATTAAAACCCATTTTTATGAGATAACTTTTGTGCCTTTCATCTTCTGTTTTGGCAATAAGCTTTTTAAAGCCCATAGAGCTTAATTTTTTATATAAAAACTTGCCTACACGCAAGTCTCTGTATTCGGGGGTAGCGTAGTCTATGTCAACTCTAAGAGTGCCGTCTTCGTTGTTCTTTCCTATCAAAAGACCGGCGGCAGTCATATCGCAGTAAACGAATATCGCGGTGTTTGCGTCTGTAGAGTCAAAATTGTAATTTGAAAATCTTCTTTGTATATCCCGTCCGTTATACATAATAAAGCTTCTCAAAAACTCGTTGTCCATGCGGCAGCTGTGGGCGGTAAAAAGCTCCTCATGCTTTCTCATTTTGTTAATGTAGTATATGTTTATAATAACTAAACCCATATTAAGTATAGCAGTAGGATACGATTGTATGACAAGTGCGTAAACTGCAAAAATAAAAGACCCTATCATATTAACCCATCTGAGCCTTATTACCGAGGACATCAAAAACGATACAAAAACCGTTATTGAGCCTAAATATCCAATATACTCCCAAATTTGTGCTATTTGCTGTTCCGGCATTTTAAATTTACCTTCCTTAAAAAAATTAGTTATCTTTATTTGCGCTTCGTTTTATGACCTTTAAGCGCGTAAAATCTTCACGCTCTTTTTCTTCAAGCGATTCCGATATATATTTAATTTGATCGTTAAAGCGGGGGATTATTATATTCTCCAGTGCGTTTGCCCGCTTTTGCGATTTTTTAATAGCGTTTGCAAGCCTGTAAACGCTGTTTTCTATTTCCGCAAGCTGTGCTGTTAATATCTTTACCTTGTGAAACCTGCTGTAAGCTTCGTCAAGGGCGCAGTTGCTTACATTAAGTCCGTAATGAAGCTTTAAGCTTTGATCTCCCTCAAGTGTGACTTCCGGTAGCTCTACGCCCATAACACTGCGGTATTTTAACTTCAAATTCTTTTCTTCGGGCACCGATTCTGCTATATCTTTGCAAAAACCAAGCGTTATGTTTGCCTTTTGCAGGGCGATATATGCGCTGCTGTAAGCGTCGTCTATTTCGCTTTGAAGCGCATTTGCCTTGTCTATGAGAGCCATCATTTCGCGGACAAGTATATTTCGCTTTTTGTCCATAAGCTCGTATCCTACTCTTGCAAGGGATAAAGACTTTTTCGCGCTTATAAGATTTCCTTTTGTGGGAGCTGTTTTGCTGTCCGTATGATCACTTCCTTTACGAAAAGCCCTGTTTATTTCGGCATATACTTTTTGAGCATAACGTCGTCTATTCTGTCAAGCTCGCTTTTCGGCAATATTGAGAGAAGTCTCCAGCCGAGATCGAGACTTTCGTCTATCGTTCTGTTTGCGGAATTTCCCTGATTTACGAATTGCTCTTCAAACGCTTTGCCGAATTCTATATATTTCTTATCAGTGAAGCTCAGCTCATCCTCGCCTATTACAGATGCAAGCGAACGCGCGTCCGTTACCTTCGCGTATGAGGAGAAAAGCTGGTTTGCCAGAGCGCTGTGGTCTTCTCTTGTATAGCCTTCGCCTATGCCGTCTTTCATAAGTCGGGAAAGCGACGGCAATACATTTACAGGCGGATAAATGCCTTTGCTGTGAAGCTCACGGTCTAACACTATCTGCCCTTCCGTTATATAACCCGTAAGGTCGGGGATAGGGTGGGTTATGTCGTCGTTTGGCATGGTTAGTATCGGTATTTGCGTTACCGAGCCCGTGCTGCCTTTTATCATTCCCGCGCGCTCATAAAGCGAAGCAAGGTCTGAATATAAATATCCGGGATAGCCCTTCCTGCCGGGTATCTCTTCTTTGGATGAGCTGAATTCTCTCAGCGCTTCGCAATAAGGTGTCATATCCGTCATAATAACAAGCACGTGCTTGTTTTGATTAAAAGCGAGATATTCAGCGGCTGTCAGAGCGCAGCGGGGAGTTAAAATCCTTTCGATTATGGGGTCGTTTGAGAGATTCAGAAACATTACAACACGCTCTAAAACTCCCGATTCTTCAAAGCAACGTTTAAAATAATCGGCAACGTCATTTTTAACGCCCATAGCTGCAAAAACAACGCAAAAGCTGTCAGCGTTATCACATATTTGGGCTTGTCTTACTATCTGAACCGCAAGCTCGTTATGGCTCATACCGGAGCCCGAAAAAATGGGAAGCTTTTGGCCTCTTATAAGCGTGGTAAGAACATCAATAGTTGATATTCCCGTACGGATGTAGTTTTTGGGATAAATACGGGAAACCGGATTTATCGGTGTGCCGTTTATGTTGCGGTATTCATCGGGAAAAATTTCGCCCAGTCCGTCTATCGATCTGCCCGCGCCGTCAAATATACGTCCGACTATCTCAGGCGACAGAGCTATCTCCATAGGCTTGCACTTAAGCCTTACCGATGTATTTGTAAGAGAAATGGAAGTAGTTCCTTCAAAAACCTGAATAACTGCGCGCTCACCGTCAATACGGACTATTCTGCCGTGACGTGTGGTGCCGTTTTGCAACTTTATATCTACCATTTCTTCAAAAAAAGCGTCTTTTATCCCGTCTATGGCAATAAGCGAGCCGTTTATTTCGTCAACTCCAATATATTCAAGTATCATTCTATCACTCACAGTCGTAGTATTAATATCAGTTGTTTTCTTTAATTGAGTTTATCGTGCTGTCTGTTTCCTTAATATAATCATCAAACATGCTCAAATTATTGTTTGGTATATCATATTTCATCTTTATCAGTTTTTCAAACAAGCCTGCCTCTTTTGCAAGAGAAAGCGGTATTCCCTGCGACACGAGCTCTTTTACGCTTTTGTAAAGATGCAATATTGTTTTCATCATAAGCTTTTGCTTTTCAAGCGACACAAACGTGTCGTCGCTGTGGAACGCGTTTTGCTGTAAAAAGCCAATGCGTATCACTCTTGCCGTTTCTATAATAAGCTTTTGGTCATCGGGCAAAACATCCGAGCCTATCAGCTTAACTATCTCCATAAGACGGTTTTCTTCCTGCAACAGAGAGGTAATGCTTGACCTGTATTGTAAAAAGTCTTTTCCGCATTTTTCTTCAAACCATCTGTCAAGGTCGGCAAAATACTCGCTGTAACTCAGGTTCCAGTTTATCGCGGGATAATGTCTTGAATAGGCAAGGCTTTTGTCAAGCGCCCAAAAGCATCTTATAAAACGCTTTGTGTTTTGCGTAACGGGCTCCGAAAAATCCGAACCCTGCGGCGATACAGCCCCTATT
The DNA here is from genome assembly GCA_024690965.1 of Clostridiales bacterium. Lineage (GTDB taxonomy): Bacteria > Bacillota > Clostridia > Oscillospirales > Acutalibacteraceae > JAEEHZ01. The sequence goes on from JAILOG010000019.1 coordinate 171,871, forward strand.
AAAGTAACGGAACCGGTTTCTCCGCCCAGCGTTTCACATCTGCCCGCGCGCTCATAGAATTCACTCAGGCGAGATGGCAAATACGCGGGGAAACCTTCCTCTGCGGGCATTTCTTCAAGTCTGCCGGATATTTCTCTTAAGGCCTCCGCCCAACGGGAGGTTGAGTCTGCCATAAGGGCAACATCATATCCCATATCACGGTAATACTCAGCAAGTGTAACGCCCGTGTATATAGATGCTTCTCTTGCCGCAACGGGCATATTTGACGTATTTGCTATTAGTGAGGTGCGGTCGGTCATAGGACGGTTGTTTTTTGGGTCGATCAAGTGCGAAAACTCATTTAATACATCGCTCATTTCATTTCCGCGTTCACCGCAGCCAACATAGATTATAATATCCGCGTCGCACCACTTGGCAAGCTGGTGCTGAGTCATCGTTTTGCCTGTTCCGAACCCACCGGGAATCGCCGCGGCGCCCCCCTTTGCGATGGGGAAGAGCGTGTCTATGATCCTTTGACCTGTTATAAGCGGTATATCGTTGCCAAGCCTTTCTTTAATGGGGCGAGGCTTACGTATAGCCCATTTTTGGCAAAGCGTAAGCTTGTGTGTTATGCCAAGAGAATCCTTCAAAACAACAATACAGTCATTAACTCTGTACTGCCCGCTTTTCTCCGCTTTTATCACAGTGCCGCTGATTTCGGGAGGTACCATCACTTTGTGTGTTATTGCAGGTGTTTCGGGCAAGGTCGCGTAAACGCTGCCACCGTATAACACATCTCCCTCTTTTACGGTTACTGTTACATCCCAGAGGCGGTTTTCGTCAAGCGACGGAACACAGGCTCCGCCTTTTATAAAAGCGCCCGAGATATTTTCAATTGCCTTTAGGGGACGTTCTATTCCGTCAAATATATTGTCGAGTATTCCGGGCCCGAGTGTTATGTTAAGCGGTGCGCCCGTGCCTGTAACCGCATCTCCGGGACGCAGACCCGTTGTTTCTTCATATACCTGTATTGTGGTAAGCTTGTTGTTAATTCCTATAACTTCTCCCACAAGCTTGTTTTCACCAACATAAACCATTTCCGACATAGAAAAATCCTTTGTGTCTTTAACGGTAACTACAGGACCGTTTATGCCGAAAATCCTATTTATTCTTTCCATATGGCTAACATTCCTTTTCGCAGAAGTCAGAGCGATATTCTCAGCTCCTCGGTGGTTAAGAATTTTTCTTTTTCGTCATTTATAAGCGAATTGAACGTGTAATCTACGGTAATATTCGTGCCTGTAAGCCTTATAAGAATACCGCCCCAAATTTTATCGTCATATTCAACAACGCAATTAAAGGCTTTTTCAAGACCGTAGCCCGGTCCTTTATCATTAGGGGACAGGACTATTTCGATTCGGTTTTCGGGAAAACACTCTTTTACGCGGTTTATAACACTTTTAAGCACATTCAAATAATCTTCGCTTTTTCTGAATAGGTCAAGGTTATCCTTAACATTTTCAAAAACGTTGTCTGTTACGGCGTTTCTTTTTTCAAATAACAGGCGTTTCTTTTCCAGCTTGAGCATAGCGGTGGATTTCGTTATTTCCGCGCTTATATTTTGCTTTTCGGTTTTAAGGTAATTATCGTATTTGTTTTTTTCTTCCGATTTAAACGCCGCAAGCTCTTTATTAATCAAACCGTCTGTTTCCGTATTCAGTTCCTTTGCCTGCTTTTTTGCGGTATCGGTAATTGAAGATATAAAATTGTTCAGTTTTTCGTTATTTATACTCATGACATTTAGCCGTAAACCGATATATAAAACGGTTTTCCTTTTTGCAGAATATGTTAAAGCTTTAGTCCTATCGCATCGTGGATATAACCCATAATAGAATCCTTTGCCCTGCCGTTACCGTGACGGTCGGGTATTTCTACTATAAGCGGACGTCTGAAATTAAGCTTTAGGTCAAATATATGATCGGGACAAAGCGACACAAGCTTTTCTGTCATTAACACCACGGCAATATCTTCATCAGCGCAGGCGTAATTAAGCGCTGAGATCACTTCGTCTTTTTCGTGTACAACAACACCGTCTATTCCCGTAAGACGCATACCTATCTGAGTATCCACATTGTCGCTTATAAGATAAAACCGCATTTAACGCACACCCCGATCAATAAAACCATGTTAATCCTAAATCAGATTTTTGAATATATAAGTATGGAAACAAGCAGTCCGTACAACGCGATGCCTTCGCCCAAAGCAACAAATATAAGCGATTTACCGAATGCGGAAGGGTCTTCGCTCGTGGCGCCTATTGCCGCAGGAGCCGCGCTTGCAACCGCTACGCCTCCGCCTATGCCGGATAATCCCGTTGCCAAAGCTGCCGCAATAAATGCCCAGCCCGACGCGCCGCTTGATTGTTCCTCAGCGGCTGTTGCGGTCGTTTGGGGTGTATCACCTTCTGCCGCGCTTGCGGCAACAGGCGTAATTATACACATTACGCCAACAATACAAAAGGCTGCTATTTGCATTAAAGCGGCGCTTTTCGGCGTTCTGCCCTTTTTGACAGCGTTTACAGCCCAAGCCACTGAGCCCACCAAAAACACAACAGGTATCAAAAGTAAAATATAAGTTAACATAATTTTATTCCTCCGTTTTATTTGTTTTTGTTTATCATATTTGTTTGTATCGCCTTAAACGGCCTACCCGAGCCTGTATAAAAGCGGCTGAACATTTCGTAGAATTCAAGCCTTAGCACCTGTATTCCCACAAGCAGTCCTTCCAAAGCCATAACAATAATGTTTCCTATTATTTCTATTATCACAAAGCTTACGCTTAAAGTATCGCCCGCAAGTATCGCGACAACCATCATCATACCTGCGTGTACCAAAACGAACGCTCCCACACGCAAAAATGACATTGTGTTTGATATATATCCGAGCATCGTTTCAAAAAGCTCAAAAAAGCTTTGAAGTAAATATTCGCCCCATTTTTCGGGGAATGGATGTTTTTTTCCGTTTACAAGATTTATTAGCGGCTCCTGTAAATACATTGCGATTATAGGTACAACGATAAGGCATATTATATACGATGGAGTAAACACATCAGCACCTAAAAACAAAGTGCCGAGCAAACCGTAGACAAGTGCCGAATAAAACACAACTCCCGCCAATCCGTTCGGGGAAAACAGCGCGCTGCCGATATCACGCTTTTTTATTGACGCATAAATGTTCAAAAGCATGGCAACAACGACCAAAGTGACCCCGATTCCCACAGCGGCGTATATTATCATATTTATGGTTTGAGATTCCATAACTTCAATCGGTTTGCCTTTAAATCCCATAGATTTGTATAAGCCGTCCAGCGCGTGTTCAAACCCAAACACCGAGCCGTAGACAAACCCGAATATCGCAGAGGAGATACCGCAGGGTATAAGAAGTTTGCCGAGCTTCATCCTCTTTAGTTTCCACATCAAAAAGCCTACTGTCGAGAGGCAAATACCCTGTCCAACATCACCGAACATAATACCGAACAGCAGGGTATAGGTTATTGCCACAAAAGCTGTCGGGTCGATCTCATTGTAAGCGGGCAACCCGAACATATCAACGTAAAATTCAAAAGGCTTTGCAAAAAAACTGTTTTTAAGCTTTATGGGGGGATTATTTTTAAGCTCGTCTTTTCCGCTTGTGGTTTTACAGTTTAAGCCTGCTTCATTTATTCTAGAGGTAAGGGCTTTTTGATCTTTTTTGGTTACCCACCCTGTAAGAATGAAATTGTCTTTGTGTATTATACAGTTCGCTTTTACCTTTTCAATTTCACAAAGCGCGTACAGCGTAAGCAAGCATTTTGCGGCAGCGGCGTTATTATTATCAAGATAAGCATTTATATCGCTGTTTATTGACTCAAGCTCTTTAACAAGCTGAGAGAGCCTGTCAGGGTCAAATTTGTATTGCGTTATAATCGAAGAATCAATATGGATAAACCCGAGTTTTGCAAGCGACCTTTCCGCTTCGTCGGAAAACTCCTGCGGTGCCGCGAACATTCCGCAACAATAATCGTCCTTTTCAAAAATGGGAATGAAAATATATTCCGCGCTGTTGTCGCCATTTATCAGTTTTGTACTTTCATCGGGCAGCATACCGAAGCCCGTTTTGATAAAACTGCACTTTGACAAACGGTCAAAATCAATATCGGCTTTGCAAAAACCTTCAACTACTTCAAAATTGTCTTTGAAGGCAGATATGCTTTCCTCGGTAGCGCGTTTTTTTTCATATAACAGCGACAAATCGCCGATATACTTATCAACAAATTCGTTTAAATATTCTAAATCTTCTGTTTCGTTATCATTGCCCTGCACACAGTCGAAAGATATATTGTGCATATCGCAAAACTCTGCAAACTTTTCGTATTGCTCAATTAATGAGTTTTGTGGGTTTATTTGTTCGGCGTTGCGTATCTCGCTGTAAAAATGCTGCGCGTTTTCGCTGTGAAATATGCCCGATTCTGCACATATCTTTGCGGCGTCGTCAAGCCTTTGCCGCGGTCCGCTTACAGTAATAAAGCTTACTTTTTCTACTGACAATTTCGGCTTACCTCCTTTCAGGCTATTTGATAAGCATTTCTTTTATTATTTCGGGAGAAGCGTTATATCTTACCCCTTCTATAATATTAAAAACATTTGTTACTTCAATTTCTGACAAAAACAAATAAGATGCCAAAACGACCGACGGATAGCTGCTGCGTCTGATAAGCGAAGTAGATTCTTTAAATACCGTCATAGAATCTGTAAGGGAATTATCAGACATTATCGCACGCAGTTTTCTTCCGAGAGAAGTCATATTCAATATATTGTAAAAATCAAGTTCGCTGTCAGCGTTTATTAAAGCGTCAAGCTGTTTTTTTGACATTGATGAATGATTGAGCATAAGCTTGTATATGTTTTTCTCAGACATATTATAATATTTTTTCAGTCTGTATATTACGTCTAAATTCTTTGCGCTTAACATATTGCCGAACAGACGGTTAAGCTGCTTTTTTTCTTCACCGTGAGTGTGTCTGTTAATTGTGGCGATAACACTATCATATAAAGAATTGTTCAGCTCACATTCTATTAACGCAAGATCATAAACGCCGTCTTTTGGGGGGTGATTTGCAAATATATCGTAATACGGAGTATTATAAGCCGCCCGCAAAAGCTGTTCATATGTGGAAACGTTCTTAAGCGAGTTCAAATCCATATTAGAGTGTCTGTCTATATAAACGGGCGCAGTATATTCAAAATCCCCGTTTTTCCCCGCTGAAAGCAGTGTGAGAAATTTCAGAACATCATTTATCTCCAACACATCTATAATATACCTGTAAAAAAAATCTCCTACCGTTATTTCATATTTGCACAGCGCACTGCATTCTTCATAAAAAGATTTTCTAACAAGCGTCTCCAGCATACCGCGATGTATTTGAATATTATGAAAAGACGGCAAATATTTTCCGTAATGAGTTTCGGCTTTCAAATAAGCGGCTATTTCAGACACATTTTTACATTCGCAAAGATACGCGTAATCTTTATCTGAAAGACGTCTGCCGTAGAGCGTTCGCGCTTTTGCCGAAACCGCGTTTGAAGCGTGATTTATATGAATCATATACAAAATTCATTCAGTCGTTTGACAGCTTGTAAATAATGCTTTCGGTGATTTCCGAGACCCAACGGGAAAAGTTCTCTTTTTCTGCATTTTCAAGCTTGAGCATTGCGTTTTCAAAATCAGCTTCAATCGTTTTTTTAGCGCTTAAGGCTGTTTCTTCCTGCAAAGCACGGTGCCGCTCCAGTTCATCGTGGGTCTGTTGTTTATATTCTTCTGTTATTTTGGCTTCATTGTCTTTTAATGTTGAACCGGCGCTATCCTTTGTGTGCTTTGCTTCGTTTAAGATCTGTCTTGCTTGCTCGTCAGCCGAAATTATTCTTTCAATAATGCTGTCCAAAACCGATACTCCTTTCATATAAATATTCAATTTGATAATCAACCCGGTTATTATAGTACCTTTCAAATCTAATTTCAAGCAATTTTGATAAATAATAGAGTCAAAATTGCAGTTTTTTGAGTTCAGAATTTTAATACTTGCTCAATCAGAAAAAACGCGTATTAAAACTTAAACCATACTATTCGGCATACAGCCAATTATCGTGTTTTTTACTTAAAAATTCGTTGATCATATTCTCAAATTCCCTGTCAAGATCCGTCAGACGTCCTTTGCCACATACAAACGGAATTATATAACGCTTTTTCGCGTTTACAACACGTCTTTTTGATAAAGGAACGCTTTCATTCGAAATAAGACTGCTCAGGCGGCAATAGCTTTTCCACATTTCTGCTGTTTTTGTGTTGCCGTTTAATTTTGCAATTACTTTAGATTCGGTCGTGTAAAGATCATTCTCGCAAATTACGCCCGATTTTATTGCAAAACTAATGATTTCAGACAAAGTTTGCATTGCGTACCGATCCTCGTCACATTCATACAAATATGAGCATTTAAGAGCGTCTTTAGCAAATTCAAAGGCAATTTTGATGCTTTTAAAAGATATTTCGGGTTCATTAAACTCATTTTCCGCAATAACCAGATCATTATAGTATTTCCGCAGGTTATTCAATTCCGAAAACTTATAGTTTTCAAGATTACCGATAGTATACTCTAATCTGTCCGCCGATAAGCGCGGTGTGTCATTGTCAGCGATTGGGTATTTATGATAATCTTTGATATCGTCAATCGAAATTCGGTATTTTTGCAGTAAGGCACAAATTTCAGGTGAACCGCGTATTATATCTTCGGTATGCTTTTCGGTAGATTCCTGGGTTAAGTAGTCACCGTGGAGAAAGTCTATGGAATGTGCGAAAGCGGGAGTCGCGATATCATGGAACAGCGCCGCCAAAGACTGAACCATATTATTTGAAAATTTGTAAGTTATTAAAGCAGCGCAAACACTGTGCTCATATCTGTAATAAGGCTTGATACCCCTGTAAGTTTTAAAGTCGGTGTATTCACAACCGCAATTCATTCCTATATCCTTCAGCCGGAGCATTTCATTGACCGCGGAAAACTCATTTATAAATTCAGGTATCTTTTCACTGTAATAAAAGCTAAAATTGTTCATATACAAAACCGTTTCATTTCCATATTTTTTGTTGTATTATAACACCACTATACAAAAAAGTCATCTAAAATTACAGATTACTAAGCTTTTCGGCAGAACGAAAGCAAAAAGCACATAATTACAGAGAATTCTGCGATAATATTGTTGAACACGACAAATCGAAAAAATATTTATAATTTGCTTGACAACCGCAAGCCATAAGTGCTAAAATAACCGAGTTGTCGCAAAAAGGGCGCAAATGACGAATAGTATTGGCGCACGGGTCAGGAAAAAGCAAAAAAACTAAAAAAAGTACTTGACATAGGACAGCGGAAGTGATATACTGAATAGGCTGTCCGCGAGACAGCAAGGACCTTGAAAATTAAACAACACGAAACAAAGAAACCCGTGATTACTTTGAGGGAAGCGAGAAATCGCTTTCGGAAA
>JAILOG010000020.1 GCA_024690965.1 Clostridiales bacterium
TTCGGTTGTTTTGAAAATATAAATATAATAAAAAAATCGGTTTTTCACGAATAATTGCGGTATCAAATAAAGTTGGACAGCATTGTGTATATGACACAAATAAGCCGGCATAATTGTGCGAATCCAAATGAAAATGAAAGCTGACCGAGAAAAAGGGGGGCTTGCGTCCACCCAACGGGGGCACTCCCCCGGGTGGTAGCGAAAGGGGTTTCAAAAGGGGGAAACAGCCGACGGGTTTCCCCCTTTGGTGTCCTTTGCCTACTTTCTCACATGGGAAAGTAGGTGCCTGCCCGGCACGAGGGCAAACTAACGGAATTAATTAATATTGTGCAGAAAATAATAATGAAGCGCACAGTGATTTACTGCCGTCACTGTTTTAAAGATTAGAAGTGTACAATCTCTATCCTACAATTTTCCGTGAAGATTCAAAAAATCGCTGTTTTTAGGACAGCGATTTTATTTAGCTTAATTTTTGATTTGTCAACCCCTTTTTGCGAAAAAATTTCGCTTTTTATAAACCAAATATGCCAAAAAACGTGCAATATGTGCCAAACGGTTGAAAATCTGCATTTTCATTTATATAATAAAGTCAGCGAATAGGCAGCGGTCGGTTTGCAAATTCCATGATCGCCAAACTATAGCTTCATACTTCTCCCTCGCTTAGCCCGGCGGTTACTTTTGGGTGCCGCCGGGTGGGAGAAGAATTAATTTTAGAAAGAAGGAATTTTTATGAAAAGAATCACGTCCATACTGGTTATTGCAGTAATCCTCATTTCTGCCGCGGCTGTAAGCGCTTCGGCGGAGCGTACTCCGCTTTTTATGGGAGATGTATCTCAAGATCACTCTGTTAATATGGAAGATGTGACACTTTTGCAGAGATATATAGCCGAAATATCCAAGTTGAGCAAACGGGGACTTGTTGCTGCCGACGCAAACCAAGACGAAAAAATCAATATGGAAGATGTTGTCACGGTTCAAAAGTTTGTAGCCCGAATAGCGGAAGTTCCTTATATTATCGGTACCCATGCCCAAATACACGGAATTATGTCAAATGTTTATTCGGGTAAAGCGACCATAGGAGATACCGTAAAGTTTTTTGTAATAGACCCAAGGGGCTATAAACCGCTTAGCTATGAATTCTTTGTAGACGGTAAGCTTGTTCGTGAACGCAAAGAAAGCGACGAATTTGAATACAAATTTGATAAAGAAGGCAAATACGAAATAAAAGCCGTTGTTTACAACTCGTTTGACGAAACCGCAGAAACAAAAATAGAATATGAGGTTGTAAAATCGTTGGATGCCGATAAACCTCTGCTGAAATCAATAGACTTAAGCTATGCTTCGGGATATAAGTATTTCGCTACAGATTGTGAAAGTGGCCATAAATTTTACAAATTTGAAGTTTATGACATTGAAGATTATCTTAATGTAACGGTTGAAGCTTTTATGGGCAAAGGTCCTTATGAGTACAGATTTTATTTTGACGGGGAAGACCTGACAGGTAAATACAGCAGTGAAAACAGTGTTAAAATAAACTTACGCCGAGAGCACGGCGGACACACGCTGACCGTAAAAATAAAAGACGACAACGGCGCAGAAACGAGCGAAGATATACCGATATTTCTTACTTCTGCACCAAGAGGGTAATGAAAAATATAAAATGATTATACAGCACAATAAGTTGTAGTTAAAACCTTTATTTACTTCGCACAGCCCGGCAGTTATTTTAGGGGGACTTTGCCGGGCGAAAAAATCAAAACCGTCTGTCGTGACAACGGCAGGCGGTTTCGCTCTGTGTTATTTGTATCAATATCCCCTTACACGGCGGACAGATGCGCTTCTGTGTATTTCGCGCGCTTCACGAGCCCTGTGGGATTGGTGGGTGCTTCTTGACTGCGGGTTGGGAATTTGAGTATCTGTGGGTCTTTTTGTTGCCTTTACTTTTACGGCGGGCCTTTTTGCGGCGGGCTCGGCAGGCTTTACAGAGGTTTGTGTTTGCCCTACCTCTAAAAGTCTCGATATTTCCCGAAGGTTTGATGCTTCACTTTCGTTGTTTAAGGGGTGTTCTTCGGTTGATACCCGTTTGTTGTTTACATAGCCCGGTTCGGGTTCTGCTTTATGCTCGGGCGCGCTGTAATCGTTATCAGCGGGAGCGTTTATGTTGTTTTCATGTGCAGGTTCGCTGTTAGGGGCATTTTCGGGCTTGGGCTGCACATTTTGTTTGTATTCTCGTTCGGGCACATAGCTGTTTTCGTACCCGGGGTAATTGTTAGGATAATTGTACGGATATTGCTCATCATAATAATTCTCAGCGTTGCCGTAAGGTGCGTATTCGGGGTAATTCTCCTCGGGATATTGAGGATATTCGGCGCTTTGATCATATTGTTCCGTATTATAATCCTGGGGCGCAGGCTCACTGTATTCGTCATATACGGGGTATGCGTAGTTGTCCTCGGCAGGATAGGAATAGTCGTTATTTGCGTCATTTCCGTAGGGATCGTCTGCGTTTAAGCCGTCCATTTGTTTTATCTTTGCGTTAAGTATTTCAATTTCGCGTTTCGCGTCGGCGTATTTTGCTCTTTCCTGAGATAACTGCACACGCTCGTCGGTAATTATTCTTGACTGCCTGCGATTGTTTTTTCTCACCGATAAAACATATTTAAGGCTGATTATAAGAACGATTATTATAAACGGTACAAGCATAAACGCCATATATCCAGCGGGCGACAAAACAAAATCAAAAAACTTGCCGAGCTCGGATACATAGCCCATATATTTTCCCACCACCGCGGCGGCAGGAACTAAATAATCGTCGTTTTCACCGGTAAGCGTGGAAAACGTCACAAAGGCAACGTTGCCCTCTCCGTCAAATGTTGTTTCTCTTATTTGATGTGTTACAAATTCGCGTGTGCCCTCTGCCGAGTAGAGCGAATATGTTATTATGTCGCCAACCGCGAGGTTGCTTGCATCGCACTTTTCGCAGAAGATTAAATCTCCCGGTTTATAGTCTGTAGGGCTCATGGCGTTTGAGCGCGCTATAAAATATTTATAGCCGAACAGCTCGGTATTTCCGTTGTCGATAACAAGTGAAGATATTACCGTACACACCATTACGGCAACCAGAGCCGCAACCAATATCCACGAAAAAATACTGCCCAAAACCTTAAAAAACTTTTTCATAACAACACCTCAAATACATTGGCGTGCAGACAATTTTGCCTGTGTCTACAATTTTACACAATATATTACAATAAATCAAGTAATTTTACAAAATTGTGCAGGCGGTATGTTATATTATATTCACAAAGCTTTAAGTAAAGTATAAGTCAAGCGGCGGAGAAATAAAAATAAATATTAAAAACCCTTGACATAATACAAATCATGGTATATAATCACATTGTACTAATTCAATTAATACAATTTGCGGGAAAGGAGTATGAGAATGTTTTCCATTAACTTTCAAAGCAGAAAACCTATCTACGACCAAATATACAGCAACGTGTTAAAACAGATAGCAATTGGTGAGCTGCAACCCGGCGACAAGTTGCCTACGGTAAGACTTATCGCGTCTGAGCTGGGCGTGAACCCAAACACGGCTTCTAAGGCTTATCAAATGCTTGAGCGTGACGGATATATATATTCGGTTGTGGGCAAAGGCTCTTTTGTTGCGGATTCTGCAAACGGCGGAGAGATAAAGCTGGGCGAGATACGGAAAAAGCTTTTTTCTGCCGTAAAAGACGCGGTGGAATACGGCATAGAAAAAGAGATTTTACAAAAAAGCTTTAACGAAACATTGAATACTTTATACAAAGGAGGCATGGGCGAATGATTTCAATAAATAATGTTGTAAAACGCTTCGGCCCTGTTGTGGCGGTGAACAATTTGAGCTGCAATATTGAAAACGGCTCGGTTTTCGGGCTTATAGGCTCAAACGGTTCGGGAAAATCCACGCTTTTGAGAATGATATCGGGCGTCTACAAGCCCGACGCAGGCGAAATACTTATAGACAGTGAAAACTCATACGATAACGCGGAAATAAAACAAAAATGCTGTTTTATATCGGACTTTCCTTATTTTACAAGCTCAGATACAATAAACAGCTTATCAAAGCTTTATAAAAACATATACTCAAACTGGAGCGACGAAAGATATAATCAGCTTTGCGCTATGTTCCCCGTAAGTCCCAAAGCGCCCGTAATAAATATGTCTAAAGGTATGCAACGTCAGGCGGCGCTAATACTTGCGCTTTCAACAAGGCCGGAATATTTGCTGCTTGATGAGATATTTGACGGACTTGATCCCGTTGTTCGTCAGCTCCTCAAAAAGCTTTTGGCGGACGAGATCGCCGAGAGAAATATGACCGTTATAATAGCGTCTCACAACTTAAGAGAGCTTGAGGACCTGTGCGACCACATAGGGCTGTTGCACAAGGGCGGAATACTTCTTGAAAAAGACCTTGACGAAGCAAAGCTCGGTATGCATAAGCTTCAGCTTGTATTTGACAGTGAAAAAGACAGAAGCTTTTTTGAAGGTTTTGATATTATGACCTTCGGCAAAAAGGGCAGAGTTATCAATATGACAGTTAAGGGCAACGCGGAAGAGATAGACAGAAGGATAGAGGAGCTCGGACCCATATTCCATGAAAGTCTGCCGCTGACGCTGGAAGAATTATTTATTAGTGAAATGGAGGCTGCCGGTTATGACATCAACAACATTATCGGTTGATAAAAAAATAAAAGGCAAAAGCAACTTTGCCTCAATGTTAGTGTGGACGCTGAGAAAGAACACAGCAGTTTCCGTAGTATACACAACTTTGCTTTTTGTGTTTTTTCCGCTTATGGTGATGTGGGCGACCGCTATGATAATCGCGTCCTTAAGCGGGCACAGCTCTATGGCAGAAATGGCAAAAGAACTTAATGAAATCGTAAAATACGGTTATCCCGTAACATCTTGGCTTACAAACATATTTGCGATAATAATATCGGGGCTTTTGTTTAATTATTTGCACAACAAGAGAAGTGTTGATATGTATAACGCTTTGCCGATATCCAGAAAAGCGATGTATTTCTCAAAATATGTTGCCGGATTGCTTATAATAACCGTTCCTGTTATTGTAACACATTTTATGGGCGTGATAATTCTTACGGCTATTGGGGCGTGCGCGCCGTTTGATTATCTGCCCACGCTGTTGTATGTGTTGCTTTCAACAATCGCGACATATACGTTTACATCATTCCTGTGTGTTTGCTCGGGAAAAACATCAAGCGCGATAATTTTATCTATCGGCTTAAGCTGCGCGCTGCCGATAGCTGTTTTAATAACAAACCTTATGATAACATCGTGGGTTCCCGGTTTCCAAACATTTCTTGATATGCCCGCCGTTATATATATGCTGTTTTCACCCGAAAGTATAGCCTTCGCGGCGTGCTACGGATACAATTTCTACGAAAACGGTATGACACCGGATCTGCTCGGTTTTACGCTGTATTTTGTTATTTTCGCTGCGGCGCTCGCGATAGGCGGTTACTTTGTATACAAAAAGAGAAAGATGGAGTGCGCCCAAAGCGAAGCGTCGTTAAAGCTGCCCGAGTGGATAATCCGTGTGATAGTTACCTATGGCTGCGGCTTAAGCTTGGGATTTATCTTCTCTATGGTATTCGGAGAATCGGGTTCGGCTGTCGCTTCCATACTGTGGTTCTGGATAGGCGTTATATTTGCCACAGCTTCGGCACATATCGTTTTGGAAGTAATTCTCAACAAGGGCTTTAAAAACTTTGTAAAAAATCTAAAGATATACGCGGTTTCCGTAGGAGCTCTTGTTTTTGTATATGTTTTGGCAATAACGGGACTTTTCGGCGGATACGCTTACGTTCCCGCGCCCGAAAGCGTAAGTCAGATAGAAATTAAGGCTACACCCACCTTTATATCCGAATATTATTTCGGCAGTGAATATGAAAACAAAATGGTTGTTTCCGATTCCGAAACAATAGGTTTAATAACCGATATACACAGCGGAATTGTAGACCAAATCAAACAAAACGAATCTATACCTTTTTTGGGCAACGGAATAGACTTTTCCGATGTTTACAGAGATTATTATGACAGTTATGTTAATCTCTCGCCGTTGTCAATAACATATAAATTAAAAGGCGGCGGCAGTGTAACAAGATATTACTCCTCGGATTATATGAGAACATCGGATATATACGGAAAATATAAGAGCTTGTTGTACAGCAAAGCGTTTATTGACAGCAGCATAACAAATATTGAGAAAACGGTAGAACAGTCAAATGAACCTACTGTCAGCGCGTATTTGGCATGGGGTGAAATTGATTACGAAGACGGATTTATAGATTCGAACGGTTATACAAGTAAAGTCGCTGTTTTGAGGATACTTGAAGCTTTGAAAGAAGATATAAGTGATCCCGACAAGCTAAACGCACTGAAAAAATATGAAAAATATTTGGTTGATTACTATTCTGAAGAAGAACCGGAGTATAAGATATACTGTTTGGATATTGGCCTTGATTACGGCAGCGTGTCAATATACATTCCTGAGGATTTCAGAAATACAATAGGCGAAATAAGAAAAATATCTAAATAATCACATATACATCCCCACTTATAAAAAGTGCGCCGACCGTGAGGTTACAACAACCGCGGTCAGCGCATTTTTGTATTATTGTTCAATTTTATGCCGAATGGATTTGCATGAAAGGTCTACCTTTCAAACGGTGCAAAAATTAAAAAAGGCTTCCCCTTAAGGGGAAGCTGTCAGCGCAGCTAACGGATGAAGTGGAAAACTGATGGTTTAGTTTAACTCTGAATTTTGCCCTAATGCCGGGCAGGCACCTACTTTCCCATGTGAGAAAGTAGGCAAAGGACACCAAAGGGGGAAACCCGTCGGCTGTTTCTCCCTTTGGAAACCCCTTTCGCGACCACCCGGGGGCGCTGCGCCCCCACTGGGTGGACGAGATCCCCCCGCTTCGTTTTAGGCAGGGAAAATCTATCATTTTTGGGCTATGGCGCAGGGACGAACATTGTTCGTCCGCCATAAAACGGTTAATAGGTCATTAATAGGCGGTTATTATTTGCCGCTACGGTCGGCATTTAATAATAAAAAACCTCCCTTTACACAAGAGAGGTTTTTTTGATTTGCATTACTTTAAAAAGAAAAATTCTTTGATTACAGTTTAGAAGAAAGCTTCAGCAGAGTGTTTATCTCACCCGACACGATAATATGATCGTGATTTTTAAAAGCGTAATCGGGAGATGTAATGGGATTTGTCTTGCCGTCACTTTTAACCGCGAGAATATTTATATTATGCTTTTTTCTAACATCTATGCTTGCTATCGTTTTACCTATCCAGCTTTCGGGAATCGAAAATTCCGAAATGGAAAAATTGTTGTCTATTTGCAGAAAGTCAAACATATTGTCGGCACTCATACGCACGGCAAGCCTGCGCGCGGAGTCTCTTATGGGGTACACTACTTCGTCCGCTCCGTTTCTCAGCAAAAACTTGCATTGAATATCGCTTTCTGCTTTAGAGACAACTTTTTTCGCGCCCAGTTCTTTTAAAAGAGATGTTATCTCAAGCGACGCCTGAAAGTTTTCACCTATGGTTACAAAGCACGCGTCAAAGTTATTTATGCCGAGAGAACGCAAGACTTCCTCGTTTGTGCAGTCGCCTATTTGCGCGTCGGTAGAGTTGGCGGAAAGCATTTGTATCTTTTCTTCGTCAATGTCAACTATCATAACATCATTGCCAAGCTCGGTAAGTCTGTCGGAAAGCTTGGCGCCATATTTTCCCATTCCTATAATTAAAAATGATTTCATTGCAATTCCTCCGTTTTATCCTATCAAAACCTTGCCTGTGGGGCGCGTTACAAGCGTCGGCTTAGATTTTTCCGCAAATAGAATTATTACCGTAAGTCCGCCCAGCCTGCCCGCGAACATAAGAAAGCTTATTATTATTTTTGACGCGATACACAGCTGTGATGTTATTCCGAGTGTTAACCCGACTGTTCCTATGGCTGATGAAACCTCAAACAATACTTGCTTTAAATCGAAAGGTTCAATTGCGCACAAGGTCATTGTAAATATAAGAACAATGCCTGTGTATATTACAAAAATCGCGCTTGCGTTGCGTATTGTTTCGCTGTCAATCTTTTTCTTAAAGACAACTGTGTCTTTGCTTTTTGCCGCTGCGGCAAAAAGCGCGAGCAACAGTACCGCCAATGTAGTTACTTTCATTCCGCCTGCGGTAGAGCCTGAATTTCCGCCGATAATCATAAGTATAACGGTCAGCAGACTTCCGCTGTCGGATAATGCGTTTAAATCGAAAGTTGAAAATCCTGCCGTACGCGGCGTTACAGAGCTGAAAAACGACAGAAGTATCTTATTCCCCGTTGTTTCACCCGCAAAAGCGGAGTTGTATTCAAAAACGAAGAACAGCAAAGCAGGCAAAAAAATCAAAATTCCCGTAGCGACAAGTACTATTTTTGAGTGAAGCTGATACTTTGAAAAGCGCCACTTATTTTTGATTATGTCATCCCAAACTATAAAGCCGAGTCCGCCTACGATTATGAGCAGCATAACGATAACATTAACATAAACGTCTGTTTTGTAATACGAAAGTGAAGACGAAGGCAAAAATCTGCCCATAAGGTCAAAGCCTGCGTTGCAAAAAGCAGAAACGGCATGAAAAACAGAGTAGTAAATTCCTCTTATCAAACCTAATTCTTTGCAAAATCTAAACGATAATAAAACCGCGCCGCAAAATTCCGCGATAAACGTTCTTATAACTATGCGCTTTACAAGCCCGACTATGCCGCCAACGCCGAAAGCGGCGGTGGATTCCATAATCAGCTTGCGCTCACCAAGACCGATATTTCTTCCTATTATTACAGATATCATTGTAACGATGCTCATAAAGCCGAGACCGCCGATTTGAATAAGCGAAAGTATTACTATCTGTCCGAAAAGAGACCAGTGTGTAAAAGTATCATATACGGCAAGCCCCGTTACGCATGTTGCGGAAGACGCGGTGAACAGGCAATCTGCAAACGGTGTTATTTGCCCTGTTTTTGTTGACACCGGGAGCATTAGAAGCAGTGAGCCGACAAGTATTATACACAAAAACCCCAGAGCGATTATTTTAGAAGCGCCCGGCTTAATTTTATGCTTTTTCATACAAAAACCCTTTAAACTATTGTGCGTATTTTTTGATGATATCGTGCCTTATAGCAGATGCCATACTGTTAAGCATTTCTTTTGCCTCAGCGTGGCTTTTCGCGGTGACTGTCATATAAAACTTTATTTTGGGCTCGGTTCCCGAGGGTCTTACTATTACCTTGTTTTCTTTTTCAAGCTCAAAAGAGAGAACGTTTGACTGCGGCAAGTTTATTCTTTTCTTTTCACCGCTTAAAACATCTGTTTTTTGTGATAAAAGGTAATCGGAAACGCTGAGCACTTCATAGCCCGATATCTTTTTGGGGGTGTTGTGTCTTAAATCGTCCATAAGTCTTTGCATTGTTTTAAGACCCGATACACCGTCAAACTCAAAGTTTATGGTGTTGTTTATGCAATAACCGTATTTTGAGTAAATGCCGTCTATCGCTTCGGACAAGGTCTTGTTTTTATTTTTATAATATGCCGCAAGCTCGCAGACAAGCATAGACGCAACAACCGCGTCTTTGTCACGGACATATGTGCCCGACAAAAAGCCGTAGCTTTCCTCAAAGCCAAATACGAATCTGTCTTCTTCCCCTTTTTCTTCGAGAAGCTTTATCTGCTCGCCGATATATTTAAATCCCGTAAGCACGTCGATAAGCTCACAGCCGTATTCGTCTGCTATTTTCTGTGTAAGCGGTGTTGATACTATTGTTTTAACGGCTATGGGATTTTTCGGTAAGGTGCCGTTTTCCTTTTTGCCTTTTAAAATATAGTCGAGAAGCATAACGCCAAGCTCGTTTCCTGTTAATATGCGGTAAGAATTGTCGCACCTTACCGCCACGCCAAGGCGGTCGCTGTCGGGGTCGGTGGCAAGAAGCAGATCTGCCTTTTCTCTTTCAAGCTGTTCAAGCCCCAGTTGCAGGGCTTGCTTGAACTCGGGGTTCGGATAACTGCAGGTAGGAAATGTTCCGTCAGGGTTTTCCTGTTCCTTTACAACAGATACGTTTTTAACGCCTATTGTGTCAAGAACACGTCTTACAAGCTTGTTGCCCGCGCCGTTTAGCGGTGTGTATACCACTTTGAGGTCTGAACCCGCGCAAATGCCGGGGCGAACCTGCCTGCTTAAAACGTTTTGCACATAGCTTTCGTAAACAGAGTTTTCAACTATGTTTATCATACCCCGGTTTTTGGCTTCTTCATAATCGCAAAGCTTAACATCGTTGAAAACGTCAAGCTTTATTATTTCATTATATACTTCGCCCGCGCTTTTGTCTGTCATTTGGCAACCGTCACTGCCGTATGCCTTGTAGCCGTTGTATTTTGACGGATTGTGGCTTGCGGTTATCATAATTCCCGCGCTGCATTTCAAATTTCTTACAAGATAAGATAAAACGGGCGTGGGCTCAAGCTCTTTTGTTATATATACTTTTATGTTGTTTGCGGAGAGAACTCTTGCCGCTTCTTTAGAGAAAAGCTGAGATTTTATACGTGAGTCGTAAGCGATTGCAACGGCGGGTGAGGTATATCTTGCGTTTATGTAATTCGCAAGCCCTTGGGTGGCTTTTCGCACGGTGTATATGTTCATTCTGTTCGTGCCGGCGTATATTATGCCTCTTAGACCGCCCGTGCCGAATTTGAGGTCCTGATAAAAACATTCTTTAAGCTCGTTTTCGTCATTTATAATACTTTTAAGCTGCTGTGTGATCTCCGGGTCGTCTGTCGCGTGTTTGAGCCACAGATTTGCCTGTGATCTGTAATCCATAATAAGCACCTTCTTATAATTAAAAAATTACCAATAATAACTATTCTATATAATATCACAAAAGGGACTTTTGTTCAACTTTATTTTTTAAATATCTTTTTGACGCAATTAAAAATAAAATCTTGCATTTTTTTTGATGATACTTTAAAATATTACGGTGAAGTTGAATTTGAAAGGAAGCTGCAAATGAGCAACATTTACGATCTGATAGTTGTAGGAGCAGGCCCCGCAGGTATGATGGCGGCAGGCAGGGCGGCTTCTTTAGGGGTAAAAACGCTTATTTGCGAGAAAAACTCCAAACCCGGCAGAAAGCTTGCGATAACGGGCAAGGGCAGATGCAACATAACAAACAATTGCGACATAAAGACGTGTATAGAAAACGTGACGTCGAATGGCTCGTTTTTATACAGCGCGCTGAACAATTTCTCGCCGGAAAATACGATAGATTTTTTTGAGGGTGAAGGCTTAAGGCTTAAGACCGAGCGCGGCAACCGTGTTTTTCCGTTATCGGACAAAGCGGGAGACGTTGTAAACACGCTTATTAGTTTTGTTGAAAACAGCAAGGCGGAAATCAAACAATTCAACGTAAAGCAACTATTGATAAAAGACGGTTGTGTTTTCGGCGTTAAAGACGAAAACGGAAACGAAATATACTCAAAAAACGTACTTGTTGCCTGCGGCGGAAAGTCTTATCCGAAAACAGGTTCAACAGGCGACGGTTACCGTTTGGCAAAGCAGGCGGGACATACGATAATTTCTCCCGTGCCGAGCCTTGTGCCTATAATAAGCGAAGATGAGTTTTGCTTTCAGCTTCAGGGCCTGACGCTTAAAAACACGGGGCTTAAGGTGATAACAAAACGTGATAACAAAACAATTTATACAGATTTCGGAGAAATGCTTTTCACTCATTTCGGGATTTCGGGTCCTATGGTACTCAGCGCATCGGCGCATATTGATGACCCAAAAGATAACAAATATGAAATTTCTCTTGATTTGAAGCCTGCTTTAGATAAAGAAAAGCTCGACGCCAGAATCTTGAGAGATCTAACCAAATATATTAATAAAGACATAGGAAATTCGCTTTTTGAGCTTTTGCCGAAAAGCATTATACCCGTTGTTTTAAAAAAGGCTGAAATATCGCCCGATGAAAAATGTAATTCGATAACAAAAAAACAACGTATGAAATTAGGCGAAGTAATAAAAAATTTTAAAATAAGTGTAAACGGTTTTCGTCCCATAGAAGAAGCAATCATTACAAAAGGCGGCGTAAACACCAAAGAAATAACTCCTAAAACTATGGAGTCTAAACTTTGCAAGGGGCTTTATTTTGCAGGTGAAGTGATAGATGTTGACGCTTATACAGGGGGATTTAATCTGCAAATAGCCTTTTCCACAGGCGCGCTTGCCGCGGAAAGTATAGCGGCGGACATATTTTTTGAATAAGGTGGTATGATTATGATATCGGTAGCAATAGACGGCCCCGCAGGCGCGGGAAAAAGCACGATAGCGCGCAAAGCGGCGGAGATGTTGGGGTACATTTATGTTGACACGGGCGCTCTTTACAGAACTGTTGGAATCGCGGCGATAAGGAAAAACACAGATTTAGAAAACAAAGTTGCGCTTAAAGAGCTTTTAGACAGCATAAACATTGAGCTTAAATTTGAAAACGGCGTTCAAAAGGTGTTTTTGAACGGAGAGGACGTGTCGGAGAAAATAAGAACTCCCGAATGCGGAATGATGGCGTCTGCTGTTTCGGCAATAAAAGAAGTAAGAGAGTATCTGCTCGATACTCAAAGAGCTTTGGCGTCAAAAAACAATGTTATAATGGACGGCAGAGATATCGGAACGGTAATATTGCCCAACGCGCAGGTAAAGATATTTTTAACTGCAAGCCCCGAGGTTCGCGCGAAAAGACGGTATGACGAGTTTTTGCAAAAAGGCGTTCAGGTGAAATTTGAAGATGTTCTGGCGGATATCATCGTCCGTGACAAGAACGACAGCGAACGTGAAATAGCGCCGTTAAAGCCCGCGGAAGACAGCGTGATCGCCGACACCTCAAATGATACGCTTGAGCAGGCGATAAATAAGGTGATAACCATAGTAAAAGAAACGCTTAAAGTGAAAAGAGTGATCGTATGAACAAAGCGCCGTTTTTTTACAGATTTATGAGAGGGCTTGTAAAGCCTCTTTTAAAGTTGCTTTACAGGTATCGCATTAAAGGTGCGGAGAATTTGCCGTCGGAAGGCAAATGCATATTGTGTCCAAATCATCTTCATGCGTTCGATCCCGCTTTTATAATAGTTTCTCTTAAACGTCAGGTGTGCTTTATGGCTAAGGCGGAATTGTTTAAAAACCGTTTTTTAGGGTTTTTACTTAAGAGATTGGGCGCATTTCCGGTAGTGAGAGGCGCAGGTGACGGTAAAGCTCTTGAAGAAGCGGAAAGAATACTTAACAGCGACAAAGTATTCGGGATATTTATAGAAGGCAGCCGCTCAAAAACAGGCGAGCTTTTGCGCCCGCGCGCGGGAGCCGCGCTTATGGCATATAAAACGGGCGCGCCGGTTGTGCCTTGCTGCATCACACCGCAAAAGGGAAAGCTTAAGTTGTTCTCAAAAACCCTTGTAACTTACGGCAAACCTATTACCACACAGGAACTTGGGTTTGTTGAAGGCGTACCCGCTGAGCTGAGAAACGCGTCTCGGTTGATAATGGAAAAAATTACGGAAATGAGACAAGAGCACTTGGAGGAGCTTGAAAATGGCTAAGATAACCGTAGCGGAGTCGGCAGGGTTTTGTTTTGGTGTAAACAGGGCGGTAAACAAGGTTTACGAGCTTTTGGAAAGCGGTAAAAAGGTTACTACTTTGGGTCCGATAATACACAATCCCCAAATGGTAAAAGAGCTTGAGGAAAAGGGAGTATCCATTTGCCAAACACCCGAAGAATGTCAAATAGACAATATTTTGGTCATACGCTCACACGGAGTGGAAAAAAGCATTTATGACCGTATAACATCGGCAGGGCTTGAGTTTGAGGACGCGACCTGCCCTTTTGTTAAAAAAATACACAAAATAGTAAAAGCGCAGGGAGAAGAGGGCAGAACGGTTTTGATAGCAGGAGACGCCGCGCACCCTGAGGTAAAGGGCATTATAGGACATTGTGTGGGTAACCGTTACTGCTTTAACAGCAGTGAAGAGCTTGAAAAACTCAACGCCTTACACCCCGAGCTTGAAAATTCGCCTGTTTGTATGGTGTCTCAAACAACATTCAGCGAAAAAGAGTGGAAAAAATGTTTAAAAATTGCTAAAAAGGTCTATACAAATTCAAATTTTTTTGATACAATATGTGATGCAACGTCAAAAAGACAGGGCGAAGCCGAATATTTAGCTGATAAATCGGATTTGATGATTGTTATTGGAGGCAGGTCAAGCTCTAACACCGCAAAGCTTTATGAGCTGTGTTTGAAAAAATGCCCCAAAACATACCTTATAGAAACTAAAGAAGAATTAAACAGCGAGTATTTACAGGACGCGTGTAATATTGGCGTAACCGCCGGGGCATCTACACCGGCACGGATAATTAAGGAGGTACTGGATACCATGACAGACATGATCAAAGAAAACAATGCTTCGGAATCAAATTTTGAAGCCATGTTGGAGGAAAATCTCAAAAACTTCAACACAGACCAAAAAGTAAAGGGTACTGTAATCAGCGTTTCACCTACAGAGGTATGCGTAGACGTAGGCAGAAAGCAAACAGGTATTGTTACCCTTGAAGAGCTTACCGACGACCCCACACTTAAGACAAGCGACATTTGCAAAGTGGGCGACGAGCTTGAACTTCTCATTCTCCGCACAAACGATCAGGAGGGACAGATCTTCCTTTCCAAGAAAAAGATCGACTCCATCAAGAATTGGGAAAAGGTAGGCGCTGCTGTTGAAAGCAAAGAAATTCTCTCCGGCGTGGTTGTTGATATAAACAGAGGAGGCGTTGTTGTAAGCGTTGACGGTGTCAGAGTATTCGTACCGCGTTCACAAGCCACACTTCGCAGAAATGACGACATAGAGTCACTTCTTAACCAAAGAGTTAATTTGAGAATTACAGAGGTAGGCGACAGAAGACGTGTTGTAGGCTCTATAAGAGAGGTTCTTGCCGAAGAGAGAAAAGCCGCGAGAGACGCGTTCTGGAGCACTATCGAGGTTGGCAAGGTTTATATAGGAACAGTTAAATCGCTTACAAGCTACGGCGCTTTTGTTGACATTGGCGGAGTAGACGGTATGGTTCATATTTCCGAGCTTTCATGGGCAAGGATAAAGCATCCCTCAGAGGTTGTCAATGTTGGAGACACCGTAGAGGTTTACGTTAAGGATATAGACAAAGAAAAGGGAAAAATTTCTCTCGGCTATAAAAAGCAAGAGGATAATCCATGGGAGATATTCAAGAGAGATTATCACGTTGGAATGGACGTTGAGGTTCGCATAATAAGCCTTGTTTCTTTCGGCGCGTTTGCGAGAATATTGCCCGGAATAGACGGTCTTATCCACATTTCTCAGATATGCAACCGCAGAATAGAGAAGCCGGCGGACGAGCTTAAGGTAAACGATGTTGTAACCGCGAGAATCACAGCTATCGACCTTGAGAACAAAAAGATAAGCCTTTCTATTCGCGCTATCATAGAGGAGCAGGAAGCTAAAAACGCGGCGGAAGCAGCGGAATCCGACAATGCGGATGTAACATTAAGCACAGACGAAGCTCCGGCAGAAGAAGCGCCGGTTGTTGAGGCTTCCGCAGAAGAAGTTAAAGAACCCGAAGCTGTTGAGCCCGAGACTACTGGTGAAGCAGCAGAATAAAACAGCATAAATAAATGACAAGACAGCAGGAATGTCGGCGTTGCCGGTGTTCCTGCTTTTTTAGGCTTGCCACACTGTATAAAACCCCAATATTCTCAGTTGTACCTGTTCATGTCCAACACGTCCAAAAGTTTGGCTAAGTTATTAAAATTCCTTGAAAAAATTCTCATTTTATGATAATATAACGAAGAATGGTGACATATTATTTTTACAAAAAGGAGAGTACACGAAAATGGCTGAAAAATCTAAAATAAAAGACAAAGAAGCACCGTCAATGACAAAAGAAAAAGCTCTTGAAACGGCAATAACCCAAATAGAAAAACGCTACGGAAAAGGCGCTGTTATGCGTTTGGGGCAAAACAAGGCAATGGTTGTAGACGCAATTCCCACAGGCTCTCTTACACTTGATATAGCGCTGGGAATAGGCGGTCTGCCGCGCGGCAGAATTGTAGAAATATACGGACCCGAATCTTCGGGAAAAACCACGCTTTCACTTCATTGTGTGGCGGAAGCGCAAAAGAAGGGCGGCACGGCGGCGTTTATAGACGTTGAGCACGCGCTTGACCCCGTTTACGCAAATAACCTCGGCGTAGATGTAGATTCTCTCATCGTTTCTCAGCCCGATACAGGCGAAGACGCACTTGAGATAGCCGAAATGCTCATTCGCTCAGGCAGCGTGGATATAATTGTAATCGATTCCGTTGCCGCGCTTGTACCCAGAGCGGAAATAGAAGGCGATATGGGCAGCGCTCACGTAGGCTTGCAGGCAAGACTTATGTCGCAGGCGTTAAGAAAGCTTACAGGCGCGCTTTCAAAATCCAACTGTGTCGCGATATTTATTAATCAGTTAAGAGAAAAAGTAGGCGTTGTATACGGTAACCCCGAGGTCACCCCGGGCGGACGCGCGCTGAAATTCTATTCTTCCGTGCGTATAGACGTAAGAAAAGTCGAGGTAATCAAAAACGGCACAATGCCTATCGGCGCGCACACAAGAGCAAAGGTAGTCAAAAACAAAATGGCGCCTCCTTTTAAAGAGGCTGAGTTTGATATTATGTACGGCACTGGAATATCAAGAATAAGCGAGTTGCTTGATTTGGCGGTTGAGATAGATGTAATAGAGAAAAGCGGTTCCTGGTTCTCATATAAGGGACAAAGACTCGGGCAGGGCAGAGAAAATGTTAAGGATATTCTCATTCAGAATCCCGATATGGCAAAAGAGATAGAAGAAATTGTTATGGAAAATATGGATAAGGTTGCCGAGCTTGCTTTAAAGGGCAAAAAGGCGAAAAAAGACTTGCTGAAGAAGTCCGATAATGAAGACGCAACATCAAACGAGCCCGCGGAGCAGCCCAAACCTTCAATTGACATAATGGTTGACGACGAATAACGTAAATGGAAATTACCGCTATTGAAAAAAGAAGAAAATCACTTTGCGCGGTTTATATTGACGGCGAATATGCGCTTGATTTAGACAAAAACGTAACGCTTGAACACGCGCTTTTTCCGGGACAGCAAATAACCGACGAGGAACTTTATGCGCTTAAAAGCGAATCCGACCAAAGACGCGCAAAGGAAAAAGCGCTGTGGCTTTTATCCTTGCAGGATTACAGCCGTAAAAGCCTGCGTGACAAGCTTATAAAAGACTATGGTGAGCAGGCGACCGAAAGCACACTTGAAAGACTTGAAAAATTATCTTTGATCGATGATGAAAGATACGCGCGCGCATATGCGAAAGATCTGTTTGTAATCAAAAAGCTTTCCGCGAGAGCCGTTAAATATAAGCTTATTGAAAAGGGAATAGACCGTACTTTGGCGCAGGAAATAACCGACGAATTTGATCCTGATGAGGAACAGCAAATATACGACCTTTTGAACACTAAGTATATAAAAAATATGTTTGATGAAAAAGGACGTTGCCGAACAATAAGCGCTTTGCAGCGTATGGGATACGCCTATTCTGTTATAAGGTCGGCGTTTGACGAATTCGACGCGGAAAACGGGTATATAAAGGATGATGAATACTATGAAAGCTAAAATTTCAATGGTGTGCCTTGGGTGCGCCAAAAACAGAGTAGACGGCGAAATGCTTTTGTATACTTTAAAAGATTCGGGCTTTGAAATAGTATCTCAGCCTGAGGATGCCGATGTTGTTATTGTTAACACGTGCGGATTTATCGAGTCGGCGAAAAAGGAAAGCATAGACGAGATAATAGAACTGGGATATCTGAAACAGGAAGGAAAAATTAAGGCTATAATTGTTACAGGCTGTCTTGCGGAGCGTTACAGAGATGAAATATTAAAAGAAATGCCAGAAGCGGACGCGGTTGTAGGCATAGGCTCAAACTCAAATATAGCGGAAGTAGTTAACGAAGTGCTTGAAAAACACAGAATAAGCCGATACGACGATAAAGAAAAGCTTCCCCTTTGCGGCGGAAGAATACAGAGCACGCCGCATTATTATTCATATTTAAAAATTGCGGAAGGCTGCGACAACAGGTGCGCTTATTGCGCCATACCGCTGATAAGAGGCGGGTTTAGAAGCAGACCCATGGACGATATTATATCTGAAGCGCAGACGCTTGCGAAAAACGGAGTTAAAGAGCTTATAGTAATAGCGCAGGACACCACACGCTACGGAACAGACATAGGCGGAAAGCCTATGCTTTCACAGCTTTTGCGTGGGCTTTGCAAAATTGACGGCATACGCTGGATAAGGCTTCTTTATTGCTATCCCGACAGAATTGATGATGAATTACTTCAAACAATTGCAAGCGAGGATAAGATACTGAAATATATAGATCTGCCGCTTCAGCATTGCAGTAAAAACGTTTTGCGCGCAATGAACCGGAACGGTGACAGGGAAAGCATATCCGCGCTTATAAGGCACATAAGGGAAATGATACCCGGCGTTGTTTTGAGAACAACGCTTATTACGGGCTTTCCCGGTGAAAGTGAAGATGATTTTGAGCAGTTGTCCGAATTTGTTAATGAAATGAAATTTGAACGCCTCGGCTGTTTTGCGTATTCCCGTGAAGAAGATACCCCTGCCTACGATATGCCGAATCAGATAGACGAGGAAATAAAACAGCACCGTTGTGATCTTATAATGCAGCAGCAACAGCTCATTATGGAGCGTTACAACGATAAGCTTGTCGGAACATCCGCGGTGGTATTGTGCGAGGGGTATGACCGTGTGGCTGAGTGTTATGTGGGGCGCACCGCGGCAGACTCTCCCGATGTGGACGGAAATATATTCTTCTATTCGGAGAAATCTCCCGAGCCGGGCGATCTTGTAACCGTGAAAATAGACGAATACATAGGCTGTGATCCAATAGGCACACAGGTATAATAATATGCAAATATACAATAAAGAAGGTATTTAATGAATCTTCCCAATAAACTTACGATTTTAAGAATATGCCTTGTGCCTTTTATGGTAGCATCGCTTTTGTGCGACTCTTTACCGCACAGGTTTTTAATTGCGGGGCTTATTTTCGGCGCCGCATCGCTTACAGATTTGTTCGACGGAAAAATTGCAAGAAAAAGAAATCTTGTAACGAGCTTCGGCAAATTTGCGGACCCCCTTGCGGATAAAATTCTTGTAATATCTGCGCTTTGCTGTTTTGTGGACTTAAGGCTTATAAGCAGTGTTGCGGTAATACTTGTGCTTTTCAGGGAATTTGCCGTTACCTCAATACGTTTGGTTGCTGCTCAAAACGGCGAAGTGATAAGCGCGAATATGTGGGGCAAGGCAAAAACGGTAAGTCAGATGACAGCCGTTATAGTTGTGTTTGTAACGCAATATTTTGCCCAGCTGTGTGAAATGGGTATTATTCCGCTTTCAATAAATGATAATATTCTTACGTTCATTTACGTTATAAATAATATATGCGTATGGATCTCGGTTGCACTCACCCTGATATCGGGAATAATATATATAAAAGACAATTTTAAATATATTAACAATATGTGATTATTTGGGTGATATAAGCAATGTTCAATAAATTAAAAACAGAACTGAGATCCGTAATGAACAGGGATCCCGCCGCAAAAAGCATGGCGGAAGTGTATTTTTTGTATCCGGGTTATAAAGCAGTAAGGCGTTACCGCAGAGCGCATTGGTTTTATAAAAGAGGGCTTACGTTTATTGCGAGGATTATCTCACAAAGAGCGAAATATCGCACAGGCGTAGAGATACACCCCGGAGCAACCATAGGCAGAGAGCTGTTTATCGACCACGGAACAGGCGTTGTCATTGGCGAAACAAGCGTTATAGGCGACTGCTGTACCATATACCAAAACGTAACGCTTGGCGGAACGGGAAAAGACAAGGGCAAACGTCATCCGACTGTGGGAAACAATGTTCTTATCGGCGCGGGGGCGAAAATTTTAGGTCCCATCAAAATAGGCGACAACGCGCGAATCGCCGCGGGCGCAGTGGTAATTGAAGATGTTCCCGAAAATGCCACAGCCGTTGGCGTTCCCGCAAAAATTGTGAGAATAAACGGCATAAAGCCGTCAAGCCTTGACCAGATACACGTCGGCGATCCGATATCACAAAGAATATCAATGCTTGACGACAGGATAAATCAATTAAGCGACAGGGTAACACGCCTTAATATGTCGTATCAAGATAACAAAGAACAGAAAAAAGAGGAAGGTAACGGTATTGAAGATCTATAACACAATGACACGCAAAAAAGAAGAGCTTGTAACTTTAAAACCGGGGGTAGTGAACATTTACGCCTGCGGACCGACTGTATACAACTATATTCATATTGGAAACTCACGCCCCGCGTGCGTGTTTGACGTTTTAAGAAGATATCTTGAATATAAGGGCTACAAGGTGAATTTTGTTCAAAACTTCACAGATATAGACGATAAAATAATAAAAAGAGCAACGGAAGAAAACACCGATTACATTACCGTTGCGGAGAAATATATCAAAGAGTACAAAACGGACGCGCAGGGACTTAATGTAAGAGAAGCTACCGTTCATCCCCGCGCGACCGAGAACATAGATGAGATAATAGACATAATAAAGACGCTTGTTGAAAAAGGTTATGCTTACAGGGCGGAAAACGGCGACGTTTATTTCAGAACGAACAAGTTTTCGGAATACGGCAAGCTTTCGCACCAGCCGTTGGAAGATCTTGAGGCAGGCGCGCGCATAATGATAGGCGAAATGAAAGAAAACCCGATGGACTTTGCCGTGTGGAAAGCCGCGAAACCGGGCGAGCCTATGTGGGAGTCTCCTTGGGGCAACGGCAGACCCGGATGGCACATAGAATGTTCCGCGATGGCACGCAAATATCTCGGTGAAACTATTGATATACACTGCGGCGGTCAGGACCTTATCTTTCCGCACCACGAAAACGAGATCGCTCAAAGTGAGTGCTGTAACGGTGTGCCTTTTGCGCGCTATTGGATGCATAACGGCTACATTAACGTTGACAACCGCAAAATGAGCAAATCGCTTAATAACTTCTTTACGGTGCGTGATGTCGCGAGTGTATACGGGTATGAAGCCATAAGATATCTTATGCTGGCTTCTCATTACCGCAGCCCTATAAATTACAGCACAGATATAATGGATCAGTGCAAAGCGGCTTTGGAAAGACTGCATAATTGCAGAGATAATTTAAGCTTTATTATTGATAACTCCTCAGGTAAAATGACACCCCAAGAGCAAAAAGCTTTTGAAGAGATGAGCAGACACAGAGAACGCTTTTCTTCCGCTATGGACGACGACCTTAACACAGCCGACGCCCTTTCCGTGATATTTGACTTAACAAGAGAAATAAACACAAATGTAAACGACAAGTCTACAAAAGAGTTTGCCGAGAAATGCGCGGAATTGTTTGACGAGCTTACAGATGTTTTGGGCATAATAAAGAGTGAAAATACCGATTCTCTTGAGCAAGAGGTGGAAGAGCTTATAGCAAAGCGCACACAGGCGAGAAAAGACAGAGATTTTGCCACAGCAGATATGATACGCGACAAGCTTAAAGAGATGAATATAATATTGGAAGATACCCCAATGGGAGTTAAATGGCACAAGGCACAATAATTTGTAAATACCCGATAATATGTGCGTAAAGGATGTATAAAATATGAGCTTTACACATCTTCATGTTCACAGCGAATACAGCCTGCTTGATGGTGCGTGCAGGCTGAAGGATTTAATTAAACGAGTAAAAGAGCTTAACCAAAGCGCCGTGGCTGTAACAGACCACGGCGTTATGTACGGCGTTGTGGATTTTTACAGGCTTGCAAAAGAGGAAGGCATAAAGCCAATAATCGGTTGTGAGGTGTATGTCGCGCAGGGTTCAAGATTAAGCAAAACCGTCGCGGACAGAAGCTCGTATCATATGATATTGCTTTGCAAAAACGAACAGGGTTACAAAAATTTGATATATATGGTTTCTAAGGCGTGGACGGAAGGCTTTTATTATAAGCCCAGAATAGACGAGGAGCTTTTAAAGGAACACCACGAAGGGCTTATTTGCCTGTCCGCGTGCCTCGCGGGTGAAATTCCTTCGCTCATCGAGTCCGGCGATTACTCAGGAGCAAAAAGCAAGGCTGAATATTATGACAATTTGTTTGGCAGAGGTAATTTCTATCTGGAGCTGCAAAACCACGGTATCGCTGCGCAGCAGACCGTAAACAAAGAGCTTATAACCATTTCAAAAGAAACGGGAATACCGCTTGTCGTTACAAACGACAGTCATTATATTTCTAAAGAGGACAGCCGTGTTCAGCAGGTGCTTTTGTGCATACAAACGGGTCATAAACTTAGCGACGACGACAAAATGGAATTTGAGACAGAAGAATTCTATATAAAATCCGAGGAAGAAATGAGAGCGGCTTTTCCCGGACTTGATGATGAACCATTCAACAATACCCAAAAAATCGCCGAAATGTGCAATCTTGAGTTTGAATTCGGAAAAACAAAGCTTCCCAATTACGAAGTGCCCAATAACGAAAACCATTATGAGTATTTTAAGCGCAAATGCTACGAGGGCTTATATAAACGCTACGGCGAAAACCCCGATAAGAGCATTATCGACAGACTTGAATATGAGCTTTCGGTCATTAACAAAATGGGATTTACGGATTATTTTTTGATAGTTCAGGATTTTGTGAATTACGCGAAAAGCAAAAAGATACCCGTGGGACCCGGCAGAGGCTCGGGCGCAGGCTCAATAGCCGCCTACTGTATAGGTATTACGGGAATAGACCCCATTAAATACGACTTATATTTTGAGCGTTTTCTTAACCCCGAAAGGGTAAGTATGCCCGATTTTGACATCGACTTCTGCAAGCGGCGCAGACAAGAGGTCATAGACTACGTTATAGACAAATACGGCTCAGATCACGTGGCGCAGATAGTCGCTTTCGGAACGATGGCGGCAAAGGCGGCTGTGCGTGACGTAGGCAGAGTGCTTGACGTACCCTACGCAACTGTAAACTCAGTCGCAAAGCTTATACCTTTCGATTTATCTATGACTTTGGAGCGCGCTCTGGCGGAATCTAAAGAACTCAAACAAAGATACGACACCGACCCTCAGATTTATGAGCTCATAAATTTGGCTATGAAACTGGAGGGTATGCCCCGGCACGCCACCACTCACGCCGCGGGCGTTGTTATAACCGATAAGCCCGTTAGCGATTATGTTCCGCTTTCTATGAATGATAACGCGGTTGTAACGCAGTATGAGAAAACCAACATAGAAAAGCTGGGGCTTCTTAAAATGGACTTTTTGGGGTTGAGAAATCTCACCCTGTTAAGCGATACCATAGAGCTTATAAAAGACAATCACCCCGGATTTTCCCCAAAAGACATTAAAAAGGACGATCCTAAGGTATTTGAAATGCTTTCAAAGGGGCTGTCGGAGGGTGTGTTTCAGTTTGAGTCCCCCGGTATGAAAAAAGTGCTTGCACAAATGAAGCCGACTTGTATTGAAGACCTTGTCGCGCTTACCTCTCTGTACCGTCCGGGTCCGATGGACTCCATACCACAATACATCAAAAACAGGCACAACCCGAAAAATATAACTTACAAACATCCCCTTTTAGAGCCGATACTCAAGGTTACTTACGGCTGCATTGTGTATCAGGAGCAGGTAATGCAGATATTCAGAAGCCTCGCGGGTTATTCTCTGGGACGAGCAGATGTTGTAAGACGCGCGATGAGCAAAAAGGACAAAGCCACAATGGAGCGCGAAAAAGAGATATTTATAAACGGTTTAAAAGACGAAAACGGCAATATTGTTGTTGAGGGCTGCAAAAGAAGAGGCGTGGACGAAAGAATAGCGTTGTCTGTTTTTTCCGAAATGGAAAGCTTCGCGAGCTATGCGTTTAACAAATCTCACGCGGCGGCATACGCCAATATTTCTTACGAAACAGCGTGGTATAAATGCAAATATACAAAAGAATTTATGTCGGCGCTGCTGACGAGCGTATCGGATAACACAGACAAGCTCAATAAGTACATTACCGAGTGCAAGCGGCTTGGCATAAAGGTGTTGCCGCCGCACGTAAACGAAAGTGAGCGAGATTTTACCGCCACGCCGCAGGGAATAAGATACGGCTTGATAGCAATAAAAAACCTGGGCAACAATATGATAAAAGAAATAACAGCCCAAAGAAAAACAGAAAAATTCACGTCTTTTTACGACTTTTGCAAAAGGCTTTGCGGCAAAGGAATGAATACGCGTTGCGTTGAAAACATTATAAAATGCGGCGCGCTTGAAGGCCTTGACGCAAACAGAAAGCAAATGCTTCTCTCGGCAAAGAGCATTATGGAACAACTTGCGTATGAACAGCATAACAACCTTAACGGACAGCTTAATTTGTTCGATTTTTGCTCTGAGGAAGATAAAAAGTCAGCTATGCCCGTTATTCAAAAAGCGGAAGAATACAGCAAAAAAGACTTGCTTAATATGGAAAAAGAAGTTACGGGTATGTATTTGAGCGGACACCCGCTCAGCGAATATGAGAAGATCATTGAAAACGGAAACTTTGATTTGCTCAGCGACATTACAGCGGGCGGAGAGAACAAAGAGATTTCCGAAGGCAAAACCGTGCATTTGGCGGCAGTTTTGCAAGAGGTGAGTGTAAGGACCTCGAAAAATAACTCGCGCTTTGCGATAACCGTGATAGAAGATATGACGGGCAGCGCTGAAATGCTTATTTTTTCAAGGGCGTTTGAGAGTTGCCAATCACAATTAAATGAAGGCGCAGTTGTTGAAATATTTGCGTCAATAAGCACCCAGGATGACAATGTAAAACTAATTTGCAACAGCTTACAGCCCTTAAAAAATTACAAAAAAACCGCCGATACAAACAAAGAAAAGCTTCAAATTACAGATTACACAAAAATTAAAAGGATTTATTTAAGATTCCCGTCCGAGAGCAGTAATGAACTTAAAGAGGCGGAGCTTGTTCTTGATGTGTTTACGGGCGGCAGAACACCCGTGTCTTATTATTTTGAAGACACAAAAAGTTATGTTCATCTTCCCGGACAAAAATGTGTCTTATTGAATGAGCCTATGATAAAAGAACTCAGAAAACGCATAGGGGACGAAAATGTTGTTCTTAAATAAATAATATTTGCTTGAAATGCTCGGTATTATCTGATATAATATCGGCGCAGGCAAATACGCAGGTATAATTTAGTGGTAGAATATCAGCTTCCCAAGCTGAGTATGCGGGTTCGATTCCCGTTACCTGCTCCAGCGGCGAGCCGCCGCATCCAATTCGCGCTCGGAGATTTTTCCGGGCGCGATATTTTTTGCACGCGATGAAGTCACTCGCTTCGAAGCGAAAATCCTGTCACGCAAGCGGCAGGTTTTTTGCATTAATTATACAAATTTCCGTTAAAATAGCCGTAATGCATTGACAATAATCTTGTCGGTACTATATAATATAATTACCAAATTTGGAGGTGTATTTATGCGCAAATTCAGAAAAGTTTTATCTATTCTCATAGTTGGGATTTTAGCTTTTGGTACGCTAACCGTATACGCAGCGGAGCTTGACGCCTCAAAGGGCGTCACCGATTATGATTTATGGCTTGGTTCTACACAGGTAACAAGCTCCAACTGCAACAATATATTGGGCGACAACACGGCAAGCTTTAATCCCTCAAACAACACGCTCACGCTCAATAATCCCACAAGGATCGACTATTATCAGGATTTTATGATAGCTTCAAAGCTTGATGAGCTGACCGTAAAAGGTACATATAAGATGAGCGGCAGCAATAAGACGATCTACGGAATTTTTTCCGAGGAAAATCTGATACTTGACGGTAACTTTGAATTTATAGCTACCGACTGTGCCATTCTCGCTCAAGGCGACTTAACTCTTAAATCAGGCACGATAAAGGCAAACGCTGTCGGCGCAACAGGCGTAAACGACGCAACGGGCATTGCCTGCGGCGGCGTGTTTACAGTGGAAAACGGTATTACAAAAGTAGAGACGAAAGGCGCGTTTGCGGGCATAGAGAGTACGGAATATTCCTTTGGCTCTACCGTGGACGTTACCACACCTGCAAACTATGAATTCAAGCACCCTATCGGTTATGGCGGAACTTTTGTTTACGCTGAGGGTGGCTCCGCACCTGCGACAAATGTGGTTATTGGTCAGGCGGGCTCAACCACAATACATTACAACGTATGGGTTGGCGACAAGGAGATTACAAGCAGAAACCGCACAAACATATTGGGTGACGGAAAAGCAAGCTTTGATCCCGAAACCAACACATTAACACTCAATAATCCTACAATATCAGGCTCATATACATCTGCCAGTAACGAGAACACATTTAAGATATTCTCCGAGAATACAAACCTGACATTAAAGGGCAGTTACACTATGAATTCTGCCGAGTGCTACGGCGGTATCCGTTCTAAAAAGAGCCTTACACTTGACGGCGATTTTAAATTTATGGGAACTGACTTTGTTGTTTCGGTAGAGAATCTTTTGACGGTAAAATCAGGCACGCTTACCGTTGTATCAAACGGTGAGAACGCCATTGGAATAAACGCCGGCACGCTTATAATCTCCAATACGATAACCAAGTTTGACGTAAAGGCATATATTTGCGCTTCCGCGAGAAATATACAGGTCGGAGATGATCTGAAATTTACCACGCCGGAAGACGGCACGATCGGGCAAGAACAAAACACAGGATATCAGTTTTTCTGCGATTCAAATGGAAACACCCTTCAACACGTAGTGATAGAGCCTAAAAATGAAACTCCGACCGTTTCATATAATCTTGTTTTAGGAAATGTACCCGTAACAAATAAAAACAAAGATGACATTTTAAACGACGGCGGCAAGGCGAAATACAACCCGGATACAAAGACGCTTACGCTCAACAATCCTACCATCAGCGGTTATTTTACGTACAATTCAAACAACTACAAAATCCTCGCAATGGATGATGTAACAGTTGAGGGCAGCTACACCATGCCTCAGGAAATAACTATATATACAGGTTTATACGGTGACAAGACCATTACCTTAAAAGGAGACTTTTCATTTAACGGTTCTTATACAGCCGTTAACGCAAAGGGAGATATAACAGTAAGCTCCGGCTCGCTTCAAGCTTCGAGCAGCAGCGCGTCCTCTATCGCGCTTTACAGTATGAGCGGCAACATAATCGTTAACAACGGTGTTACAAAGACCGATCTCAGCGGCGGTTACATTGCCGCGTTGGGTAAGAATATTAACCTTGGCGATGAAATGGAGATAACTTCTCCAAGCGGCGCACAGATTGTAGACGTCAGCGGTCAGGATCTTCAAACTATTATAGTTCCGCCGAGCACCATTTGCAAAAGCGTTGTTATAGAGCCTGCTCCTGTTGTTCCCCCTGTTAAAACCTATAATGTTTGGCTCGGTGAAAAGCAGGTAGACGAAAACAACAAAGATGATATCTTAAATGACGGCGGCAAGGCAAAATATGACCCCGACACAAAAACTCTTACACTTAGCGATCCCCAAATAAGCGGTTCGCACAGTTACACCTCAAACAATTACAAGATATTCACACTTGATGATATAACAATAGAAGGCAGCTATTCAATGCCTCAGGATGCATCAATATACGCAGGCTTATACGGTGATAAGACCGTTACGCTCAAGGGTGACTTCGCATTCGGCGGCTCTGTTTCGGGTGTAAGAGCACAGGGCGATATAACTGTCGCATCAGGTTCTCTTAAAGCTTCAGGCAGCAGTAAATCTTCTTACGCAATTTACAGCACCGCGGGCAATATAATCATTAATAACGAAATAACAAGAGTTCAAGCCGACAGTGGTTACGTTGCCGTAGTGGGCAAGACTATAACCCTCGGCAGCGAAATGGAAATATCCTCTCCGGAAGATGCCGAAATAGTAGACGTTTCCAATCAGGATTATCAAACTATCGCGGTTTATCCGGGAACTATTGCCGTAAACGTGGTAATAGAGCCGAAAAAGGCTGACGATACCGACGATTCCGACAACACGGACACAACAACGGACACAACGACCGATACTTCTACAGACACATCGAGCAACTCCGATGATTCCGACGACACGGATGTATCCTACAGTCTGTGGATCGGCTCAACTCAGGTTACGTCAAAGAACAAGGACGATATATTGGGAGACGGCGGTAAAGCCAAGTTTGATCCGAAAACAAACACTCTTACACTCGCCGATCCCGTTATCAACAACAATTATACCGATTCCAACGCAACTAATGAATCAAAAATATATTGTAAAGAAATCGACTTGACAGTAAAAGGCAGTTACCATATCGAACAAGCAGATGCAAATTGCGGCATAAGAGTATTTCACGGTTCATTGACTTTAAGCGGTGATTTTACCCTCAAGGGTAAAATATACGGCATAGTTGCTTCAAACGACGTGACTATTGCTTCGGGCAATATTAAAGCTTTTGCAAATATGTGGAATGGCGTTGCCGCCAATCACGGCAAGCTTATTATAAAAAATGAGATTGAGTGTTTCGAAGCGAAGGGCGAGACAAGCCCTGCTTTAGTTGCTGAAAACGGAATTGAGCTTGACAGCGATCTGTATGCGGAAGTTCCGGAAAACGGTGCCCTTGACAGCGCCAAACATGTTATAATAAAACACAAGCCTGTAGTAAAATATAACCTTTGGATCGGCTCCACACAAGTTGACTCTCGCAATAAAGACGACATATTAAACGACGGCGGCAAGGCAAAATACGATCCCTCAACAAAGACTTTGACACTTGATAATCCCACGGTTACCGGCACTGTTTTGGACGATACCGGGTGGAATGACTGTAATATAAGAGCTTCAAAGATAAATCTCACCGTTAAGGGCAGCTATCATATGACAGAGTGCGTGTCATCTTTCGGTATTTACGTAGATGAAGGCTCCCTGACACTTGACGGAGATTTTACATTCATAGGCGCATACGCAGGTATGTACAGCGAATACAATTTAACATTGGCTTCCGGTACGATAAAGGCGTTTGGTCATCCCGACGGTCCTGTTCGCGAGGGTATTTTTACAAATGGAAAATTTATTGTTGAAGACGGTATAACAAGAGTAGAATCTCAAAGCTACAGGAGTTCCGGTATATGCGCGGACAGTGGCATGGAGCTTAATCACAATGTCATTATTGATCCCGTGGGCGGCAGAGTGGCACCGTATTTTGACGATGAGCCCGATGACGATCCCAACGGTATGAAGAAAATAGTAAACGCCGACGGTACTTCCGCGGAAAAAGTAGTAATAGTAAATATAGCAAATGTTTTTGAGGGCGAAGGCACTGAGGAAAGTCCTTATCTCATAAATGATAAATACGATTGGGAATGCCTGGCACTTTTTGTATCGGCAGGATATAATACAAGCGATATGCACTTCAAATTGACTGATAATATCGAAGCTTCAACTTTAATAGGGACGGAAGAGCATCCGTTTACAGGCATATTTGACGGCGACGGTCACACAATGACATTAAATCTTGAATCCGACGGTTATTTCTGCGCGCCGTTTTCATATATTAGCGGAGCAACAATAAAGAACCTCAAAACGGACGGCACGGTAAAGGGCGATATGCACTGCTCGGGTCTTGTAGGAAGCGCAGGATCGGAAAACCTTATTGAAAACTGTGAGGTTTCGGCAGAAATAATTTGTGACAAAACTCATTGCGGCGGTATATTGGGACACGGCGGTACCTCTGCAACTACAATTACCGACTGTGTATTTTCAGGTAAGCTTGAAGGTGAAGAAAGCAAGAATTTCGCCACAATATGGGGCTGGAGCGACAACGGTTCCACACCTGTAATTAAAAACTGCCTTGATGTAAGCGAAAGCCCGTTCCCCATAGCCGCGGGTGAACCGAAAAATTCTCCTGTTATAAATTCTTACTATACAAACCCCGACAAACAGGAAGCAGCAAACCGCGGTTGGGAAGATAACGGCAAGCTTGCTTATGTTGTAGAAGGCATTGATGTGGAAATCAAGCTCAACGGAGAAACAGGCTTAATGTATAACGGAGACCTTTACGCTGCGGAGGGCGAACAAATTATCATAGAGCTTCCCCATGCGGACGGACTGTATATCTTCAGCAGCGGTAATGCCGATAGAGACGGTAACACAGTTACCTTTACAATGCCCGCGGAAAATGTTAAGGTATTGACGCTTTCATCAATTTCCGTAGAAGAATTGCCGGCAAAAACCGACTATTACACAGGTGAGGCTTTAGATGCGTCGGGCATTAAAATTAAGCTTGACTACAGCGACGGCTCAAGCGAGATTATCGCAGAGGGATTTGAACTTAGCGGGTTTGATTCCGGTGCGGCAGGCGAAAAGACGGTAACCGTAACATATTGGGGCAAAACGGCAGAGTTCAAGGTTGCCGTAAAAGATAATCCTTTGATTAAGCTTTTAATAACAGAACAGCCCGAAAAGACCGAATACTACATTGGTGAAAAGCTTGACGCAACAGGCTTGAAGCTTGAAGCTGAATATGAAAACGGCACGAAAGAAGCTTTGACAGAAGGCTTTGAACTCAGCGAGTTTGATTCAAGTACAGCAGGCGAAAAGACGATCGCCGTTACATACAAGGGCAAAACAGTCGAGTTTACGGTCACTGTAAAGTCAAATAAGCTTACAGCTCTCACAATTGTTGAACAACCCGAAAAAACCGTATATTATATTGGCGAAGAACTAGACTTAACAGGCTTAAAGCTTAAAGCCGAGTATGAGGACGGCACGGAGAAAACAATAACGGAAGGCTTTGAAACAAGCGGCTTTGATACAAAAACGGAAGGCGAACAAACAATAACCGTTACATATCAGGGCATGACCGCAGAGTTTAAGGTAACTGTCAAGAAAATGATATTGCTGGGCGATGTAAACGGCGATGGCGAAGTAACCATTTTAGACGCTGTTTATATTCAAAAGTATTTGGCGGAGATTCCCGATAAAGACTTTAATATTTCCGCCGCCGATGTTACCGAAGACGGTACCGTTACTCTGATTGATGTGGTATACATTCAAAGATGGCTTGCCAAACTGCCCTGCAGCGATAAGATAGGTCAGCCTATGTGATGCTTTAAACTTAAGTAATCAGCTTTTGATTTAATATTTTAAGCATACTGAAATAAAAAGTATTTTTACACCCGTGGAATGTGATTTTACAAACATCCCGCGGGTGTTTTTATATAATAAATTAGTTGCCGATTACCAAAAATTACTATGAGCGAAATTAAAAAAATCTTTCAAAAGTATTGCAATTTTGTTGCATAAAGGGTATAATCTAAGAAACAAAGTGGTAGATTGTGGTGCTAAGTGTAAAAACAGTGGTGAAAAGGTGTATATCTATCCCAATTTATGAAAGGAAACGACGATCTGCGGATTTGCCGGGGCTAATGCTATGATGACAAGACTTATCGGTTCTTATCAGCATAATATCGACCAAAAGGGTCGTGTAATAATACCTGCAAAATACCGTGAGTGCT
The DNA here is from genome assembly GCA_024690965.1 of Clostridiales bacterium. Taxonomy (GTDB): domain Bacteria; phylum Bacillota; class Clostridia; order Oscillospirales; family Acutalibacteraceae; genus JAEEHZ01. The sequence goes on from JAILOG010000020.1 coordinate 31,799, forward strand.
TAGGCGAAGTGTTTTACATAACCTGCGGCACGGACGGATGTCTTTTTGTTATGCCCGAAAAGCAGATCGAAATAATAGAAGAGCGCATAGCGGCGCTGCCAATTTCGCAAACATCGGGTTTTCAGCGTATGTTTTATTCTTTGGCAAGCGAGTGCCAGCCCGACAAGCAAGGAAGAATTTTAATTCCTCAGGTTTTGAGAGATTACGCAGGCCTTGAAAAAGACGTTACTATAATAGGCGCGGGCACACACCTTGAGATATGGAATTCCGAAAGCTGGAGCAAAGCGCAGAACAGCATTAACCCCGAAGATTTTCTTTCGCTTATGAGCAACATAGGCTTATAAGACGGGGGGATGTATAAATGGAATTTTCACATACGACCGTCCTTTTAAACGAAGCGGTGGAATCGCTTAACATAAAGCCCGACGGCATATACATAGACGGAACGGCGGGCGGAGGCGGCCATTCCGCGAAAATACTTGAAAAGCTCACAAACGGAAAGCTTATTTCAATAGACAGAGACCCTGACGCAATAGAAGTGGTTAAAAAGAGGTTTGAAAACAACCCTTGCTCAGTAGTGGTAAAGTCAAATTATTCAGATTTAAAAAATGTCGCAAATTCGTTGGGATTTTTAAAGGTAAACGGCGTGCTGCTCGATCTGGGGGTGTCATCCTGGCAGTTCGACTGCGCGGAGAGAGGCTTTTCTTATCACAAAGAAGCGCCGCTTGATATGAGAATGAGCAAAGAAGGCGTGTCCGCGTATGATTTGGTGAACACTTATACCGCAGAACAGCTCTCAAGAATATTCGCTGAATACGGAGAAGAAAAATTTGCTTATAAGATAGCAAAACTGATAGAGAAAAAGAGAACGCTTGAGCCGATAAAAACAACGACTCAGTTAGCGGATATAATAAGCGCGGCGTATCCTGCCGCGGCAAAAAGAGACGCCCACCCGGCAAGAAAGGTTTTTCAGGCGTTAAGAATTGCCGTAAACGGAGAGATAGAGGCGCTGAAGCCAAGCCTTGAAAGCGCGTTTGATTTGCTTGAAAACGGCGGCAGGCTTGCGGTAATAACGTTTCACTCTATAGAGGACAGAATTGTAAAGCAGTGTATGAACGAGTGGACGAAGGGCTGCATTTGCCCAAAGGACTTTCCCATATGCGTATGCGGAAGAACTCCCGCGGCAAAGCTCGTATACAAACACCCCGTAATACCCTCCGATGAGGAGATTGAGCAAAACAACAGAAGCAGAAGCGCAAAACTGAGGGCTTGCGAAAAGCTGCATGACAGATATTGATAAAAATACAGGAAAGGATGATAGGTATGTCTTACAATTATGACAATTTAGCGTACGATTTGTCTTTATTTGAGACGCCGTCATCAAAAAGCAAAACAACAAAAAGACCGTCCGGCGGCGAAAAAAACAATTCGCTCAGAGAAATTTCCATATATGATACAGACGGTGAAAAAGACTTTGACAACGAAGAATTTGACGTTACAAAAATGGGAACAAAGCCCAAAGAAATTGTTAAAAAGCATCCCTTTAAGGTATTGGGTTACGGAGTTATGATCATATGCGCCGCGGCTGCTTTTATAGCGATGCTTTGCGGTCAGGCACAGCTTACCGAGCTTAACCAAAAGATAAACGAAGCAAATTTGAGCCTTAACGAAAAGGAAAGCATATACATTCAAAATGAAATGAAGCTTGAGGCTGAGCTTTCTCCCGAAACGGTAGAATATTACGCCAGCAAGGTTTTGGGAATGACAAAGCTTGATAACTCGAAAAAAGAATTTATCAAGCTTTCGGAAGGCGACAAGGCCGTTATAGCAGAAAAGCATGATTCTGCCTTTGGTGAACAGATATTTGAGCAGTTTATCTCGCTTTGGGAATAAATATATAACGGCAAAAATATATATTAAAGTAAAGATTTATACAGAAAGGGTAGGGCGATGCCCTGCCCTGATTTACATTATTGAAGGGAGCCTGAAGCCTTGAAAAAACTGGGAGCAAAAGACAAAATTCAAAAGCGCACTTGGATAATTTTGGCTTTGATAGTTGGTTTGGGATTTATAACAATTATAGGAAAGCTGTTTATTGTACAGGTGGTGCAGGGCGAAGAGTTGTCTACAAAAGCGCTTGACCAGCAATTAAAAGATACTTCCATAGGCGCAAAGCGCGGAACCATTTACGACTGCAACGGAAAAGTTATAGCAAAAAGCGCAACCGTGTGGAAGCTTGCGCTTGAGCCGACGTATTTTGAAGATGACGAGCAAAGAGAATATGTTGCAAAGGGTATTGCGGATATACTTGATACCGACTATGAAAAGATCTTTGAAAAGACTAAAAAGAACGTATACTATGTTGACATAAAGAGCAATATAGAAAACGATGTAAAAGACGAGCTTGTAGAATTCAAAAAAGAGGTTACGGAAAAATATTTAAAGCTGGCGAACGTTATTTATTTAATTGAGGACTATAAGAGATATTATCCTTACGGTACGTTTGCGTCGTCCGTAATAGGCTTTACGGGCTCCGACGGCCAGGGACTTGCGGGTCTTGAATACCAGTATGACGAGGTGCTCAGCGGCACACCGGGCAGAGTGCTTACCGCGGTAGACGGCACGGGAAAAACCGAGATGCCATATGAATATGAGTATAAAGTAGACGCAATTAACGGCTATAACCTTGTTCTTACAATAGACGAGACCGTTCAGCGCATAATGGAAAAATACCTTAAACAGGGTCTTATAGACAACGCCGTTTATAACCGAGGAGCAGCCATTATGATGAACGTTAAAACAGGCGGCATAATAGGCATGGCAGTTGAGGAAGGCTTTGACGCAAACGACCCCTTTAAATTGGTAAGCGAAGCCAAAAAAGAAGAAATAGCGGCACTGCCCGAGGACGAGCAGGAAGCGGAGACAAGCAAGGCGCTTTCCGAACAGTGGAGAAACAAAGCTGTATCCGATACATATTATCCCGGTTCCGTATTTAAAATAATCACATCCGCAATGGCGCTTGAAGAAGGCGCGATAACTCTTGATTCCCAATTTACCTGCACAGGCGCGTACTCGCCTTATGAGGGAGTTAATCCCATACCTTGTCATAACACGGCAGGTCACGGTACGCAAACATTTCCGCAGGCGTTGTGTAACTCTTGCAACCCCGCGTTTATGATGATAGGACAAAAGGTAGGAGCGGAGAAGTTTTGGGAATACTATAAAGCGTTTGGATATTCCGAAAAAACAGGTATTGACCTTCCCGGTGAGGCGGACGATATATTTTTCAGCCAGGACGGCTCAATGGGTCCTGTTGACCTTGCTGTTTCGAGCTTTGGACAGGGATTTTCAATTACTCCCATACAAATGATAACGGCGGTAGCGTCGGTAGTAAACGGCGGAAATCTTATGCAACCGTATCTTGTATCTCAAATAGTTGACGATGACGGTAATATCATATCGGCAACAGAGCCTACTGTCAAAAGGCAGGTAGTATCAAAAGAAGTGTCCGAAGAGCTTTGTAAAATACTTGAAGAAAACGCCGTAAGCGGCGCCGCCAAAAACGGATATGTTACAGGCTACAGAGTAGGCGGAAAAACGGGAACATCACAAAGACTCGCGGATATAAACGGCGACGGCATACAGGACTATATAGCGTCTTTCTGCGGATTTGCCCCCGCCGATGACCCGCAATATATAATGCTTGTATACTACGATTCACCACAGGGCGACAGCTATTACGGAAGCACGGTCGCGGCTCCTGTTTTTGCTAAGATTATGACGGAGGTTCTGCCGTATTTGGGCGTGGAAGCTCAATACACCGAGGAAGAACTCGCAAATATGAGTACAACTGCGGGAGCGTATACGGGTGTTTCTGTAAGCGACGCGAAAACAGCAGTAATAAATGACGGCTTCGCACCTGTTGTTTACGGAAACGGCGATGTTGTACTGTCTCAGATACCTGCGGGCGGAGCGACAATCCCGCAGGACGGAACGGTAGTTCTGTTCACAGACGAAAACGCGGAAAAAGAAATGGTCAAAGTGCCCGATCTTGTTGGTATGAGCATTGCCGAAGCAAACAGAAGCGCCGCGTTGTTCAACCTCAATGTAAGCATATCGGGTTCGGCTTCAAGCAGTAATTGCATATCATATTCACAGGATATAGAGGCGGATACCGAGGTAAAACCCGGTACCGTAATTACCGTCAGCTTCTGCGAAACGGGCGTGGCGGACTAAAATGCGTTGCTTTGCACAATAGTATTTAACTGTTGATAAATAAATCAAATTATAATCGGTATTTGAAAAACAAGCTTTCTTTGGCGGAGGAAACAATATGAAATTAATGGAAATAATTATGGTGTTCGTATCGGCGATATCTGCTTTGGCGGTTTCCGCAATATCGGGAAGATTTCTCGTTCCTTTTCTCAGAAAAATCAAGTGCGGTCAAACCATTAAAGATATAGGTCCTGCGTGGCACAAAGGCAAACAGGGAACACCTACAATGGGCGGCATAATGATAGTAATAGGTATGCTTGTGTCGCTCGTTATAACCGCTTGTGTATACTTCGCGGCGGGAGAAGGAAGCTTATTATTCCCCAATGCGGAATACTGCGCGCGAATAGGCGGCGGTATAGTAATGGCGCTGCTTTTCGGAGCTATCGGCTTTATTGACGATTATATCAAGGTCGTAAAAAAACAAAATTTAGGATTAAAGGCACGTCAAAAGCTTGTTTTGCAGTTTGCCGTGGCGGCGTTGTATCTTTTCTCTCTGAAGATGGCGGGCGCCACAAGCGAGACATATATACCGTTTGTCGGACCAGTTAATTTAGGCATCTTTTATTGGATAATTGCCGCAGTGGCAATTGTGGGAATAGTTAACGCCGTTAACCTTACCGACGGAATAGACGGATTGAACGGCTCGGTTACGTTCTTTGCGGGACTTATTATGTTTTTGATATGCTCTCAGCTGAGGCTTATGGGGCTTGAATATTTTGCGACGGCATTAAGCGGAGCCTGTCTGGGATATTTGGTGTGGAATTTTTATCCCGCCAAGGTGTTTATGGGAGACACGGGATCGCTTTTTTTGGGCGGGGCGGTATGCGCGTTGCTTTTCGGCTGTAATTTGCCGATACTTGTTTTGCTTGTGGGAATAATTTACCTTGCGGAAATGCTTTCGGTTGTTTTGCAGGTGATTTACTTTAAGCTTACGCACGGAAAAAGGCTGTTTTTGATGAGCCCCATCCATCACCACTTTGAGAAAAAGGGCTGGAAAGAAACAAAGATAGTAACCGTTTTCAGCGCGGTGCAGTTCATATTCGGTATCGCGGCGTATATTATTGTAATATTCGGTGTTAAGTAATATACAAAATTTGATTGAAAGAAGAGATGCAAAGTGGCAGAAACAGCAGCAAAAAGCAGAAGCTTAAAGCGCCCCGCAACCCCTTCAAATACAAGAAAACTGAAAAAACCGGGTTTTTTTAACGCGAAATCCGGATTTGATATGCCGTTCTTTGTAATAGTTCTGGTGCTTGTTGTTGTGGGGCTTATCGTCATGTTTTCGGCAAGCTATCCTTCGGCATATTATTACAAGGGCAACAGTTATGCGTACTTTTTGCCGCAGTTAAGGTCTGTAATAATCGGCATCGGCGCGATGATCGTGGTGTCTTTTGTAGATTACAGACAGTTAAGGCGATTTGCTTATGTTGTGTTTGCGATATCGGTAGTGCTGCTTATCGCTGTTCTTATAGTGCCTTCCGAGGGTGATGTTAAACGGTGGATGACCATAGGAATACAGTTTCAGCCTTCTGAAATTGCTAAGTTCGCGACAATTCTGATATTGGCTTGCTGGACTTCCACACACAGCGAAAGCATGGATAAATTTAAAGAGGGCGTGCTTTTGCCCGGAGTGTTTGTGGCTGTAACATGCGCGCTTTTGATGCTTGAGCCTCATTATTCGTGTATTGCTATCATACTTATACTTACAATGGTAATGCTGTTTTTATCGGGCGTTAAGGGGATATATTTTATTGTGGGAATAGGCGCGGTTGCCGCGTTGTTCGCGATTTTATATTCCACGGGCGCGCTCGCGGGATACCTTGAGAAAAAATTCTCCGGCTGGGGAACTGCCCTTACATATATAAACGACGACCAGTGGCAAAATCAGACGTGGCAGACCAGAAACTCGCTTTACGCTATCGGTTCGGGAGGCTTGCTGGGCTTAGGGCCGGGACAGTCAAGGCAGAAGCATTTGTTTTTGCCCGAGCCGCAAAACGACTTTATATTCGCTATAGTTTGCGAAGAGCTTGGATTTATAGGTGCGCTTGTTATTTTGCTGGCGTTTGCTTATCTTGTATACAGAGGAATAAGAGTTTGTATGAGAGCGCCCGATATATTCGGAAGACTTCTCGGCACGGGCCTTTGCGCGCAAATAGGATTGCAGGTAATACTCAATGTTCTTGTTATCACAGACTGTCTGCCGAACACGGGTATCAGTTTTCCGTTTTTCAGTTACGGAGGAACATCTATGATAATGCTTTTAATGCAGATGGGCGTTGTGCTTTCCATCACGCGAAGCGCGCGGGCGGAGAAAATGTAGTTATCGGAGGGTAATATTTTGAGAGTGATACTTGCAGGCGGAGGAACCGCAGGGCATATAAATCCCGCATTGGCAATAGCCTCTTACATAAAAAAACAGTTGCCCGATACCGAAATTCTTTATATCGGCGCAAAAAACGGAATGGAAGAAACACTTGTTCCCAAAGCAGGCTTTGATTTTAAGTCGATAAGAATAAGCGGATTTAAAAGAAGCTTTTCGCCCTCCGCTGTAAAGCATAATGCAGTTACGCTTAAAAGAGCTGTAACGGCGCAGTCGGAAGCAAAAAAAATAATAAAAGAATTTGCACCCGATATCTGCATAGGAACAGGCGGATATGTAAGCGGACCTGTTTTGAGAGCGGCGGCAAAAATGAAAATTAAAACGGTTATCCACGAGCAAAACGCTTTTCCGGGAGTTACAACAAAGATTTTGTCCAAATATGTCGACAAGGTTATGCTTGCCGTGTGGGACGCAAAAGACCATATAAAAGGTCGTGAAGACTTTGTGCTTACAGGCAACCCCGTAAGAGAAGAAATAATTTACGCCGATAAGGCATCGGCGCGCAAAAAAATGAACCTTGACCAAAGACCTCTTGTTCTGTCATTCGGCGGAAGCCTCGGCGCACGCAAATTAAATGAAGCGGTAGCGGAGTTGATAGCCCGAAGCGGAAAGGATAAGAGATATTATCATATACACGCAACGGGAAAGTCGGGCTATGAGACATTTAAAACAATGCTTGCCGAAAAGTGCGGTTATGACTATAATAAATGCGAAAATATTGATATAAGAGAATACATTTACGATATGCCCGACTGCATAGCTGCGGCAGACCTTGTTATATCAAGGGCGGGTGCGATATCACTCAGCGAAATACAAGCTCAGGGCAAGCCCTCGGTGCTTGTGCCGTCGCCTTATGTCGCAGAAAATCACCAATACCACAACGCTATGGCATTGGTAAACAAAAAAGCCGCTTCTATGATAGAAGAAAAAGACTTAACGGGTGAAACTTTGATAAAAACAGTTGACAAAATGCTTGCCGACAGACAGGCGCTTGAGGAGTATTCCGCAAATGTAAAAAAGACGGCAATACTTGACTCAAATAAACGGATATTTGACGTTATTATGTCGCTTGTAAAATAATTGATTTCACCATAAAACACGCTTTTGCATAGAATATCAAAGAGTAATTTCCGTGCAGAAAGGGTGTTGTTAATGTCAAAGTTGGTGATTGAAGGCTTACGACCGCTTTGCGGTGAGATCAATGTTCAGGGGGCGAAAAACAGCGCTTTGCCTATACTTGCGGCAAGTGTTGCCGCGAGGGGAGAAAGCGTTATACATAATTGTCCGCGATTGTCGGATATAGACGTTACCGTAAAAATATTGAGATATTTGGGTTGCAAGGTGACCCGTGACGGCAATACGGTAACGGTGGATTCTACAGATATTATAAGAGATGATATCCCACTGGAGCTAATGCGAGAAATGAGATCGTCAATTATATTTCTCGGAGCACTTATAAGCGCGGCAGGCCACGCCAGGGTATCATTTCCCGGTGGGTGCGATCTGGGTCCCAGACCGATAGATATACATTTAAAAGCCCTAAGAAAAATGGGGATAACCGTAAATGAGCACAGAGGCTTTATCGACTGCACAATAAATAAAAACATAAAAGGCTGCAAGCTTGCGCTGGAATTTCCCAGTGTAGGCGCAACCGAAAATATAATTTTGACCGCGGTTAAGGCGCAGGGCAGAACAATTATCACAAACGCGGCTGCGGAGCCGGAAATAATAGACTTGTGCGATTTTTTGAACAGCTGCGGCGCGAAAATAACGACAGGCGATTCAGGCACTGTGATAATTGACGGCGTAAGCTCACTGAATGGTTGCAGCCACTGTATAATACCCGACAGAATAGCCGCAGCAACATATATGTGCGCAGGTGCGGTCTGCGGCGGAGACATAGTGCTGAACGGAGTTATACCGTCACATTTGAGTGCGGTTATACCTGTTTTTGAAGAGTGCGGCTGTATTATTATGCAGGAGCAAAACAAATTAAGGCTTATTGCGCCCGACAGGCTTAAAGCACCTAAATTTATAAGAACAATGCCGTATCCCGGTTTTCCCACAGACGCTCAGCCGCCCGTTATGGCTCTTGCGACGCAGTGTGACGGAACCACTGTTTTTGTTGAAAATATATTTGAAAGCAGATATAACCACATAAGCGAACTGATAAGATTGGGCGCAAAGATAAAGCTTGAAGGCAAGGTTGCGGTGGTTGAGGGCAACACCTCGCTTTACGGCACAAATATCCACGCGTTTGATCTGAGAGGGGCCGCCGCTTTGGTTACGGCGGCGTTATGCGCCGAAGGAAAAACGGTTATTTACGATACCGACTATTTAGAGCGAGGATATGAAGATTTTGACGTAGTTTTAAATTCGCTCGGCGCTTCGGTGAAAAAAATATAAGCAAAAAAGGATGTTCAAAATGGCAGAACGCAACAATGGGCATTACACACCAAAAAATAACAGCAGACGAGACATAAATTATTCGCGTATGTCCCCTAAATCACGCGATAACTCAAAGCTTGTGCGTAAAAACGAAAGCGTTGAGTCTTTGCGCAGAAAAAAAGCGCCCGAAAACGCCCGTGTGCAGAAAACCCGTATGCCGAAGAATAATGCGTTGAGCCGTAACAGCTCTAAGACAATAGAGATATACAGCGAAAGCTTTGAAAAGGAGTTCAAACCGACTGGCTCACGCGCAATTTCTCCCGCGAGGAGAAAACTGAGAAAAGTAACATTTTTCGCGATATTTTTGCTTGTTTCGGCTATTGTGGGAGTTGTGCTTTCGCTTACCGTTTTCTTTAAAGCCGAAAACATAACAGTATCATATAGTGACAAAGTAAAGCCGAAGTACACCCAGGAGCAGATAATAGAAGCCGCAAAACTTACAAAGGGCAAAAATCTGTTTTTAAGCGATAAATCCGCGGCGGCGGAGCGTGTTACCGCTGCGTTTCCCTATATAGAAAAAACAAAAGTGGATATTGCGCTGCCGAGCACCCTGGCGATAACCGTAACGCAGGCAACACCCACATATTACGCGGAGCTTTCTAAGAATAAGTATATAGTTTTGGGAGCGGACAGCAGAGTTATAGAGCAGAGCGCAAAAATGACATACAGCATACCGCTGCTCAAGGGCGTAAAGCTGAAAAACACAAGTGTAGGCGAATACGCAGAATTTGAGAACAAAAGCATAAAAAGCATACTTAATTCTGTTGTAACTGCGGCAAAGGGACACGATATTTCCGATATCAATGAGATAGACCTGAGTCTTCTTTCAAATATAACTTTTAAATACGGTGACAGGATAAACATAATACTCGGCACAAACGATGATTTGGACTATAAGATAAGAACAGCGCTTACGATAATAAAAGATAAGCTCGGCAAAAAAGAAAAAGGCACGCTTGACGTTTCTGCGTGCAACAAGGGCAATCATCAATCGAGTTTTTTGCCTGCAAATATGGAAAACACGGAAAACACCGCGTCTGTTTCATCTGATACGGACAGCACAACGGATACCCAAACGCAAGCGGATGCCGCACAGGATAACGAGGATTATAACGAAGATTACGATAACAACGAATACGACAATAACGATTATTACGACGATAATTACGATAATTATTACGATAATTATGACAACTACTATGATAATTACGACGGCAATGACGAAAACTATGACGATTACACCTACGATAATTATGACGGATAAGGCATAGCGCGAATAAATCCGCCAAGTGCATATTTAAGACGAAAAACTGAATAACGGTAATATTACTGCTCCGTAAATATCAGGCAAAATGCCGGGTGTTTCGGAGCTGTTTTTATCGCGGTGGAAAATTACATCCTGCAAAGCGGAAAAATAATACAATAACCTTGCCGGAAGTAAAGCAGGGAGATGACGTCTAACCGAAGAATGTGCGCACGCGGGGATATTTTTTGCTGTTGCATATCCAATAATTACTTTTAAATATGTGCAATTTTTTAACTGTGTTATATGTCCGTTGAAATATGTTAAAAAAAGTATTGAATATAAACTACCCCCATATTATAATAACTGATAGATTGAATTTGATGTTGGGTGATTCTGTTGAAGACTGTTTCTCTGATATTATGCATCGTTATTCTTGCGAGTGTTTTTGCGGGCTGTGCCGACAACGGATACGATGTGCGCGAAGAACAAATTAATCAGTCCGCGCGCAGCGCGCCGTCGGATATCGTTCCGCAAACGACCGATGTTCCCCAAATTCCAAAGACTACAGATTACAAAACGCTCAAGTGGAGAAATATCAAGAAATCAAGTTATTATACTTATATCAACAATAAATACGGGTACGCTTCACTTAACGACACAAAACTAAGAGAATTATACGAAAAAATTGAATCGGCGATGTTCAGCGTTTCAAACAAACCCGACGAAAAAGGGCGTTACACCATACCGCAAATAAGGGTCAAAAACGAAAAGCTTTCTCAACAAAGAATTAAGCTTGTAATGCAGGCGCTGTCGCTGGATTATCCTTATGTTTTCTGGCTTAACAATATGTTCGGCTATTATTACGATTCAGACGATACATTGGTCCAGCTTTACGCTGTTCAGGACTGCGACAGTCTGCAAAACAAAATTAATATTTTCAGCGCGGCGGTATCTGATATTATCGCCTCGGTAGAGGGCGGATTGAGCGAATATGACCGAGAAAAGCTTGTAAACAACTATATAATTGACAACTGTTCTTATGATGAATATGCAGAAAATGTTGCCGAAAACTGGCAGTCGTTTTGCGCATACGGTGCCGTTGTTGATAAATTTGCTATTTGCGGCGGATATGCCTATACGGCACAGCTTTTGCTTAATCTTTTGGGAGTCGATTCAATATCAGTGACGGGAAAAGGCAGAGAAGAGCTGCATGTGTGGAACCAGGTTAAAATAGACGGCCTTTGGTATAATCTTGATGTAACATGGAATGATAACGGAGAGATTTCCCGTTATGATTATTTCAATTTGAGTGACGACGAATTTTGCATCACGCACACCCCGGGCAAGTTGTATACTGTTCAGCCCACCCCGGAGGGGGAGCCATTTAATATAACGCTTCGCGAATGTGCAAACAATGAGGCTAACTATTACTTAAAAGAATGTGTGTCCATAGGCGAATTTAACGATGAATTTACAATGATCTGCTCTTCTGAACTTGCAAAAGCGGCACTTGCCTACAGTGAGTATTTCAGTATGATAGTTATGCCCGGAAATGATTACGATGAAGCGGTAAACGCTCTGTTTTATGAATCTCCGTATGTGTTCTTTAATTGCATATCGGAGGCTAACAAGCTTTGCGGAGATTTGCTCAATCAAACCGAAGTAAGTGTTACAAAAAAAGAAACAATAAATGTTATCACAGTAAAATTGTGCTATAAAAACGCAAGTTGAGTTTTTATTTGAAAAGGAGTTATTCGGGCGGTAAAAAGCGGTTAATAAAATAATTACAAAATTATTAAAAAAATTACAAAAACCCCTTGACAAAGCGAAAATGAGGTGCTAAAATTAGGCAGTTGTCAGGTGAGTGCAGAGATTACAAGACTTTAGAAAAAGAAGTTTTGAAAAAAGTTTGAAAAAACTCAAAAAAGTACTTGACATAGGACAGCGGAAGTGATATACTGAATAGGCTGTCCGCGAGACAGCAAGGACCTTGAAAATTAAACAACACGAAACAAAGAAACCCGTGATTACTTTGAGGGAAGCGAGAAATCGCTTTCGGAAA
>JAILOG010000008.1 GCA_024690965.1 Clostridiales bacterium
TAAGGTGGTCGGCGGAGAGTAAAAAACTTTCCCTTGTTTCGGCTCGTAAGGGCAAAAACAAGGGAAAATACATAAGGTTGGAACACAAGATAGGCGAAATGCCTTGAAAATACAGCGTTTTCAGAGGGTTTAACAGATAAATTTGAATTTGAAAATGATGAAGTAGTAAATTATGAAGTTCCTATGGACGGGACTTATTACGCATCATCAATAAAAGAAATGTTCCCCGACGACATAGAAGACGATATATTAAATTATAAACCTTGGGAAGAATTAAGCGTGGACGATAAAGTTAAAAAATACTATTCGTATTTGGATTCCTCAGAAGATAATTCAAACTGATAAAAATACAGAAAACACAGATAGCACAATATTAACAATTTACAAAGCAAGTGGTTGAAAAATCACTTGCTTTTGTGTTAAAATACAAAAAGTGTTAATTTTAGAAAGATTGATTATAGGGGCAATATAAATGAATGACAATAAAGCGAATATAAACTGGTTCCCGGGGCATATGACCAAAGCGCGCAGAAAAATCGAGGCAAGCTTAAAGCTTGTTGACGCCGTGTGCGAGGTGGTAGACGCGCGCGTGCCGCAAAGCAGCCGTAACCCCGAGCTTGACAAAATAATACAGCGCAAGCCCAGGATTATAGTGCTTAACAAATGCGATATGGCGGACCCGAAAAAGACAGAACAGTGGATAAACTATTATAAGTCTCAAGGGATAACTGCTATTGCCGCAGACTGCAAAAGCGGCAGAGGCGTAAATGCGTTTTCGGGTGTTGTTAAAAGCGTATTTGCGGATAAGATCAAGCAGTGGGCAGAAAAGGGTATGATAGGCAGAACGATAAGAGTTATGGTAGTCGGCATACCCAATGTGGGCAAATCATCTTTTATAAACAAACTGACAAAGCGCACGGCAGCAAAGGCGGAGGATCGTCCCGGCGTAACAAGAGGCAACCAATGGTTTACGGTTGACAAAACGCTTGATATTCTCGATACGCCCGGTGTGCTGTGGCCTAAATTTGAAGACCCTGAGGTGGGTGAAAAACTGGCGTTTACGGGCGCGGTTAAAGATGAAGTTGTAGACACGGAAGAATTGGCGTCTGACCTTCTTTATTACTTAAGAGACAATTACCCGCAAAGCATAATTGAAAGATACAAAATTGATACCGATATATCTGATTTAAAAGGATACGAAATATTGGAGCTTGTGGGCAAAAAACGCGGTATGCTTATAAGAGGCGGAGAAACGGATACACTGCGTGCTTCCGCCGCGGTGCTCGACGAATTCAGAGCAGCGAAATTAGGGCGCATCACGCTGGAAGGAGTACCTTCTGATGGTTGAGGAAATCGACAGACTGCATTACGAAAAACTGCTTAACGAACAGGGTTATTCTCTTATATGCGGAATAGACGAAGCAGGCAGAGGACCTTTGGCGGGTCCTGTGTGCGCAGCGGCTGTTATATTGCCTAACGGTTTGATAATACCGGGGGTAAACGACTCAAAAAAACTCAGCGAGAAAAAGAGAGAGCAGTTATTCGATGTAATAATAGACAGCGCCGTAGCGTATACAATAGCATTTGCAACTGTGGAAGAAATAGAAGAAATGAATATACTCAACGCCACTATGCTCGCAATGAAACGCGCCTGTGAAGGACTTGACCCCAAGGCTGATTTTGCCATAATAGACGGCAACAAAACGCCGAAGCTTGATTGCCCCGCTTATTCGATAGTTAAAGGCGACAGCTTATCGCAAAGCATAGCGGCTGCGTCTATTTTGGCAAAGGTGAGCAGAGACAGGCTCATAACCAAAGCCGCAGAGCAATATCCGCAATATTTTTTTGAGAAGCATAAGGGCTACGGAACGGCTTTACATACAGAAATGATAAAAAAATACGGACCATGTCCCATTCACAGAATGAGCTTTCTTAAAAAAATACTAAAGGAAAATAAATAATGGAGCATAATAATACAGTGGGCGCAGCGGGCGAAAGCTTTGCGGCGCAATATCTGAGAGAACGGGGCTATAAAATACTTGAGCGCAATCATCACGAAAAAACGGGCGAGATAGACATAATTGCCCAGAAGGACGGATTTATTGTTTTTGCGGAGGTCAAAACACGCAAACAAAACAGTATGTGTTCAGGTTTGGAAGCAGTTAATTTAAACAAGCAAAAAAAGATAATAAAAACCGCGCTCATGTATATCGTTAAAAACAAAATAACCGTGCAGCCCCGGTTTGATGTAATTGAAATTTATACGGGGACACAAGATGAGTTTTCGGTTAATCATATACAAAACGCGTTTGCGCTTGAAAGTGATGATTTGTTTTGATATGAGAATAATTGCGGCGGCGAATACTGTTATTTAAAAAAGCTTTTCCCTTTGGGAAAGCATCAGCGAAGCTGACGGATAAGATGCAAAACCGATGATTTGGTTTAACCTTCGGGTTTGCCCTCGTGCCGGGCGGGCACCTACTTTCCCATGTGAGAAAGCAGCCCCCGCTTCGTTATATGTGGGGAAAATCTATCATTTCGGGGCTATGGCGCAGGGACGAATATTACTCCTGAGCATGCGGAGCTTTATTTTGACGTTATTCAATTTTAAGTTTTAAATATTTATTTAGCGGCGTAGCCGCGCACCGGCCCCCCCGCTTTGTTCTCGGCAAGGTTATTGTGTAATTTTGCGGCTCTGTAATTTTATAAGCTTTTTCCTTTGGAGAGGTAGCAGCGGAGCTGAAGAATGAGGCGAAGCTGCATTCAGTGCCGTAAGACATTTTGATCGCGTAAGTGAATTTAGCTGAGTGGTTACGCGTTTGATACGGAGGTAAAATATGTTATACAACAGCACGTTAAACAAAGAGAAAAAAATAACCGCCGCGGAGGCAATCGCCGCGGGAATTGCGCCCGATGGGGGATTGTTCGTTCCGTGTAAATTTCCTGCGGTAAGCGAAGCAGAACTCAAAAATATGCTTTCGATGAAATATACCGAAAGAGCCGAGCTTATTTTCTCGAAATATCTTACGGATTTTTCCGCGGATGAAATAACAGAATGTGTGGAAAAAGCGTATACAAAAGAGAAATTCGGGGCGGAAAACCCCACACCTATCTCTTGCTGCGCATATAACGGAAACGATTTAAACATACTTGAGCTTTGGCACGGACCCACGGCGGCGTTTAAGGATATGGCTTTGCAAATACTTCCGCATTTCCTCACCAAATCCATTAAAAAAACAGGCTTAAATAACAAAGTGGTAATACTTGTCGCAACATCGGGAGATACAGGTAAGGCGGCGCTCGAGGGCTTTAAAAATGTTGACGGTACGGGTATAATCGTGTTTTATCCCGAAAACGGCGTAAGCCCTATGCAAAAACGCCAGATGTGTACTCAAGAGGGGAATAATGTGTGCGTTTGCGCGATAAAGGGCAATTTCGACGACGCGCAAACAGGCGTTAAAGCTATTTTTACCGATGAAAGAATAAACAATGTCCTGCGTGCCGAAAACAAACAGCTGTCAAGCGCGAATTCAATAAATTTAGGCAGACTTTTGCCGCAGGTGGTATACTATTTCTCGGCGTATCTTGATCTTGTAAACAAGGATAAGATTTATATGGGCGAAAAAGTGAATATCACTGTTCCTACCGGGAATTTCGGCAATATTCTGGCTTCTTATTACGCCTTTAGAATGGGGCTTCCCGTAAATAAATTTATCTGCGCCTCTAATTCAAATGATGTTTTGACCGAGTTTATAAACACGGGCGTATATAACAAAAACAGGACGTTTTATACAACATATTCTCCCTCAATGGATATTCTCGTTTCAAGTAATTTGGAAAGACTGCTCTACCATATTACAAACGAAAACAGCGAAATGATAAAAGAGCTTATGTTAAAGCTTAAGACCTGTGGGAAATATGAAGTTGACAGCGATATTAAGGAGAAGATTTCCGAAATGTTTTACGGCGCCTGCTGCAGCGATAAAGAAACGCAGGAAACTATAGGCAGGCTGTATTCACAGTCGGGATATTTGTGTGATACTCACACGGCAGTCGCGATAAATGTATATGACAAATACGTAAATGAAACGAGCGACAAAACACCGTGTATTATAGCGTCAACCGCAAGCCCTTACAAATTCTGTAAAGCTGTTTTGGGCGCGGTGGGCGATAATCTTCCGGCAAATGAATTTGAAATGGCAGATGCTCTCAACAGGCTTACGGGCGTGAATATACCGAAGCCTATCGCGGAGCTTAAAGATAAAAAAGCGCGGTTTAAAGATACTATAGAAATAAGCGGAATGCCCGGTTATGTGACAAAAAACGCTTAAATGAAAGCGCGGTGAATACTTAATAATGCTTTATACAATCGCAGATCTGCACTTATCGCTCGGGTGCGATAAGCCTATGGATATTTTCGGCGGCTGGAACGACTACGTTTCACGCATAGAAAAATCTTGGCGAAGGCTTATAACTCCTGATGACACAGTAGTTATAGCCGGTGATATATCCTGGGCAATGAAGCTTGAAGAGACATATGAAGATTTTAAGTTTATCCAGTCTCTGCCGGGTGAAAAAATAATCATAAAAGGCAACCACGACTATTGGTGGGGAACAAAAACAAAAATAGAAGAGTTTTTACAAAAGCATGATTTTAATACAATAAAAGTGCTTTTCAATAATTCTTACACGGTGGACGGAATATCAATATCGGGCAGCAGAGGCTGGTTTTATGATATAAAAGACGCTGAAAATAAAAAGGTTCTCAACCGCGAGGCCGCAAGGCTTAATACATCAATTCTTGCTGCGGAAAATAAACCGCCTGTCGTGTTTCTGCATTACCCACCTGTTTTCGGCGACTACATATGCGACGAGATATTAGAGGTATTAAAGAAAAATAATATAACACAGTGTTATTACGGCCACTTGCACGGCAGGGCAGCCCACGCAAAGGCAATACAAGGAATATACGAAGGCATAAAATTTAAAATGGTTTCTGCAGACGGTGTAGACTTCACGCCGGTGCTTGTAAGATAAAAAGAGTCCCCGTATACGACAAATTAAAGTGTCGGATACGGGGGTAATAATTATCGAAAGCGCCCCTTTTTGTGATCTGCGCAGCTGAGTAATGCTTTGTAATATGTTGAAAGCAATAGTTTCTCAATATAAAGTCAAAATATTGACTTTTTTGGGGCAAAAGATTATACTATAGAATAAGTTTGTACGTTCCATTTTTAAAAACGGAGCGTTAGAAAACCGCAGGCAGGTGAGGAAATAAGCTGTGTTTATTAATC
Organism: Clostridiales bacterium; assembly: GCA_024690965.1. Lineage (GTDB taxonomy): Bacteria > Bacillota > Clostridia > Oscillospirales > Acutalibacteraceae > JAEEHZ01. Next base: position 5,295 of record JAILOG010000008.1, read on the forward strand.
CTATAATTATTTTAATAACAGTTGCGATAGTTGTTATCGCGATTATGTACTGCATAATAAAAAACACCAATTTTCCCATACTCACGCTTATGTCTATACTGATATTCGGGATATACACCTCTTTTGCTTATCTTATAAACAGCGTGATCTACTCAAAAAACGATACGGTTTTTTCTTCAAACAACGCTTATTCGCTTGTAAAATTTATAACAAATATAAATGAATATTCATATTCCGCGCTGGAGACGGCGTTTTCGCAATACTGTGCCGTAATGAAGGTCATAATGGTTGTAAGTATTATTTTTTTGGCGGCTGATATTATAAGGATATTCTTCAAAAGAAAGTGAGCATTACATAATGAAAATTTCCGGAAAAATACGTCTTTCAAGGAGCTTTACCTGTGTTGCCTTGGGATATTTTGACGGTGTGCATTTAGGACATACAGAGGTTATAAAAAGAACGGTACAGTATGCAAAAGACAATGGTTTAAAGTCTGCCGTGGTTACATTTGAGCAAAATCCGTCAACAGTGCTTAATTTAGAAAACAAAGAGATAATCACAGGTAACCCGACAAAGTGCGATATCATAGAGACGCTTGGGATAGATTGCCTGTTTATGCTTGAGTTTAGGGAATATATGGACTACTCTCCCGAAACATTTGTGAGAGAGGTTTTGCAAAAAAAACTGAAGGCGAAAGCTGTTTTTTGCGGATTCAATTACCGTTTCGGAAAAGGCGGCGAAGGTACATGCGAGGATTTAAAGGAGCTTTGCAATAAATACGGCATAGAGGCGATAGTTATTCCCCCCGTTTATTACAACGGTGAGCCTATAAGCTCCACAAGAATAAGAAAATGTATTGTTACGGGAAATATCAGCGAGGCGAACGCTATGCTGGGACATTACTTTTCAATTGACTCAAGGGTGCTTCCAGGAAGAAGACTCGGTAAAAAGCTCGGTTTTCCCACACTTAATCAAAAGCTTTTGCCAAACGGAGTAAAGCCTTTTTTCGGTGTTTATGCGTCGGTTTATACATATAAGGGCGTAAACCTTCCCGCGGTAACAAATGTGGGGATAAAGCCGACTGTCGGCTCAAATATGCCCCTTGCGGAGACATGGGTTTTTGATAATGAAATAGAGCGAATGTACAACAGAAGAATTTGTGTTTCGCTGATAAATTTTATACGTATGGAGCAAAAGTTTGATTCTGTTGAAGAACTTAAAGCCGCCGTTTTGGACAGCGCCGATAAATCAAAGGAAATTTTAAAGAAACATTTCGGAGATATTGGGAACATAAAGCTATGATTTTTAAAAGCAGAGATAAAGAGAGCGTTAAATGGCTTGTATCAAACGGCAGAAAAATGATTTTTCCTACCGTTATACTTACAATTGCCACTATGATCAACGCCTGCACAGGTGTAATATTTGCCTTGTTTTCACGGGATCTTATAAATACTGCCGTTGCAAAAAATTGGGACGGTCTTGTTTTTTCGTTCGTGAAAATATGTGTTCTTGTAGTTGCTTTTCTGGCCTTGAGGGTAATTACATCCTTTTTGCGTGAGTATATTTCGGCAAGGCTTGAAATCACGTACAAAAACACATTATTTGAAAAAATAATGAAAAAAGATTATTCGCTTATTTCGTGCTATCACAGCGGAGATCTGATGAACAGACTTACTACCGATGTAACTGTAATGGCTGCGGAAGCTATGTCGTTTTTTCCGTCTGTGGGTGCTTTAGTCGCCCAAATGATATCCGCGCTTATTGTCATATTTGCGATAGATGCTTTCTTTGCCCTTGTTTTTGTTATTGCGGGACTTTTTGTGTTTTTATTCAGCAGAGTATTCAAAAAATATTCCAAAAAACTGTACAAACAGCTTCAGGATACAGACGGCAAAACACGCTCGTTTTTGCAGGAATCAATTGAAAATATGCTTGTTATAAAAGCTTTTTCAGAGGAAAAACAAATTTCCGAAAAGGCTCTTGAACTGCAGGAAAACAACTATAAAATAAGAGTAAAACGCCGCAGATTGGGAATTGTTACAAGTACGGGTATGTCTTTTGTTATGGAGGCGGGCTTTATTTATGCCCTTACCTGGGGTGCTGTGGGAATATTTAACGGTATGGACTTTGGTACCGTAACGGCAATAACTCAGCTTGTAAGTCAGGTTCAGGCGCCGTTTTCTGGATTGTCTGCAATACTGTCCAAGTGGTTTAACCTTACCGCCGCAACGGAGCGTGTTATGGATATATGCAACCTCGCAGATGAAAACCCCGAGGGCAGACAACTCTCGGACGAAGAGACAGATAGCGTATATAAAAGCCTAAAATCAATTAGCTTTGACAATATCTATTTCAGATATGACCGCAATTCTGTTTTGGAAGACGCTTCTTTGAAAATTGACAAGGGCGATTTTGTCTGCATAATGGGTATATCGGGCATAGGCAAAAGCACACTTATGAAATTGCTTTTGGGCGTTTATAAATGCGAGCGCGGAAATATATCTTTAAATCTTGAAAATGAGAAAAAATTAGAAGCTGACTGTTATACAAGACCTCTGTTTTCGTATGTTCCGCAGGGCAATATGTTGCTCTCGGGAACAATAAGAGAAAATATATCGTTTATGCGTGAAAATGTTACCGATGACGACATAAACAAGGCGATACTCCTGAGCTGCTGCGACGAATTTATAAACGAATTTCCGCAAGGCTTGGATACCCTTATAGGCGAAAAGGGAATGGGACTCTCAGAGGGTCAGACCCAGAGAATAGCAATCGCCAGAGCCCTTGTGACAAAAGCACCCGTAATACTGCTTGATGAGGCGACATCGGCATTGGATGAAAAAACAGAGCTAAAGCTTCTTAACAATTTGAAACAGCTCAACAATATGACCTGTATTATAATAAGCCACAAAAAAGCAGCGTTAAATATCTGCAACAGGCATATAGCTATAGTTGATAAAAAGATAGTTGAGATAAATACCCCGAAACATTAAAATCAAATTAAAAATACAAGAGCCGAATTATTTTATTTAATCCGGCTCTTTGTAAATATTGTTAAGGCGATGAAATATGTTATTTTACAATTGTTTTACCGACACAATGATGTCAAACGCGCAAAAACTTCAACAAGACCTGAACACACACCCCGAATTAAGCTTTAACGAGAACTACGCAACGAAAGTAATAACAGATAAGCTGAATTCTTTTGGCATTAAAATCATAGATATCGGAACAGAGACAGGCGTTGTTGCTTTGCTTGAGTGTGCCGTAAAAGACGCGCCCTGCATAGCATTGCGGGCAGACATAGACGCAATAGAAACGAAAGACGGCGCGCGCCACCTCTGCGGACACGACTTTCATACCGCGGCACTTGTTTGCTGTGCTGAGTACCTGTCCCAAAACAGAGACAAACTCACAAATAATATTGTATTAATTTTTCAGCCCGGTGAAGAAACAACAACAGGTGCAAAAACGCTTATAGATAACGGATTGTTTGATAAGCTCCCCATAAGGCCCGATATGCTTTTCGGTCTGCATAACCGTCCCGAAATGCAAAACGGCACGGTGCGTGTGCAAAGCGGAGCTTTAATGGCGGCTAAAAGTGATTTTACAATAACGGTAAAAGGTAAAACGGGACACGGCGGGTCTCCGCATCAATGTATAGACCCTATAGTTGCCTCGGCGGCAATAATAAACGCCGTGCAGACGATAGTAAGCAGAAACACAGACCCATTTGAGCCGTGCGTGTGCGCTGTATGCTCAATACACGGAGGGACGCCCGCGAATTTCGCGCCTGAAAGCGTTACGCTTACGGGAAGTATTCGCTCGCTTAATAATGACACTCACTCGATGTGCGAAAAGAGATTGAAAGAAATAGCAGAGAACACTTGCAAGGGTTATGATTGTGGGTGTGATGTAGAAATAAAAAGGCTTTTGCCCGTGCTTTACAACACTTCGGAAATGACCGAAACAGCGCTAAAAATCGCGCAAAATGCAGTGGAGAAAGAAAGAATAATAACAGCGCCGCCCTGTATGGGAAGCGAAGATTTTTCGGTGCTCGGACAGTATGCGCCTTATTATTTTTACTGGATAGGCAGCTCAAACGGCGAGGGCGAGCAAGCGCCGTGGCACAGCGAAAAATTTACCGTAGGCGATAGATTTCTGAAAACCGCCGCGGCAATATTTACGTCGTGCGCCTTTTGTGAAATAAAAAAATAATATGAAGATATTAACTGTAAACGAATATTTAAAGAACACATACGGCAAGAAAATGTATAAGCTTGCGCTCAGCTGTTCCGATACCTGCCCTAACAGGGATGGAACCACAGATACACGCGGCTGCATATTTTGCCCCAACGGCGCGTCGGACGGCTTTGCGCAAAGCTGTGATATGCCCGTAATGGCTCAAATAGAAAAAGCCAAAAAACTTGTTGAAGCCAAAAACAAAAACGGCGGATATATAGCTTATTTTCAAACGTTTACAAGTACATATGCGCCGATTGAGAAATTGAGAAAAAGCTTTTATGAAGCGGCGCGTCATCCTGATATTGATATAATATCCATTGCCACAAGACCCGACTGTTTAGGCGATGATGTTATTTCGCTCATAAAAGAAATAAACGCGGTAAAACCCGTGTGGGTAGAACTCGGCTTGCAAACAATACATTCCAAAACAGCGGAATATATAAGGCGGGGGTATTCGCTTGACGTTTACGATAAGGCGGTTTGCACGCTTAAACAAACAGACGTTCATATAATAGTGCATTTGATTTTGGGCTTGCCTCACGAAACAAAACAAGAGATGATACAGTCTGCCGATTATGTGGGCAAAAGCGGCGTACACGGTGTAAAGCTCCAGCTTTTGCACGTGTTAAAGGGCTGCGATCTGGAAAAGGAATATAACGAAGGAAAATTTGATGCCTTGACATTAGAGCAATACGCGGACATTTTGTGCGAATGTTTGGCGGTGCTGCCCGAAAATACTGTCATACACAGATTAACGGGAGACGGCGCAAAAAAATATCTTGTAGCGCCCCTGTGGAGCGCCGACAAGAAAAGAGTTATGAACTACATTAATGAAAGAATTGCAGATCATAAAAAACAGGAGAATTAAAATGACAAAAGAAAAAATAGCAAGAATAAACGAGCTCGCAAAAAAATCAAAAGCCGAAGGCTTAACATCAGATGAAGCGTCAGAGCAAAAAAAGCTGAGAGAGGAATATATATCGGAAATGAAAAACAGCCTTAAAAACCAGCTTGATAATATTTATATAAAAGAGCCGGACGGCACCGTAAAAAAAGCTCATAAAACCCAAAAAGACAATTGATTTTAAGGGTGATACCAATGAAATTCGATCACATATTTATAGATATAGACGACACGCTTTTTGACTTTTCAAAAGCGGAAAGAGCGTCGCTTGAAAACCTGTTTAATAAACACGGATTGCCGTTTGACGATGAATTTCTCTCAAAATACAGAAAGCATAACTTAAAGCTTTGGCAGGACATAGAAAAGGGCGTTTACACTACCGCCGATTTAAGCGAGCTGAGATTCGACACCCTTGTAGATAAAGAAAGGTTTTCCTCCCATGAAGACTATCTGAAATTCAGTGACGGCTACATAGAAGAGCTCGCGTGTTGCCCGTTTGTTTTTGACGACGCAAAACCTATGCTTGATAAGCTTTACGGGAAATGCAATATGTATATCGTGACCAACGGCGTTACACGGGTGCAGTATAACAGACTGAAGGCTTCGGGCTTTGACAGATATTTTAATAAGATATTTATATCGGAAGAAATAGGGCTTCAAAAGCCGCTTAAAAAGTTTTTTGAGTATATTTTCAGGGAAGAAAACATTACAGATAAAAGCAGATGTATCATATTGGGTGATTCTCTTACTTCCGATATGCAGGGCGGCAGAAACGCAGGTATTACCACCTGCCGCATTGTAAGAAACAAAAAAATAAAGCCCAACAGTTTATGCGATTATCAAATAACAGGCTTAGACGAGTTTGTAAGCTTGGTTATGCAAGGTGAGTAAAATGAATTTTTATATACATACATTCGGGTGCAAGGTAAATCAATATGAGTCTGAATATATTGCTTTGCTTCTCGAAAACAGCGGCTTTAAACGTGTTTTTGAGCCAAAGGCAGATATAATAATAATCAACTCTTGTACCGTAACGTCAACAGGCGACAATAAGGCATGCAAATATATGCGCAGAATGAGGAGAGAAAATCCTGATTCGGTCATTGTTTTGACGGGCTGTATGACTCAGGCGTTTCCCGATGAAGATTACCCCGAGGCGGATATCGTTCTGGGGAATTATTCAAGGAAACAGGTAGCGGACGCTGTATCGCGGTTTTTGATATCGCACACAAAAATTGTTGATATCAAGCCGCATAAAGCTACAAAAGGCGAAGCCTTTGAGCCTATGGCAATCAGCCGTGACGAAGAACACACAAGAGCCTTTGTGAAAATAGAGGACGGCTGCAACAGATTTTGCTCTTACTGCATTATTCCTTATGCAAGGGGCAGGGTCAGGTCAAAAAGTATTGAAGACCTGAAAGAAGAAATTCAAGGGCTGGCTGAATCGGGATATAAAGAAATAGTGCTTGTGGGAATAAATTTGTCCTGCTACGGGCAGGATATCGGCTTGACATTATGCGACGCCGTAGAGTGCGCCTGCGCCGCAGAGGGGATAGAGCGTGTAAGGTTAAGCTCGCTTGAGCCGGAGCTTATGGATGATGAAGCTATAAAACGTCTTGCAAAGCAAGAAAAGCTTTGTCCGCAGTTTCATTTGGCATTGCAAAGCGGAAGCACGTCTGTTTTAAAAAGAATGAACAGACACTATACCGCGGAAGAATACTTAAGAATTGCCGAGACGCTTAAAAGAGAATTTGATAACTGCGCCTTAACAACGGATATTATGACAGGCTTTCCCGGAGAAACTGAGCAGGAGCATAAAGAGAGTATGGCGTTTGCCGAAAAAATAGGCTTTGCAAGGGTGCATTGCTTTTCCTATTCACGCAGACCGGGTACGGTCGCGGATAAGATGGAAAACCAGCTTGATAACGGACTCAAAAACAGGCGTTGCAACGAAATGATAGCCGCAACCGATAAATTAAAGAAAGAATTTTTAAAATCGCAGATAGGTCTTACGCAAACCGTTATAGCGGAAAAATATATAAACGGTGTTCACAGCGGATATACGCCGAATTATACTTTGGTAAAATTCAGTTCCCCCAAGGATATTTGCGGGCAAACTGTTAAAGTAAAGCTAACAAAAGCCTTTGACGATTACGTTGAGGGTAAACTTTGTTGAATTAGGCAGTTTCTCTTATTGTGTCAAGCATATATGCCACTTCTTTTTCTGTCTCTTTGTTTGACAGATATTCATAAGAGTAAAGAGCGAAACCGTCACAGTTAAGTTTTCGTGTATACGCTATTTGGCGGGCAATGTCGTCCTGTGATTTGAGCCACGTGCCTTCATCACAGTCGCTGCCCGATTTATAAAGCGCAAGCCCAATATATAATTTGACATTATCAAGCTTTACAAGCTTTTGCCACTGCTTGCAGGTCTTTTTGAAAGGCAGATAAGGATTTTCGTCATTTGTGTATATCTGCGGACAAAGATAGTCCACATAACCGGGTATGCTTCCCCAGGCGTATACGTCCGCGCCCATATTAAGGTCGTTCTGTACGTTGCCCTGAGGAGAAATGCCGAAAACAACGTCTTTTTTGACAGAGTGAACGGATTTGTAAACATAGCTTATAAGCATATTCACATTAGCCGTGCGCCATTCGTTGAGCGTAAGGGGGATGCTGTTTTCGTCAAGTGTTGAGAGGTAATTATCATATGAGCTCTTGTCGTACGATTTTGCGGTAGTGGGATAAAAATAATCGTCAAAATGTATACCGTCTACATCATAGTTTTCAAGCACCTCTTTAACTCCGTTTATGATTAGCTCTCTTGCCGAATAGCTTGACGGATTTAGATATATCCCGTTTTCCCATTCAAGTACAGAGTCGCTGTCAAGGTTATATATCGGGTTTTTGTCCGACAGCTCAAAGTTTGATTTATCGCTTGTAACGCGGTAAGGGTTTATCCAGGCGTGTATGTAAAGCCCGCGGCGGTGGGCGGCGGTTATCATATATTTAAGTGCGTCAAAGTCGCATTTTCCGCCCTGCACACCGGTTAATATGTGTGATGCGGGAAAGATATCCGATTTATACAGCGCGTCACAAAACGGTCTTATATGAACAATTAGTGTGTTCAAGTCGTTATTTATCGCGGTGTTCATAATCCCGTTGAATTTATCTTTAAAATCGGCGTAAGCGCGGTTACCGTCTTTTAGTTCAAGACTCATAAAAGGCACCCAGAGCGCACGCATTTCGTTTGTTTTTACAGCGCGCCTGTTATCATCCGAAAAGCCAAAATTACCTAAATTATTATTAAATATAAACGGCGCTTTCACCGCCAAAAAAGACAAAATACATCCTATCGCCGTTACAGCGGCGAATATTTTAATAAGCTTTCTCATTTTATATCCTTCTTTCGAAAAAGGTGATTATATGTTTGAAAAACATCCGTTATTAAAGCCGGTTTTGATATACCTTGCGGTAATAAGCCTTATTTCGGTAATAATAACCGTTTATGATAAAATCGCCGCAAAGCTCGGCAAACGGCGTGTACCTGAAAAAACGCTGCTTTTGTTTTCCGCGCTCGGCGGCTCTGTGTTTATGCTTATTGTTATGGAAATCATACGCCACAAAACAAGAAAGCCTAAATTTATGTTCGGAATACCTGCCATAATAGTTATACAGATTGCAGTTACGATAATTATTCTCAAATATACGGGTGTGATATGAGTGGGTTTGATAATAAATTAATATTCAACGTGGACAAGGATTATGACGGCAGCGACGTCAAAACTTTTCTGAGGAAAAAGCACGGTGTTTCGTCACGGCTTATAAAAAAGCTTAAAACGCAGCAAAACGGCATACTGTTAAACGGCGAGAGGGTATTTGTAACACATTTTCTGAGCGAGGGAGATATCGTTACGCTGAATCTTCCCCAAAAGCAAACAAGCGTTGTTTCAAGTAAAATGAACGTAAACGTTTTATATGAGGACGAATATATAATCGTTTTCGACAAGCCAAGCAATATGACTGTTCATCCCGTTCACGAATATGTAGACAACACTCTTGCAAATTTTGCTATGTATTACGCACAGCAAAAGGGCGAAAGCTATATTTTTCGCGCCGTAAACCGGCTGGACCGTGATACGTCAGGCTGTGTCTTGTGCGCGAAAAACGCCTATACGGCTAATTTGCTTAAAAACAAAGTTCATAAAACATATTACGCAGTGTGTGAGGGAGATATAGCGCAAAGCGGCACTGTAAACAAACAAATTGCCTTAAAACCCGACAGTAAGATAGTTCGATGCATCGTAGAAAGCGGAGGAAAGCCATCGGTTACACACTATAAACCGATAAAAAGAGACGGAAAGCACACCCTGCTTGAAATAACATTGGAAACAGGCAGAACACACCAGATAAGGGTACATATGTCGGCTGTGGGTCACCCTTTGGCAGGTGACGACTTATACGGCGGAAGCATGGAATATATAAAAAGGCAGGCTTTGCACTGTGGGAAATTAATAATTGATCTGCCAATTTATAAAGCACCTGTAACAGTGGAAAGCCCTTTGCCGAAAGATTTGAGGATGATTTTTTGTGGTAATTGAAAATATTGAAATAACAGTTATAAAAAGCGCAAGAAAAACGGTAGCCATACAAATAAAGCCGGACGGCAGAATTTATGTGCGTGCGCCATTTGATATGACCGACAGTGAAGTGCGTGATTTTGTAAGCGAAAAAACAGATTGGATAAATAAGACGCTGCGTAAATTTGAAGATTTAGAAAAAAAGGGTGGGGAGATTATTCCTCTCACACAACAACAAATAAACGAACTAAAACAAAAAGCTTTTGTTTATATAGAGCCGAAGCTTAAAAAATATGCGGCTCTATTGCGCGTTGAACCTGCCAAATTGACTGTAAGAAATCAAAAAACGTGTTGGGGAAGCTGTTCAAAAAACGGAAATATAAGTATAAACTGCCTTGTTATGTTTATGCCCGAAGAGGTGATAGAATATATTATTGTACACGAGTTGTGTCACCTAAAAGAGATGAATCACTCAAAGAATTTTTGGCTGGAGGTAGGAAGAATTTTACCCCGCTATAAAAACAGCAGAAAATGGCTTAAAGAAAACGGCTCCCAAATTATGAAGCTAAATTTTTCGGGAAAAATCAATAATAAAATTTTGTAGAAACCTGACAAAAATTACACATATTTTTGTCAGGTTTTTTATTGACAACCACATTTTTTTTTGGTAGAATCTAATAAATTATGGGTACGAATTATTTGTGCCCGACAGGAGGTTTTATAATGAAAAAAATTCTTGCTGTATTATTGGCGGCGATGCTCGTTTTGTCATCGTCAATAACGGTAAACGCCGAAAGTATCAAGGATATTTTCGACACAGGCAGCGCAGATACTGCCGCTGAGGAAAGTATTATTGAGTTGGAAGGCGAGAAAGCTGAAGAAATATTAGATTTAAGCGATTCCGGAAGAACCGGCAAAGCAAAATCCCGCGGTTCGGTATACTCTTTGGATTGCGGTGCAACAGAAGGTACCGTTACGGCAACATTGGATGAAGCTACGGGAACACTTACCATTAGCGGCACCGGTCCAATAAAAGATTACGCCACTGTTGCTTCAGTACCTTGGTATAATTACAGAAGCAGCGTGGAGAAGATTGTTGTTCAAGAAGGTGTAACAAGAATAGGCACACGCAGCATGTGCAATCTTACTTATTTAAAGCGAGTAGAATTATCTTCTACCGTTAAAGAAGCGGGGCAAAATGCTTTTGCCGGTAACAGTAATCTTAAAGAATTTGTCGGCAGTGAAGCGATAGAAAAAATAGAAACCGATGCTTTTAAAAACTGCACCTCTTTGACTTCGCTTGATTTGAGCGGCGTTAAAACGTTGGAAAACTTTTCTTTACGCGATAGCGGGTTTGTTTCTCTGCGTTTTTCAAGCAATCTCAATTCCATCGGGCAACAAGTGTTTCCTAATTGCATAGAAAACATAGTTATTAATAATGATAATAATTATTATAAAGCTGTTGATAGTATAGTTTATACAAAAGACGGTAAGACTTTAGTATTCTATCCGGCTACAAAAACCGCTCCCGTTCTTGATTTATCTACATTGGACAGTAATCTTGAAATAATTCAAGGTTATGCAATCGCAGGAAATAAAAATATTACAGAGATAAGAATTTCCTCAAATATAAAAAGAATAGAAATGTATAGTATTTACGGTAACAGCAATTTACTAAGAGTTGTTTTTAATGCAGGTCCCGAATTAATAGTTTCAAGAGCTATTAATTCAAACTGTCAAAAGTGTAAAACTGTAATTATTGAAGGCAGTTACGTGCCGAATTTTCAGGGAATACTTGATCCGGCCGTATATTATATTTTTAAAAATGCCAACTCAGCTTTTGTGTCAAATCAAGGCAACTCAGTATTTCGTAATAAAACCTTTGTGGGATATTCTACATCTACGGCAAAAACTTTTTATGACAATAACGTTGGCTCGCAGCCAACAATGCGGTTTATACCCATTGGCACTTCCGTTACGGTTACATTTAACGCAAACGGCGGTCAGGGAGGACCCTCTTCAATGGCAGGAACCGCCGGAGAAAGCTTTACCATTCCGTCAACAACACCTACACATAGTAACAAGGTTTTCGGCGGTTGGGCTACAACTTCTTCTGCTACTGTTCCGGATTACCATGAAAATCAGCAGGTTTTCGATTTTTGTGCGGACACTACGCTGTATGCGGTTTGGCTTAACAGTTTTACCATAACTTACAACGCTAATGATTCTGCCGGACCTTCGGCGACAAATATGCCTGCCTCTCAATCTGGAAGCAGCGTAATGTATGTGCCTAATACGATTCCTCAAAGAACAGGATATGAATTTTTGGGTTGGTCTGCAAATAATAATTCAACATCAGCGCAGTATCAGGCGGGAGATTTGTTACCCTTTACAAAATCAACAATATTATACGCTGTTTGGAAGGCATCGAGTACCCAAATAGTTTATTACAAAAACGACGGAACCAACAGTGTGTTTAATACTCAAACCATGACATCCGGTCAAACGGTTAATGTTATAACCACTAAACCCACCCGTACAAATTATACGTTTATCGGATGGGCAACATCGGCAGACGGAAATGTGGTATATTATGGCGGAGAAACAATATATGATCATAATTTAAGTACAATTAATTTATACGCCGTTTGGAGACTTTCACAGTATACCGTTACATACAGTAAAGGCTCATACGATGCCCAAAATATGCCCTCGCCGACCACAGCCACAAAGCGTTACGGCGTACCGCTTGCTATAACAAGCACAGAGCCTACAAGAGAGGGCTATGTTTTCGCAGGATGGTCTGAAACTCAAAATCAGCGTGCTCTCGGATATTTTTACGGAGATTATATTACAAAGGAATCCAACACTAATATAACTTTGTATCCCGTGTGGGCTTTGGATACCGTAAAAGACTCTATGCGGTTTGATTTATATGATCAATCAGGAATTTCAAATTATCATACAGGCTACTTCCCGCTTGTAGCTATGAATTTGGACACGGACGGCACACCGATAAATACCGATACGGATAACCAAGAATATTTAAAAAGCTTCAAATTGTGGACAAATGATCCGGATACCCGTTCTCCGAAAACAACTGCTTATTATCCCAATACGAGTTCGTTCCTGCTCAGAGATACTTCTAACGGTAACTATCATTATAACAGCAATAATTACAAGGCGATTTTTAAAGAAAGCAGAAATCAATATTTTGTGTTTGCGCTTCCAAGCAGTGCCACCAGCACCGAAAAGCAATTTTTGCCGGTAAAAAACGATTTCTATTTTGCTCTTAATATCAGCGGTAATTTTAAAATGCCCAAATACGGCAGGGTGCAGTATAACAACGACAATTACCCCATGAAATATGAGTTTTACGGCGATGACCTTGTATATGTATATATTGACGGTGTAAAGATACTCAACGCAGGCTCAGGAAACGGAACCATAACACGTATTAATTTTGAAACAGGTCAGGTTACAACACTCAGAGATGATATTAGAAGCGGCAACACCACAACAACTACAACTTTAAGGGAACGCTTTACCCTTGCTTATAAAGAAAAACACGGTAATGTTTCAGACAACGACCCAGGACTTCTTGCTTATTTGCGTCAATATTTTGAAGACGGCAGCGATACATTTAAATATGACCCATCTTTTGAACACGACTTTAAAATGTTCTACGCCGAATCTTACGGAATAAGCAGTAATATAAATGTTGTATTTAACATTCCTTTTACCGGAACAAATACTCTCACGATTGATCCTAACGGCGGCAAATATAAAGGTTCTGCCAATATACAGACCGAACAGCTTGAATGGGGAGATACAGACACTCTTGAAGATCCCACTACCGATACTCAAAAATACACATTTAACGGTTGGGATGTTCAGGGTCCCGGGGCAGAATTCGATCCCAACACAAAGGTATTTACTATGGGCTACGGCGATGCTACGGCTACAGCACAGTGGACGCCTACAAAACATAGGCTTACAGTTAAGCCGAACGGAGGTATATGGAAGACTTATACGTCAGATTACAGCACGCAGATTGGCTATAATGAAACTTATCAGGTACCGAATCCGACAAGAACGGGCTATACGTTTAACAGTTGGACAAAATCGGGAGACGGTGGTTCAACGCTTAACGGTACTACTTTTACAATGGGAACGGTAGATGTAACTCTTACCGCAAAATGGACGCCGATTACATACAATATTGATTTTGATCCAAACGGCGGTTCGTGGAAAAACTCAACAAGTATTACGCATATTCAATCTGTAAAATTCGGTCATGGAAACAATGTTGGATATAGCTACGGTAATGGGTACCCCACGCGTACAGGTTATACCTTTAAAGGCTGGAAACTGTCGTACGCAAGTGGATCCACACAAAACTATTCTACATCTGCAACGCACAGTGACAGTCAAACAACAGCTTGTTATTACAATTCCGGCGCAGCTCACAAAAATATTGACCAGAGCACATTGATAATGCCGCCGGTAGCAGGCGCTATGAGTGGAATGGTATTGTGCAACCTATGTATAAATCAAGGTGACACTGCTATAATGACAGCCCAGTGGGAGCCTAATGTATATCATGTAGTTCTTGATAATCAGGGCGCTGTCACACCGGGTACAACAGACGCATATTATCAGTTTAACACTACAAAAACGTACAACTCAACAAAATATTATTACTATACGAACTCCGATTGTGACCCTGCAACACACGGCTTAAGCAGCGGTTATTACATAACAAAACCCACAAAAACAGGTTACACTTTCGGCGGATATTATACCGAAGAAAACGGCGCAGGTACACAATATATCGACAGTACAGGCAAATTTGTAAATAACCTGTATAAAACCGTTGCTGCTGACAGCACTTTGTACGCAAACTGGATACCAATAGTTTATCACGTAATTCTTGATAACCGAGGCGCAACCACACCGGGTACAACAGACGCATATTATCAGTTTAACACTACAAAAACATACGACTCAACAACATATTATTATTATACAAATGTTGATTGCGACCCTGCAACACACGGTTTAAGCGACGGTTATAAAATAACCAAACCTACAAAGACAGGCTACACCTTTGGTGGATATTATACCGAAGTAAACGGTGGAGGCACAAAGTATGTTGACAGCGCAGGTAAATTTGTAAATAACCTGTATAAGACTGTTGCTGCTGACAGCACTATTTATGCTAATTGGACTCCTATAGTGTACAACATCACTTATACACTTAACGGCGGAACGGTAGCAACAGCCAACCCCACAACCTACACAGTAGAAACACCTACCTTTACACTTAATAACCCCACAAGAACAGGTTATACATTTAAAGGTTGGACAGGAACAGGCTTAACCTCCGCAACAACTACCGTAACCGTAACAAAAGGCAGCACAGGAAACCGTTCATACACGGCAAACTGGACTCCTATAGTGTACAATATTACTTATACACTTAACGGTGGAACGGTAGCAACAGCCAACCCCACAACCTATACAGTAGAAACACCTACCTTTACACTTAATAACCCCACAAGAACAGGTTATACGTTCAACGGTTGGACGGGAACAGGTTTAACCTCCGCTACAACCACAGTAACCGTAACAAAAGGCAGCACAGGAAACCGTTCTTACACAGCAAACTGGACTCCGATAGTTTACAATATCACTTATACACTCAACGGCGGCACGGTAGCGACAGCCAACCCGACAACCTACACAATTGAAACACCAACCTTTACACTTAATAACCCCACAAAAACAGGTTATACATTCAACGGCTGGACAGGAACAGGCCTAACATCCGCGACAACCACCGTAAGCGTAACAAAAGGCAGCACAGGAAACCGTTCTTACACGGCAAACTGGACTCCTATAGTGTACAACATTACCTATACACTCAACGGCGGAACGGTAGCAACAGCCAACCCCACAACCTACACGGTAGAAACCGAAACCTTTACACTTAATAACCCCACAAGAACAGGTTATACATTCAACGGCTGGACAGGAACAGGCTTAACCTCCGCGACAACCACCGTAACCGTAACAAAGGGCAGCACAGGTGACCGAGCATATACCGCAAATTGGACGGCAAATAAATTTACCGTAACGTTTGATCCGAACGGTCACGGTACACCGAGCAAAGACAGTATGGAGGTAACATACGATTTACCGTACGGTGATTTGGCAACAATAAGCGAAAATGGTTTTACTTTCTATGGTTGGTATATGAACAGGGATTGCACCGGTGAAGAAATCAAAAATGATACAATAGTAAAAACTGACCATGACCATACGCTCTATGCAAAGTGGAAAGCAAATGGATATACGTTGACAGTTAAACCTAACAAGGGTGTTTGGGAAGGAAAAACAACAGATACGGAAATTGATATGAACTGCAACGACATAAGAGAAATTTCCGACCCAACGAGAACAGGATATACATTTACCGAATGGACGAAAACGGGAGCAGGCTCAACTCTTATTGATAAAACATTTACAATGGGCTATGAAAACGCTACACTTACCGCAAACTGGACACCTATAGTTTACAACATAACCTATACACTCAACGGCGGCACGGTAGCGACAGCCAACCCGGCAACTTATACAATAGAAACCGAAACGTTTACACTTAACAATCCCACAAAAACAGGTTATATATTCAACGGTTGGACAGGAACAGACTTGACTTCCGAGACAACCACCGTAACCGTAACAAAGGGCAGCACAGGTGACCGAGCATATACGGCAAACTGGACGCCTATAGTTTACAACATAACTTATACACTCAACGGCGGCACGGTAGCGACAGCCAACCCGGCGACCTACACGATTGAAACACCGACCTTTACACTTAACAATCCTACAAAAACAGGTTATACATTCAACGGCTGGACCGGAACAGGGTTGACCCCCGCGACAAACACCGTAACCGTAACAAAGGGCAGCACAGGTGACCGAGCATATACCGCAAATTGGACACCGAACCAATACAAGGTAACATTTGACCCCAACGGTCACGGAACACCCGACCCGACAGAAAAGACCGTAACATATGACGCGGCTTACGGTAAGCTTGCTGAGATCAGCGCGACAGGTTACACCTTCGGCGGCTGGTATATGACTAACGATTGTGTAGACGATGACCTTGTTGAGGCTACTACAATAGTTAAGACAGCAGGAGATCACACCCTGTACGCGAAGTGGACTCCTAACGAATACACTGTAATATTTGACGGAAACGGTTCCACAAGCGGAGAAATGACAGACCAAGACTTCACATATGACGAAGAGCAGAAGCTTAATAAGAACGAGTATGAGAAGACAGGTTACTCATTCAGCGGTTGGAAAGACGACGATGGCAACACTTATACTGACGAAGAAACCGTTAAAAACCTCACACCTGAGGACGGAGCAAAGGTAACCCTTAAAGCCGATTGGACCCCGAATCAGTATAAAGTAACGTTTGACCCCAACGGTCACGGAACACCCGATCCTACAGAAAAGACCGTAACATATGACGCGGCTTACGGTAAGCTTGCTGAGATCAGCGCGACAGGTTACACCTTCGGCGGCTGGTATATGAACGCAGACTGCACAGGTGCTGAGATCAAGGCTGAAACAATAGTTAAGACAGCAGGAGATCACACCCTGTACGCGAAGTGGACTCCTAACGAATACACTGTAATATTTGACGGAAACGGTTCCACAAGCGGAGAAATGACAGACCAAGACTTCACATATGACGAGGAGCAGAAGCTTACAAAGAACGAGTATGAGAAGACAGGTTACTCATTCAACGGCTGGAAAGACGAAGACGGACACACCTACACAGATGAACAAACCGTTAAGAACCTCACGCCTGAGGATGAAGCTGAAGTAGTACTCAAGGCACAGTGGACACCAAACGAATACACCGTAACATTTGATCCTAACGGACACGGAACACCTGACCCGACAGAGAAAATGGTAACGTATGATGCAGCTTACGGTAAGTTAGCAGAAATCAGCGCAACAGGTTATACTTTCGGCGGCTGGTATATGAACGCTGACTGCACAGGTGACGAGATAAAGGCTGAAACAATAGTTAAAACAGCCCACGATCATACCCTCTATGCAAAGTGGACTCCGAACCAATATACGATCATATTTGACGGCAACGGATCCACAAGCGGAGAAATGACAGACCAAGACTTCACATATGACGAGGAGCAGAAGCTTAATAAGAACGAGTATGAGAAGACAGGTTACTCATTCAGCGGTTGGAAAGACGACGATGGCAACACTTATACTGATGAAGAAACC
>JAILOG010000002.1 GCA_024690965.1 Clostridiales bacterium
AACAAACATACCTAAAATTAAAGGGCGACATTTTATATAAGTCTTAACTTACACTACAAAACGTCTAGCTGGTCCGAGTGACTGGAATTGAACCAGCGGCCTCTTGAACCCCATTCAAGCGCGCTACCAAACTGCGCCACACCCGGAAATCGGACAACGCAAGCATTATACCACACTTGTTTTAAAATTTCAATACCCAAATTCTATATTTTTACGATATACGCAAAAATAATATATTAATACAAATATTCGCAATACAGCTTTTCTATTGCGTCCTTTTTTTCTGTAAGGTTTGAGCCTTCAAGCAAAGTATCATTTTTGTCGTAATACTTTTCCGATCCGTTTTCGTCCGCGATTTTGTACATTATAAGCTGATTTTTTGAGTTATAATACTCGGATATCTCTTTGCCGTTTTTTGTGTATACGCTCATTTTAAATAAAAAATTATCCTTTTCGTCAAAAAGCGAACTGCTGAAGCCGTTGTCTGAAGTATACTCATATTTAACGGTGCTTTTGGGCTTGTCATCTGCGGTGAATGTTTTTATCTCGGAAATCTTGTCATCTTTTATATAAGTGTACGTGCGATATCCGATACATTCATTCTGCGGAGAATAAACATCTGTGCGTGTAAGCCTTTTCTCGCTGTCGTAAGAAGCGTTGAGCTCATAATATTTGCTGTAATCGGTTTCACTGTCAGTGTGTTCGTATTCCGTAATACTTTCCGCGGTTGACATATTATAACCGCTTGAGGCAGAATTTGACGTATTATCAACATTGCAACCGCACAAATACGCACTTGTAACAGCAATGATTAATACGGCAAACACGAACCTAAATGATCTTCTGTTAATTGACATACACGCACGCTGTCCTTTTACTCAATAAATTTCATATCTGTTACGCTGAACAGACCCTTGTCGCTTACTCTTATTTCGGGTATAACACAAAGTGATAAGAACGAAAGCATCATAAGCGTATCTATCTTACTGTCGGGCACAAGCTTTTTAACGGCATTTTTTATGGCAATGTATTCCTTTACCGCTTCTTCGTATGGCTTGTCACTCATAAGACCCGCGATGGGCAATGGCATTTCCGCTTCTAATTTACCGTCTATAACAACGGCTATTCCTCCGTCTTTGCCGAGGGAGTTTACAGCCAGAGCCATATCCTCGGCGCTTGTTCCCAAAACGGTTATATTATGATTGTCATGACCGATAGTTTGCGCAACCGCTCCGTTTTTTATACCAAAGCCGGTCACAAACGCTTTTCCTATATTTCCCGTGCCTTTGTGACGCTCTAAGCAGGCGCACATTTCAAGCTGTTCGCCTGTTTTTCTTAATACGCTTTTTGTAACAAGAGTATCAGGCATTACTTCTATAACGGGAATACTGGAGTTAAATTCCATTTTAAAATCTTCGGTTTTAACGGGGTTTATATGTACAGTATCTGTTACATTTCCGTCGGTTTCCGCGGGAGCCAAAAACAGAGCCTTGTCATTTTTGGCTACAAGCACTCCTCGCTTGTAAACTTCGGTAATTTTTGTTGCGTTCAGATCTTCACTTATTACGATATCAGCGAAATATCCCGGCGCAATTGCTCCGGTGTGGGGGAGATTATAGCATTGTGCGGCGTTTAAAGAAGCCATTCTTATCGCTTTTACGGGATCAAGCCCCAGCGATATTGCCTTATCTATACAGTGGCTTATTGTCCCCTCCTCCAATATGTCATCAAGGTGCTTGTCATCGGTACAGAATAGGAATCTGTCAAAGTTATACTCATTTATTGCGGGCAAAAGCGCTTCAAGGTTTTTTGCGCTTGTGCCTTCTCTTATCTGCACGTACATACCGCGCGCAGCTTTTTCGGACGCCTCTTGCGGTATTGTACATTCGTGGTCGGTTTTAATATCTGCGCAGGCGTAGGCGCAGAGCTCTTTGCCGGAGATATACGGCGCGTGACCGTCTATTATATCCGCGCATTCTATTTTCGCGAGAACCTCGTCGGAGGAATTGAGAACGGAAACAAAGTCCATCATTTCGCCCAAACCGAGAAAACCGTGCTTTTGCATAAGCTCTTTTGTAAGCTTGCTGTCAATTACGGCGCCCGAGCTGTCAAAAGGAGTTGCGGGCACGCATGAGGGCAGCATATAGTGAACATCAAGCGGTAAGCCCTCTGCGGACTTTATCATAAAGCTGAGTCCTTCTTCGCCCTTTACGTTTGCGATTTCGTGGGGGTCGGCTATAACTGCCGTTACACCCTTCGGAATAACAAGCTTTGCGTACTCTACGGGAGATACAAGACTCGACTCTATATGACAGTGTGCGTCAATAAACGAAGGCATAAGATATTTTCCGTTTAAATCGATCTCGTTCTTTCCGCTGTATTCGCCTAAACCTGCGATAACACCGTTATATACGGCAACGTCACAATGCTCTGTTTTTCCCGAAAAAACATTTACAACATTTGCGTTTTTAAAGATGATATCGGGTTCGATCTTTGACTGGGCAGCAGCTATAAGCATTGATTTATTCAATTCAAAACACCTCCGAAAATAAAAAAACTGTACTTTTTTGGAATTATAACACATAATAACAAAAAAGTACAGTAAATTTTACTGTTTATATACCCATTTATATGCTCAAAAATTCATTTTATTGCATATAGAACAACATAACGCAAATCGTTATTGCAACGGCGGCGCACAATATGGCAACCAGAATATTAACAACAGAAGGCTTTTTGGTTTCGGTGACTGTTGTTATGTCCATTTTGTTTAAAATATAAATTATCCTTTTGTATATAAGAAGAACCAAAGCTGAATTAAGCGTGTATTTTATAAGGTTGAACGGTAAAAATACGGGCAGCATCATATCAACAACAGCCGATTGCGGTACGTTCATATATATAGGCGTTATAAAGTAATTCCACAAAAGCATCATTGCGGTCGCGGTCACGGTTGATATAAGAAGTCCCAGGATAACGTCTTTCGATTTGCGTGAGCGCTTGTATATGAAACAAATAGGGAGTAAAAACGACGTTGTTGAGATAAAGTTCATCAAAAGACCTATAAAGCCCGTGTGACCTACTGTTATCATTTCGATAAACGATACCACAAGCGTAACTATTACAGCCGCACCGGGGGAAAACACCATACCGGCTATTACGATAACCGCGTCCTTTGCGTCAAAGCTTAAAAATCCGCTTACCGCGGGAATAAGGTGCGTAACAAGCATTGCAACATATGCAACAGTCGCAAATACGGCAAGAGTTGTCAGTTTCTTTACATTCATAATGCTGTTTGTCCGTGATTTATTTGTCGTTTTCATTCGGTTTGACCTCGGTTCTTTAAAAATACGAGCTTGATTATAAATGCAAATTTATACTTTGTCAATACAAACAGACAATTAAATACATTATCCGAAAATTCTCATGATATCGTCACGTTTGCTCATAACTGCCTCGTAACCCTCTTCTATTGTTTCGTCTAAATTGTCGATAGAGAAAAGCTGGGTGTTTTTGTTGTCTATCTCTATGGCAAGATCTGCCATTTCCATAGACTTGCGTGTGCTGTCTATGGAATATACGTCCAAAGCACGCCAAATTACCTTTATAAGTCCGTCTAAGCCGTTGTCGGGATTGTAGTTTAATATGTTAAACCCAATAGCCAGTGTTTTTCCCACGCCCAAATCTTTTAATACCTTAACAGGCAGATTGTCCTTTGCGCCGCCGTCCATAAAATTATAGTTTTTATATGGACAGGTGGTGTAAATGGCAGGAAAAGACATACTTGCTCTCACAGCGGTTTCAAGCGGCGCGCCGGTTATATATTGTATATGAGGGGTGCTTATGTTTTCCTCTTTCGTTAAAAATATACATTCGTCTGTTGTATAAGTATCCACCGTACAAATAGAGAGATTTATAGGCAGATCATTAAAGCCTTTGATTCCTTTTTCGTCCATTACGGCTCTTACAACGTTAGATATAAGCTCGCCCGATTTAATACCGTCGCGCGTCACACGCTTGTTAAGTATCAGCTGCGCCAAAGAGCGGAAAATTATACCGTTGTCAATCTCAGCAAGCTGTCTCCAATATTTTGAAGCAAGCTTTGCCATTTCGTCAGCTGAAAATCCCATTGCGATAAGCGCAGCCATTAGTGAGCCGCTGCTTGTTCCCGATACATATTGAGGCTTTATGCCCATTTCGCTGAGCGCGCGATAGGCTCCGATATGCGCTATTCCCTGAAGACCTCCGCCCGAAAGTGCAAATCCGACGGCGTCTTTTCTGTTGATATCAGACATAAAAAGTCACCCCGTGTTTGTTATATTTTTTCCTTATAAAATCTATACACATTGCAGTATGACTCTGTTTCGGCAAAATAATCATACCAGTTGTAATAATCGTTAAAATCGTAGTCTGCCTGTATCAGCTCATAAGCGTTGAAAGACGTATTATTACGAATATATGATATCACCTTTTCTTTTGAGCAGAGCTGAGAGATGTAAACTGTTATCTCATATTCGGAATTAAGCTCACTGTTTTTAAGAGCAGTGTTTAAATTATTATTCTCATTGCTTGTGTTCGCGCTGTCTATATAATATGAGGCAAATTGCGCTATTTTACCGTTGGTTTTAACGCCTCTTTCCTCAGCGAATGAATCGAGCGATTCTACAAACCCCATATCAAGCTCTGTTTGCGCGATAAGCGTTTTATCGTACTGCATAAGCTTGTCGAGAGATTTTGTCCACTCCTGCATAGACGTGCCTACAAATAAGCAGGTTTTTGTTTGGGTATTATAAAGATCAGTCATTCCGTAAGTGTAATACGGCTTAACGCTTAAAAGCCCGATAACGCTTACAATAACAACGCTTACCGTTATGATGGCATACGAATATTTAAGCTTGATAAGCCTGAATAATCTTATAAAAGACGTGACCGTAACAATTACAAGTAAAGGCAGAACACACATTATATATCTGTCGCTGTTAAAGGGAGAAACCAAAGAGATTCCTATTAAGAATATAAGTGAAGGAAAAAATATGATTTTTGTTTTAGGAGAAATCTTCTTTTTTCTTACAACGCGCATATATATAAGCGCCGCCGCTAAAGCAATGCTCACAAGCGCAAACAACCAAGCTTTATTTACGAACAAATCTTTTGCTAATATGAGCGCATATGTCGAAAGCTTGTAAACTACATACGTCGCAAGGGTTATAAAATCTATGGAAAGACCGCCCGAGTCCAGCCCTCTGTTGCCGAGCAGCACATTGGCGATAATGAACGGATACGCGCAAAGCGAGGCGCAGCCCGATAAAATACCTGTAATTATATACTTTTTCATAACGCGCGCGCGCTTTTTTCTTAATGTGATTATAAGCATCGTTATGCCCGTCAGCAATTCAAACAATATGAAATAATAATGAGTGAGGTTGCCGAAAAAGCACACTAAAGCCATTGCGGCTATGTGCTTTTTGTTTTTCCGGGGTCCGTCACAATACATAATTAGCGTCACATAAGAAAATGCCGTTGTAAAGAAAGTAAGCATTGCGTACATTCTGATGTATATGACTGTTGTTATACAGGCAATGCTGAACGCGTATGCCGCCATTGCTGTGAACGAATATTTAAAACGACCCGTTATGAGCTTTGCGATCTTGTACATAAAAAACAGCGCAAAAGCCATAAACACAGCGTTTAACGAAAACGGAAACCACTTTGAAAACGTATTGGGGAACAGAGAGCAAACGCTGTTAAAAATTATATAGTACAGCGGCGGATGCACCCCGTCTCTTATCTGGTTTTCATACACCAAACCATAGTTAAAGCGGTTGCCGTCGGAAACCGAAAGATATGCGTTTATGTCATCGGGCGTGATAAAATCATCCGACGGGTTTATCTGCACAGAAGAATTTGCAAGATTAAAGGTGAGCAATTCATCTTCGTGAAAGCCCTGTTTTGTGTACATGAAAAACGCGCTTACAGCTGTTGAAAGCAAAATGGTAAGTGTTAAAACTATGGCTTTAAATCTTTTTTCTCTTACAAGTTTGTTCATATTTTTTACCTTAACGTCGATTAAACTTCTTATTTTGCGAGACCCATTTCATCATAAAGCTCACGAAGCTTTAAAAAATCTTCAAAGGTACCGGGCAAAAGATTTTCATTTCGTAAAAGCGCCGCGGGATGCAAAACAGGCATCATTGCCACGCCGTTTATGTTATATATTTTTCCGTGGTCTTTGGTTATTCTTATATCTTTATCAATCAGTTTTTGGGCTGCTATTCTGCCCAGGCACACTATAATTTTCGGAGAGACAATATTTATCTGATCTTCAAGCCAATGCATACACGCCTGTTGTTCATCGTCTAAAGGATCGCGATTGTGCGGCGGTCTGCATTTAACAATGTTGGCTATATAAATGTTTTTGTGTCTGTCAAAATGAACACAATTAAGGAGCTTATCAAGTAATATTCCCGCTTTGCCTACAAATGGTTCGCCTTTCAGATCCTCCTGCTCGCCGGGGCCTTCGCCGATAAACATAATATCGGCATTTGGCTTTCCTACCCCAAACACAAGGTTTGTTCGCGTTTTTCCGAGCGGACAGTCCATACACATTTCGCATTTGTTATTTAATTGAATCATATTATCACACATATGCCTGTCCGCCCCCTAAAAAATTTATCAATCAGCTTAAAAAATACGGCAAATTTGTAAACCGTTAACCAAATTTTATTATATTGTAATAAGAGGAAAAAATCAACCCAAATAAAACAAAAAATCTCAAGACAATTATTCGACAAATTGACTTGAGATTCTGTTTGACAATAATTGAAAGATTAGAAGTCCGGGCGTTATCTATGTTTACCTTCAAAGAACAGCGCCAAAGTTCCCGGTCCCGAATGCGACCCTATAATGGGGCTTATATCCGTTATCAGCTTAACCTTTACGCCGTATCTGTCATATAGCATATGCTTTACTGTTTTCGCGTCTTCGGGACAATCGGCGTGGCAAAGATAAACTATATCCTCTTTGGGAGGATTTACCGAGAGCTCACCGTATTTATCCGCAATAAGGCTTAAAGAAGCCTTTCTTCCGCGAACCTTATACACGTTTACAAGCTTGCCGTTATCGTCTGTGTGCAAAACGGGTTTTATTCCCAATATACCGCCTATAAGGGCTGTACCCGCACTCAATCTGCCTCCGCGGCGTAAATATTCAAGATTATCCACGGTAAACCAGTGGCATATATTTAACCGTTTTTCAAGAACGTAAGTCTTTAATTCGTCAATACTTACACCTTCGTCACGCTTTTTTGCCGCCAATGTAACCAGCAGTCCATATCCGCCGGAGGCACACAGAGAATCCACTATTTCTATTTTTCTTTCGGGATATTTTTCGATAAGCTCCTTTGCCGCTACTTTTGAAAAATGATGCTGCATACTCAGCCCGCTTGAAAAGCATATATACAGTATGTCGTTGCCTTTAATAAGCTCCTCCTCAAAAGCCGAAACGTATTCCGAAACATTAACGGCGGTTGTTTTTGATACGCTTCCTGCGCGCATTGCTTTATAAAAATCTTTGCAAGGCATAGAATAGTTGGTGTGTTCTTCCGGGCTGTTTTCAAAACTGAATTTCATATCTATTATCTTTACTTTAAGCTTGCCCGGAATATCATTCCCGAGGTCACATGCGCTATCGGCTATTATAATATAATCGTTCATTTTATTTGCTCCTTTTAAAACAAATTTCTAAAAATCATTTTCAGTGTTTGCCTGACGGGGAGATTTTATCACGATAATCCGGTTTACTCAACCTACCGTTTGTTTCGTATAGTAAACCAAGCGAAAGTATACCGTAGAGAAAAACGATTCTCTACTCTACTCACGGTAGAGAACGGGTAAAAAACACGCTTTTTTTACTTGATTTAATTAACATAATGTGGTATAATAAACAGGAATTTATGACAAGGTGAATTTTAATGGCGGAAGATATTAAAAAAACAGTCTCGGTTAACATAACCGAGCTTAGAATAAAAAAAGGATATACTCAACTCAAACTTGCAGAATATTTGAATTATTCCGATAAAGCGGTGTCAAAATGGGAGAGAGGAGAATCTTTGCCCGATGTAACCGTTCTTTTAAAGCTTGCTGAGTTGTTTGGCGTGTCGCTTGATTATCTTGTGCACACCCATAAAAAGGACGAAATACCCGAGCCCTGCGAAAACATTTTCGAAAGCAAAAATCAAAAGGTCAAAGTAAGAGGTTCGGTTACGGGTATGAGCGTTTTGTCGGTATGGCTTTTGGCTACGCTTTATTTTGTTGCGGCGGTAATGCTTACGGGGCTTAACTGTCACTGGCTGGCATTCGTATACGCGATTCCCGTTTCCATGATCGTTTGGCTTGTATTTAACTCTGTTTGGTTTAACGTAAAAAGAAACTTTCTTATAATATCTTTGCTCGTTTGGGCGTTGCTGGGGTCTGTATACATTACGGGGCTTACATTGGGAATGAATTTATGGCTTATATTCTTTACCGGTATCCCCGCGCAGATAATAATACTATTATGGTCAAACATTACAAGGTCTAAGCACGAATAAGGGATATTTTAACATGAATGTTTACGATTTTGACAACACTGTTTACAAAGGCGACAGCACCTTTGATTTTTATGTTTTTTGTCTGAAAAGGCATAAAGAGATAAAGCGGTTGTTTCCGTCGTTAACGCGGGATTTTATACGCTGGAAATTAAAAAAGACGGATAAAACCGAATTCAAACAAAATATGTTTTCCTTTTTAAAATATATAGATTTAGAAAAAGATTTAAAAGATTTTTGGAAATTTCACACAAAAAACATAAAACTGTGGTATTATATTAAACATCGTGATGATGATGTGATTATAAGTGCGTCTCCGCGGTTTTTACTTGAACCTGTGTGTGAGATACTCGGCGTAAAGTATCTTATTTGTTCTGAGGTTGACCCGAAAACGGGAGAATACACAGGTAAAAACTGCAGCGAAGAAGAAAAAGTGAGACGTTTTAAGGAAATTTTCCCGAACGGAACAATAGACGAATTTTATTCAGACTCAAAAAACGATATGCCTCTTGTGTTGCTTGCGAAAAGGTCCAACAGAATAAAAGGCGATAAGTTTTTAAGCTGGAAGTGATTTTTTGATTATAATGGCTGTGGATTACGGCAAAGCCCGTACGGGGATAGCCGTTTGCGACAAAAGCGAAATGCTTGCTTCGCCTGTTTGCACCGTAAAAGAATATAATACGGATATTCTGGTGAAAAAAATATGCGAGATTGCACTTGAGCGTAAGTGCGAAATGATTGTTGTTGGTCTGCCGCGCAATATGGATGGCACAGAGGGCGAAAGCGCCGAAAACGCAAGACAGCTTGCAGGATCAATAGAGGAACTGTCTGGAATTAAGACGGTAATGTATGACGAGCGCTGTACCACGATAACAGCTCATAATTTTTTAAATGATGTGGATGCGCGCGGCAAAAAGCGTAAAAATATAGTGGATACCCTCGCGGCAACTATTATTCTACAGGATTTTTTGAATTACAAAAAGAACAACGGCATATAAAAAAGGAGTTTGCACAATGCAGCAAATTAACACACGCACCTTTGATATGATAAAGATATCTATGATGACAGCTGTTGTTTGCGCGTGTTCAATAATCACGGTAAGCATTGGCCCCGTGCCGATAAATATGGCATTGCTCGGTATATTTTTGTCGGTTGGCTTACTTGGTATGTTCAAAGGCTTTTTAAGCGTTTTGCTGTTTATTGCGCTCGGAGCATTCGGATTGCCTGTGTTTGCAGGCTTAAAAGGAGGCTTTTCGGTGCTTGCGGGTCCTACGGGCGGTTATATTACGGGATATCTTCTTGTGGCTGCCGTTGCAGGCTTGGGGATAAAGCTTTTTAAGAACAGAGAAGTAATAATAGTTCTGTTTATGACAGCGGGACTTTTGATTTGCTATTTATTCGGAACGGCGTGGTTTGTTATATCAACAAATTCAAACGTATCATACGCGCTCGGTGTGTGTGTTGTTCCGTTTGTACCGTTTGACGCTGTAAAGATAATTGTTTCCAGATTAGTATGCAGACAGATTTTTAAAAATAGATATATTCGTGGTTTTTTGGAGGTATAAGCTTATGAAAAACAAAAGAGCGTTTGGTTTTAAAGCTGTTTTATCCTTGATAATCGCAATTGTGTTAATCATCGGAACAATACCGTTAGGTGTGCGTTCCGCAAATGCCGCTGCGATGAACTATAACGACGGCACAAGGCATAAAGTGTGCGGTGATTTCAGTATAGCCGCGGATAATTACTACAGCGGAGCTTATTCTTTCGATACCATAAAATCCCAAAAGGGCGACAGCTCAAATAATTCGCTCACGGCTATGCATTCTGAGATTTATGATACCTTGTATACGCTTATGAGCGATACCCAGACATATTATCCTAAATACGGAGGTTACACAAGAAACAGCCTTGCGTATTATTGGCAGTTTACAGATGCGAGCGAAGGCAAAGAGGGCTATTGGTATTTTTACTCCGACGTGAAAAATACCGAGTTTAATGCCACGATGAACAGAGAGCACGTGTGGGCAAAGAGCAATGCCTCGTTTTATCAAAAGAACGGCGGATCCGATCTGCACCATTTGCGTCCGACTATTAGTTATGTTAATTCGTCGCGTAACAACTACACTTTTGCCAATGTAAAAGGAAAGATAAGCGATTATAACACACAAAAAGTAGACGGAAAAGACGTAATTTGGTACAGTAAGTCGCTTAATAAAGTGGAGGTCGCTGATGATATAAAGGGTGACGTTGCCAGAATATTGCTTTATGTTTATGTAAGATGGCAGCAACCGAACCTTTTCAGCTTTGTTAACCAATCTGATTTGCCGCCGCTTGATTCCGATGACACACAAAATGACGGTAAGCCCGTAATTGAAAGTTTGGATACGCTTCTTGAGTGGATGCACAACGACCCCGTAGATACATGGGAGATGTCCCGCAATGACCTTGTTCAGGAAGTGCAGGGCAACCGAAACGTATTCATAGATTACCCCGAGTTTGCATGGATGTTATTTAATAAAAATATACCTAACGATATGGATACCCCCTCGGGATATGCCCGTACCTGCGAGAATTTTGACTCCGATTGCGAGCATGAATACTTTAACGTAATGCAAAACCCCACCTGCACAGAGGACGGTTTTATTAAATATGAATGTAAGTATTGCGGCTATTCTTATGTAGAGAAATTTATGGCAAAAGGTCACAACTGGGAGTGCGTAGACAAAGAAAACCATATTTACCGCTGCAAGACCTGCAAAGAACACAGGATAATACATTTGGCAGATTCCATAAATAAGATAAATGACGGAGATTTGGTCGTTATTTATTGTGATGAAGCAGATAAAGTGATGGGATGCACACCCACGGGCAACGGTAAATTGGAAGATATCAGTCCTGAATTTTCAAACAGCAAAGAGATGATTATTAACGACAGAATGGCAATACTGACCGTTGTGGATAACGAAGACGGAACCTTTAGCTTTGTGTGCAACGATAGATACCTCTCCTGCCCGCCTAACGGCAACGGCGCGTTTTTCACAGATGAAAACAACGATTATTGTAAGTGGACTTTGGTTAATGTACATGGCGGAAAGTATATCAAAAACGTTGCGGCTGCCTACGGTGAAGGCGAAAATAAATATACACAGTATTTGCAGTGCTATGACAACTTTACAGTGTACGGTATGCAAAATGACGACAAAGAGCTGTTCGTTATGCAGTTCTATCTTGTTTCAAGCAAAGAGCATTGCAAAGAGGGCGAACACGTATTTGAATATATAACTAACCTTGACGGTACGCACACGATGGTCTGCACGCTTTGCGGATATTCTCAAAGTGCCGAGTGCGAATATAAAGATAATGTTTGCGTATATTGCGGATATGAAAACAGTAACAATAACGGACCTGCACAGACAACATCCGACGCGGAAGGACTGTACGGCGATGTTAATTGCGACAAGGTCGTTGATATGAGCGATGTTACGACATTGCAAAAAATACTCGCAAAGCTTGCAAGCTATGAAAGCTACGGAAAAATGTCGAGCATTAATTCGGATTGCTCGCACGACGGCGTTGTAACGATGCTTGATGTCACCTTTATACAAAAATATTTGGCGCATTTGATAGATAGCCTGAGTGCGTGATTTGCTTTTCAGGGCCTACATTAATCGAAAATTATGTTATTTGCTTCATTAAAGGCTAAATTTTGCATTTTTTTCGTAAAACTATTGAAATCCCGGTATTTTTTGAGTAAAATAATTATGCGTTTTTCCTAATTGATCACGATAACATTTAAAAGTGAGGGTTATTTATGTCAAACAGAATGTTTCAGGGTATAGTAAACCAACTAAGTGAGACAGTAAGCAAAACTATAGGCGTTATCGATGAAACCTCAGTTGTTATAGCCTGTAGCGATCTCAGCAGAATAGGAGAGGTTGTAGACGGTGTGCCGGCAGAATTCTATTCCGACAGCTCGTTCCTTGTTATAAATTCGGAAACATTTTACCCCATTGAAGGAGCAACGGGACATGCCGAGTTCGGTATTTTTGTACAGGGCGGAGATGCTGAAACTGAGAAGCTCGCGCATATACTTGCCATATCATTCAAAAACATAAAACAATACTATGACGAAAAATATGATAAAGGCAATTTTATTAAAAACGTAATAATGGACAACATTTTGCCGGGTGACATATATCTTAAATCAAGAGAGCTCAGGTTCAAGTCTGAAGCAAGCCGTGTTTGTATGCTCGTTAAAATAACATCAAGAACAGACGTTTCTGTTTACGATGTTATACAAAACCTGTTCCCGGATAAAACAAAAGATTTTGTTATAAGCCTTAACGAAACCAGCATAGCTCTTGTCAAAGAGGTCAAGCCGAATGTTGTTTCGGCAGATCTGGAAAAGCTGGCAAGCTCAATTGTGGATACACTTTCAAGCGAGTTTTACACCCACTGCATCGTGGGAATTGGCACTGTTGTTTCGGGAATAAAAGATTTGGCACGCTCCTTTAAAGAGGCTCAAATAGCCCTTGAGGTAAGCAAGGTGTTCGATACCGAAAAAACAGTTGCAAATTATGATAATCTCGGTATTGCGAGACTTATATATCAGTTGCCTACAACACTTTGCGATATGTTCCTGCAAGAGGTATTTAAAAGAGGCTCAATAGAATCGCTTGATCAGGAAACGCTGTTTACTATACAAAGATTCTTTGAAAACAATCTTAACGTTTCGGAAACATCGCGTAAGTTGTTTATTCACAGAAATACCCTCGTTTACAGACTGGAAAAGATCAAAAAGATCACTGGTCTCGATTTAAGAGAATTTGAAGACGCTATCGTATTTAAGGTAGCATTAATGGTTAAAAAATACTTAACATCTTCACCCATGAAATATTAATTCAAATATTTTAATATCCAAAGGAAGTGTGACAGTGCAATGTATATTGTCTGCTTACATTTCCTTTGATTATTTTAGATTTGCATTGTTTTGCCTCTTTTTTGTATTTGGCAGAAAGGACAGTATAAATGATACAATTTAATGACGTTTCAAAAACCTACGAAACAAATGTAAGTGAATCGCACGCTCTAAAAAATGTTAATCTTACAATAAACGATAAAGAATTTGTTTTTATACTCGGAGCCTCGGGCGCGGGAAAAAGTACATTTTTAAAGCTTATTATGCGAGAAGAGATACCCACTAAGGGAGATATTATAGTTGACGGAAAAAGTCTTGCGAAAATGCCGCGCAGAAAAGTGCCTTATTTGCGCAGAAGAATGGGCATCGTTTTTCAGGATTTCAGATTAATAGAAAAAATGACGGTATTTGATAACGTGGCCTTTGCAATGAGAGTAATAGGCTCACCGTCGAAAAAAATTAAAAAGAGAGTGCTCTATGTGCTTGACCTTGTAGGACTTAAACACAAGGCAGCAAGTTTTCCGAGCGAGCTTTCCGGTGGCGAAAAGCAGCGTGTAAGCTTGGCGCGAGCCTTGGTTAATGCTCCCAATATAATTATAGCCGATGAGCCTACCGGTAATATTGACCCTGAAATGTCAATAGAAATTATGACCTTGCTTTCCGAGATCAACAAAAACGGTACAACGGTGCTTGTGGTTACTCACGAGCATGAGCTTGTGCAGCAGTTCGGCGGCAGAGTTATAGTGCTTGACGACGGCTCTGTTGTAAGCGACAGCGGTAATTTGGGAGGTGCGGTATGAAGCTCAGCGGATGCGGATATCTTATAAAAGAAGGCTTGAAAAGCATATGGCACAACCGCGCAATGTCTATTGCCTCGGTAGGCGTTTTGGTGTCGTGTCTGGTACTTACGGGCGCTGCTATGGTAGTGTCTTATAATGTGTCCGCCATTGTTACAAAGGTAGGCGCAGACAATATGGTAAACGTTTATCTTGAAGATGACATAAGCGAGGTTCAGGCTGTTATTGAAATAGGACCTAAAATAAGAGAAATACCGAATGTTTCCGACGCTTTGTTTGTATCAAAGGAAGAAGCTATTGCAGATTATAAAGACGAGCTCGGTCAGTGGTATGACGAAATGACAGGAGAGGGTAACCCCTTACCCAACGCGTACAAGGTTACTATGAGCGATCTTTCTCTTTATGATGATACTGTGCAGCAGCTTTCGCAAATTGACGGAATACAGAAAATAAGCGATCGCAGAGATATTGCGTCTAAGCTTACAAGTCTTAACAACCTTGTTACGGTAATAGGATTTTGGCTTGTTGTGGTTTTAGGCGTCGTTTCGCTGTTTATCGTTTCAAATACAATAAGAATAACAATGTACAGCCGAAGATTTGAGATAAGTATTATGAAATCGGTAGGCGCAACAAACACATTTGTAAGAATACCGTTCTTTATTGAAGGTATGACACTGGGCTTTATTGCGGGAATTATTACCTCACTTATTCTATTCTTTATATACGAAGGCGTTGCCGCGGTTATTGTAAATGTCGCGGAATATCTTGTAGCTATTCCTTACGACACATTTATGTTGCCGATATCTGCGATATTTATTGCGTCGGGAATGATAGTCGGAGCGCTTGGCAGCTTGATATCAATGCACAAATACCTGAAAATCGAAGGCGGAGAGACATTAGGCTGGTAAAGCTGTGTGATTTGTTAATAAATATGCGGCGTTGCTGTGTTTATAATAAATACGGCAGCACCGCTGTTGTGTTTTAAAATATATTTAAAGACCGGGAAAGGAAAAATGCAGTATGGGTTTGGGATATTATCTTAATGTTTTTAAGCGTATGCGCTTTTCGAGAATATCGGACGCCGCAAATGTTGTTAAAAGAAAAACAGGAAAAAATAAGTTTTCAATATATTGCGATATGCTTGGGTGCGCGATAAAATACGGCGCGGGCCACAGCGATTATGTTCTTTTTGAATATTACAATATGACCGCAAAAGAAAGAAAAACGTATATCGGCAGATTTAAAAACAAAAAGCTTTTACATATGCTTAACGATTATAACTACGGCGGATGCTTTGAAAGCAAACGCAAATTCGCCGAAAAATTTAAAGATTTCACTAAAAGAGATATTCTTGATATATCATCTGCAAACGAAGAACAGTTTTACGAATTTATCAAAGATAAACAGTTTTTTTTGGCAAAGCCAGACGACGGTGAGTGCGGTCACGGAATAGAAAAACTTAACAAAGATGATTTTAAGACAGTAAAAGAGCTTTTTGACTATTTAAAAGAAAACAAATTCGGGGTTTGTGAAGAAATAATCACCCAGCACGAGCATTTGAAAAGGCTTCATCCCGATTCTCTTAACTGTGTCAGGCTTTGCACGCTTTTGAAAGACGGAGAAGTGCATTTTCTTTACGGTCTGCTTAAGATGGGCAGCGACGGCGGCTTTGTGGATAACCTTGACCGCGGTGGAATAGCCTGCCATATAGATGTTGAAACGGGAAAGGTAATAAGCTACGGACACGACGGAAAATTTGAAACTCATAAAACACATCCTGTTACGGGAGTAGAGCTTATGGGTTATGAAATACCGTATTATAACGAACTGAAAGAGATGATAAGAAAAGCCGCGCTTGTTGTGCCGCAAATAACATATATAGGGTGGGATGTGTGCGTTATGCCAAACGGTCCCGCAATAGTAGAGGGTAACGATTATCCGGGTTACGATTTCCCGCAGATACCCGATGAGAACCTTCCGAGAATAGGTCTTATTCCCAAGTTTAAGCAATTGGGTATCATAATTTAATTGACTTTTTCGTTAAATTAAACTATAATCGAAATGATATTAGTATTCTTAGGCGGAGGTAACAAAAATGGCAGAAATTAATGGTAAGAACAAAAAAATCGCGTTGCTGGGGTTTATTGTTTTTGCGGTGCTTGTTGCCGGTATAATCATCGGTGGGTCGGCGCTTGTAAAAAACGGTAATCTTGACGCGGACGCGTCTACCGCTGTGGCTGCGTTAAAGGCACAGCTGAACGATATAGCCGCACCAAAAACGGTTACGCTCGATTTAAAAAATGCTTTTGCTGTTGAAACAGATACCGATATTTCAACAAAGTATGCCGATTCGGACGATATAGCCGCAATAGCCGCGGCAGACAGCACCGAAGACGAAGACAGTAAATCTGAAGATGCACTGAAGGCGCACAGCCTTGTTTATTTTGAATATTGTGTGGACGGCGAAAAAGAAATCAACAGGTTTTTAGCGTATATATGCGACGGTGACAAAATCGTTGTTGTAAATAACACAGCTGAAAACGGCACTGCTGTTACGGGCGACAAATCAGGCACAGTAAGCGCCGTTATAGAATACGGTAACACCGGTCTTGCCAATATAACGTATATAAACCTCACGCAGGACGGCAAGCCGCTTATTGATTATCCCGAAAACACACAGAGCTTTAAAAAGTGCGACGTTGCCGCATTAAACAGGCTTGTAAGCTTAGACAATTAATATGCTTTAATTGATATTTATTTTACGAAACGGAAGGTAAGGTTTTATGAAATTTAAAAAAGTTGTTTCTTTATTGTTGTTTGTTTGTATGCTGACCTGCGTTTTTCCAAGCGCATATGCAGTATCATCTCTTAATCAAAAAAAGACGGATTTCGGTCTGAAATTTGATGTAAACGGAAATTTCAGAATAATGCAGATCGCCGATATACAGGATTATCACAATATAGAAGAGGGATGTCTTGATCTTCTTTCACTTGCAATAAAAGAGTATCACCCCAATCTGATAGTGCTCACAGGCGACAACACGATTTCAACAGGTACAACATATAGATTTAAAAACACCATACAACAGTTTATAAGCACATTCAACGGAACGCCCTTCGTAGTGACTTTCGGTAATCACGACAGCGAATCCGGCCCATCCAGAGCTGACCAGTACAACCTTTATGTGGAAAACGGAGCTCTCAATTTTGATAATAATTTTTCTTCAATAGATCTCAACGGTGTGGGTTCGGGCTGTTTGACGATACTTGATAACAAAGGCAACAATGTTGCGTGGAATTTGATACTGCTTGACTCGGGAACGTACGACGACAACGGCGGCTACGGCAAGCCCGGTTACAATGATAAGAAAAGCTATAACAACGAAGAAGGCTATCAGCGTGTAGTTAATTATGTAAGGACTGTTAACGAGGATATGAAAAGTTTTACAGCGGATGGAGATTATGCTCCCACTCTTGCTTTCCAGCATATTCCGCTGCATGAGTTTTACACAACCGGGATAGTTGTTCCCTGTAACGAGGGCGACGAAGGCGCATTTTATTCAGATGACAAAAAGGTCGATATTCCGGGATATTACCGCCCGAATACAGACAACCCCACTGTAACGGGAAATTATCTTGAAAGTGCCTGCTGCTCCGCAACAAGTACTTTAGAGCTTTATAAAGCGTTTGCCGAGCATGAGAATGTAAAGGGTATTTTCTACGGTCACGACCACAAAAACACGCTTATGGGTGAAGGTACATATAAAGATTTGGACGGTACCGAATACAAGCTTGTACAGGGCTATTGCAAAGCCAGCACCTTTAAAGATTACAACGACGGCAACCAGGGCGTAAGAATATTTGACCTCCATCTTGACGGCACATATGATACGAGAATGGTTACACGCTCAGATTTGAACGTGCGCATACTCGGTGAAAATCATTATTATATTGACCAATATGAAAACAATTCTGTATATGTATCCGATTTGAGAGCTTCGTTTAATTCAAGGGAAAGACACGCTGTATCTGAGCTTACAGATGCCGGATATACAGTTATAGATAAGGATTTGAATGACGGCTCCGGCGGCGATTATATTTATTTGGGATATAAGACAACAAGCAGCAAAAACGATGCTATAACCGATATTATGCTTGTTAAGGGCGGAGAAGCCAACAAAACCCGTACCGAAGTTATAAACGGCAAAAATGTGGTTTATCAGGCGGTGACCTCAAAAGACGGTACGGTAGTTGATTTTAACAAAGGCTGCGGCGGAGAATACATTTACTGCTATTATACAAAAGACACCGTTTACAGACCTATTACAAGTATAGCCATTGATGTAAAAGAATGTATGGCTGAATACAATACCGTTATGTGGTATGACGAGCCTGCGCTGGCTGCCGACCTTAACAAAGGCGCGAAGGGCGACTATATTTATCTTCACTATAAACGCTACGGCAAAAACGTTGACCGTGAGCTTGAGATCCTCGATGACTTTACAAAGAGACAAAACGAGCAGATTATAAAAGACAACTACGCCGAATACTATAACGAGTCGAGCCTTAAGGCGCTAAACGATGCCCTTGGTGAGTGTTCCGCCATATTAAATGCTTATAATGAGTCTTTATACAGTGACAAATACGGTCCTGCCGAGTTTTCGGCGGCAAGACAGGGTGTTTTGGACGCACTTGACAAGTTGGCGGTAGATGTAACTCTTGACCCCAACGGCGGAAAGATAGCACCCACGGTTGTGGCTGTTGTTGTAGGAACAAACAGAGAAGGCGTGATTTATCTTAATGAGCTTGTACCCGAAAATGACGACAAGGATTATGTTTTCGGCGGTTGGGCGCTTTCCAAAGACGCTTCAGACGGCATATATGAAGGAATGAAGATCACCGGTGCAACCACTCTTTATGCGCTGTGGACGTATTCTCCCTCAAGTGATACCGACACTGAAAATACCGATACGTCTTCGGATAACACCGATACTTCAAAGGATACGTCGACCGATACATCAACAGATAATACCGATACAGATGTAAAGGCTATGCCCGGAGATGTAAACTGTGACGGCAAAGTAGATATGCTCGATGTAACGGCGTTGCAAAGAATTATAGCCAAGCTTACAACACACGAAAATATGGGCAAAAATTCGTTTAAGAATTCAGACTGTAATTACGACTCTTATGTAAATATGCAGGATGTTACATTAATACAAAAATATATAGCGAAGCTTGTTGATAAACTGTAATAACGCAGTTGTGATTGACTATTGACAAATTCCGGTTTTTTGATATAATCTTTACGTTAAATAAATTGACACAACAGAAAAGAGGAACTAATTATGGAAAGAATTAAAACATTGAATTCCCGCGATCTCTCTGAGTCCGCTAAAAACGGCGGCTGCGGAGAATGCCAGACATCTTGCCAGTCCGCAAGCAAAACTTCTTGCAGCATAGCAAATCAGCAATGCGAGCAGTGCAAGAACAATAAGTAATTAAAAAAGGAAAAATCGTTGCAAAGCACAAGGCGATGCAGCGATTTTCTTTTGAGAACTACTATTCCATATGAAAGGATTGCGTTAATTTGACTGAATGCTTTAACGCAAAATGACCGATATGCTTCATTTGTATAAAAGTAACGGATATAATATTGTAATTGACGTAAACAGCGGTTGTGTACACAGCGTTGATGACGTTGCTTACGATATTATCGGAATGTATGATAAATGTGACAGACAAGAGATAAAAGAAAAAATTCTTGAAAAATACAAAGACTTACCTGACGTTACCGAGCAGGATATAGAGCAGGTCTTTGAAGATATTGAAAACCTGAAGGCGCAGGGCAAACTGTATTCAGAAGATAAATACAAAAATATTGCCTTTGACTTTAAAAAACGCCAGTCTGTTATTAAAGCGCTTTGCCTTCACGTTGCGCACGACTGCAACTTAAGATGCAAATACTGCTTTGCAGACGAGGGCAAATATCAGGGACAATGCGGGCTTATGAGTTTTGAAGTGGGTAAGAGAGCGTTGGACTTTCTGATAGAAAACTCAGGCACGCGCAAAAACCTTGAGGTGGATTTTTTCGGCGGAGAGCCGCTTATGAACTTTGAAGTTGTAAAACGGCTTGTAAAATACGGCAGAGAGCAGGAGAAGATTCATAATAAGAACTTCAGGTTTACAATTACCACAAACGGCATATTACTAACGGATGAAATAATGGAATTCTGCAATAAGGAAATGTCTAATGTGGTGCTTAGCCTTGACGGCAGAAAAGATGTAAACGACAGGCTTCGTATATCTCCTAACGGCAAAGGCAGCTACGATATTATAGTGCCTAAATTCAAAAAGGCGGCAGACAGCAGAAATCAGCAGGATTACTACATAAGAGGAACTTACACTCATTACAATACCGACTTTGCACAGGATATACTTCACATTGCCGATCTGGGATTTAAGCAAATATCTCTTGAGCCTGTTGTTGCGGAGCCCGATGCGCCGTATGCGCTGAAAGAAGAAGACTTGCCCGTTTTACTTAGGCAATATGAGATACTGGCAAAGGAAATGCTGAAAAGAGAAGAAAAGGGCGAAGGATTTACATTTTTTCACTATATGATAGATTTAACGGGCGGTCCGTGCATTGTAAAGAGAGTATCGGGATGCGGCGTAGGTACCGAATATATGGCTGTGACGCCCGAGGGCGATTTATATCCCTGCCATCAGTTTGCCGGAGATAAAAAATTCCTGCTTGGCAACGTGTTTGACGGAATTAATGACAATCCCGTTAGAGATGAATTCAAGAGCTGTAATATTTACGCACATAAGGAGTGCGATAATTGCTTTGCGAGGTTTTATTGCAGCGGCGGCTGTGCCGCGAACGCCTATCACGCCACGGGTAGTATAAACGGCGTTTATAAACTCGGCTGTGAGCTGCACAAAAAGCGTATCGAACAGGCAATTATGATAAAAGTTGCAGAATGTGAAATGAATGATTGATTAAAGCTGAAAATCAAGAGAGGAGGTGCGCGATATAAAAAGCCTGTACGAAAAACTGACAAAATACTGCTCGGGTGATGTGTACCCTTTTCATATGCCGGGACACAAGCGTAACGCTTTGTTGCTTGATAAGGCGTATTCGGTAGATATTACCGAGATAGACGGCTTTGATAATCTGCACCACCCCACGGGCATACTAAAAGATATTCAAAACCAAATGACAAAGGCATACTCCTCCGATAAAACATATATTCTCGTAAACGGAACCACCTGCGGCATTTTGACAGCAATAAGCGCGTGTGCAAAAGCAGGCGACAAGGTGCTTGTCGCCAGAAACTGTCACAAATCCGTATATAACGCGCTTGTTATGAGAGGTTTAATTCCTGAATATTTATATCCCGAAAATGATGTGGATTTCGTATGCAGCTTGTCTGTTACTCCCGAAAGCGTGGATTCGGTTTTGCAAAAAGAGAATAACATCAAGGCGGTTATAATAACATCTCCCACTTATGAGGGCGTTGTTTCCGATATAACAGGAATTGCGAAAGTTGTTCATAAATATAACATACCGCTTATAGTAGACGAGGCGCACGGCGCGCACTTTTCTTTCGGCGGAGGTGTGTTTCCGAAGGATGGTGTTAGCTGTGGCGCTGACGTTGTTGTGCAAAGTCTTCATAAAACGCTTCCGTCGCTCACACAAACAGCGGTATTGCATATAAAATCAGGTTTGGTTGATATAAGGCAAATTGAGTTTTATCTTCAGGTGTATCAAAGCTCAAGCCCTTCTTATCTACTCATGAGCTCGGCAGTTGAGGCTGTAAGATATATGCTTGCGCTGAACGAATCGGAATATAAAAATTACATAAACAGCATTAAAGAATTGCGTAACGATTTAGAACAGATCGGTAATTTGAAACTGCTTTGCAAAAAAGACGGCGTTTTTGATTATGATATTACGAGATTGGTCTTTTATGCCGACAATATGACATCCGAAAACCTCTGTGAATATTTGCGCGAAAAACGCAAAATTGAACTTGAAATGTGCTGCCCGTATTATTCCATTGCTATTTCGACAGTATGCGATACCGAGGAAGGACTCAAACGGTTATACAACGCTCTGAAAGATGCGGCTTTAATCGAAAGCAAGCCCGTAATGAGAACAACGAAGCCATATGCCGTAAATGAAAAGGCAGATATAGTAATGCCGCCTTACGATGCTTACAACAGACCGTATGTAACAGTGCCAATATCTGAGTGCGAGGGCTGTGTATCTCACGATACGTTTTATCTTTATCCGCCGGGGGTGCCGCTTGCGGTAAGCGGCGAGCGCATAACAAAAAGTATCTCTGATCAGTTAAAAACTCTTGAAAACAGAGGATACACCCTAAACGGTACTGCTTGTGAAAAAGGGTATATAAATATTATAGAAGAAGAAAAATAAAAGAGATCAATGACAGTTAAAAAACTGCTGTTGATCTCTTACTTTAATAATATTTATTTCTTTTAGCTGTTATTTATTTCTTTCAAACTTTCGGCTTTAAGATAGGCATTTATGAATTCGTCGATCTCGCCGTCCATAACCGCGCTTATGTTTCCCGTTTCGTAGCCTGTGCGGTGATCTTTTACCATTGTGTAAGGCATAAACACATAGCTTCTTATCTGTGAGCCCCAGGTAATTTCCTTTTGAACGCCTTTTATATCTTCAATTTTTTCAAGGTGTTCACGCTCTTTTATCTCTACAAGCTTACTCATAAGCATTGTCATTGCAACTTCGCGGTTTTGGTGCTGGCTGCGCTCTACCTGACATGCAACAACAATTCCCGTGGGTATGTGTGTCAAACGTACGGCGGAGCTTGTTTTGTTAACCTTTTGTCCGCCCGCGCCCGATGCACGGTAAACGTCCATTTTGATGTCTTCCGGATTTATTTCAATAGTCACGTCTTTGTCGATCTCAGGCATAACTTCAAGAGACGCGAACGATGTGTGCCGCCTTCCCGATGCGTCAAACGGCGATACTCTTACAAGGCGGTGAACGCCCGCTTCGCTTTTGAGATAGCCGTAGGCGTTTTCGCCCTCAACAAGTATTACGGCGCTTTTAAGACCCGCTTCTTCGCCGTCAAGGTAATCCAATGTTTTTACCTTGAAATTATGTCTGTCACCCCAGCGGCAATACATTCTGTAAAGCATTTCCGCCCAGTCTTGCGCTTCTGTTCCGCCCGAGCCCGCGTGGAACGTAACTATCGCGTTTTTAGAATCATATTCGCCAGTAAGCAGTGTGGATAATCTCAGATTTTCAAAAGCAGCCTGAACCGCGTCGCAATCCGCGACAGCGTCGTCATATACAGACAAATCGCCTTCTTCATCGGCAAGCTCAATAAGCGTAAGGGTATCGTCAAACATAGAAGTAAGTTTATTGTAAGATTCTACCTTGCCTTTAAGGTAACTTGTTTTTTGAAGTATTTTTTGAGAGTTTTCCAGGTCGTCCCAGAATCCCGGCTCCGCGGCGCGCAACTCAAGCTGCGCTATTTCAGATAGCATAGGCTTTATGCCCAAAGTGTCCGAAAGCTCATCTATGGGCTCTTTATATGACATTAAT
The DNA here is from genome assembly GCA_024690965.1 of Clostridiales bacterium. Taxonomy (GTDB): domain Bacteria; phylum Bacillota; class Clostridia; order Oscillospirales; family Acutalibacteraceae; genus JAEEHZ01. Next base: position 23,900 of record JAILOG010000002.1, read on the forward strand.
CTTAGTTTTAATTCCTCAAATTGAATCATAAAATATCATTCCTTAACTGTAATGGATAAGATTTGATTAATCCGCTACATAGTATACCTATTATTTAACAAAAATGCAAGGAAAAGGCGAAAATTTATACGCTACGTATGTTTTGTTTTTGCGCCTGACTTCATAAAATTCATTGTTTTTATAAGCTTAGTGCTTAAAATCCCGAGAGCAATCCCACTTACGCAACCTGTTAGCGCGGAGGTTATAAGCAGAACGGGTATATAATATATTACCGCTCTGCCGCATACAAAATAAGCCACAACGAACTGTCCCGTGTTGTGCGCCAGCGCGCCTGAAACACCTATGCCCAAATAACCGAATAAGAATTTGCTTTTTATAAAAAGATACATAACCAACATACTGAGCGCACTGCCCGAAAAGCTCATAACACCTGCCAAAACGCCGCGAGTGAGCAACGCAAACAGCGCTTTCGAAATGACAATGCATAAACCCGGAACGAACCCTAACGCGTCTATTGCGACAGCGGTTATAATGTTTGCCAGACCAAGCTTTGCCCCCGGTACAGGCAAAACATATGGAAACAAAGACTCAACAAAAGACACGACAATAGCCGCGCTGCATAAAAGCGCGGTTTGTACCGTTTTTAGATTTTTTGGATTTAAAGTGTTGTTTTTCATCTTGCGATCCCGTCTAATTCGTTTTGCGCAGTGGCATTGGCAGAGTCCTCCAGTATTATTGATACTCTTGCGGGCAGGCACACTGAAGATTGTCCGCTTTGTGTGAGCTTTCCTGCTTTTTGGCAAAGTTTATCGGGGCAGTCGGAGCTTATTACCGTAACGCCGTCGTTTTCTATAAGAACGGTAACGTTTAAATCGCCGTATACGGTGTATTCATAAGGTTTTTCCACTTCACTTAGAGCCTTCTGGTATATAAGCTTGTTTGCCTGATACACACTCACACACAACTCATTTTTGCCCGATGTAAAAAAAACGGCTGTTAAGGTAAAAGCGCATATTATTATAATTCCAATTAGGATAAAATCCGACAAGCGGTATTTTTTGATTGCGGTATCGTTCACGGTGATTTCTCCTTTGCGCCCGATAATTTGTTGACCGTGAGTATACCTGCGCATACAAGCGCAAGCGCTACAAGGTTTTTAACATTAAACAGAGCCTCTTGCTCGCCGGGCAAAAGACCCGAAAGCAGTACTCCGCACAATGGTGTCATAAAGTTGTATATCGCAACTTTTGATACATCGTTTACTTTAAGCAAAATGCCCCATAAGGAATAAGCAACAGCGGAAAGCATCGCAAGATAAATTATAACGCTTGCGCCCTCAATTGAAAAAGAATGTATTTTTCCGCCCATTGTAAGTCCGATAATAGTCATTATGATCCCGCCGAGAAAAAACTGGCAGCCGCTGAGAACAACAGGGTTCTCGTTTTGAGAGTATTTTTTGATAAGGCAAGTGGAAAGCGCGCTCGTGACATTAGAAATAAGTATAAAGCCTTCACCTAAAAATGATATTCCCGCGCCTATATCGTTGCCTGTCAAGTTGATAACAAGAATACCCGAAAATCCCAACACGCAGCCTATAAGTTTAGCATTGTCGAATTTTTCGCTTTTAAATATAAAGCAGGAGATAAGTATTGTTATAAATGTGCCCGTTCCTTTTATTATTGAGGATTTTACGGATGTTGTGTTCGCAAGTCCTACATAGAAAAAGAAATATTGCAAAACTGTTTGGTTAAGCGAAAGCTTAAATATATTTTTAAGAGAGCTTTTTTTCGGTATCAAAATACGTCTGCTTAAGGCGCTTCCGATAACAAGCGTAAAGAAGCCCGCCAGCGTAAACCTTATACCTGCAAACAGTATTTGTGAGAAAGGCTCATCAGACGGTATGTTAAGCAGGGAATAGCCTGTTTTTATCATCGGAAAGGCGCTGCCCCATAAAAGGCAGCAAAAGCTTGCAAGCAAAAATATTACAAAGGGCTTTTTGAGGATATTATTATTCTTGGAAAACATTGTTTCACCTTTTGAAATGTTTTTCTGAGATTATATCATATTTTTTATTAAAAATAAAGCGTAACCGAATGTCGGTGCTTATTATAGTCAAAAAAATATCAAAAAAAGTATAAATTCTATTGACAAATCTATTTTAGGTGGTATAATGCTTTCAGCAATAAAGAAGAGCAGATGCTTTCACCTTGTTCGGAAGTCCGTTCGGGTCAATATTTTCAAAATCCCCTTTGGGGGCTTTTGTTGTGTTATTGAAACGGGTGGGCTTGCGTCTGTCCGTTATTTTTATTGGTAATATTACGTTTTTGGAGGTGCTGACTATTAGCAGCAGCAAAGAGCTTCAGCTTAACGAAGAAATCCGCGACAACGAGCTTAGAGTAATCGATTCGGAAGGAAATCAGCTTGGCATTATGAGCGCAGCTCAGGCGCTTGATCTTGCGGTTGAAAAAAATCTTGATCTGGTAAAGATCGCGCCTCAGGCAACTCCGCCAGTGTGCAAGATCATGGATTACGGTAAATACCGTTTTGAGCTGGCGAAAAAAGAACGCGAAGCCAAAAAGAACCAGAAAGTTGTTGATATAAAAGAGATAAGACTTTCTCTTAATATTGACACCCACGACTTTAACACGAAGCTTAACCATGCCCGCAAATTTTTGGGTAACGGTGACAAGGTTAAGGTATCTATCCGCTTTAAGGGTAGAGAGATGGGCTTTTCAAAGCAGGGCTTAGAGATAATGCAGCGTTTTTCTGATGAGCTTACAGATGTTTGCACGGTAGAAAAGCCTGCAAAGCTTGAAGGTCGCAGTATGATGATGTTTATTGCTCCAAAAACCAAAAAGTAAAAATTTTTAAGGAGGATATTAAATTATGCCTAAGATTAAAACTCACAGCGGTGCAAAAAAGCGCTTTAAAATTTCAAAGGGCGGCAAGGTTCTTCGTGCCCACGCTTTCAAAAGCCATATTCTTAACAAGAAAACAACTAAGCGTAAGAGAAATTTAAGAAAAGTTACCGTTGCAGACAAAACAAATGTTGCACAGGTAAAGAGACTTGTTCCTTATAAATAATAATAAGGCTTTTACAAAGAGAAACAAATATTTATTTCAAAATTTAAACAACGGAGGTTTTACAAATGGCACGAGTTAAGGGTGCGATGATGACTCGCAAGAGAAGAAATAAAGTTCTTAAGCTTGCCAAAGGTTACTACGGCGCAAAGAGCAGACATTTTAAAATGGCCAAACAGGCCGTTATGAAAAGCGGAAACTACGCTTATATAGGAAGAAAGCAGAAAAAGAGAGATTTCAGACGTCTTTGGATAACCCGCATATCTGCCGCCTGCCGCGCAAACGGCACAAACTACTCAACATTTATGAACGGACTCAAAAAAGCCGGCATATCTCTTAACAGAAAGATGCTGTCTGAGATAGCGATTGCTGACGCGGAGGGCTTTAAGAGCTTGGTTGAGCAGGTTAATAACGCTTGATTTTATAAGCTGACGCGTATTTCTATATGCGTCGGCTTTTTGTTTGCGCTTTTTAAGCTTTTGTGATATAATGAGCGCGCAATACTGATGTGTGAAAGGCAAATGTTATTATGTATGAAATAATTGATACCGAAAAATGGTTGAGAAAAAACATATACAACTGGTTTTCGTCTTTTGCAAACCCTTGTTACGGAATAGACAGCAAAATTGACGTTTCACAAATATATGCTTATTCTAAGGAAACGAATACGTCATTTTTTGTCAATTTTTTGTTTATCATATCAAAAACTCTCAATGGCATAGACGCATTAAAACTGAGAATAGTCAACGGTGAAGTCAGATTATACGACGTTATTCATCCTTCTTTTTCCGTTATGACGGATTTGGGCATTTTTGAGAATTGCGGCATAAAAATGACAGATAATTACAACGAATTCTATAAAGCCGCAAAAACCGAGATCGATAACGCTAAGCACGAAAAAATACCGCGGGAGGGGTATAACACAAATAATGATTATGACGACATTTACCTTACTTGTCTGCCGTGGCTCGATTATACCTCAATGACTCACCCTATACCTCAGGGCGATATTCAGTCGTTGAGCGTGCCGAGAATTTGTTTCGGAAAATTTAACGAAAACAAAATTTTGAATTTTAATATAACCGTATCACACGCGCTTGTTGACGGAAAAGATGTTTCCGACGCATTTTTAATGTTGCAGAAAAACTGCGATAATTGCGGAAAATTTTTTAAATAAATAAAAATTTTGTATGTGATTTTATATCCAAAAAGCTTTATTATTTATAATGTATATGTTATAATTACAACGCTTTGAAAAACGTTATATGTAAAAAGGAGGCTTTTGTAAGTGGGTAAGATTTTGTGTACGGGGGGAGCCGGTTATATTGGCTCTCATACTTGTGTTGAATTGGCAAATGCGGGATATGACGTTGTTATAGCCGATAATTTTTCAAACAGCAAGCCCGAGGTTTTGAACCGTTTGGAAGAATTGTGCGGAAAAAGACCGGCGTTTTATCAGATAGATGTTGCCGACCGTGAAGCGCTTGATAAGCTTTTTTGTGAAAACGATATAGACGCTGTTATACACTTTGCGGGATATAAGGCAGTAGGAGAGTCCTGCGCGAAGCCTGTTATGTATTACAGAAATAACCTTGATACCACGCTTTCTTTGCTTGAGGTTATGAAAAAGCATAACGTAAACAATATAGTGTTCAGCTCATCCGCAACGGTGTACGGCGTGCCCGAAAAGGTGCCGCTTACGGAAGATATGAAAACAGGCTGCACAAACCCTTACGGCTTTACAAAGCTTATGATAGAACAAATATTAACAGACGCAGCCGCGGCGGATGAAAATATGTCCGTTATACTGCTTAGATATTTTAACCCCATAGGAGCGCACAAAAGCGGAAGAATAGGGGAGGACCCAAACGGCATACCCAATAATCTTTTACCGTATATAACGCAGGTTGCGGCAGGCAAACTAAAAGAGCTCGGTGTTTTCGGTAACGATTATCCGACACACGACGGCACAGGGGTAAGGGATTATATCCATGTTGTGGATTTGGCAAAAGGACACGTAAAGGCAATCGAATACGCCGCCGCGCACAAAGGTGTGGAGATATTCAATCTCGGTACCGGTATAGGATATTCAGTTCTTGATATAGTTAAGGCATTTGAGAGAGCGAATGACTTGAAAATACCTTACACGATCAAGCCGAGGCGCGCAGGCGATGTTGCCGAGTGCTACGCAGACGCTTCAAAAGCCAAAAACATACTCGGATGGCAGGCGCAGTATACCCTTGACGATATGTGCGCGGACAGCTGGAATTGGCAGTCCAATAACTTAAACGGGTACGACGGCTGAACCCGGCTGAATATGAAAAAATATGAGTTGTACACTTGATATTTTTGGGTTTACGTATTCAATATTCTTATTATATAATAATGGCTGAAAAGCATTGACTATAATTACTAAAAATCCGCAACAAGGCTTGTTAAGCCGCGTTTTTTCGAAAAAATCAAAAAAAATCGTACTTTTTTAAAAAAAATATAAAAAAACATTGATTTTTGAGAAAGCCTATGCTATAATCGTGTCAATGAATTCACCGATTGAAGTGCGGTGACGAATGTCGTGCCTGTCGGACGAGCATTCGGCGCGCCTTGATAAAGTGCTTAAACAGGTCTTGGCTTGTAGGGCTGTTTGTCGGGTGCGCGGTGTGCAAGCTTGATATGCACTGCGTTCGGAATCACATTTTGATTAGGTTGTTTCATAAAAACATTTATTTTTTAGGAGGAAAACTATTATGTCCAAAAAATTACTCAGCGTTATCCTTGCAATCGTAGTTATGGCTAGCCTTTGCATAGTAAACGCATCAGCAGCAAATGATCAGAGCGCAAAAACAGGTGCTATCCATGCAGGTGACAAAGTTGTTTTCACAGCTTCACTTAAGTATGGCGACGAGACTCATCTCGTAGCAGCTATCGACGCAGAAGTTACTTACGATGCAGATGTTCTCAAGCTCGAGAGCGTTAAAGACGTAGAGTATCCTGTATTTGGCAGAGCTACAACTAACCCCAATACTCCCGGCACAATCATCTTCAACGCTGCAGACGGCGTTTACGGCTATGATTTTGCTAAAGGCGGCGACATCGTAAAAGTTACTTTCACAGTTCTTAAAGATGCAGCAGAAACAGAAGTTAAATTTGCTACAAAAGAGCTCTTCGACGTAACTGTAGATCCTGCAAACAATGGTCAGGCTAAAGACGGCGTTGCTAAGAACGACATCACAACTGGCGTTACAGCAGCTGTTAAAGTAGAGTGCCCCCACGTATCTGACACAGATACATCAAAGGCAAGCGATACAGAGAAGGCTAGTGACACAGCAGATACAGCAACTGAGACCGCTAACAACAACACTGACAACTCACCTAAGACAGGCGACGTTGCTACAGTAGCTATGATGCTCGTATTCGCAGCAGCAGCAGTAGTTCTCGTATCTAAGAAAAGAGCTTAATCGTTAGGTTTACTAAACGATAATAATCTTTGATTAAAGGATCTCCCGAGTGATGCTCGGGAGATTTTTTTATGCAACCATTGCCGTGAGTGAAACGATTTATATGCGGTGATTGCGGGATATCGGTTTATAAACAGGCTTCCCCTGCGAGGGGAAGCTGTCGCGTAAGCGATTGATGAGGTGTAGTGCTGATGGTTTAGTAAAACCCTCAGTTTTGCCCTAATGCCGGGCGGGCACCAACTTTCCCATGTGAGAAAGTTGGCAAAGGACACCAAAGGGGGAAACCCGTCGGCTGTTTCCCCCTTTGGAAACCCCTTTCGCGACCACCCGGGGGCGCTGCGCCCCCCACTGGGTGGACGAGATCCCCCCGCTTCGTTTCCGGCAAGCTGATTGTATCATTTTCCGGCTTTATAAGCTGATGTTTTGCCGTATGGATGGTAAAATGCTTATCTTTTCAATATGTGATTTGTTGAAATATGAGAACCTATTTACCCTTTTAGCATTATGAATAATTGACAAATATACACTTATTATGTCGGAGCATAGTTGTGTATTTGTATGCGAAATTATTGATATTACATAAAAAATTAGGTACAAATTTTGTAATTGTATTGATTTTTTTAATATAATATGTATAATAAATGTATGACACGATATGTTCGGGTATGATTACGGATAATATCCGTCTGTATTATCAGTACTTAATGGCGCGTGCGCCTTAAGAATAAAAAACCAAAATTCAAGGAGGTAATGTTATGAAACGAGGTTTTAGAAAGTTCGCGGGTGTGTTGCTTGCGGCAATTATGGTATTCTCAATGCTGCCTGTTGCGACAATTGCCCACGCAGAAGACGCAGACATTGATAGCGTTGAGCTCCGTGGCTATTACGGTATCGAATGCGGTGAATGGATAATTGACTATGATTATTACATTTACACCGATGATTTAAGGTGCGATGTGGACAATGCTGTGCTTATGTATTACGATGAGGAAGTCGATATATATCACGAATACAAAGACGACTACGCAAAGTGCGGCTACCGTTATTTTCTTGTTGTAACATTAGAGTCTGAAAGCGGTTACAGCCTTGAAAACGCCACTGCCACATTGGAAGGCATTGAAAGCAGTAAAGAAGAGTATGACTCCGAGTATGACGAAAAAACCTTCTATTTCGATTTGGGCGAAGCAACGCCGATCACAAGCCTGAGCGTTACACACGTATATCCTCCCTGTATCGGCGAAAATGCGATAGTTGAAGAGATGGGTTGCGATAATGACTCTGTTTACCCGGATGAAACAAAATCGGTATGGCAGAAAAAAACCGGTAATGACAAATGGGAAGATATGGATGGTGAAGAGAAATTCAACGCCGATGATGAATACAGATTGAAAATCATTTTCAGCGGAACGGAAGACGTTATTATTGATGAAGATGTTGAAATCTTTGTTAATTATTATGCCGGAACTCCCATAACAGACGATGAGACCGGAGAAGTAATAGGCGTTTATTATGAATTCGGCAAGGCCTGTGACAAACCGTCCCAGCAAACATTGATAGGCACAATTGAAGTTGAAGATGTTACTGTTCCCGTAGACGGTGAAAAGCCCGACACAATGAGAATAGGAACTCACGCTGTTGAATATACGATCAAAAACGAACATTGGTACAACGATGACGAGGATGAAAGCGAGATAACCGGTAATTTCGTTGCCGACGAATGGTATGTTCTTAAGCTTGAGATAGAGCTTAATGAGGGTTACTATTTTGACGATGGATATTCTATGCTGATAGACGCCGATGGCGATCCGGATTACGATTATGACATTGAAGGCAATGTTATGACGCTTTGGTTATATTACCGTTGCCTTAAGAATAAACCCATTTTAGATGTTAAAATTGACGGCATAGTAACGCCTGTAAACGGTGAACACCCCGATTATTCCAATATAGCTCCGCCTGAAGATGCAAAATACAGTATTGTTGACGGTGGCTGGTTAGATGTTGATGTCGGCAGCATGGTTGGCGAAGGATTGTTTATAGGCGGAAGAACATATGTACTTTATTTGATGCTGGAGTGCGAAGAAGATTATGCGTTTGGCTCCGCAAGACAAATTAACGCTTACTTTGGAGATACAAAAGCACAGGTAGGTTACGTGCGGTATGACTATATGTCATTATACTGTGTATACGTTGCCGAAGAAGGCGAGAGTGTAACAGATATCAATATTTTAGGTGTTACCTGTCCCGTTATCGGCGAAAAGCCCACAACAGAAGGCCTTGCGGTAGGTGATGAAACAAAGCTTGAGATAGTATCCGCTACGTGGGAAATAGAAGATTCCGAATTGGATGCAACACACGAATTTGTGAAAGACGTAACTTATACGCTGGATATAATCGTTCAGGCTAAAAAAGGATATACTCTTGATATAGATGAAGTGGAAAATGTAAGAGTAAACGCAAAAAACTGTGAGTCGTTGTACGAATATATGGTTTATGATGATCCCGAGCTTTGCGGCGAAAACCAACTAATGGTAAGACTTGTGTTCGAAGCTGTATCGGATGAAGTTATCACAACAGTGGAAATTGAAGGCGTTAAATTGCCAGTTGTAGGAGCTTTTGCAACTACCGACGGAATCAAGGCTGTTGAAGGTATGGGCTATACGGTTCAAGACGCTATGTGGGTAGACGCAAGTATGATGATGTTCCGTATAGGTCCTGTTCTCAAGAGCTCTTATTATGCGCCTGTATTTCGTCCTTTCACGGGAAGATTTGAACAAGGCAAGGTATATGCTTTGATGATTGCTTTGGAAGCAGACGAAGAGCATATCTTTAACTACGGAAGAATGTACCTTAAGATAAACGGCGAATATGTTCCTTATATAAATATTGGAATGGGCAGAGGTTTTGCTCTTATTGAAAATGACAGGACGTCGTTTATAAAGACATATGTGCCCGCCGAGGCGGAATATATTAAAGAGGTAAAAGTTGACGGCGTAATTGAAGCAAAACCCGGAGAGAAACCTTCATATGAAAGCGTTAAAATACCGGATGATGCTAATTACACAATAAGAACCGGCGATATGAGATATGAGTATCTTGATGAAAACAACGAGTGGCAACCGGTTCCCGAAGGCGAAGAATTCAAGAAGGATACACAATATTCATTCTATGTAGAGCTTGAGGTCAAAGAAGGCTATATGTTTGACCAAGGCGAAGAATTTAAAGCCACTATCAACGACAGAATGGCTGAAGAGAAATTCTTTATAGACAACGGAGCTATAGTAGGTTTGCGCATACCAATGACACATGAGCATCACGTAGAAAAAGTTCCCGCCAAGGATCCCACTGTTGACGAGCCGGGCAACAAAGAGTACTATAAGTGCACAGGCTGTGACGATTTGTTCTGGGACGAGGCTTGCACTAAGCCTATAGAAAATCCCGATGATGTAGTGATCCCCGCACTTAAAGACAGCGCAATGTACGGTGATGTTAACTGCGACGGCGTGGTAAATATGGAAGATGTTACCTCTCTGCAGAAGATAATTGCCAAGCTTACAACACACGAAGCATACGGCGCTTTGTCAAGAATAAATTCCGACTGCAACCATGACGACGATGTTAATATGATGGATGTTGTTGAAATTCAAAAATACGTTGCAAAGCTTATAGATTCGTTAGACCCCAAAAGAGTGTAAAATGTCATAAAAACAAAATGTTTTTGCGCCCGGACAATAATTGCGTTGTCCGGGCGCAATACTGTTTTTTAAAAATATTTTTGCACTTAAGTTAGCATAAACTAACTTTTCTAAAAAATGTATTGAATTATAGAATATTATGATATATAATTAATTGATTAAACGACAACGCAAGGGAGCATAATATTTGAAAAAGGTAAATATTTACACCGACGGCGCCTGCAGCGGCAATCCCGGACCGGGCGGTTGGGCGGCTGTGCTGAAATACGGCGAGCATACAAAAGAGATATTCGGCGCGGAACCCGACACCACAAATAACCGTATGGAGCTTACCGCCGTGATAGAGGCTTTAAAGCTTTTAAAAGAACCGTGCGAAGTTAGCCTTTACAGCGATTCAAAATATGTGTGTGACGGCTTAACAAAAGGCTGGGCAGAGGGCTGGAAAAGCCGCGGCTGGAAAAAGTCCGATGGAAAGCCCGCGCTGAACCCCGAATTGTGGAATGAATTGCTTGATTTGTATAATACCCACAGTGTAAGCGTTATATGGATAAAAGGGCATAACGGACACCCCGAAAATGAACGGTGCGATACCTTGGCTGTGAACGCCATTGCACAATTGAACAGATAAAGTTGTTTTCTTGACAAAAATAAAGGAGGAATAAATCTATGCAGAGGAGAGTATACGCGGATAATGCCGCCACAACAAAACTTTCACCGCAGGTTTTAAATAAAATGATGCCGTATTTTACCGATATTTACGGTAACGCGTCAAGTATATACACAGAGGGCGCGAAAGCAAGCGCAGCCATAAGTGAGGCAAGAAAAACCATAGCCGATTGCCTTGGTTGCGACCCCGCTGAAGTGTTTGTTACATCCGGGGGAAGTGAATCCGACAACTGGGCGATCAAGGGTGCGGCTCACCTGATGATGAAAAAGGGCAAAAAGCATATTATTTCATCTGCTTTTGAGCATCACGCGGTTTTGCACACGCTTGATTCTTTGAAAAAGGAAGGTTTTGAGATAACGCTTTTGCCTGTTTATGAAAACGGCATTGTAAAGCCCGACGATCTGCGTAAAGAGATAAGAGACGATACGGCGCTTGTTACAATAATGTACGCAAATAACGAAATAGGCACCATTCAGCCTATAGACGAGCTTGCCGCAATATGCAAAGAGCGCGGGGTAATATTCCACACCGACGCGGTGCAGGCTGTGGGTAACGTGCCGATTAATGTTCATAAGCAGAATATAGATATGCTGTCGCTTTCAGCGCACAAATTTCACGGTCCCAAAGGCTGCGGCGCGTTGTATATACGCAAGGGACTAAGAATACCAAACCTTATAGACGGCGGAGCGCAGGAAAACAACAGACGCGCGGGCACCGAGAATACTGCGGGCATTGTTGGTATGGCCGAGGCTTTGAGAATTGCCGTATCCACAATGGACGAAAGAGGCAAAAGACTTTCGGAAATTCGCGACAGAATAATAGACGGTTTACTAATAATAGAGCGTTCACGCGTAAACGGCGACAGGGTAAAGCGACTCCCCGGTAATGTTAATATGTGCTTTGAGGGAATAGAGGGAGAATCATTACTTTTGAACCTCGATTTGAGGGGAATAGCGGCGTCTTCAGGCTCCGCCTGCACATCGGGCTCACTTGACCCCAGCCACGTGTTGCTTTCGATAGGTCTGCCGCACGAAATAGCGCACGGTTCAATGAGATTATCATTCAGTGATGAAAATACGTTAGAGGACGCGGATTATATATTGCAATGCGTGCCTTCTATTGTGAAGATGCTACGCGATATGTCCCCTTTGTGGGAAAGAATAAAGAAGAATGAAATGCAAACGAAAGGAAGTAATTGATAATGGCATACAGTGAAAAGGTAATGGATCATTTCGCGAATCCGCGAAATGTGGGAGAAATAGAAAACGCCGACGGAATAGGTGAAGTAGGCAACCCAAAATGCGGCGACATTATGAAGATGTATATTAAGGTAGACGGTAATATTATAACCGATGTTAAATTTAAGACCTTCGGCTGCGGAGCCGCAATAGCGACAAGCTCAATGGCGACAGAGCTTATAAAAGGCAAAACAATAGATGAAGCTCTTAAACTCACAAACAAGGCTGTTATGGAGGCGCTTGACGGTTTGCCGCCGGTTAAGGTGCATTGCTCAGTGCTTGCGGAGCAGGCTATTAAATCTGCGGTTGCCGACTATTATAAACGTCTGGGAATTGACCCTGAGCCAATTGTAGGACATATTCACACTGAGGAATGTGAGCACGGATGTTGTAATGTCTGAGCATCGCAGAGAATAGAGTAACAAGGTTTAAGCAGGTGATGAGTTTATGCCTAAATGGCTTAGTAACGCCGTGTTTTATCAAATCTATCCACAATCGTTTTATGACTCAAACGGTGACGGTATAGGCGATATAAACGGCATAAAAGAAAAGCTTGGTTATATAAAAGACTTAGGCTGCAATGCCATATGGATAAACCCCTGCTTTGAGTCACCTTTTATGGACGGCGGATATGACATAAGCGATTATTACAAAGTTGCCGCAAGATATGGAACAAACGGCGATTTGAAGTCGTTATTTGAAGCGGCTCATTCGCTTGGAATAAAGGTATTGCTTGATTTGGTACCGGGGCATACTTCGGATAAGCATAAATGGTTTTCTGAAAGCAAAAAGCCCGAGAAAAACGAGTTTTCCGACAGGTATATATGGACCGACAGCGTGTGGGAAGCACCGCGACAGTATAATTTTGAGTGCGGCATAACAAACAGAGACGGCAATTATATGGTGAATTTTTTCAGCTCACAACCTGCGCTTAATTACGGGTTTAACAAAATTACGCATCCTAAATGGCAAATGTCGTATAAAAGCCCCGAGTGCAAACGAACGGTCGAAGCTATAAAAGACGTTATGAGGTTTTGGCTCGATTTGGGCTGCGACGGTTTTAGAGTGGATATGGCGGATTCGCTTGTAAAGAATGATGACGAAAAGACGGCTACTTCCGAAATCTGGCGTGATATAAGAATTATGCTTGATGAAAATTATCCCGAGGCGGCGATAATTTCCGAGTGGTGTTGCCCTCAAAGAGCTATAACGTGTGGATTCCATTCTGATTTTTATTTAGACCATGAAGGCAACGGTTATCACACCGCATTCAGAAACGACATAATAAACGGAGAAGACACATGCTTTTTCAGTAAGCTCGGAAAAGGAGATATAACCGTTCTTACCGGCGAACTTGAAAAAGATTTGAAACAGATAAACGGATTGGGGTACGTAAGTTTTATTACGGGAAATCATGATATTAAAAGACTCTCGTACAGATATGACGAAAGTGAACTTAAGGTCGCGATATGCACGATATTATTTTTGCCGGGTGTGCCGTTTATTTATTACGGAGACGAGATAGGTATGCCCTATAACGAAAGCCTGAAAAGCAAAGAAGGCGGTTTTTACCGTACAGGGTCAAGAACGCCTATGCAGTGGGATGATTCCCGTAACGCGGGATTCAGTAATGCAAATAAGCAAGACCTGTATTTGCCTGTTGACGACAGTGAAAACAATGTTAATGTAAAAGCTCAGTCGCAATACAACTACAGCTTGTTGAATACAATTAAAAAAGCATTAACAATAAGAAATGAATACAACGATTTCAGTGCTGAAAGCGAATATGAAACTTTGTTTGCGCAAAAACACCGCTACCCTTACATATTCAGAAGGGGCGACTTTGCGGTGTGTGTAAATCCAAGTGTCGAAAGTGCAAAGGCAAACATTGATATAACTCTTAAAAACTGTGTGTTTAAAATAGGTGATGTTGATATAAACGGCAAAAACATAAATATGCAGGGTCAGAGTATGGGCGTGTTTAAGTTATAGCATTTATTTAAATTAACAAATAACAGTAAATTTCTAACCGGTTTAATTGATAGACTTAAATGAAATTTACTGTTTTTTTTGTTTTGTTGATATTGACAGTGTGTGACAGTTTGGATATAATTTTACACAGAGAAATGCGGAGGTGTTACTTTTATGTATGATATTGCGATTATCGGCGCAGGTGTAACGGGCGCAATGATTGCCCGAAAGCTTTCGGCTTATAACTTAAAAATATGTGTTCTTGAAAAAGAAGAAGATGTCTCTATGGGCGCCTCAATGGCGAACAGCGGCATTGTCCACGCAGGATTTGACGCAGTTTCCGGTACACTTAAGGCTAAGCTTAATGTAAAGGGTAGCGAGATGATGCCCCAAATAGCCTCTGAACTTGGCGTGCCGTATAAAAACAACGGCTCGCTTGTTGTGGGAAAGGGCTCCGATGATTTTCAAACAATAAAAGAGCTTTATGAGCGTGGTATAAAAAACGGCGTTAAAAACTTACAGCTTATAACATCGCGCGAAGATCTTTTAAGAATTGAGCCAAATATAAATGATGATTTTGACTGCGGTCTGTATGCTCCCACAGGCGCAATAGTTTGTCCTTATACTTTAACTATTCAGGCAATAGGAAATGCGATGGATAACGGCACAGAGTTGAAGCTCGGGTTTGAGGTAAAGAAAATCAGCTGCGATAACGGCATATATTCAATTGTGTCCGATAAAGAGACGGTACAGGCAAAGTATGTTATAAACGCCGCGGGGCTTTTCGCAGACGAAATTGCCCGTATGGCAGGCGACGATTCGTTTAAAATAACTCCTCGCAAGGGCGAATATATGCTGCTTGACAAAGAGTGCTCGTCTCTTGTAACAACTACTGTTTTTGCGGTGCCTACAAAAATGGGTAAGGGTATACTTGTAACACCCACAACTCACGGAAATATAATTTTGGGACCCACAAGCGTAGATATAGAAGATAAGGATAATAAAGCGACGACACAAGAAGGCTTTGACATTATCTCAAAACAGGCAAAGGAAAGAGTTAAAAACGTACCGTTCGGAAAAACGATCACTTCTTTTTGCGGATTGAGAGCAGTTGGAGATACGGGCGATTTTATAATAAACAGTAATTTGCCGCGGTTTATCAATGTTGCGGCAATAGAATCTCCGGGACTCAGCGCTTCGCCCGCAATTGCGGAATACGTTGCCGATATGCTTGCCGATATGGGAATTAAAATGACACAAAAGGCAGATTATGACCCATACAGAAAGCCTTACAATTACTTTACAAAGCTTACAAACGAAGAGAAAAACGAGCTTATAGCAAAAGACCCCGATTACGGAAAAATTATTTGCAGGTGCGAGACGGTAACAAAAGGCGAGATAAAAGACGCCATGCTCAGAAATCCTAAACCTACATCAATAGACGGGATAAAGCGTCGTACACGCGCAAGCATGGGCAGATGTCAGGGCGGGTTCTGCTATCCGCATATTATTGAAATAATATCGGAGATGCTCAATATTCCCTATGAAAACGTCACCAAATTCGGCGGAGAATCCTTTATAAACCTTGGAAAGATCAAGGAGGACGTTTGATATGAAAACAACAGATCTTGTTATTATAGGCGGCGGCCCTGCGGGCATGAGCGCAGCGGTCGCGGCTTATGAAAGCGGAGTAAAAGATATATTGATACTTGAGCGTGACAGCTCTCTCGGCGGAATTTTACAGCAGTGTATTCACAACGGTTTTGGTCTGCATAAGTTTAGTGAAGAGCTTACGGGACCCGAATACGCCGCCAGATATGAAGCCCGTGTAAAAGAACTCAAAATACCTTACAAGCTTAATACAATGGTGTTGGAAATCAATCAAAACAAAGAGGTTACAGCCATCAACAGCGAAGAAGGCATATTCACAATACAGGCAAAGGCGATAATACTTGCCATGGGTTGCCGTGAACGTCCGAAAGGCGCGCTTAATATAAGCGGAACACGTCCTTCCGGAATATTTACAGCGGGAACCGCACAGAAATTTGTTAATATGATGGGATATATGCCCGGAAAAAGCGTTGTTATTTTAGGCTCGGGCGATATTGGTCTTATAATGGCAAGAAGAATGACTCTTGAGGGCGCAAAGGTTAAAGCTGTTTGCGAGCTTATGCCGTATTCAGGCGGACTTGAGAGAAATATAGAACAGTGTTTGAGAGATTTTGACATTCCTCTCAAACTCAGCTGTACCGTAGCCGAAATACACGGCAAAGACCGCTTAGAAGGCGTAACCATTGCAAATGTTGACAAAAACAGGTGCATAATTCCCGAAACTAAAGAGTATATCGAGTGCGATACACTTTTGCTCTCCTGCGGACTTATACCCGAAAATGAGCTTACAAAGGCTTGCGGGATAAATATTGACCGAATAACAAACGGCGCGGATGTAGACCAAAACAGAGAAACGTCCGTAGAAGGAATATTCGCATGCGGCAATGTTTTGCACGTACATGACCTTGTGGATAATGTATCAGAAGAAGCGGAAACAGCAGGCAAGGGCGCGGCGGAGTATATTTTGAACAGGAAAAATAAGTCTGCCTCAATAAGAGTTAAAACAGACGGAAAGGTGCGCTATTGTGTTCCCCAGAGAATAACAGATATAGGCGACACAACATTGTTTTTCAGAGTATCGGATATATATAAAGATGTAAAAATAATTGTAAAAGACGGAGAAAAAGAAATATTCTCGCGCAAAAAACAAAAGGTCGCTCCCGGAGAGATGGAAAGTATAATGCTCAAAGGCGATATATTAACAGAAGTTGACTCCGGCGAAATAACGGTAGGATTGGAGAAATTGCAATGACAAAAGAGCTTACCTGCATAATATGCCCCAAGGGCTGCAGAATAAAGGTCGAATACGAAGGAAATAACATTATTTCCGTAACCGGCAATTCCTGCAAAAGAGGTTACGCTTACGCCTGCGACGAGGCAATAGACCCCAAGCGTACAGTTACAAGTACAATGAGAACAGTTTCGGGCAAACTTTTGCCGGTAAAGACCGATAAGCCAATTCAAAAAAAGCTGATTTTTGAATGTATGAAGGCAATAAACACGTCAAAGGCAGATGACGATACAAAAATAGGGGATATTATACTTTCCGGTGTGCTTGGCACGGACGTAAACATTGTGGCAACAGGTCCGGTAAGATAAATATAATAGGTTGATAAGCAGAATGACCGAAGATATGCATTGCCTTACCGGTAATGTGTGTCCTCGGCTTTTGCTTTTTTAGCTTACAAATATGAAAATAAGCTGAAAAATACACAAAACTATTGATTTTTTTAAAAAAATTCGATATTATATGTACAAAGAGAGTATGTGTTTGGTTGACAAACTAAGAAAAGAGGTCTTGCTATGAAAATAAAGAGATATGTTTCGGCGATGATATGTGTGCTGATGATAATATCTGCGGCTATCCCGTCGGGCTTCGCCGTAAATACGCAAATAGAAGCACTGCAGCAGGCAGATGCACGCTGGAGCGATTTTGTGTACGGCGCAGGAAAAAATATAAGCAATTACGGCAAATCTTCTTGCGGATTGTTTTCTTCAATAAACGCGGTAAGGGCTCTTACCGACAGAGAGTTTTCAATAAATGAGATAAAAGCATGGGGAGACTATGCGGGACCGCTTTATTATGTGTTGGGACACGGTTCTGAACACACGATTGTAAAAGGCCTTGCAGATAAATTCGGCAACACATATTATTACAGATGTACCGAGTGTTATCAGTTCGGAAACTATATATCGCTCAAAGGCGATAATTATCCAAAGACCGAATCGGGTATGACCACCATATGGAACAAGCTTACCTCTGAATTGGAAAAGGGCAGAGTTTGCGTTACGCTTGTGCAAGACCATTTTATTGCAATTATAGACTATAACAAAAACACAGACAAGGTTTTTATACTTGATTCCGCAGCTGACGAAGATATAAGAAAAACCCATGTAAGCGGTGACTGGAAATCTAAAAACGAATTGTATTACGGTTCAAAAGACGGAAGCGAAATGCTGAAATTGCGTTGTTGCTTTAATTTTCTGGAAGCTGCAACCGGTAATTACAAAATAAACACATCGTCCGATCCGCTTAATATGCGCGCGTCTAATACCGCTTCTTCAAGTACCGTGGGCTCTGTTCCCAAGGGAGAAGTTGTTGCCGTTACCCAAATTTCAAACGGCTTCGGAAAAATAGTGTATAAGAATACTACGGGCTGGATCTCTATGAGATATACAAAATTTGTTTCCCGTGATCCGGTGTCAGAAATCAATTCTCCTTCAAACTCAAAAGGAAATTATAAGGTCGCCACATCCGGCAGCGGACTTAATTTAAGAGCCTCTGCGTCTACTTCGGGAAATATACTTACTACTGTACCTAACGGCACACCTGTTACCGTATATGAAGTTTTAAACGGCTTTGGAAAGGTGTCATACAAAAATACGGTAGGCTGGCTTTCGATGTCTTATCTTGCTCCCGTTACCGCAATAAATTCCGAAACTACTTCTTCGGGTATGTACAAGGTTACAACATCCGGCGGCAGCCTTAAGCTGAGAGCTTCGGCTTCCGCTTCCGCGAATGTTTTGACGCTTGTGCCAAACGGAACTGATGTTGTTGTTAACCAAATATCAAATGGGTTTGGTAAAGCATCATATAACGGCAACACTGGCTGGCTTTCAATGAATTATCTTACTTACAATTTTGTGGCAACACAGCTTGGAAGATATAAGGTAAGAACAAATTCGGGAAGATTGAAAATGCACGAAAGTGACAGCGCCGATTCTAAAACAATAGCGCTTGTACCAAACGGAGCGGACTTAAATGTTATATCAACGTCAAACGGTTTCGGCAAAGTTACTTATAACGGTAACACAGGTTGGGTATCACTTAATTATTTATCAAAAAGCCTTGTTCCCTGATAATTAAACAAAACAGAACGTAAAACGGGCTGTCGCAGAAGTGCGGCGGCCCGTTGTTTGAATATTGATATTTTAATGTTTATTTCGTGAGAGCGGCTTCTTTTTCTTTGCTTTGAACAGAAAGATGCTTGTAATTGTTATCAAGCGTGGCGGCGCTTTGTTTTAGCTTAACTATTTCATCGTCCGTAAGGTCAAGCCGTAAGATCTTTTTAACACCGCCTCTGTTTACAAATCCTGGAATACCCATAAATGTGTCGTTTATTCCGTACTCACCCCTGAATTTTGTACTTACTGTTAAAACGCTGTTTTCATCGTTGAAAATGGCCTTTGTTATCCTTACAAGTGCCATTCCTATTCCGTAATATGTCGCACCCTTAGCGTCTATTATGGAATATGCGGCGTTGCTTACATCATCGGCTATTTTTTCTAATTCATAAATTTTGTAGTCTTTTGTATTCTCGTTTAGTATGTCATAAACACGTTTTGTCGCGACCATCGCCTGTGACCACGGTACAAATTCGCTGTCGCCGTGTTCGCCTATTACATAAGCATGAACGTTGCGCGGGTCCACATCGAAGTAAGTTCCCAGCAAATATCTCAGCCTTGCCGTGTCGAGCGTTGTGCCGCTTCCGATGACTCTGTGGGCGGGAAATCCGGAAATGTCGCACACAACTCTTGTCATAATATCCACGGGATTTGTAGCCACGATGAATATTCCGTTAAACCCTGATTTTACTGTCGAGGTCACTACCTGTCTGAAAACCTCGGTATTTCTTTGAAGAAGATTGATGCGTGATTCCCCCGGCTTTTGCGCAACGCCTGCACATATTACAACTATGTCTGCGTCTTTGCAGTCGGGATAATCGCCGGCGCTTACTTTTATCCCCGACGGTGAGAACGCCGCGCCGTGGTTTAAGTCCTGCGCCTCGCCCTCGGCACGTTTGCGGTTTAAATCAATAAGCACAAGCTCATTGCACACGCCTTGGTTTAAAAGCGCATAAGCATAGCTCATTCCTACCATACCTGCGCCTATAATAACTACTTTTCGTTTGTCATAAATCATAAAAACCTCCGTAAATGTATTAAACTTACCTTATGAGCAGAATGTGTGATTTCCTATAATGGTTATAACGGGTCTTGAAAGCATATATTTATTTCTCGTGTTTTTGGGATTGTAATAATATATTGCGCCGCCCGATGGATCATAGCCGTTTATAGCGTCTATTGCAGCTTTTTTTGATGATGCTGCAACCGGACTGTTTATTTCTCCGTTAGAAACACACTCAAAAGCTCCCGATTGATAAATAACTCCCGATATCGTGTTCGGGAAAGAGGGATGTTCTACACGGTTAAGTATTACGGCGCCTACTGCAACCTGTCCCTCATATGATTCTCCCCGTGATTCGGCTGATATTATCCTTGCCAAAAGGGCTATTTCAGACTCGGTGTATCTGCTGCCCGAATTCTGCCTGCTTATTCCAAGTGCCTTCAGCGTTTTTTCACCTACTATACCGTCGGCGGAAAGATTATTGTCTTTTTGAAAAAGAATTACCGCTTTTTTTGTTCTGCTGCCGTAGATTCCGTCTACCTTGCTTGTATAATAGCCGAGTTCTTTCAGCTTTGTCTGAACCTGAGCCACTTCGTTACCGATAGAGCCTTCTTTGGACAAGGCGTGAGAATCGTCAGTCATTATAATATACGCAACACAAAACGTGAGGGTAAACGCGACTGACAATATAAGAGCCGTAGTTTTTTTGCTTAACATATAAAAACTCCCAATCATATAAAAGTAAATATATCTTTTGTTGATTGGGCGTGATTATTCATTATATAAGCTTAGAATTATATAAAATATCTGCGGCTCGTTCTATTATATCGGGGCAAGGGCGTTTTTTGTAGTATTCGGACGTTCTTTCCTCAGGAGCGCCTGAGAAAGTGATATCGGCGTTTGACAAAAGCTTTCTGCATATTATTGAGCCATTTGCTTTTTCAAATTCTTTGCTTAAAGCCTGAACATAAGAGTATACAAGCTTTCGGCTTTCAAGGTTATTGTTTGGGTCGCCGTATTTAAGGCTTAATACAAGCACAATACCACTGAAAGCTCCGCAGACCTCTCTTAACCTGCTCATACCGCCGCCGAAACCTATGGCGGCTTTCGCCAAAAAATCTTTATCTATTCCAAGTTCGTCAGCGAATGCCATTGCAACTGCCTGCGAACAGTTGTACCCCTGTAGAAAATAAGAACGCGCAAGCTTTCCTTTTTCGCTCATTTTGTTTTCTCCGATTATTTTTTGTTGAATTTTTTGTTCTTATGTGTGTAGAAATATCCGAATATAACGTCAGCCACGAGCAATATTACGCCGCAAAGAGAAAGTATATTAAGCTTGAGTACATCACCCAAGGCTATAATTGCTACACAGCCTGCCGCCGCAAAAAACAGCTTGCCTATAAAAACCGAGATTTTATGCATATCTCTGTTTTCTTTGTCGGGCTTTGGCATTGTATTGAACCATTCTACAATAACCGCGCCTTTGCCTGTGAAAAAGATAACTCCCACAGCTATGATTAACAGAATAATAAAAGCGTCAACTATCATTTTTTTACGCGGAATAACCGCTCCTCCTTGTTCAGCCTCGATTTATTTTATCGAACATTTGTCGTATTTCTGCTCTTAAATAAGAGTATTCGGGCTTTTGCAAGCCGTCGTTTGATATTTGCTTTGAAGCATTTAATGCGCACTTCAGCATTTCTGTATCGGAAAGATCCGCGATGCTCAGTATAGGCAGACCCGATTGCCGTGAGCCGAAGAAATCGCCGGGTCCTCTCAGTTTCAGATCAAAGTCGGCAATTTTAAAGCCGTCTGTTGTATCACACAGTATTTTGAGCCTTTTTATTGATTCTTCACCTTTGCTGTCGGACACAAGTATACAGTAAGACTGATGTTTTCCTCTGCCTACGCGCCCTCTTAATTGATGAAGCTGAGAAAGCCCAAAACGTTCGGCGTTTTCTATCATTATAACAGTAGCGTTAGGAACGTCTACGCCTACCTCCACAACTGTAGTGGATACAAGCAATTGTATTTTGCCATCTGAAAAGGCTTTCATAACGGAGTCTTTTTCTTTTGTTTTCATTTTTCCGTGCAAAAGAGCTATTGAGTATTCTTTAAATTCACCGTTTTTAAGCTTTTCGTAGTATTGCTCGGCTGAGGCGATCTCCATTTCGTTTTCCTCTACCGAAGGGCAGATTATATAACATTGCCTGCCGCTTTTTATTTGTTTTTTCAAAAAGTTGTAAGCGCGGTGTCTTATTTCACCGTTTATAAAAAACGTCTCCGTCTGTTTCCTGTTTTTCGGCATCTCATTCATTACGGATATGTCAAGGTCGCCGTAAAGCATCATCGCAAGGGTGCGGGGGATGGGCGTAGCCGACATAATAAGAAAATGCGGGTCGTTACCTTTCGCGAGCAGCTTAGAGCGTTGCTGCACGCCGAATCTGTGCTGCTCGTCCGTTACGGCAAGACCGAGATTTTTAAATTCCACATTATCCGTTAAAAGAGCGTGGGTGCCTATTATCAAATTAATTTCACCTGAGAAAAGCTTTTGTTTTATTGAGTTTTTATTCTTAGGGGTGGTGCTTCCCGTTAAAAGTGCCGTGTTAACACCAAGCTGTGATAATTGTTTTGACAAAGTATTGTAATGCTGTGTTGCCAAAATTTCCGTGGGAGCCATAAAAGCGCACTGCATACCGTTTTTTACGGCGTTATAACATACAGCGGCGGCAACACACGTTTTTCCGCTGCCAACGTCTCCCTGCAAAAGGCGCGCCATAGAGTTTCCGCTTCGCATATCGTTTATGCAATCATTTATGGCGCGTTTTTGGCTGTCTGTAAGTTCGTAGGGTAACGATTTTATAAACGTTTCTGTATAATCGTTAGTTATTCTTTGCCCTTTGTGTGTTTTTTTACTCAGCTTTAGCATTTTCATACCGAGGGAGAGTTTAAGAAGTTCGTCAAATACAAGCCTCTTTCGTGCGTAATAAATTTCCTTTTCGCTTTTCGGAAAGTGTATTTTTAACAGCGCGTCTTTAAGCCCCGATAAATCATATTCGGATAATATGCTTTCAGGCAGAGAATCCGCCATATTCTCAGGCAAAAGCTTTAGCGCGTCTTTAACATTTTGGCGGAACATATTGTTTGTAAGTCCTGAGGTCAAATTGTATACAGGTTGAAACGTTCCCGAAAGCTCGGGCTTCAATAGCTGCGGCGAAAGCATACTCTTTTGCCCCAAGCTCGATATCACTTTGCCGTGAATAAGGTATTTTTTGCCTTTTTTAAGCTTGTCTGCAACATATTTGTTATTAAAAAAGGTAAGCAAAATGCTTCCGGTGTCGTCTTCGGCAAAGGATTTTACTATAAGTCTGTTTTTTGCGGTATAGCTTATCTCTGCGTCGGAAATAATAGTTACCGATACGCAGCATATCTCGCCCTCTATCGCTTCAAAAACGGTTTTGGGGGCGGTCAGGTCTTCATATCTGCGCGGATAGCTTGTTACAAGTTCACCTACCGAAGATATGCCTAATCGGCGATAAAGCGCTGCGCGTTTATCGCCGACCATCTTTAAGCTTTGTATAGGTTTTTTAAATAAAGATGACACTTAAATATCAATCCTCTTTATATTCTTCGCCGGGCTTTAACTCAGATGTACACTCGGGGCAGCGTGTTGCTTCAAGCGGGATAACACTGAGGCAATAAGGACATTTTTTTGTTGTTTTAACGGGTTCTTCTTCTTTTTTGCCGATAGAAGTTACCTTGTTTATAGCTTTAACCATACAGAATATAACAAGCGCCATAATGATGAAGTTTAATATGGCTGTAATAAGCGCACCGTAGTTAAGAGTTGTAACACCAAGCTCTGTGGCTTTTTCAAGCGAGGTAACGGCAGACGCCTCTACACCTTCGGGCAGTTTTAAAATTACAAACTGCTCGTTAAAGTTAACTCCGCCTGTAACAAGACCGATAAGCGGCATTACAAGATCGTTAACAAAAGAGTTTACTATGCTTTGAAAAGCCGCGCCTATAATTACGCCTACGGCAAGGTCGAGCACGTTGCCTCTCATGGCAAACTCTTTAAATTCCTTAAAAAACTTCTTCATAACAACACATCCTTATCAAAATTTACGAAAGCATTTTTATACACCCTCGCAAGAAGTATTATATTATTATTGAATTAATTTGTCAATAAATCACAATAAATAATATTTTATTTCTTTTAGAGAAAAAAAGAACGTAAAAAATATGTTAAAATCAAGCCGAAATCGGAGAAAAAAGGAAGTTGCAAATTATGACCGATAAATACATTACAGTAATAGGCGGCATTAATGCCGATATTATAGGCACGCCTGAAAAAAGACCTGTTATGCACGACTCAAACCCCGGAAGCAACACACTGTACCCCGGCGGTGTTGGCAGAAATATTGCCGAAAACTGCGCGAAATTGGGCATAAAGACAAAGCTTTTGTCGTCAATCGGAAATGACTATTTCGGACAGTTTATCCAGGACGCCACAAAGCATCCGAATATGGATCTTTCAAATCTTATTATCAGCGATAAGCATAATACTTCAACATATGTGTGCCTCAACGATGAAAACGGCGATATTCATTACGCTGTTAACGATATGCTTGTAACAGAGCTTATAACACCGGAATATATTGAATCTAAGCTTGAGCTTATTAATAATTCGGCGGCGATTGTAATAGATACAAACATTCCCGTTGAAACAATAAAGTATATATGCGAGAATGTTACCGTTCCGATAATCGCCGATACCGTGTCTGAAAACAAAGCGCCTAAGCTTATGACCGTTATGAACAAATTATATGCGGTAAAGGTAAATTTGCTTGAAGCCGAGCTTATGAGCGGTATTCATATAAACAATTTCTATGACGCCAAAGACGCTGCCTTTAAATTGCAGGATAAAGGCATTAAAAACGTTTTTCTTACAATGGGCTCTAACGGCGTAACGTATTGCGGAGATCTTGAAGCTGGAATATTGCCTGCGTATAAAATAAAGAGCGTTAACACCGCAGGCTGCGGCGACGCATTTACTGCCGCAATGGTTTACGGATATATAAACGGTTTAAGTGCGAAAAAGACGGCTCTTTGCGGTCTTGCGTGCGCTGCGCTAACACTTGCCACCGAAAAAACGGTGAGCGATGAAATATCGCCGGAGGCAATATCAAGAATAATAGAGGAGGATAATATACTATGATTTTATCGGATTATGTGAAGGTATCTGACGAGGTAAAACGTGCCATAGAAGAAAACAAACCTGTTGTTGCGCTGGAGTCGACTATAATCTCGCACGGAATGCCTTATCCGCAAAATGTTGAAACCGCTCTTAATGTAGAAAGAATAATAAGAGAAAACGGCGCCATACCCGCTACAATAGCCGTTATAGGCGGAAAGATTCGTGTAGGACTCACAAAAGATGAAATTGAGTACCTCGGCAAAAAGGGTCTTGAAGTAACAAAAGCCAGCCGCAGAGATTTGCCCGTAATTCTTGCAATGGGTGAAGACGGCGCGACAACGGTTGCCACAACAATGATAGGCGCAGCCGCGGCAGGAATTAAAGTGTTTGCCACGGGCGGCGTAGGCGGCGTGCACCGCGGCGCGGAAAAAACAATGGATATAAGCGCTGACCTTGAAGAGCTTGCAATGACAGATGTTATGGTAGTCTGCGCGGGCTGCAAATCTATTCTCGATTTAGGACTTACTTTGGAATATTTAGAGACCAAAGGCGTGCCTGTTATCGGATACAAAACGGACGAACTTCCCGCGTTTTATACAATACACAGCGGCTTTTCGGTAGACCGCAGATTAGACACGCCGAAAGATATAGCAAAAACATTCGCGGCAAAGCAGGCGTGCGGTTTAAAGGGCGGTATGCTTGTAACAAACCCGATACCCCAAGATTTCTCTATGGACAAGGAGCTTATCGACAAAACGATAGAAGAAGCCGTATGCGAAGCCGAGAAGCTTGAAATAAAAGGTAAAAAGATAACGCCGTTTTTGCTTGATAAAATTCAAAAGCTCACAGGCGGTGACAGCTTAAAGGCAAACATTCAGCTTGTGTATAA
This sequence comes from Clostridiales bacterium, assembly GCA_024690965.1. Classification (GTDB taxonomy): domain Bacteria; phylum Bacillota; class Clostridia; order Oscillospirales; family Acutalibacteraceae; genus JAEEHZ01. The sequence continues at coordinate 50,115 of JAILOG010000002.1, forward strand.
CAACGCTCGACTTGCTTCACAAATAGCAATAAGCTATTGTGATCTGAATAGATAACGTACATAAATTTTCCCCTGCCGATCAATTATCGACAGGGGAAAGTTTTATCAAATGCCTTTAAGTAATGCGTATAATCTTTCGCAGGCTTTTTCAATTTCATTTGTGTCTCCGAAAGAGGAAAGCCTCATATATCCGTCCCCTCCGTTGCCGAAGCCCACACCGGGGATCGTTACTACTTGAATTTCATTAAGCAGATAGTCGAAAAACTCCCAACTTCCCATATTATTAGGGCATTTCATCCATATATAAGGAGAATTCACGCCTCCGCAGTACCAAATACCAAGCTTATCGAGCGTCTGCATTATACAGCGGGCGTTATTTTTATATACCCCTATATTTTTCATACATTCACACATACCATCATCTGTAAACACTGCCTCCGCGGCACGCTGAATGATATAGGGTACGCCGTTTAGTTTTGTTGCGCGGTTTCGCTTCCAAAGTCTGTTTAAACTCCTGTTATCGCGAGCAAGCTCATTTGGGATAACGGTATATCCGCAGCGCATACCTGTAAAGCCTGCCGTTTTTGAAAGCGAACATATCTCTATTGCACAGGTCTTTGCGCCCTCAATTTCAAATATTGAACGGGGCAGAGAAGGATCTTCTATAAATGCCTCGTAAGCCGAGTCCATTATGATTACCGCGCCTGTCTTGTTTGCGTGGTCTACCCACTGCTTTAATTGCTGTTTGTTGTAAACCGCGCCTGTGGGATTATTCGGTGAGCATATATATATAATATCTGCTTTGATGTTGGGGTCGGGCAGAGGAAGAAAACCGTTTTCTTCATTTGCGCAAAGCCTTATTATTTCTCTGCCATCCATTATATTTGTGTCGGCGTATTGGGGGTAGGTAGGGTCGATTATAAGCACTTTGTTATCTATGTCAAATATATCTACAAGCGCGCCGATATCTTCGCCCGCGCCGTTTGTTATGAATATTTCATCTATGGAAAGCTCTACATTTCTCTTTTTGTAATAAGAAGCTACCGCATTGCGCAAAAACGGCGCGCCGGCCCCAAGCGTATAACCGTGAAATGTCTCTTTGTTTGCTTGCTCGTCCACGGCTTTGTGCATAGCTTCTATACTCGCCTTGCACAGCGGCAGGGTAACATCTCCTATCCCCATTTGATATATGTGCTTTTCGGGGTTTGCGTGTATAAAATCATTTGTTTTCCGCAACACCTTAAAAAACATAAGGTTTTGTTCTAAGTTATCATAATATCTGTTTGGTTTTGTCATAATTTAGACCGCCTGTTTTCAAAATACATCGTAATTATATATTTTTGACCGTTAAAAATCAAGAATGTGTATAAAATAATATACATTTTACAGCATTAACAATATTTTTTGCTTAAATTTTTAATAAAAATTGTATAAATGTTGCAATTGATGAAAATGTATGATAGAATCAAGATGTCCAGTTTTGATTTTCGGAGGTAGTTATGGATAAAAAATACATAGTTGCTTTGGATCAGGGTACAACAAGTTCTCGTGCCGTAATATTCGACCACGAGCAAAACATTGTTGCCATTGCCCAAAAAGAGTTTAAACAGATATACCCCAATCCCGGCTGGGTAGAACACGACCCGATGGAAATTTTTGAATCGCAGGATAAGGTGTTCAGGCAGGCTGTTGCGCAAAGCGGGATAAAGCCCGAAGAAATTGCCGCCGTGGGAATAACTAACCAACGTGAAACCACAATAGTATGGGACAAAGAAACTGGTTTGCCGATATATAACGCCATAGTTTGGCAGTGCAGAAGAACTGCGCCTATATGCGAACAGCTAAAAGAAGAAGGACTTTCAAATTATATCAAAAAAACTACGGGACTGGTTGTAGACGCATATTTCAGCGGAACAAAGATAAAATGGATACTTGACAACGTAGAAGGAGCAAAAGAAAAAGCAAAAGAAGGCAAATTAGCTTTCGGTACTGTTGACTCTTGGCTTGTGTGGAATTATACAAAAGGGAAAAAGCACATAACAGATGTTACAAACGCGTCCAGAACAATGCTTTACAATATAAAAGAACTTAAATGGGATGAAAACCTTTGCGAAGCTTTGGATATACCCATGTCTATGCTGCCGCAGGTAATGTCCTCAAGCGAAGTTTACGGAGAAATTGATTTCGACGGTTGCAAGATACCCATATCGGGAATCGCGGGCGATCAGCAGGCCGCTTTGTTCGGGCAAAACTGCTTTGAAAAAGGCGAGGCTAAGAATACTTACGGAACGGGTTGCTTTTTGCTGATGAATACAGGTGAGGATATATGCTATTCGGAGTCGGGATTGCTTTCTACGATTGCTATAGGATTAAACGGCAAAGTGCAGTATGCACTTGAGGGAAGTGTTTTTACAGGCGGTGCCGTGGTGCAATGGCTGAGGGATGAAATTCATCTTATAAACGACGCGAGAGATACGGAGTATTTCGCCACTAAAGTAGAAAACACCGGCGGTGTTTATATTGTTCCCGCTTTTACGGGGCTCGGCGCACCTTACTGGGATATGTACGCAAGAGGAACGATAGTGGGAATTACAAGAGGCACACGCAGAGAGCATATCATAAGGGCGGCGCTGGAGTCTATTGCGTTTCAGTCCAATGAGCTTTTGTGTGCTTTGCAGGAAGATTCTGGCATAATAATAAAAGAGCTTCGTGTAGACGGAGGCGCGTCTGCCAATAATTTTCTTATGCAGTTTCAGAGCAATGTTATAGGCAAGCCTGTAAGACGACCGATGATAAGAGAAACAACTGCGCTTGGCGCGGCGTATTTGGCAGGACTTGCGGTAGGCTTTTGGAAAAGTACCGATGAGCTTAAAAACCTTTGGTCTTTGGATAAACTTTTTGAGCCAAACGAAGAAGAAAAAAGCGCGGAACTTATGCGCAAAAAGTGGAAAAAAGCGGTTGAAAGAGCGTTATCTTGGGAAGAAAAGGAGTAATGGGTTATGAATAAAAAGATCATCACAGTAAAAGACCTGCAAAACCGTGACGCAAAATGTATAGTCTGGATGCCCGATAATGAAAATGCCGCGCGCTGTATTTTACAGATATCTCACGGAATGGAAGAACACATAGAAAGATATGAAGATTTCGCTTCATATTTGTGCGATAACGGATATATTGTAATTGGCAGTGATCAGGTTGGTCACGGAATAACATTAAGCAAGGATGAATTGGGCTATTTCGGCGAAGGCGGATATGAGGGCTGCATAGACAGGCTACACTGCGTTACTCTGAAGGCTAAACAAATGTATCCCGATCTGCCGATAGTTTTGCTCGGACATTCAATGGGCTCGTTTATGGCAAGAGGTTATATTACGCGTTACGGAAAAGAGCTCAACGGAGCTGTTATTATGGGAACATCGGGACCAAACCCTGCCTTGGGCATGGGCAAGCTTCTCATTAATATTATTTCTTTGTTTAAAGGTGAACGGGCAAAAAGCAGATTTATTACAAAGATGATGTTTGGCTCATATAATAAAAAGTTTGACGGTGAGGGAGTTTATCAGTGGCTTACAAAGCGTGACGATATAAAAACTGCTTACGAGCGTGATGAGTATTGTGGTTTTGGATTTACTCTGAACGGATATAAAGGGCTTGTGGGTATATTGGGCGAGGTATCAAACCCAAAATGGGCAAACGATGTTCCAAAAGAGCTGCCGATACTCATTATATCCGGTAAAGACGACCCCGTGGGGGATTATTCAAAGGGCGTTATGACTGTTTATGAAAGATTGAAAGAATCCGGCGTAGAAGATCTCAGACTAAAGCTGTTTGAAAACGACCGCCACGAAATACTGAACGAAACGGATAACGCGGAAGTATATAAATACATTTTAGATTATCTTGATTCTCTTATAAAATAAATGATGTTTCCGGACATACAAAAACCCTGCCGTATCAATTGCATACGACAGGGGTTTTTGTTAAAAAAAGTAAGTATACTAAAATTACTTAATTTCTACTTCTGCGCCAACTTCTGCGAGCTTAGCCTTCATAGCTTCTGCGTCGTCCTTGCTTACGCCCTCTTTAAGAGTCTTGGGCGCGCCGTCAACAACTTCTTTAGCTTCTTTAAGTCCGAGACCTGTTATCTCTCTGACAGCCTTTATAACCTTGATCTTCTCAGCGCCTGCGTTCTTAAGGATAACGTCAAACTCTGTCTTTTCTTCAGCTGCTGCTGCGCCGCCTGCTGCGGGAGCCGCTACTGCAACTGCTGCTGCAGCGGATACGCCGAATTCGTCCTCTACTGCGTGTACGAGCTCTGAAAGCTCAAGAACTGTAAGTGTTTTTAACTCTTCTACTATAGCCATTACTTTTTCTGATGCCATGATAGTTTTACCTCCAATAATAATTTTTAAATTTAATACTTTTCGGGGCTTTTAGATTAAGCCTCTGCCGCTTCGCCGTTTTTGTCAACAATAGCTTGTACGGCACGTGCGAAGCTTGCGATAGGTGCGTTGAATGCACCGAGTACATTTGCAAGAAGAACTTCTCTTGACGGAAGCTTTGCAAGACTGTGTATCATTTCAAGAGAAATGACCTCTCCGTCGAGATAACCGCTTTTAACCTCAAAGGTCTTGCTTGTGTCTGCGTACTTGCAAAGAATTCTTGCTGCTGCAACATAATCGTCGTTGCTTGTCGCGATAGCGGTTGTGTTTTCAAGTACAGGATCAAGACCGTCTATGCCTGCGTCCTTTGCTGCTCTTGACAACAACGTGTTCTTAACTACAGAGTAATTAACGCCTGCTTCACGAAGCTCTTTTCTGAGCTTTGTATCGTCGGAAACGGTAATACCTTTGTAATTTACGAGAACACCTGCAACAGAATTTTTAAGTCTGTCCGAAAGCTCTGCAACATAAGCCTTCTTTTGTTCCAAAATTTTCTCGCTTGGCAATTAAATTCACCTCCGTTAATTTGTGAGATGAGCACCCGGAATGTAAAAACAAATCCTCCCGCAACCGCAGGAGGACATAATTATAATCATAAGGTTATAATAAATAATCATTCCTCGGCAGGTGGACTGTTGTCCGTTATGCGGGTGCACCTGCTGTCTTTAGAATTACAGCTCGAACATATTACCACGGTTACGGTATTTTGTCAATAGTTTTTTTATCTTTTTTTACTTTTTCTGCTTTTCGAGGCTTTGTTTGAGTTAATTTGATTTTTCGCAACACAGTTGACCTCGGTTATTTATCAATTTTAATAAAAAAATAAAAAAATTTACAAATCATTTGACATTTTTAATACTTTAATTTATAATATTATTCAAATTATAACGCATTTATATAAACGTGTATTTGCGAAAAATTTATCGAATGGGAGTGTTTTATATGGAATTAAAAGAAATTTTGTGTAAGGTAGACCACACCTTGCTTACGCAAACAGCTACTTGGGAAGATATTAAAACGATATGTGACGACGGTGTAAAATACGGCACAGCATCTGTTTGCATACCTGCTTCTTATGTTAAAAAGGCAAGTGAATATCTTGGGGATAAGCTCGCGGTATGCACAGTTATAGGTTTCCCGAACGGTTACAGCACAACTGCGGTAAAGTGCTTTGAGACAGAAGACGCGATAAAGAACGGCGCAAAAGAAATAGATATGGTAATAAATATCGGTTGGCTTAAAGATAAGAGATATGACGATATTTTGAATGAGATAAAAGCTATAAAGAAAGTATGCGGAGATAAAATATTAAAGGTTATAATAGAAACTTGCTTACTTACAGATGAAGAGAAAATCAAGATGTGTGAGATAGTAAGCGACTCAGGCGCGGACTTTATCAAGACTTCTACCGGATTTTCAAAGGGTGGGGCAACAAAAGAAGACGTAGCCCTTTTTGCGAAGCACGTTAAACCCCACGTTGCCATAAAGGCGGCAGGCGGCATCGCATCTTTGCAGGACGCCGAAGATTTCATAAACCTCGGCGCGACAAGACTTGGCACGAGCCGTATTGTTAAAATAATCAAAAATGAAGAAGCCACCGGCTATTGATATTATTTTACGGAGGAATTAATTATGGCAACAGCACATATTTCAGCAAACAAAGGCGATTTCGCAAAAACAGTTCTTATGCCGGGCGACCCGCTCAGAGCTAAGTTTATTGCAGAGACATTTTTCGAGAACCCTGTTCTTGTTAACAATGTAAGAGGTATACAGGGATACACGGGTACATACAAGGGCGTTAAAGTATCGGTTATGGCAAGCGGTATGGGTCAGCCATCAATAGGTATATACAGCTACGAATTGTTCAATTTCTATGATGTTGATAATATAATAAGAGTCGGCTCGGCGGGCGCGGTAAGCGAAGACCTTGACCTCTTTGACGTAGTGGCAGGTATGGGCGCCTGCACAAACGGTAATTTTGCCGTACAGTACGACATTCCCGGAACATTGGCACCGATAGCAAGCTACAAACTGCTCAGAACAGCCGATGACTGCGCAAAAGAGCTCGGTGTTGAAATGAAGGTAGGAAATATATTCTCATCCGATACTTTCTACGGCGAATCCGCCGACTTAAACCAAAAGCTCAATAATATGGGCGTTCTCGCACTTGAGATGGAAGCCGCCGCGCTGTATCTTACAGCGGCGCAGGCAGGCAAACACGCTCTTGCCATCTGCACAATTTCCGATGTTCCCATGAAGGGCAAAGAGACAACAAGTGAGGAACGTCAGAACGCCTTTACGAAGATGATGGAAATAGCTTTGGAAACAGCCGTTAAGCTCGACAAAGAATAATTCTGTTATCTTATACATAAAGAAAGGTTGATTACAATGGGCATTAAAAGAGCTTTTTTAATTGTGCTTGACAGCTGCGGATGCGGCGCATTGCCCGACGCGGCAGATTTTGGCGACGCAGGCACAAATACATTAAAATCTATATCTAAATCCTCTAAGTTTGATATACATACACTTAAGAAAATGGGTATGTTCAATATTGACGGCGTAGACTTTTTAGAGGGTGACGAAAACCACACAGCCGCAATTTGCCGTCTTGAAGAGAAATCGAAAGGCAAAGATACCACAATAGGTCACTGGGAAATAAGCGGAATAATCTCGGAAAAGCCTTTGCCTACTTATCCTAACGGATTCCCAAAAGACGTGCTTGATAAATTCAGCGCGGCAACAGGCAGAGGTGTTCTATGCAACAAGCCATACAGCGGAACGGAAGTTATAAAGGATTACGGCGAGCAGCATATGAAAACAGGCGACCTTATAGTATACACAAGCGCTGACAGCGTATTTCAAATAGCCGCTCATGAAGAAATAGTTCCCATAGAGACACTGTATGAATATTGCCGTATGGCAAGAGAGATACTTGTTGGCGAGCATGGCGTAGGCAGAGTTATTGCCAGACCGTTTATCGGCGAGCCTGGTAATTTTACACGTACAAGCAACCGCCACGATTTTTCTATTGAACCGCCGAAAAACACTTTGCTTGACGATATGAAGCAAAGCGGTTTGGATGTTATAGCGATAGGCAAAATATTTGATATATTTGCGGGACACGGCATCACCGAAAAAACTTACACAAAAGGCAATACAGACGGTATGGTAAAAACACTTGAGTATGCCGATAAAGATTTTACGGGACTGTGTTTTACAAATCTTGTTGACTTTGATATGCTTTACGGTCACCGTAACGACGTTGACGGCTACGCGGCGGCGTTGACCGAGTTTGACAGGTGGCTGCCTAAATTTATGGAAAAGATGCACGACGACGATGTGCTTATGATAACAGCCGATCACGGCTGTGATCCCGGCTACACCTGCAGTACCGACCACTCAAGGGAACACATTCCTTTTATAATGTACGGCAAGGGTGTTAAGCCCGTAAACCTCGGTACAAGAAAAACTTATTCGGATATAGGCAAAACCATAGCCGAAATGTTCGGTATCAAAACAGAAATATCCGGCACAAGCTTTCTTAATGAGGTATTAAAATAATACTGTTGTTATTTATACGGCGCGTTTGCTGAAAAGCTTGCATATTGCAAAGCTTAAGCGGCGCGCTTGAATAATCCTTATTTATAAATAGAAAGGGCGTAGATTATTATGACTCAACTTGAGCTTATAGCATTGGCAAAGAAAGCCGCACAGGCGGCATATGTGCCGTATTCGCATTTTAAAGTAGGCGCCGCTTTGCTTACAAAAAGCGGAAAGGTTTATTTGGGCTGCAATATAGAAAATGCTTCTTATCCTGCCACAAACTGCGCAGAGAGAACAGCGTTTTTTAAAGCTGTGTCCGAAGGCGAGCGCGATTTTGAGGCTATTGCCATTGTTGGAGGAATAGAAGGCAACTTTACGGGTTATGCTTCTCCGTGCGGCGTTTGCAGACAGGTTATGCGTGAGTTCTGCGATGACGACTTCAGGATAATTCTCGGCAGAAATGACGATGAATTTATCGAAGATACTTTATCCGGATTTTTGCCCTATGGGTTTACTAACGAGAACTTAATTTAATCAGATAAATGTTGTCACATTGCACAAAAATTACAATAGTTTTTCGACAAAATGTATATTTTTGGAGTCTAAAGCATATTTTTTCATAAAAATGCTTGATTATGTAATTGCTTTGTGCTACAATTTAGCGGTAGTCGAGAAATCGAACTATAATATAATATTTTTTCTCAGGAGGAAGAAAAACTATGAAGAAAATTTTGGCAATTATGCTGACTTTAGGTCTCGTATTTGCTTGCGCTGCATGCGGCGGTAACGAAACAGCAAGCACAGCAAGCACAGAGAGCAAAGCCGGCACAGAGAGCGTAGCAAGCACTGAAGCAACAACCGATATGAAAGTTGCTCTTGTAACAGACGTTGGCTCTTTGGACGACGAGTCCTTTAACCAGGCTACATGGGAAGGCGTTAAGTCTTTCTGCGAAGCTAACAGCATCGACTTCACATACTTCCAGCCCCAAGAGGACAGCACAGAAGAAAGAGAAACAAAGATTGCAGAAGCAGTTGCAGCAGGTTACAACGTAATCGTTATGCCTGGTTACCTCTTCGGTGAAGCTATCTCTAATGCTCAAAATGATTATCCCGATGTTAAATTCATCGCTGTTGACGTTTCCGAAGGCGACGTTACAGACGGCAAGCTCGAGTCAAATGCACACTGCATCGTTTTCAGCGAAGAGCAGGCAGGTTATCTTGCAGGCTACGCAGCTGTTAAAGATGGCTTTACAAAACTCGGCTTCCTCGGCGGTATGGCAGTTCCCGCAGTTATCAGATACGGCTACGGCTTCGTATACGGCGCAGACGCTGCTGCTGAAGAGCTCGGCACAGACATAAGCATTAAGTACACATACGGCGGTCAATTCTTTGGTGATGCTACAATCACAGCAAAGATGGAAGGCTGGTATTCAGAAGGCACAGAAGTTGTATTCGCTTGCGGCGGCGGTATCTACACATCCGCTCTTGAAGCAGCTGTAAACAACAAGAAGTACGTTATCGGTGTTGACGTTGACCAAAGCGGTCTCGGCGTTGACTACATCAACGGTGACAACGACAAAACAGCTCTCGGTTACAACCCCTTCCTTACATCAGCATTTAAGGGACTTGCAAACTCTGTTTCCGATACACTCGGTCTTATCAAAGACGGCAAGTGGGATACAGTTGGCGGCACATTCTCAACACTCGGCCTCACAGCAGGCGATTATGTAGGTATTCCTACAGACGAGCGCGCTTGGAACTTCAGAACCTTCACAGTTGAAGAGTACGAAGCTATCAAAGCTAAGCTCACAGACGGTTCTGTTGCAGTTTCCAACGATTCTTCGGATGACGTTCATCCTGAGGTTGGCGCTCACACAACTGTTGATTACATCAGCTAATCATAAGATTACTTTTGTAATATAAAACTATAACTATAAAGAGAAAAGAGATTTTTTTCTCTTTTCTCTTTATTTAGTTTTGCTCCCAAATTGGAAAAAATATGTAGTCCGATTACAACACAGTCATTATAGATGCAAAGGAAATGTTACGATATGAATAATGAATACATTATAGAAATGTTAAATATTACAAAAGAATTTCCCGGCATTAGAGCTAATGATAATGTTACATTACAGCTTAAAAAAGGCGAAATTCACGCCCTGCTCGGTGAAAACGGCGCGGGCAAATCTACACTTATGAGTATCCTGTTCGGTTTGTATCAACCCACATCGGGTATTATAAAGAAAAACGGTGTAGAAGTTAAAATTAACAATCCTAACGACGCTAACGCACTTAACATAGGTATGGTGCATCAGCACTTTAAACTTGTTGAGTGTTTTACCGTTCTTGAAAATATTATTTTGGGCGTTGAGCCCACAGCTGCGGGTCCGTTCCTCAGCACTAAAGATGCCCGCGCCAAGGTTATGGATCTTTCTCAGAAATACGGTTTGAGCGTTAACCCGGACGCGCTTATCTCCGATATCACTGTTGGTATGCAGCAGAGAACAGAGATTCTCAAGATGCTCTACAGAGATAACGATATTCTTATCTTTGACGAGCCTACCGCTGTTTTGACACCGCAGGAAATAGAAGAGCTTATGAAGATAATGAAAAACCTTGCAAAAGAAGGCAAATCCATTCTCTTCATTACACATAAGCTTAATGAAATCATGGAAGTATCCGACAGATGTACAATACTACGTAAAGGTAAGTATATGGGTACCGTTGACATCGCGAACACCAACAAAGAAGAGCTTTCCCGTTTGATGGTAGGTCGTGACGTTAAATTTGAAGTTGACAAAGACGAGGCTAAGCCTAAAGAGTCTGTTCTTAAAATAAAGAATATGACCGTTCCCAGCAAGGTACATAAAAACAACGCCGTTAAGAATGTTTCCTTTAATGTTCGCGCGGGTGAGATAGTATGTATTGCCGGTATCGACGGAAACGGACAAACAGAGTTTGTTCACGCTCTTACGGGACTTGAGAAGATGAGCGAAGGTCACATTGAGTTCAAGGGTGTGGATATATCTCACAGCAGTATAAGAGAGCGCTCAAAATCAGGTATGAGCCACATTCCTGAGGACAGACATAAACACGGTCTGGTTCTTGATTATACTCTCGAGCAAAATATGGTATTGCAGCGCTATTGGGAGCCTCAGTTCCAAAAAGCGGGCTTTATCAAAAACGGCGCAGTTCGTGACTATGCATTGAAGCTTATTGATCAATATGATGTAAGAAGCGGTCAGGGACCTGTTACCACTGTAAGAAGTATGTCCGGCGGTAACCAACAAAAGGCTATTATCGCCCGTGAGATAGACAAAGACCCCGATCTGCTTGTTGCGGTTCAGCCTACAAGAGGACTTGACGTAGGAGCTATAGAATACATTCATAAGCAGCTTGTTGCTCAGCGCGACAAAGGTAAGGCGGTTTTGCTTGTTTCTCTTGAGCTTGAAGAGGTTATGAATGTCAGCGACAGAATCCTCGTTATGTATGAGGGCGAGCTTGTTGGACAGCTTGACCCCAAACAAATAACCGTCCAAGAGCTTGGCTTGTATATGGCAGGCGCTAAGCGTGACGAAGTTCCGGCGGAGGTGTAAGATAAATGAGTAACACTACTACAATGAAAAGCGCGGCTCCGAAAAACTCAATTTCGCGCAAAAGCGGCTTAATTTCTGCCACAAACTCGATACTTTCTTCAATTGTTTGTATAATTATAGGTTTGTTGGTTGGATTCATAATTCTGGTTTGTATTAATGCTGAACACGCCGGGGAAGGTTTTATGACGATTCTTATAGGCGGATTTAACAACATTAACGCGCACGCAAGAAACATCAGTAAAGAGATCGCAGAAGCTGCTCCTCTTATTATGACGGGTTTATCTGTTGCGTTCGCTTATAAAACAGGCTTGTTTAACATAGGTGCCGCAGGACAGTATTCCGTAGGTGCTTTGGGCGCTTTGTATTTTGCGTTGGTGCTTCATATGCCCTGGTACATATGCATTTTGGCAGCAATGCTTTGCGGCGCTGTTTGGGGTGCGATTCCCGGTCTTTTAAAGGCTTTCTTTAACGTAAATGAAGTTATTACTTCAATTATGTTTAACTGGATAGCTCTTTACGGTGTAAATGAGCTTCTTAAAAACAACGTTCTCGGCAAAATGTACGAATCAACAAAGAATAAGACTTATGTTGTTCGCACAACAAGCGCCGGGTCGGCTATACCTAATATGGGACTCGACAATATTTTCTCAAAATCAACAACTATAGCCATATTTATTGCTATCATAGTAGCGATAATTATGTACATAATCATCAACAAAACAACATTCGGTTATGAATTAAAGGCTTGCGGACATAACAAAGACGCTGCAAAATATGCGGGTATCAATGAGAAGAGAAGTATAATCCTCTCTATGGTTATCGCAGGCGCTTTGGCAGGTTTGGGTGCCGCGTTGTTCTATCTGTCCGGCGTTGGCGAGTGGAACCCGAATGACTCGACAGCTTGCCCCGCGATAGGCTTTAACGGTATCTCAGTTGCATTGCTTGCCGTATGTAACCCGATAGGATGCGTATTCTCCGCTTTGCTTATATCTCATATAACAGTTGGCGGCAGTTGCCTTGCAACAGCTTATTATCAGCCTGAAATCGCAGATATTATCATAGGCGTTATCATTTACCTTTGCGCTTTTGCAATGCTCTTTAAGATGCTTATCGGCAAAGTTGTAAAGGTAAAGTCAACTTCCGACGCTAACGCGGATCCTCAAATTGAATTGCATGAGCCGGACTCTGACAAAGAAGCCGAAAAGGAGGATGAAGAATAATGTTACTGCTTATTAAATATACATTACTTTACGGTATCGTTCTTATGCTTGTTGCTTTGGGCGGTATGTTCTCCGAACGAAGCGGCGTTATCAACCTCGCGCTTGAAGGTATTATGTCTGTCGGCGCACTTGCGGGCGTGCTTACGCTTTGTATTCTTCCTCAGGGTATGGCACCCGGACTTGTAGTTTTGATTTCCATTGTTGTAAGCGCGGTTGCGGGACTCGTTTATTCTCTGCTTTTGGGATTTTCGGCTATCACGCTTAAAGCCGACCAAACTATCGGCGGTACTGCTCTTAATATGATGGCGACAGCTCTCGCGGTTGTTATAGTTAAGGTTTTCAACGGCTCTGCGTCAGCAAAGCTCAATTACAGTAACAATGCTTTCCTTATCGACATTCCTGTTGGTGACGACAAGCTTACCATCAACGTATTTCTTTTCATAGGACTTATAATTCTTTTGCTCGCTTTCTTGTTCCTTTACAAGACAAAGTGGGGCTTAAGACTTCGTTCCTGCGGTGAGCATCCTCAGGCAGCAGACTCTGTAGGTATCAATGTTTACCGTTGGAGATACATAGGCGTTATGTTCTCAGGCCTTCTCGGCGGCATAGGCGGCTTTGCTTATGTTATCCCGTCTGTTTCCACATGGAACTTTGAGGTTGGCGTTACGGGCTTCGGTTTCCTTGCTCTCGCGGTTATGATCTTCGGTCAGTGGAAGCCTATCAACATTTTCGGCGCTGCTATGTTCTTTGCGGTGTTCAAATCTTTGGCAAACATTGCGGACTCCACATTCCTCGCGGGTCTCGGACTTTCGAAGAACGTATACGATATGATGCCGTTTATCGCTTCAATGATAATCCTCGTGCTGTTCTCCAAGAATTCACGCGCACCTAAGGCAGAGGGTATTCCTTACGATAAGGGCAAGAGATAATTTGATATTACTGATTTGTTAATGGCAGGTGGCCGATATTCGGTCACCTTCCGCATTTAAACTGACTTTTCGATTAATTAATATATGAGGTGATTAATATGAGAATGTATGATATTATTCAAAACAAGCGTGACGGCGGCGTTATGAGCGATGAAGAAATTCAATTTTTCGTTGACGGCGTTACAAGCGGAGAAATACCGGATTATCAGATATCGGCGCTTTTGATGGCAATATATTTTCGCGGTATGAACGAGCATGAGACATCGGCTCTTACACTTGCCATGGCAAAATCCGGAGATATGATTGATTTGAGCGGAATAAACGGTGTAACTGTTGACAAGCACAGCACCGGCGGCGTTGGTGACAAAACAACGCTTATAATTGCTCCTATCGTTTCTTCTTTGGGCGGCAAGCTTGCAAAGATGTCGGGCAGAGGTTTAGGTCATACAGGCGGCACAGTTGATAAGCTTGAGTCTTTTGACGGATTTAACACAGAGCTTCCGCCGCAGCAGTTCATTGACCAGGTAAACGATATAGGCATATGCGTTGTGGGTCAGTCGGGCAATTTGGCTCCCTGTGACAAAAAGCTTTACGCTTTGCGCGATGTAACCGCTACTGTAAACAGCATACCGCTTATCGCGTCAAGTATTATGAGCAAAAAGATAGCCGCGGGCTCGGGTACTATTGTACTTGACGTTAAAACAGGCAGCGGCGCGTTTATGAAAACACTTGAGGACAGTAAGCTTCTCGCGCAAAAGATGGTTGACATCGGATATTCGGTTGGCAGAAAGACTGCCGCTCTTATCACAAATATGGATATACCGCTTGGTAATGCCATAGGAAATAGTTTAGAAGTTATAGAAGCTATTGAAACCCTTAAAGGTCACGGACCGAAAGATTTGACAGAGGTCTGCGTTGCGCTTGCATCAAATATGACAATGCTTGTTACCGGAAAGCCTGTAGAGGAGTGCAAAAAGATGGTTCTCGGTGCAATAGCCGACGGCTCTGCGCTTACAAAGCTCCGTCAGATGGTCGCGGCTCAGGGCGGTAACGCGGAAATGGTGGATAACACCGATTTGTTTAAGAAAGCGGGCACAATAGAAAACATATGTGCTCCCCGTGACGGCTATATTAAGCATATGGACTGCGAGAAGATAGGTATATCAAGTGTTATTCTCGGCGCAGGCAGAGAGAAAAAGGGCGAGCCTATCGACTTCAGCGCGGGTATAATACTAAAGGCAAAAACAGGCGATTTTGTGAAGAAGGGCGATGTTCTTGCAGAGTTCCATACTAATCTGCCAAACAAGCTTTCAGACGCGGAAGAGCTGTTTATGAGCGCAATAGAGTTCTCGGATGATAAGGTAGATGAGCCTGTACTTGTTTACGATATCATTTCAAAGCCGAGCAAATAAGAATAATAAATAGATAAAATAAGCGCTTCCGATTGCAAGACCGGAAGCGCTGTTAGTATATTATTGAATAATCGTTTGTTTAACGATTAAATATTAGCTTCTATAAAGCTGCACAAATCCCCCACGGATTTGATACCCTCAACATCGGTATCGGGCATATCAAGGTCAAATTCACTTTCTATGCTCATCATAAGATCAACAATATCAAGTGAATCGGCACCCAAATCGTCTTCTATTAGAGTTTCGGGTGTTATGGTGTCTTCATCAATATCAAACTGTTCGCTTAAAATCTTTCTAATCTTTTCAAAAATCATACATGGGCTCCTTTTGATAACATTATATAATTTTAAATTTGTTGAAGTGGACAAAAAAAGAATTGTATGATAAAATTACAGGCAACACAAATCTTATATATCCGAACCACTGCATAACATATTAATATTTGTAAGCTGCTTTGTCAATAGTATTTTATATATTTTTTACTATTTTTAGCCCTATTATTTACAAATTCATTTGCATACATATTTTAAGTATTTGTGTACTTGATTATGGGGAGAAAACATTAGTTATGAAGGCAAAAAATATAGCTGTATGCGGATTTATGGGCTGCGGAAAGACAACGGTTGCCGAGTCTTGCGCCAAAATGCTCGGCATGTCATTTGCCGACACCGACGCAATAACAGAAAAAGAATGTAATATGAAAATAAATGAAATATTTAAGAATTTTGGTGAAGATTATTTTCGACAAAAGGAATATGAAGTTCTGAAAATGCTTTGCGAAAGCAAGAATATGTTTATTTCACTGGGTGGGGGAACAGTGCTTGATCCACGCTGCAGAGAACTTTTGAAAGAGCGTTGTATAACAGTGTTTTTAGATGTTCCGTTTGATATAATAACATCACGCCTGAAAAACGATACTTCACGCCCGTTGATAAAGAACAAGAACACGGATGAGGTCTATTCGCTATATTTACAAAGAAAGGAAATATATTTATCGTGCGCGGATCTGGTGATATCGGGAAATAACACGCCGTTTGCCGCAGCGAGTGAAATCGCCAAAAGAATTAAGGCTATGTAAAAGGTGAAAGGAAAATAGGGTAATTTGAAATGAAAAAAATCCTTAACTTTATTTATATACATCATTATGCCGCGCTTGCTGCATTTTGTGTTATATTAGGTATGTGCGCGGGCCTTTTTTGGAATTACAACAGTATTAATTACAACTTAGCGGCAGTAGTCGCCAATGTTATCATTATTCTTACGTGCTTTGGCACGGGGATGTTTTTTAAGATTAGAAATACTCTCAGTGAAAAAAAGATTATAACACTGATTTTCATTATAGGATTATCGTTGAGACTTGTGTATATACTTACATTACCTTCCACCTCGCATCAACACGATGTAGAGATTTTCGGCAACGGCTCAGGTCACGCGGGCTACATTGAATATTTCCTCTATAACCGTTCTTTACCCGATTTTGATCCCATAAGTGTGTGGCAGTTTTATCATCCGCCGCTACATCATATTATATGCGCCGTGTGGATGCGACTGCAAATGTTTATAGGAGTTTCATATGACTCCGCAATAGAGGGGATTCAATTTCTCCCGTTTTTTTATTCGGGTGTTTGCTGTATTGTCTGTATAAAAATATTCAAATCAGCAGGGCTTAAAAACTTACCGTTTTATCTTGCGTGCCTTTTTGTGTGCGTAAACCCCACATTTAGGTTTTTTTCGGGCAGTATAAATAACGATTGCCTTTGCGCAATGTTTATGTTTCTCGCAGTTTATCATACAATTAATTGGTATGACAACAAAAGGATAAGAACAATATTGCCGGTTGCGATATGCCTGGGGCTTGGTATGATTACAAAACTTTCTGCCGGCCTTGTTGCAATTGGAATTGCATTCGTATTCTTATATGCGCTTATTAAAGAGCGCGCAAAAGCAAGACTTATAGGGCAATATGCCGTGTTTGGGGCAGTATGCGTGCCCATAGGGCTTTCGTGGACAGTAAGAAACCTTGTTATGTTCAACACACCCATAAATTACGTGCCCGATTTAGGGTCTGATAACTATCAGTATATCGGTAATTATTCCGTGTTGCGCAGGTTATTCGATTTTTCACCTTATCAGTTTTCTTCTCCTTTTATTGCGTGGGGTGAACATTCGGGAGACTCTTATTATGAATTTAATCCTACTGTAGGTTATTTGAAAACAGCCTGCTTTGAAGAATATTTTTCCGATATAAAAATATTGCCGTTTATTATGTTGATGGCTTTTTGCCTATGTGTTGTCGCGGCTTTAAGCGGGCTTGTGCTTTTTATTATTGATTTAAAAAAATCCCATCGCAGGCTGCCATTTGCAATTGTTGCCGTTTGCACCTCTGTTTATTTTATTTCTTACTATGCTTTTTGTTTGAAATACCCTCAGGTTTGCACGATGAACGCAAGATATGTACCAATGGCTGTATTGATGATACCAATGTTTTTTGCTTACTTGATTGCCGATTTTCAGAATGAGAATTCTAAATTGCTTAAACCGGTGCGTTTGATATCTGTTGTTTCGGTATGCATATGTTGTGTTATGTCTGTTATAATCTATTCGGTTGTTCTTATATAGTTTATTAAAATAATATGTTAACAAATTTACTGCGCTAATGTGCCGGAGGATGGTTTTATGCTTATAAAATTGACAAAAATAATGCTTGTAATTGCCGCGATTTTCCTTTTTGCGGGCTTGGGGTGCTATGCCTTAACATTTGCGAATATTTTTTCGCAGCAAAAGCTTGAAATGCTTTCGAGCGTTATATGTATGGTTGCCTGCGTTTTTGCCGCAGGGGGAATAGTTGCAGGTACATTATCATTTGATGAAAAATGACACAATATTACATATTCACAAAAAATATATCTAAATAAAGCTTATTTTAAAGAATTGTGCCAATTTATATTGACTTTAACAATTGTTTCGTGGTAATATATAAACGGAATATAAAGAGTAACTGTGCGCTCACAGACGAAAGGAAAGATTTATTTTGAAAATAAAATTAGCTATTTTAGAGCATGATAAAAATTATCTTTCAAGGGTGATAACCGCCTTTAATAACCGCTTTGCCGACAAGCTTCAGGTTTATTCCTTCACAAAGGCGGATGAGGTAACATACTCAACAATAAAAGATGTAAAAATAGACGTGCTTATTTCTTCGGACCATTTTGATATAGATTTTTCACAAATACCGAAAGCGTGCGCGTTCGCCTATTTTGTTGAATCTCCGGGAATAGAGCAATATAATGACCGTCCCGCAATATGTAAATTTCAGAAGGCGGATTTGATATATAAAGAGATACTTAATATATTCTCCGAGGTTGCAGCCAATATTTCTGGTGTCAGTCTTTCGGGAGACGAAACTTCAAAAGTTATTCTCTTTACATCGGTTGCGGGCGGAGTGGGAAGCTCCACGTGTGCCGCGGCTTACGCAAAGTTTTTGGCATTGCACGGGCAGAAACCTCTTTATTTGAATATGGAGATGCTTGGTAATTCTAACGTATTTTTCTCAGGCAACGGTCAATATACTTTCTCTGATATAATCTACGCCGTAAAAAGTAAGAAAACAAACCTTGTTATGAAGCTCGAAAGCTGTGTGAAGCAAGACGACAGCGGCGTAAGCTTTTACGACCCCTGTACATTGCCGCTTGATATGACAGAGCTTAACGCAGAAGAAATATCATCAATAATAAGAACGCTGAAAACCACCAATTCTTACACACATATTGTTATTGACGCAGATTTTTCATTAGACGCCGGAATGTTTGCCATGCTGAAGGCGGCTTCGGATGTGGTTCTTGTTGCGGACGGTTCCGCAGTAAGCAATTCAAAATTCAAGGCGTTTTACGACGCGTTTTCAATTCTTGAAAAGCAACAGGATCTGCGTGTTATGTCTAAGCTTCATATCGTTTATAACAAATTCAGCAACAAAACGAGCAACGAGCTTCCGGTAGAGGGACTTAATGTATTGGGCGGCATACCGAAGTTTGAGCACGCATCCGTAAAGCAGGTAGTTGAGCAGATTTCAACAATGGACGTGTTCAAAAATTTTATCTGATGTTTCGATGAAAATCAAATGAATGTTTTGTGTTTTTTCGCCGATTTTCACATTAATATGCTATTATGTTAATGAGGAAAAGTATAACCATAAAAGCACAATTAGATATTACAAAATGATCTGCGGGTGACTGTTATGGATGAAAATATTCAAGAAAAATTAGTTGAAGAAATAAAGAGTTATATTGCCGATAATTTGCGATTGAGTGAGTTATCGGATGAGCAGCTTGAGGACGAAATAGAAAGAATAATACATATAAAGACCGAAGGCAAATATATCTCAATAGAGCAAAAAATAAACATAAAAGAGCTTGTGTTCAGCTCAATAAGAGGCTTGGGATTGCTTGACAGCATAATCAGAGACGAGTCTATAACTGAGGTTATGATAAACGGTTACGACCACATATTCATAGAGAAAAACGGCCGTTTGCAGAGGCTTGACGCCCAGTTTGAGAGTGAGAGGCGCTTGGAGGATATCATTCAGAGAATAGTAGGTATGTCTGGAAGAGAAGTTAACCAGTCTAATCCGATAGTTGATACCCGCTTGCAGGACGGCAGCCGTGTAAACGTTGTTTTACCGCCAATAGCGCTGTGCGGACCCACAATGACAATCCGAAGATTCTCAAAAACCCCTATGACAATGGAAAAGCTTATAGAATTCGGTTCGCTTACGCCGGAAATCGCAAAGCAACTGCAGCTTCTTGTAAGAGCGAAATATAATATCTTTATAAGCGGAGGTACAGGCTCGGGTAAAACGACATTTCTTAACGCTCTTTCAAACTATATCCCTAAAGACGAGCGTATTATAACGATAGAAGACTCCGCCGAGCTTCAGATAAAGGGAATAGATAACCTTGTTAGTCTTGAAACGAGAAATGCCAACTCGGCAGGCACAGGTCAGATCACAATAAGAGATCTTATAAAATCCTCTTTGCGTATGAGACCCGAAAGAATAGTAGTAGGCGAGGTCAGAGGAGGAGAAGCGCTTGATATGCTTCAGGCGATGAATACGGGACATGACGGTTCTCTCTCTACAGGTCACGCAAACTCAACCGAAGATATGCTCAGCCGTTTGGAAACAATGGTTTTGCAGGGCAGCGCGGGATTGCCGCTTGAGGCTATAAGACAGCAGATAGCTTCCGCGCTTGATATAATAATCCACCTTTCACGTTTGAGAGATCACTCCCGTAAAACAATGGAGATCACCGAGGTAGTGGGATACGAAAACGGAAAAATACTCCTTAATCCCCTTTATGTGTTTGAGGAGGACGAAAACACAAAAATAGATAAGGTTTCCGGCTCATTAAAGAGAACGAAAAATAAGATGATCCACACACAGAAGCTTAGACTGTCGGGTATATACGAAGAAATATAACAAGGTCTAAGCGCTGCGGCAGAATATTTAATCACGGAAATGCAGAGGTGATTACGCTTGAAGATACCAAATCCTTTTAAGAAAAAAGAACCGTATGTTCCCAAAGTGGGAATTATGGGTATCGGGCTTGACTATAATTATTACGAATATAAAATAAGCGAAAAGATTTTATACTTTTTGCTTGGCGCTGTTGTGGGCGGAGTTGTTGCGTATATCTTTTACGAATCGCTTATACTGTCCGCGATAGTTGCGCTGATTGCGGGATTTGCGTTTTTGCCGATCAGAAAAAGGCAGATAATAGAGAAAAGGCGTAATAAGCTTTTGCTTCAGTTTAAAGATATGCTCGAGTCGCTTAACACGTCTATTGGCGCGGGTCTTAACATAATGGATTCTTTCTCGAACGCCGCCGATGATATGGCAGCGCAATACGGAGAGGAGAGCCTTATATTTGAGGAGCTCAAAATAATCAATTCGGGCATATACAACAACATAAACGTGGAAGAGCTTTTGCTTGATATGGGTGAGAGAAGTCAGATACCGGACATAGTAAGCTTTGCGAATGTATTTGACACCTGCTATCGCAAGGGCGGAAATATAAAGGAAGTTATAAAGAACACTTATCAGATAATATGCGATAAAATAGATATTCAGCTTGAAATAAAAACAATGGTTTCGGGAAACAAGGGCGAGCTTACGGCAATGACGGTTATGCCTGTTGTTTTTGTATTTCTGCTTAAGTGCTTGGGCACCGAGGTTATAGACCTTACATCTTCCTTGGGCAGAATTACGACCACAGGAGCTATAATCATATTTGTTGTCGCTTACTTTATAGGAAAGAAAATACTTGACATAAAGCTTTGATAAGTGTTTACTTAAAAGGCTTGCCTATTGAAAACAGAAAAGAAGTGATTTAGTATGGGTCCGGGTTTATCTTTAGCGGTTATGATATTCGTCACGCTGTTGAGTGCCGTTTATCTGTTTGCGCTTTCCAAAGGCTCAAAAACATATAAAGATGTGGTAGAGGCAATTGACTCTCCAATGAAATATGCGTATATGTCGGGCTTATATATGCTTGATATGGTGCATTTTAACTACGGAAGTACGTTCAGCAAAAAAAAGATAAAAAACTGTCAGATAGTTTACGGCGAAAAATACGCTGAATTTTATTTCAGGATAAATTTGGCAAAGCAGATCACGTCCGTATTTCTTACGCTCATTATCGGTTTTACGCTTGCAGTGCTTATGGAAACATATGTTGTGCTTCTGCTTGCGGCTGGCTCTGCTTTCGGAATAGCGTATTATTTTGAAACTACCATAACAGATATCATCAAAAAGCGTGAAGACAGCATCATCGCAACCTTCCCCGATGTTCTCTCTAAGCTTGCGTTGCTTGTAAACGCGGGTATGATAGTAAAAGAAGCGTGGGAAAAGGTTGCAAACACAGGCGAAGGCACTATTTATGAAGAAATGAGAAACGCTGTTTCCGAAATGAACAACGGTATTTCTGAATTTGACGCCATTATGAATTTTGCAAACAGATGCAACGTTGACAAAATAACAAAGTTTGCTTCTACAATGGTTCAGAACCTTAGCAAAGGAAACAAAG
Organism: Clostridiales bacterium; assembly: GCA_024690965.1. GTDB lineage: Bacteria > Bacillota > Clostridia > Oscillospirales > Acutalibacteraceae > JAEEHZ01. The sequence goes on from JAILOG010000002.1 coordinate 72,336, forward strand.
AGCTTGCCGAGTTTTTAAGGCAGTTTTCAAACGAAGCGTGGGTTGAGAAAAAACAATATGCGCGCCAAAAGGGCGAAGAAGCCGCAAGCAAGCTGCTTATTCCTATCACACTTATGTTTGTGGGAATCTTGCTTATGGTAGTTGTTCCCATATTTATGGGCATATCGGTATAATTAATTTGGTTTTCGGGCTTTTATACATATTTAAGACGTTGTCCTTACCGGGATGGAGCTTCTTTTATGTGTGTATTTGCTTGAGCGATATATAAGCAAAAACAGGTTTGTAATGCATTTGGAAAGGAGGATGACTTATGAAAAAGTTATTGACAAATGCATATGTTAAATGTTCAAACGCATTATTCAATGCAAAAACAAGCGTTAAACGCTTGGCGCATGAAGAGAAAGGCGGAGCCGAAATTATCGCTACGATCATCCTTGTTGCCATAGTAGTGTTGCTTGCTTTGTTCTTCAGAGAGCAAATAGGCAATCTCGTAAGCAGCATTTGGGGCGGAATTACAGGCCAATCAGAGCAGATTACAACTTCCTTCAGCGCAGGCGGAGGCGCACAAGGCTAACATTTTTGAAAGCTGACCGGTTAAGTGGCGGAGCGCGTCGTACCGGTAGACCCGCTCTGCCGATTCGGAAAAATTACTTCAATTAATTTTGAGTTTTCATCATCTTTGGAAAGGGTGAAAGAGGATGAAATCAACTGAATATAAATCACGTTTTGAAAGATTTGTAAAAGAAGAAAAGGCTGCTGCTCCCATTGTGGAATACAGTATTGTTCTTCCCATATGCCTTTTTATATTGGGGCTTTTGTTTGCTTCGGGTTTTTATCTTAACCAAAAGGCAGTGTTAGATTCGGCAGTAAACAGGGGAGTTGTTCTTGCCCAAAAAATTTATTGTGACAACAACGCTGACAAGATTATGAACATGGGACTTGAGGAAAACAGCTATCAGGTTGGTGTAACAATAGACAGTAACGCTCTCAAAAATCCGAAAAATCTGAAATCGGAGCCGTACAGATACTTAAAATTCGGCTCTCGATACGACGATATATACGGTGCAATAGAAAAGAAGATTAATACCGCTGTAAACACTTCTCAGCTTATTAATGCAGACATACGTTTATCGGATTTGTCCATTAAAATGCCCAAGAAGTTCAAAGGATTTATGATATATAAAATGACGGTTACTGTTTCGCAGGATTTTTACAATCCCTTTGTTCCGGTGCTTGTAAGGCAAAACACAACAAGCCTGTTTTCAATGAAATCGTCTGCAACAGCCGCTGTTATGAGCACGACCGAATATGTTCGAAATGTAGATATGCTAAACGACGTTGTTGGCCGTATGACCGGAAGCACTTGCGACGGCTGGGTAAACAAGATGCTTTCAAGACTTACATCTTTTATAAGTAAAACGGGTGTAGGATGATATTATTTGCTTTTCAGTGAACTCAGCAAGCGAAAGGGTGGTTGCTAATGTATAGCTTCGCTTCAAAATGTAAGGGATCAATTTCATTATTTTTATCTATAATATTGTTGCCTACCCTCACCTTTACGGGACTTATGGTAGACAGCGCCAATCTCGCGTTGTCAAAATCCATAGTTGAGAATGCGGGTGAGCTTACAACAAACGCAGCGCTTGCCAATTATGACACAGTGCTTAAAGACGTTTACGGTCTTATGGCGCTTTCTCAGGTGGGCAGTACAACAAACGACGCCGACGCATATTTTGCAAACACAATGCAGGCAAAAAATCTGCTCGCTACCGTTTCTTCCGCAGTAAGCGGACTTAACCAGAATATTAAAGACTTTGTGGGAGCAGAAGACGAAAGCTATACCATTAATTCTAATTTTCTTAACGTAACCTACGACAGCTTTGAGGCTAAGGGCGTAAAGGGGAGCTCTTTGCGTAATTACAAGATACTCAAAAACCAAATAGTTGAGTTTATGAAATACCGTGGACCTGCAGAGATCGCTCTCGACTTGTTCGCGGGCGCGGCAAGCTTTGAAGAAGCGGACGCCAAGGTAGATGTTACGGCTGCAAAAACAACTGTGGACGCGACAAAGGGTGAAATGGGTTCTTTGTGTGCCACATTATATAAATCCATTGTTAGGTACGATGCACGTGTAGAAAACTTTAAAAAAGCCGAAAAAGATTGGAATCAGAACATTGATAAATTGAATGAGGCTGTAAGACTTGCAAACGAATATCTTGTAACATGGTGTGTCGCGCCGATAAATACAAGCGGCCTTCGTACGCTCAATTATCATCAGTCTGAAAAATATGAAAAGTTTGAGCTTAAAAAGAATCCTTCGGATCTTTCGCTCAGCGAGCTTCAGCCGCTTAAAACAACGCTTGAGTCAGAATTGGCCGAATGTAAGAGCAGTATGGAATCACTTACCGGCGGCTTATATGGGTTTGAGTCTTTGCCGTCTATAGAGCAGAGAAAAACGGTAGATGATTATTTTGTATTTAATGATCACTTGTGTGACTTAATGTATTGCTATAACAAGATCAACGATGAGTTGGAGTCAAGATGTTGCCTTTCAAGAAATTTAAATGAATCTGACGACAGTTATAAAGCAAGGATAGACAGTGCGAAAGCCGAAACAAAAGAGTGGTTAGACAAAACGGTAAATCCCGAAATAAAAAAAGTATATGATTTTATGATTTCCGTTTCTGGTACCGTAAATACTTTTTCGGGACTGGCCTCTAAATATAATAATTTGGCGAAAGAGCAGTACGACTATTTTTACTCTGTATATAAATCATATTATTTAGCTCTGGGCAGACTTACGGGTATTGATCCCGTAAGCGGAAAACCAATAGTTAAATTCTTTCTTATGCCCGAAGGCGAGTATAAGCAAAGAGGTACTCACGGCAACAACTATGACTATATGCTTACGCTTTGCAACTTGATACAGGCAAAATTTAATCAGTTAAAGACAGATAACAATAATTTGAAGTATGAAGTGGAAAAATACGGCTCAAATACCGGCAAAGATGAATATTATCAAGAGCTTTCAAGCGAAGCTTCAAAAAACGACGTTACTTTTGACATAAATGACCTAAATGAACTCAGAGAGCAGATTAACGGTAATAAGCAATACGTGCTCTATACAGTTTCGGCAAAATTCCGTGAATACAATTTTTACGGCAAGGGGCTCAGCAACCTTACAGACTATTCCAAATTTAAAAAGGCGTGTGTGAACAAGCTTAAAAATTCATCCGATTTCAGTTACGAAAAATATGACGAGTATTATGAGCGTTATTTTCCGAATAAGTTTGTTTCGGCAATATTCTCGTTTACACCTGCGTCATATTTAAAGAGAATAGATGAGGTCGGCGCCGATTGCGGCGGTGTTACGCTGAATTCGCCGGCATTTTACGCTTATCTTGTTATGACATTCGGCGGTTATAAGAACGAGGACGAGAACAAAGTAGATTCGGTCACAGAGTCTATATCGGAAATAAGCGATTCGTCTATAGAGGAAGTATCAAAGGACGAAAATACAAATAACAAATATTCACTTAATGTATTTTCTATGCTCAATACATCGGGCGGCGACCTTAATCTTATAGAGATAGACGGAGCAGGAAGCTCCAGAACAGGCGTGCTGAGAATGTTCTCAAGTATGGCAAAAAAGATTAAGGGAATGTTCCGGATATTTAAAAACGGTTGGAGCGGATTAGCTGATAATTTGCTTGTTACGGAATATGTTTTCCAAAACTTTTCATATGCCACAATGGACAATATGAAAAAGTCAGAAAATGAGGGAAAAGATTTTCAGACTACTACATTGCAGAATATCAACAAAAAGAATAACCGCATTTACGGCTGCGAGATTGAGTATATTCTTGAGGGATATCGCGGACAGAGCGGATCAAAACCCAAATGGTGGCAATTCTGGAAAAAGGCTAAGGCGGGCGACGGCCCTGAAAAAAACGTAAAGATTGTTAAAAGCGAAATATTCCTTTTAAGATTTGTTCTTAATTCCATATTTGCTTTTACAAGTAGCACATTGCGTACTCAAACACTTGGACCTGCCACTGCGCTTAGCGCCGCCTGTTGGGGCGCAATACCCGTATCGGTCTGGCAGGTGATATTGGAGCTTGTCTTGTCTATTTGTGAGACATCCAGAGACTTAAGCGAGCTTATGGACGGAAAAGAAATGCCCCTTTACAAAAGCGAGACCAATTGGTTCTTCCAGCTTGGCGGCGGCGCTATAGAAAACGTAATGAAGGATGTATCTAAGAAAGTTGCGGATAAAGTTGCCGATAAGGTCCAAGACGCGGCAGGTAGCCTCATTAACGGAGCGGAGTCGTATATAGGGCAGATGATAAGCGGTGTTTCATCAGATATAAGCACAAAAACATCCGAGGTAATGACAAAGGTAGGCGACGAGCTTTCGGGTGTTATAAACGAACAGGTAACCAAGATCGTAGAATCTATGGGAGATGTTATCAAAAATAAAATTGAAGAAAAATACTTGAAGCTTATGACTGACGGCATTGCGTTTAACAGAGCCGAGCTTGAAAAAGATCTTAATGCTATAGTGCAAAGCTTCTGTGATGATGATTCTAAGGTGAGCGAGCCTATTAAAGATTTTCTTACCGTTGCAGGCGAGGGCCTTGTTGATCAGATAATGGACAGCAGTGCCATAACCCGTTTGGAAGAGTTCAGCAAAAAGCTTGACAGCAGCAAATACGGACAATCTTCCGATACCGATGCGTCTGCGGTTTCCGGCAGCGATTCTGACGCGTCGTTTATAGATACCAAATTCACTTTGAACGGTTCAGTGTATTCAGAGATTATGAACGGTGTTTCTACTACTATTAACAATTATATAAGCGGTCTCGGCAATCAGCTTAAGGATAAAACTCAAGCTCTGGTTGACGGTTATCTTAAAAAGGCCGAAGCAGAAGTTAACGCCAAAGTAAGCGAATACGGCGAAAAGGCGGAAGAGTGGACAACACAAAAATCCGAAGAGCTCGGCGCAAGCGTTAACACATGGCTTAACGATAATCTCGGAAATTATACATCTACGGGAGCAGGTACCGGCAATGCCGGCAGCATAGTGTCTCCCTCAAGCTCTTATACCGGCGATACTTCCGAACAATCGTCATTTGTAAACAGACTTATGAACTTCTCATACAGAGATTATCTCCGTATTTTCTTCTTCCTCAATATTCAGGGCAACGAAGAAGAAAAGATGCTTACAAGAATTGGTGACGTAATAGAGCTTAATACAAAGGGCGCGCTTAAAGAATACTACGCCCAAATAGGTATGACAGGTCACCCCGCAGGTGAAAAATTCGGGCTTAACAATGCGTACACATACGTTGAGATCTCGGCAAATATCCACGTAAAACCCCTGCTTTTGTCACAGTCAATCTTTGCAGGAAGTACGGGAAGTCCGATCGGAATGTGGTCGTATAAATATACTAACGCACAAGGTTATTAATTCGAGAATTATAACAAAGAGAGGGGATAAGAAATGAAATTGCCAAACAGATTTATTAAAGATCAAAATGGTTCTCTTACAATAGAAGCATCTATTGCAATGGTCCTGTTCAGCTTTGTTATGGTATTTCTTATCACACTTACAAACGCCTGCCGTGTTCAGGCGGCAATACAGAATTCTCTCGATAAAGCGGCGCTTGAGTTGTCTCAGGAAATGTATTTGTATGAGGCGACCGGATTGTATTATGCTACCGTAGACGTATCGGGAGAGGCTTCAAATGCGGCTAACTCCGCTGTTAATACTATAAACAGCGGCGGAAATATAATCGACGCGGGCGTGGGAGCCTACAACAACGGCTCAAATTCTCAAATCGGTCAGGATTTATCTAAATTCACTTCTCCGGGCGGTTTGGCAGGCGGTATGTATTCGCTTTACAGCGGATTCAAGAATACTGATACCGATCATGTTTCAACTGTGCTTTCTACAGTAGACGGAAAAAAGGGAACCCTAAATTCGAGCTATGAAACAATACGTTCAAATATGAAAAACGCATCGGGCGATCCCGTTAACTTTATTGTACAGCTTGGAAAATACGGCCTAAATTCCGTTACCTCATATTATTTCGGTTCTTCTTTGGGAGAGTCGCTTACCGTTGATTATTTAGGCTGCAACAACGATGGCAAAGACGAAGAAACTTATGCGGACGAATGGCTTAAGCAGCTTGGTGTTGTGGACGGCGTTTCGGGGTTGAATTTTAATAAATCGTCAATTTTTGCGCCTGCTTCACCCACTAATATCAACTTAGTCGTAACTTATGACGTTAATATATATCCTTTGCTCGGAGATTTTAAGGTAACTTTTGCGCAAAGTGCTTCTACACGCGCGTGGCTTGGCGGCGATCTTACCGTTGCCAGAGCATTTACCTTCGGAAAGTCTTCGGGCTCGGGCAACAATACTTTGCCCGCAGTGGGATGATACAGATATCAGTAAACAATTTACGCTTGCTTATTAATTCAGAAAGGCGCGATTAGGCATTTGCCGTTGTCGCAGGCAGGTTTAAAAATGCTTGAATATTTTATAATGACGCTGTCGCCTGTACTATTGTCGATTTTAGCGCTTATATATAATAATTTTGATGATATCAGATCTAAAAAGGGTTTAAAACCCAAATTTGCGGAATTATTTAGATTTAAAAAGAATAAGCTTTTGCTTATACCCTTTACATTGTTCGGTATAGGGATAATGTTTTGGTCGCATATGTATTTCAAAGATTCTTTAGAAATATCTTTAAAAATGCTGTACGTTTATGAGCTCTTGATATGTGTTGCTTATATTGACTATATCAAGGGAATAATCCCGAACAAGCTTATAATTTTTGCTTTCTTTTCATATTTTGTGTTTTTCGCGTTTGAAGCAATAGTAAAAAATGCTTCCGTGTCTGCGTTGCTTGTCAGGGCAGGATTAGGTCTTATACTTGGCGGCGGTGTTTTCGGCTTGTGCAGCCTTCTTACAAAGGGCAGTATGGGTATGGGCGATGTTAAGCTGTTTGCTGTTTTGGGAATTTTGCTTGGATTTCAGGCGGTGTTTAACGTAATATTCTTTTCTGTGCTTCTTGTGGCACTGTATGGAATAATTGCTATGGTTTTTAAAAAGAAAGATAAAAAGACCACAGTGCCTTTAGGGCCCTTTGCCCTTGCCGGTATGATGGTGTCGATCGTTTTGGGAATCGGGGGAATGTTGTAATGAAAAAACCGTTTATTGCAATTGCGCTTGTTGCGATAGTTGCTTTGGGCATATTTTATACAGTTACCTTGTTTTTGAAGGATGAGAACGAGCTTCCGAAAGAGACAGTAGACCAAATTGCGTATTATACTCAAATAGGAACCGAGCAGCGTGAGCTTGGGGCTTACGGCAAGGCGTGTGAGTGCTTTGAAAATGTTCTTGCTCTTGACGCTTCTCTTGAAAATTATCACACACTTGCAGACGTGTATTTGGAGGCTGAGCGTTACTCCAAATATACCGAGCTGTTAAGAACGGTAATCGGCATATATCCCAAAGATACAGCCGCGTACGAAAAGCTTTGCAAATACTATTTTGAGAAAGAATCTTATTCCGCTTGTAAAGAAATAGGTCAAAGCGCGTTTGACAATAACGTGCGTACCGATGTTATAGAGGACTGCTATTATAAAAGTGCCTTTATGCACGATATATATGTAGGCGAATTTGAAAACGCATACAGATATTACAACGGCTTCTCCGTTGTAAAAAGCGAAAACGGATATTCGTTTTTGAACGCAAATTTGAGAATAGAAATGGGACCGTATAAATCTGCGACCTCATTTACCGATACCTTGGCGGCTGTTTTGGGCGATGAGGGCAAGTATTATTATATAGACCTTGAGGGTGAAAAGTACCTTGCCACTGCTGGTGACTATGAGATCGCATATTCATTCAGTGAGGGTTATGCAATTGTTAAAACAAAAGAGGGCAAATACAGATATCTTACTACCGACTGCCGTCTCGGAGGCAGCGAGTTTGAATATGCTACGCTTTATAAAAACGGCGTTTCCGCGGTAAAATCTGACGGAAAATGGTATATTATCAATCAGGCGGGCGCTGTAATAGAGGGTACGGGCGCGTATTATGATGTTAAATACGATGAAGATAATATTTGTTCAAACTGCGGAATCATATTTGTAAGCGACGGCGAAGGCAAAGGTTATTATCCCATAAACCTTAAAGGTCAGCGTATCGGCGGAGATACTTACGACGACGCAAAGCCTTTCTTTACCGATAACTATACCTGCGTAATGAAAAATGAAAAATGGGGATTTATAGACTTGAACGGAAATTTGGTCATAGAGTATCAGTATCAGGACGCTCAGCCGTTCGGTTACGGTGCTGCCGCCGTAAAAACAGGCAACAAATGGGGCTTTATAGCACCAAATAACCGTATGGTAATAGAGCCTGAATTTGAGGGAGCGAAGTGCTTTACGGCTGATAAGCTTTGCCCGGTAAAATCGGACGGTAAATGGTCTTACCTTAAGCTGTTGGCATAATAATCGAATTAAAATACTTTGATAATAAATATTTACAGAAAGGGCGACGACTTGCGGATCCATCAGTGATTTGCGACAGTTCCGAAAGGTGAATTTTATGAACGGTATAAATGTAGAATCAAACGGCACCAATACTTATCTTGTGTACAAGCTCAGCGAAAACGAGGAAATTGACACCTTAAGTTTGGGTATGATGGTAAACAATAAGATAAGCAATGTTATTCCAATATTGTTTACGCAAATCGACAGCGACAGGTATTTTAAGTATAATATTTCTTCTAAAATATCATTAAAACAATACTTCAGCGGCGTTGTGAACAAAAAGAGACTTTTGACTGTTTTTTCTACGATTCTTAAGGCTATTATTAAGTCTACGGAATATATGATAGACGCTTCTTCGTTTATTCTTGACCCTGAGTATATTTATGTTGATGTAAGCTCGGGCGAGGCTTATTTGCTTTGTATGCCTCTTATGGAGCTTGCCGACAAGCGTGTGGAATTGTCTGCGTTTTTTAAGAGCATAATGTTTTCAACACAGTTTGACCAGAGCGAAAATGTTGATTATGTGGCTATGCTTATCTCTTACATCAACAGTAACCCCACAATATCTCCCGAGGGATTTGAAGAATTCATAAACGGGCTTTTAAACGGACCGAAACCTGCTAAAAAGGAAGAAAAGCCCGCGCCTCGACCGGTTGCCGCGCCGCAGGCTCCTGTTGCCGATAGTGCTCAGCAAACCGCGGCTTCTTCGGGAATAAAAACTCCCCTGACAAAAGACCAAATGCCGCAATCGCTTAACAATAATGCAAAGGCACAGCCTCCCATGCAGAACAAACCCGTTAATAACGCGCCCGTAAATAATAATTTGCTAAGTGACAGAAAGAATCAAGCGCCTTTAAAAAATGACAGGCAAAACAAAAACGTGCAAGGCAACCAAACAGGATTTGCGGTACCGGGTAAGCCTGCAGGCGTTTCGCAGCCTGTGCCGGCAGAAAAGCCCAAAAAGGAGAAAAAAGGCGGATTTTCTCTGTTTGGAAAAAAGAAAGAGAAAAAACCGGAGCAGAATAATAAGTCTCAGAATACCGCAAATAATAATACAGGATTTAATGTACCGGGGCAAAACGTTCAGGTTACATCAACAAATGTATCTATACCTAATATGCCTGTAAATAATCCGTCTGTGCCAAATCAATCCGGAGCCAAAATGAATTTCGGCGACACCACCGTTTTAGGCGGAAATGCCCCCATAGGCGAAACAACGGTTTTGGGAGTTGGCGCACCTGCCGCACCCAGACAGGCATTTTTGGTACGCAAAAAGAATAATGAAAGAATAATAATAAATAAAGATATGTTTAAGCTCGGCAAAGAGCGCAGTTATGTTGACTATTGCGTAAGCGACAACAGCGCTGTAAGCCGTAGCCACGCAAATATTATAAAAAAGGGCGAAGAGTATTTTGTTGTTGATATGAACTCTACGAACCACAGCTTTATAAACGGTATGATCTTAACGCCGCAGACAGAGAGCAAGATAAATAACGGAGATACCTTAAGCCTGGGTGATGAGGAGTTTGTATTTCATATTTAATTTTCTAAAAGAATAATATTCTTTTAATATTGACCGCAGGGTGAGGAATAGTATTTATTTTTCACCCTGTTTTTGAGCATATTATATTTATAAACCAAAAGGATGTATTGCGATGAAAAAATATTCATTTAAGCTGTTTTCTCTTTTTCTGGCTTTAACACTTGCCGTTTCTGCCGTTATGTCGGCAAACGCAGATGATATTGCCGTTGCCGGTGATGTTAAAAAGGTAGGAATAAGAGGCGCGGGAGTTATGGACTATTCGCTTGATCTAAGCTGCGAGTATTCGGATTCGTATTTTTATGAGGATAACACCGTTTATAACCCTAAGCTTGCAATGCTCACGCTTGAAATGGCAATGGCTGCCTTTAACACTCCCGAATATCTTCACGGTGATACAGACAGCCGCTTACCTGCCGAGTATAATATAGATTACAGCTATAAGTCGCTTGGTTTTGAAAACGCGAAATACTATAATTACGATATACCCGTTACAGATAAATCCGATAAAGTCGCCTTTTCATTTGCTACAAAGGAGATTAAGAGCCCCTCAGGTGAAAGCGATACCTTAATTGCGGTTATGGTACGCGGCGGTAATTACGGCGGAGAATGGGTAAGTAATTTTCACGCGTACGACAGCGATGATCCGCTGTATACAGAGCCGCATTACGGATTTAAAACAGCGGCAAAGAAGCTTTACGACGCTTTTAACACTTTTTTGAATGAAAACGGAGATTCCTTTAAGGGCGATATAAAACTGTGGACGACCGGTTACAGCAGAGGCGCTGCTGTATCAAATGCTTTTTCGCATTTGGTAAACACATCGCAGCAGATAGATGCGGTGTCGAGATATTTAAGCAGAAGCAACATTTATGCCTATCAGTTTGCCTGCCCTCCCGGGGGAAGAGAAACGCTCCTTGACCCGGAAGCCGACAAGAATATTTTTGTTGTTTCTTCACCGTGTGATTTTGTGCCGATGATACCGTTTACACAATGGGGATTCTCGGTTTACGGCAATTTAAAATACTTACCCGATACCATGAACGTAACAGCTCAAAAGTATTTTGATGAGCTTTTAAGCGGAACTAAATATGAGGGAAACGCACCTTGCAGTCATGAGCAGGCAGAAACATTTTCAGACTTCAGCGATAAGCTTTCATCGGCGTTTACCGAAGACACTTATAAGCGTTTGCAAGATACTGTAATGCGTTTGGTAGGAAAAGCATACGAAAGTGAGGACGAGCTTTCCTCATCGGGCGGACTTACAAATAACAAGCTTGTTATTGTCGCGTTGGGAGCTTTTTTAAAGCTTAAAACCGATTTCGATTTGGAAAAGAATTTTAACGCTATAGTTTACGGGCATCTGCCCGAGCATTATTTGTCTCTTATTTATTCGTCGATATACGGGGATGATACCGAGAAAGATGATTCCGATACCGAGACAGACACGGAAATTATATCTGACAGCGATACAACATCCGAGACAGATACTCAAAGCGATACCGATACCGCGTCGGATACTCAAACAGACACGACATCCGACAGGGAAGAATATAAGCTGCTTGGTGACGCAAATTTAGACGAAAAGGTAGATATGCAGGATGTAGTGGAGATTCAGAGATATATCGCAAGGCTTGTTCAGTTTATTCCCGAACAATATGTCAATTCTGATGTAAATGAGGACAGCTTTGTTAATATGCTTGACATAACGCGATTGCAATTATTTATTGCAGGCTTAATAGATGCTTTTTGATAAAATCTTACAATAAAAGTGCATTAAGAATCATTAAGTAACAGAGCAAATACCGTTTATGAGAATTTATAGAAGGGACAGTTAATAATATGGAGGCTCAGTTATACACAGGCACAAGAAAAGTCGCGATCATCGGCGCGGGTTATGTAGGCGCGTCTATTGCTTATGCGCTTACGCTTAAAGATCTTGCCAGAGAGATAGTGCTTATTGATATCAATAACGAAAAGGCTGAAGGTGAAGCGCTTGACATTCAGCATGGAATAGCATATATGGGTTCTTCGTCTGTTAAAGCGGGGTCTTATGAGGATTGCGCAGGGTGCGATCTGATAATAATTACGGCAGGAAGAAACAGAAGACCAACCGAATCACGGTTGGATATGATAAACGACAATATACTTATAATGAAAGATGTTGTAACAAAGCTTTCTAAGTATTATACAAAAGGCGTTGTTTTGATAGTATCAAACCCTGTTGACATACTTACATACAAGTGCAACGAGTGGCTGGGCCTTACAAACGGCAAGGTGTTCGGAACAGGATGTATACTTGATACATCAAGGCTTATACGCGCAATTTCAGGTTATACGGGGCTTAATACAGAGTCCATAAAATGTAATATTGTAGGTGAACACGGAGAATCACAATTTCCCGTTTGGAGCAGGCTTGCGATAGCGGGCGTTCCGATGAATGAATACTGTGAAAACGTAGGTTTAAAATGGGGAGAAGAACAGAAAAATGATCTGTATAATACAGTCAGAAATCTGGGAACCAGAATAATCTCCGCAAAGGGCAGAACCCACTACGGAATTGCCACCTGCGTATGCTCAATCGCGGACGCTGTTTTAAATCAAAGGCTTACCGTGGCGTCTGTAACTACACCGTTAAACGGAGAATACGGTATAAGCGGAGTGTCGCTCAGTCTGCCTTCTATAATAGGTGTAAACGGTGTAGAGCATAAGCTTGAGGAACATTGGACAGACGAAGAATATCAGAAGCTGAATTACAGCGCAAACAGCCTTAAAGATGTTTTGAAAAGAATTTGATTTTTACACGAAACTAATTATAAGCATTTTGTATTGTTAATATTTGAATACGCTGAAAATGAGAAAAAACTTTACTAAATTATTGATTTTGTGTTTAGATTGTGATATCATAAGCCTCAGAATCAACAACAAAAGAGAGGAGTATCCTAAGGTTGAAAAGAGTAGTAATAATTGGAGCCGGTCCGGCGGGACTTACCTGTGCGGCAGAGCTTTTAAAGGATAATAACGGAGAATATGAGGTCATTGTTTTGGAAGAGACCGAGGAGTTTGGCGGCATATCCAGAACGGTTCGCTATAACGGTAACCGTATGGATATCGGCGGGCACAGATTCTTTTCAAAGAGCGACGAGGTTATGAACTGGTGGGCGGACCTTATGCCGTTGCAGGGAGAGCCTTCTTTTGACGATAAGTTGCTCGGGCGCGAAAAACCGCTTGAAAACGGCGGTCCTGACCCCGAAAAAGAAGATGTCGCGATGCTTATACGTGACCGTGTTTCAAGAATATACTACAAAAAGCATTTCTTTGACTATCCTATATCAATGAAGGCTTCAACCATTAAAAATATGGGCTTTGGTACCACAATGGTTGCCGGATTCAGCTATATGAAATCGGTTATTCACAAAAAGCAGGAAATAAATCTTGAAAATTTCTATATTAACCGTTTCGGTAAAAAGCTTTACAGTATGTTCTTTGAAGGATATACCGAAAAGCTGTGGGGCAGACATCCAAGCCAGATATCCGCGGACTGGGGTTCTCAGCGTGTTAAGGGGCTGTCTATACGTGCGGTTATTAAGGATATGTGGAAAAAGGCATTTGGCAAAAAAGACGCTTCTAACGTAGAGACTTCTTTGATAGAGCAGTTCTGGTATCCTAAATTCGGCCCCGGTCAACTTTGGGAGCTCAGCGCAGAGCTTATAAAGCAACGCGGCGGAAAAATACTCACGAATCATCTTGTAAAGAATATAGAAATTAAGGACGGAAAAATTTCATCTGTAATATGCAAAACACCTGACGGTGAAGAGACAATAACAGGAGATATTTTTGTTTCGTCTATGCCTGTTAAAGATTTAGTGGAAGGTATGACAGGTGAAAAACCCGATCAGGATATAATTGATATTGCCGCTGGCTTGCCGTACCGTGATTTTGTTACGGTAGGACTTCTTGTTAATAAACTCAATCTTAAAAATGAAACGAATATAAAAACTCTTTCGAATATAGTACCCGATAACTGGATATATGTTCAGGATGTAGGCGTAAAGCTTGGTCGTATTCAGGTATTCAATAACTGGTCGCCTTATCTTGTTAAGGATCCTGAAAACACTGTTTGGATAGGTTTGGAATACTTCTGCAAAGAGGGCGACGAATTCTGGAATATGACAGATGAGGAATGTGTTGAATTTGCATCTAAAGAGCTTGAGTCGATGGGAGTTATAGACAGAAGCGATATTATAGACTCTCACCGTGAAAGAGTTAAGAAGGCGTATCCTGCTTATTTTGATACTTATAAGGATATGGACAAGCTTATAGCTGCTTTAAATAAGTATGACAATTTGTATTGCATAGGTAGAAACGGGCAGCACAGATACAACAATATGGACCATTCTATGCTTACTGCCATGCGTACAGCCGATGCCATTAAGAAAGGCAATGTAACTCGTGATGTTATTTGGAACGTAAACAGCGAGAAAGAATATCACGAATCTAAATAAAACCGGTTTAAAATATCAGTAATATAATATTAAAAAATACGGGTAAGCCCACAAAGAGCTTGCCCGTAAATTAATCTGAAAAGTGAGATTTATATAATGACCACGAAACCTACACCGCAAAATATTCTTCTTGACAAAAGCGGCAGACTTTTAAAAGAAGGGGTGTTCACTGCTCCTTTTGTATATGACAGAAGTATGATTAAACATAACCGCATCAGTATATGTGAAAGGGATTGCTTTTATATAGCCAACAGACGGTTTGGATTGTATATTTCGGTGTGCGATAAATCCATAACAGGGTATATAAGTATAATACTTGCCGATTTTGAAAATATGACAGTTATGTCACGCACACTCACAAAATTTCTTCCGTTTGGTAAAATGAAAATGCCCCAAAGTCCAAATGAGGGGAAAATATCCTTTTCAAATGAAAAATGCGGAGCGCTTATCGTATCTAACGGAAAGGAAAAATACATAAAGTGCGATTTTATAGATTTTTATGACAGTAAAAATCTATATATTAACCTGACGATTAGTACAGATAATTTGGTTGATGTTTATTCTACGGCGGACTTTGGCGAAAACAGGTTTGAGTACAACTGCTTTGGTGCCGGCATGCTGGCGAGAGGAATTGTGCGCATGGGAGGAGCCGAGTATACGGCTGAGTGTGAAAAGACGTATGTTTTTCATAACTTTGAGCGTGGTAATAACAAATTGTTATCCCACGATGCTTACCTATTCGCAAATCATTATTTAAAGGACAGGATGCCGTTTTCGTTAAAGCTTAAGGACAGTGAAAACAATTCCGTCTTAAACAACTGCGCCGTATATAACGGAAGCATTAATAGGCTTGGAAAGATACGAACTTCACATAATGAAAAGACGCCGAAAAGCAGTTATATTTTTAATGAAATAGGTCACGCACTGGATATAACCTTTACACCTCTCGACAATAATAAAGATTATATTATGCGCGCAACGGCATATGACCGTATGGTAATATTCGGCAGAATTGAAGGAGATATGATTCTTAACAAGAATATCTCCGTAGGGTTTAACCGGTTGCCCTCATTAATGGAAGTAATATTCTAATTAAATAACTTATAAAAAATTTGATTCCCCCGAAAAACCGCAATGGGTTTTTCGGGGGAACAATTAACTTATGATTTTAAAAGTATAGAACTATTACTGGGCAGTTACTGCTGTAAATGCGCTTGTACCGTCGAAGTTAAATACGAGTTTATCTTCGCCTACAGGAATTGTAACAACGTTGTTTTCAACAGTCATATTCTCTCTTGCTGACTTAATGTTTTCTGCTGCGATAGGTGTTGCAAGCTCGATTTTGCCTATCTCTTCCTGCTCTTCTTTGTCATAATAGAAGATTATGTTAGAAACTGTCTCTTTTCCGTCTTCTGCGTCAACAGGAACTTCAAAGTATGCAAGAACGTCAACTTCTTTGTCGCCTATTGTGAGTTTAGCCTTTACATAAGGCTGATTTGTTCTCCAATCGGTACCAACAAGCTCTTCGCTGTTTGTATCCTCGGTAGCTGTATCCTCAGATGCTGTATCTTCTGTAGCTGTGTCTTCGGAAGCTGTGTCCTCAGTTGCTGTGTCTTCGGAAGCTGTGTCAACATCGCTGATTTCTTCGATCAAAGGAAGCTTATCAATAAGCTTTGCAATGAATCTCTGAAGTGTTGCAACGTCCATCATTGTAACGTCACCGTTAAGAGATACGTCGGCAGCGATTTCGTCGATCTCGATATCAAACTCAGCAATGTGCTTTTGCATTGTAACAACGTCCATCATGTCAACAACGCCGCTCTTGTCAGCATCGCCCCAGAGAATATCTTTCTCTGTGTTTGTGTCGCTCTCTGTTGTAGGATCTTCGCTGTTTGTGTCTTCTTCAGAGTCTTCTTCCTCTTCTGCAACCTCAAGGCTTGCAAGATCTTCTACTTTAACATCTAAAGTATAAGTTTTCTCACTGAGAGTTTTGTCCATCTCTGTCAAAACGTTCATAAGAGTGTCTTTGTGTTCTGTAACAAATTCATCACTTACATAAGGCATAAATGCAAGAGCTGCTTCTGCAACCTTTATTCCGCCCTCTAAAGTTGCGACGCCTTCGTTGATCTCTTTAACTTCGAAATCGAGCAAGCTCATGAATTTCTTTATTTCTGTGCCGTCTGCTTTTGTTGAATCATATTTAACTGTAACAACATCGCCGGCTGCGAGCTCTTCAGAAACATCGCCTGCATAAGGAAGAACGCCTGTTTTTCCGTCGTAAATTGTTAAATCTTCTACGTTAACGTCTACTGTCAATGTGAGCTCTGTGAAACCGATCGCATCAATTGCAGGAGTGTAATTTTCCATGTTAACACCAAGCTCTGCAAGTGTGTCTTTTACTACGAATGTACGGGTGAGTGTTGCCTTGTCGCCGTCTACTGCCGCAACGTCAAAATCATATGCATAGAAAACTCTGTTAAGCTCGTTGTCTGCATAATCATGAGCGCCGTAGTTGATAGCTACAACATCGCCAGCTTTAATGGCTGCTTCTGCTTCTGTTTCTGCACCGTCTTCTGCAAAAGCTGCTGTTGCCATTACTGAAACAAGCATTAATGCTGCCAATGCGAAGGAAAGGTACTTTTTGATTGTCATTTTCATTGTCTTTGTCCCCTTTTTATAAATTTAAATTTATTAAATCAAGCTTATTACACCTTGAGAGAAAAGGTGTAATAAGTTTAATTATCTTGTTTATGCCGCCCTGCGAATTACTCTCTATATTCAAGGGCATTATCGGGTCGTGAACACTCAGCCTTAACAAACACCAGCCGTCGCCGTTGTCTTTGTTAAATGAAAGCCGCACGCCCTCATAATTGTTCGGAACTATCGCAATGCCGTTTTCGAGCGCATATTGTTCAAGATCTTTTAAAACAGAGTTTCCGTAAGCTTTGAAGTCTTTGTCAAGAATTTTAAGACGATATTCATCGGCTTCCAAAGGCTCTTTCAGTTTTGATAAAACGCTGTTTAGGTTCAGCCCCTGCTTTTTGAGCTTCACGGCTTTAATTATTATCTTCGTGCAAAGATAAGCTCCGTCATCAAGAAAATAATTTTCAGACATTGCGGCGTGACCCGATGTTTCTATTGCAAGCGGTGCGCAGATGCCTTCTCTGTTTAGGCGCAACGCCTCGTTTATAACATTTTTATATCCGCGTTTAAACCTGCGGTGCTTTCCGCCAAGCTCTCTTTCAATAAACTCCGTAACACCGTCCGAGGTTATCGAGTCGGTGACGACAGTCCCGCCCGGATTATCCTCAAGAGCGATAGCCGACGCAAGGGCGACAAGCCTGTTTCGGCTTATCTCTTTTCCCGTGCTGTCCACAGCGGCTCCGCGGTCTACATCTGTATCGAATATGACACCCAAATCACATTTGTTATCTATAACCGCTGAAGATATCGCTTTCATAGCGTCTTTATTTTCGGGATTGGGAACGTGATTTGGAAACATTCCGTCAGGCTCCAAAAACCGGGAGGCGCTTATATCGGCTCCCAGGGGCTTAAGCACCATATCGGCGTAAAAACCGCCCGCGCCGTTGCCCGCGTCTACCGCAATTTTAAATCCTTTAAGAGGATGAGAGTAGTCTTCGCTGTTGATTCCCTTGCAAATGATATCTCTCAAGTGTCTTGAATAATCGGACATATAATCGGTAATAATTATTTCGCCGTTGTTTGACAGCTTGGGAGATTTGTCCGCAACTGCCAAATCAAGAATAGATGTAATATCGGTGCCTTCGAGACCGCCGTTTGGGGTAAAAAATTTTAATCCGTTACGGTAATACGGATGATGGCTTGCCGTTATCATAACCGCGCCGTCACATTTCAGGTCGAGCGTTGTCATAAACATTGATGGGGTAGAGGCGAGCCCGCAGTCAAGAACCCTTATTCCGTAGTTTTTAAGGCTATGGGCGCATATATCAAGTATATGCTTACCTGTTATTCGCGAGTCACGGCCGACGGAGACAGTTAAAGTCTCAACGTCTTTGTTTTGTTTTGTTCCGAGCCACAGCGCAAAAGCAGAGATGATTTTATGTATTGCTTCATCGCTCAAGTTGAACTCTTGCCCTTCAATGCCTTTAACGGCAACACCGCGAATGTCTGTTCCGCTTTTAAGATCATAAAAAAATTCTTTATTCATAAAACAGCGACACCCCGCAGCATTCGTATTTAACGCTGATGTCTTTTCGAAAAATAAAAGATGCTTGCGTAACACCTATACATCATTGGGGATATTATATCATTATTTTTTTGAAATGTCTATATTTCACACATATATTTTTGATAAAAAATTAAAAAATAAATTGGGAGGTTGATAGCATTGAACATAATTGAACTTAGAAACGTAAGTAAAATATACAAAATGGGCAAAACGACTTTAAACGCATTGTCGGATATCAGTGTTAATATAAAAAGCGGAGATTTTATTGCAATAATAGGAAAGTCGGGTTCGGGAAAATCTACACTTATGAATATACTCGGTTGCCTTGATGTGCCTACAAGCGGAGAATATTATTTATGCGGAGAAAACGTGGGAAGAATGGCAGAAAATCATTTGTCTGATATACGCAGCAGAAAAATAGGGTTTATTTTCCAAAATTTTAATTTGATTTCAACAATGTCCGCATACGAAAACGTTGAACTGCCTTTGATATACAGAGGTGTTAACCCTGTGATGAGAAAAAACATTGTAACAAAAGCGCTCAAAAGTGTGGGACTGTCCTCAAGACTTGATCATAAGCCAAGCGAGCTTTCGGGCGGTCAGCAGCAGCGTGTCGCGATTGCAAGAGCATTGGCGTTAAGTCCTCAAATAATTCTTGCGGACGAGCCTACCGGAAATCTTGACACAGGATCCGGCGAAGACGTAATGAATTTGCTTTCCGAGCTTAATGAGCAAGGTAAAACCGTTATTTTAATAACTCATGACAACGGCGTTGCAAACAAAGCCAAAACAAAAATAGAGATCAGCGACGGAAAAATCATATGCTGACATGCATATTTCATATTATAATAAATATACGCAAAAGCAGAGTAGTGCTAATCCGCTTTTGCGCTGTGTACATATGTTTTGTAATAAACGTCGTATTGACAGATCTATTTATTTGAAGTAAAATACCCAAAGATAATTATTTGGCAGGTGGATTTTGTTGCTTAAATATTTGTTGCTTCTTATCGGTTTCTTTTTGCTTATAAAAGGTGCCGATGTTTTTGTAGAGGGAAGCGCTTCCGTTGCGGGACTTTTGAAAATTCCCTCACTCATAATAGGGCTTACGGTAGTTTCTATGGGAACAAGTGCGCCTGAGGCTGCTGTAAGCATTACAGCAGCGCTTGAAAACAGTGAGGCAATTGCGGTAAGTAATGTTATCGGCTCAAACATTTTTAATATACTTATTGTTGCCGGCACCTGTGCGCTTATAAAGCCCGTTATTGTTAACACTTCCATAATCAAACGTGATCTGCCGTTTTGCATAGGGGCAACACTTGTAGTTTTGATTTTAGCCATAAACAAGTCATTTTCAAGGTTAGACGGTATAATTATGCTCTTGTTATTTATTGCCTATATGGTAATAATGGTAGTATCCGGTATTCGCTCAAAAAACCAATCGGAAGAAGAATACAAGATTATGTCGCCTTTAAAAAGCATGATTTACATAGTAATAGGTATAGCGGCTGTTATACTCGGCGGTAATCTGGTAGTTGACAATTCCGTTCTCATAGCCCAAAGCTTCGGTGTAAGCGAAACAATAATAGGGCTTACGATAATATCTGTTGGAACATCTTTGCCGGAGCTTGTTACAAGTATTGTTGCCACACGCAAGGGTCAAACCGATATTGCTTTGGGAAATGCGATAGGCTCTTGCATATTTAATGTTATATTTATTCTCGGAGCGTCTTCCGCCATTAAACCGATAGCTTTTAGTCTTAACTCGGTATTCGATATAGCTGTATCCCTTGGGGTTGCGGTATTCGCACTTATATTTACGGTAAGAGACAAAAAGCTTAACCGTTTTCAGGGAGCAATATTCTTGTTTGCGTACGCGGCTTATCTTGTGTTTATATTTGTGAGATAATCATATCGTAAGTGTACCGTTTTCATCTTTAAGAAGGATATAAATATTCTCTTCTTCGCCCGTTGCGGCGTTGATATAAACAAGCACCTTATCGTCATTTTCGCCGTCACATAAGAATTCGTAACAAAGCACCTCGTTTTCTCCGTCTGTGGGGATAAGCGCGGTGTTTTCTTCTTTTATTGTTAACAGATCGCTCACGTTTTCTTTTGCCTGACCTAAGGTTATGGTGTTCTTATCAAGGCTTCTTGTTTTGTGGTTCATAATATAACCCGTTGCGCCAAAAGAAACTATCTCACCTGTATCTACCGCAACGCCGACTTTAATAAGGTCCGTATAACATACAACACCGTCCTGTACATAAGAAAAATTGAATGTGGCAACGGAGTCGGAAATATAGCCATAGCTCGATTTCATATTATCAAATTTTTTTTGCTTTAAATATGCCTGAGCTTTTTTCAATGCGGCATCATAATCAAATACTGCGTCTCCGTGAGTCACCGTTTTGTGGAATGATTCTATAAATCCTCCGTGTTTGCATATGCTTATATTAGTTGTGCCGTCTTTTGTTGTAAAACAATAAAGCGGAGTATTGTTTGACGTCTCGTTTATGAATTTCAGCTCATTTTCGTCAATATTTAAAAATACAGCTCCTAAATAGCGGGCTTCATTTACCGTGTATTCACGCTGGTTTTTGGACATTTCCGCAGTTTTGTGTAAAATGTGGTCGGAAAACGGTCCGTCGTAAATGAGCGTGGGATAATTTGTGAACTCACTGCTTATATTTCTGAATGTGCCGTCAAGTGTAAAGCCTTCGGTTATGTTTTCGGAAAGATTTCCCTGAGGAACAAGCGAAAGCATAATATCACCGCCGTAGTTTGTGTAAAAATACGCTGTGTCTTCAATACTTGCTGCAAGTTGCTTGCTGTAATTTTTCAGTGAATTGAGCATTTCTTCGTCGCTGTCGTTTATCGAATCAAAAGACATAGATTTATTCTGAAGATATTGTGCTACATCGCTTATCTGAGACAAATATTTTTGAATTATCTGCTCATCGTTCAGCGTTACGGGCAAAAGGCTTAGGGCATCCTTTGCCTCTTGTGCCGATACAGCTAACTTTGTATATATTTTGTTTTTCGCGCTTTCACTTTTAACATACATACCCTTTGTGAGTGTGTTTGCGAGATCGGTCAGGTGATCCGAAAGTCTGTTGAGTGCGTTTTTATATGTGTTTTCGACCGATGATCTGTACTTCTGCACCATATTGTAGCCTATGGCAGCGGCGGACAGCATTAGTATAACTGCAATCAAGCTGAAGCTTACAATGCGAATGAACGCTCTTTTTGAAATTGGCTTGTTCATATGAATTCTCCTTTTTTAAGCCTTTTTGCTATTTTTTCGCAAAAGCTAACGATTATTCATTGCAATACCGAAAATCTTTAAAACAGGATAACAGTTGTACCATGAAAACGCAGATTATATAAATTCAAAAAACCAATTGGCATAAAAAAACGAACACCACACCGGCAGGTGATGTTCGCTTAAAAAATTTTTTATGTATTTTTACGTTA
Organism: Clostridiales bacterium; assembly: GCA_024690965.1. GTDB lineage: Bacteria > Bacillota > Clostridia > Oscillospirales > Acutalibacteraceae > JAEEHZ01. Next base: position 94,639 of record JAILOG010000002.1, read on the forward strand.
GTGGGTTTAGATTTCAAAGAGTAATTTTGAACCCCTTTTCTCTTACTGTAAAAGTGAATCGTATAAAGTGTATTCATCGCAGATAACATCACCTGTTATTTCTTTTCCGGTTACTCGTTTGTACAAGATCGCTACATCCTGCTCAAGCGCTTGCCTTTCTTTGTCATTTAGCTTATAGTAAAGCTCATCTGCCGGATAAACGTTTATGAAAGCGTTGTCATCTTCTGTTATTTTAAGGAAAGAAAAAGTTATTTTTGAAATTTGTTTTGTATTTTCGTCTATGTAAATATTTATAAGCTGAGAATACTCCGGCTTACACTCATGATTAATATATATGGCGCTTGGAGAAAGGTTGAATCCGCCCAATGAATATGAGTAAAGCCTGCCGTTCCGGTTAACCTGTGTTTTTTGGATCGTATGAGGGTGATGTCCTATAACGGCATCTACTCCCTGCTCTTTTAAAAACTGCATCATATATTCACTGTAACTACCCGGTACCTCGTTGAACTGACCGCCTATATGGATGCAAAACACTACAAAATCAGCCTCTTCTTTTGCAGCGCTTATTTCGGAAGAGATCCTTTTTAAATAATTTTCGTCGATTATACCGTCGTAAAGACTGTCGCGGTAAGAACTGATTGTAGGCTTTCCTAAAATTATTTTTATTCTTCTACGCAACTCGTTAGGTATTAATCTATTAACAATACGGCTTTTTATCGATGCGTTTTTGCAAGGTCTAAGTAAATTTACATATTCACAAAGATCATTTGGAATCTTTACACCGGTATATTTATTTACAGAGTAGGTGTATGAAATAAACGCAACTTTGACCCCTGAAACTTCTTTTATAAAATACCGTTTTTCGTCTTTCGTTTCAAATGTTCCCGTAAAATCAATGTTGTTTTCCTTCAATAGTTTTTGAGTTCTCTTAAGACCTTGCATTTCACCGTCAAAACAATGATTATTGGCTGTTGTTAAAAGCTTTACACCGCTTCTTTTAAGTTCATCTATGAATGAATCGGGGGTATTATAGTGAAGCCCTTTGTTATACTCAACGCCGTTTCCGCAAAAAACGGTCTCTAAGTTGCCTACTGTATAGTCTGCTTTACCTAAAAGTTCCGCAACATGGCTGAATGCTCCTGTAAAATCATATTTTCCGTTTTCTTTTTTTGCCGCATTAAGAAACGGTCTGTCACAGGTCATATCACCTACAAAGCTCAGTTTGATCATAATTTATCCTCTACCTTTGTACAGCTTTTTATTTATTCAGAAAAACTTCGCTGAGTATTTCATCGGTCATATCGCCGAATGTAGGACCGCAGGTTTTTTGATTTTGCTCAGGCATGGCATTAAACTCAATAAAGGCAGCGTTACCGTCTTCATCAATTGCCAAATCCCAGCCCAATATTTTAAAATACGGAACTCTTTTTGCCACTTCTTTTATTTGAGCTATCATTTTGGCGTAGTTAGGTATAACAACATCCTCAAATACGGTTCCTCCCGGGTGAACTGTGTTCCAGCTGGATTTTCTGCTTACGGCGTATTTATCAAGCCTGCCGTCTTCGTGTATTTTGCAGGCAAACCCGCCTTGCATAATATTATCAACTTTAGATTCACCGCTGCCCATTCTGAGAACGGAAGACAGGATGTGAACTTCTCCCTTGTGGTAGAATGTGATGATTCTTACCGTGTTTACGGAGTTATTGTTTATGTCACTTAAGACTTTATGCTGTTTCAGCACTTCCTGTACAATAAAATCTTCTTTTCGCTGATTAAATACTTTTAAAATATCGCTGTCGCTCATATTCTTCGTGTCAAGAAATTCAACACCGTTTCCTCCGCAACTTACCCAGCTTTGTTTTACTATTATTTCTCCGCTTTTACGGCAAATGGCTATCGCATGGTCGTTATCCACGGGGTTGAAATCTCCGTCATACATGACTCCAAAACAAGATTTAAGAATTGTTTTCGGTGCGTTTATTCCTTTTACCAATAGCCCCTGCAGTGATTTATCACCCAAATTGCGATATTCTATTACATTGTTGTAATGCTTAAGTATTTTGCTAAACCAAATATTATCGGGGATAAACCGGGGATCTGCGTCTTTACCTTTTGGACAAAGCACTTTATATGAGTTCTTATATGGTTTTACACCGTATTTTTTCCAGTACGGCAAAATTACATATTTATATTTTCGGTTAAATTCAGGATCACGTTCAATTTTCTTAACTTGTAAATCTATCAGGCGCCGTGATGTAAGCGCAGTCAGTTTTATTCTTAGTGCAGGAGGTTGAAAACGTAAAAACTCATGAAGCCGGGAAAGAATAGTTGTGTCTATGCCCATAATAAATCCTCTTTTATTATTTTGTATTAATTATATTTTTTTAAACAATTTTAAACACTTTTTCACCATTGCATCAGACATTAAATGGTTCATAATAAACCTTTCAATCTTTAATGGAATACATAAAAAGAAATATTTAACTCGTGATTTGATTGGTATAACACCCTTTTGTTTGGCAATCCCATATATTTCATTCGCAAATACGGCGTTATCTACCGTGCTTTTCGGATCATGGGTTTTAAGCAGCCAGTAATAGGCTTTGTCTCTGTTTTTTTTGTAGGCTTCAATATCAAAACATTCGCTGTATTTATCAAGCGCGCCGAACACGTCTAATGTAATGAGAGTACGGTAGCACTTCTGACACTTTCCGCAGTTATCGAAATTAAAGCAAACGTCAAGATATTTTTGCGCGATTTCAAAATTTGCCAGTGCGGTTGTTTTTTCTATTCTAGTAAATTGATCGGATAGTATAAATTCAACACTGTCGGTAGAGAGAGCGGGACACATCATTAATTCATAATGTTCGCTCCCGTCATGTAAAGTGGGATCATAGAACCGTGGCCATCCTGCAGATGAACAATAGTATTTTGAGAAATATTTAGATAACGCCAGAACACACGCCATATTTCTGTAAACACCGGTGTATCCGTAACAACCTCTGTAATAATCTTTGTCAATGTTAGATTCTACATATATGACAGGTAAACCGGCAAGTTTGCCGACTGCGTAAGCGTTTTCCAGTTTTTGAAGTGATATTTCATCCGTTTTTCTGTAAAATTCATCTAAAGTATAATCTTTAATTGAATTAATGCTTGGGTGGAACACAGCTCCCATATTTAAGTATGTAAGCGCGCCGAGTTTAAAGCTTTCGGGCATATCGTCTGCGGTATATTTCATAAGCGTATACATGGAATCCACACCGCAAGACATACCGGTACCGTTTATATGCTGTGTTGAATAGTTTTTATTTGTGGTTTTCGTCGTTAGTTTAATCTTTCTGTATCCGTATTTTTTATCGCATAGTAAAGGTATCAGATGTGTTGTTATACCGTAATATAATCTTTCTGATACAGGCGCTTTACACTCTATATCCGAACCGGTTGCCATAGCGTAATATATCATAGCTACCAAAAAAGCGTCGCATATTTCGTCCGCAAGGTATTTTCCGTATTCTTTCGGTACCTTAAACCACAAAGTATGGTCTTTTTCCTGCCAAACCTTAGGGGGATAATCTCTGTTTGTTCTCCAGAATATCTTGTAATTCTTGTTTGAAAAATCGATCCATGCTTTTGCGGCGTCTTCTGACACTTTTACGCTTGCTTTAAGATAACTGTAATCTCCTTCTTCCGCTATATAAGGCTTGCCAATGATAATCATAGGTTTAACACCCCTTTTCTTTAGAGTGAAATTAATATACTTTGTGTCCGCAATCAACCAAAATTTTTGTTATGTTTTCCTGTCCCAGTTTTTCCGGCGATCTTCCTTCTTTGCGCATATCTCTTCCTAGAGCTGCCGTGGCAAGTTCGATCAACGAGCTTGCAATCGGTGTCGGAATACCCATATGCTTTCCGAGTGCCTCCAGCATAACGAGCCCCTGCGGAACATCTTCGGAAATATATCTCGAATCTACAACTATGGGACCTTTTGCCCTTGTGGGCATAGCGGCGTACCAGAAAAATACCTCTTTGGCATCACGAGCGTCGTTTAGGCTGTTTCTGAATTTACAAGCTTCAACATATGAAAGTCTTTCAAATCCGAGCTTTTCAAGAATATCCATTTTTTCGCTGTCAAGCTTTTCAAGTATTTTCCAAACGCTTGGTGTAAATACTTCGTGATACATACAGTATTCGCCGTTTGTTTTTTCAATTCTCGGAATGCTCATAATTGCCCCCACGGTATGAACTATAAGGTTGGGGTTATGGAGGGCAGCTTCCACAACGGAATTAAGATACGTAAACGGAAACCCCAACTGATCAAGCTTTTTTGCAGCCTCGTCTTTTCTGCTGACAGGAAATACACCTATAGGATTTCTGACATTTCTAAACCCCACTTTTATGACACCGGGTGATTTAATTCTGCAATCAATAAATGAGCTTTCCGCTTCGGCGATAATAACATCATCGCGTACACCGTGTTTAAGAAAATATGCTGTTGAAAGATACCCTGGGTTTATAAGCACTATCTGATTTTCTCTAAGATAAGGAATCAGCCTTTCAATCAACGCTTCGTGATATTTTGTTTGAATATAGATAATAATTATCTCACAGTCGGATGCGGCGGATAAATCGGTAGTAACGTGTGAGATATGCGTCTCCTTGTATTCTCCAAATTCGTCCAGAGCAATTTTGCCGTTATTGTCAATCAAATATTTAAAGTTTTCGTTGTGCATAGCATGGGATGTTTTTATTAGTGTAACATCGTGCCCCCTGAGGCTCATATCTGCGGCTACTGCACACCCGCCGTTTCCCGCTCCGAGTACTGCTACTTTCATTTTGCTTTCCTTTCTTTTGCGTAAACTTCGTCAAGTATTTCTTCGGTTTTATCTCCGAATGTCGGTCCCCATGTCTTTTGATTCTGGTCGGGAATAACATTGTATTCAATAAATATAGGCTCTGCATTTTCACCGACTGCGATATCCCAACCGAGAATACAAAAATGACCAAGCTTTTCAGCGGCATTTTTTACGCTTTCTATTATTTTATCATAATTTGGGATTACAATATCTTCAAATACGGTTCCGTTTGGGTGTTCGGTTACCCATTCGCCTTTGCGGTTTACGGCATATTTGTCAAGCCTTCCGTCAAAATTTACCTTGCAGGCAAATCCGCCTTTTGATACGTTGTCAATTTCGCTTTCTCCGGCACCCATACGAAGAACAACAGACAAAATGCGCACCTCATTTTTATATAGGAAAGTGACGATTCTCAATGTGTTAAGTGAATTTTCGTTAAGGGAAGATAATACTTTATGCTGTGTAGCCTTTTCTTGAATAAGGAAATTCTTTTTGTAATTATTGAAGATATTCACTGCATCATTTTCGCTCAATTCAAAACCATTATAAAAGCGGATGTCATCTCCCTGACCGCTTCCCACAGAGGGTTTTATAATAAATCTTCCCGAATCCATACAGCGTTCTATTGCATTTTCTTTTGTAATAACGTGAAGGTCGTCATCGTAAAAAATGCCGTTTATATTTTTGACCACTGTTTTAGGATGTGCCATATCGGGAACAAAAACATTGTTCATACACTTGTCTTGAAATGCCTGCGCGAAAAGCAGATGGTTAAAATGAGGGATTATTTTTTTAAACCAAATATCATTGGGGATATAACGCGCGTCGACATGTTCGTGATTTTGAGAAAAAATAACAAACCAATACTTTTTGGGCTTTACACCGTATTTTTTCCAAAAGGGTAATACCTGTGTGCGGTATTCTTTATTGAAATCTTCGGCTCGGGAGATGTATTTCGCACGTTTCTTGCCTTTTTTGTTTGATCTGAATCCTACAACCCATGTGTCAATACTCATATACAGTTTGTCGTATAACGGACGCAGTTTACTTGACATGTTTTAGGTTCCTTCTTTCACGATTATTTAATGTTTCTCCCGTTTAAAAGCGCTGATAAGTACACGATCTGAAGATAAATCTCAATATCATCGCTAATACACAAGCAATAGTTTAACATAAAAGAAATTGAAAATCAACATTGATTTTGTTATTATTGGGAATGTTTTGCAGGTTTATGATGAGGACGCAAATAAATCACTCAAACTTTCGTTCAAGGAATCTTTGAAATTACCAAATGAATACGTAAATGCGCTGTCACGGGTAAAAAAATTCGCACTCAGATAAAGCTCTAAGCGCGAATCGGGTGCGGCGGCTCGCCGTTGGGATTACCGAATGAACATGCAAAATCTTATCGCGGGTAAAAAAATTCGCACTCAGATAAAGCTCTAAGCGCGAATCGGGTGCGGCGGCTCGCCGCTGGCGCGCCAAAAGGGATTCGAACCCCCGACCTTTCGCTTAGGAGGCGAACGCTCTATCCTACTGAGCTATTGGCGCATAAATAATTACGTTCGGTATTTTATACCAAACTGCTTTTTTTGTCAAGCGAAAAAAAGCAGTTGCAACGTATAGAGTATTATCTAAAATAAATTTCCGCATATCCGTTTTGTTCGCATAAGACCAAAACAGATATGCGGAAAGATACATTTAATAAATATTCAGATCACGATTTCTACAAGGTGAGCGATAGACGGTATGCTTTCGCCTTGCAGACTTGCGGTGGGGGACATCAGTGCGCCTGTGGCGACAAACAGTATTTTTTTCAGCTTTCCTGCCTGCATATTTTTTAAAATATATGAGCAAAGAACGGAAGCGCTACATCCGCAACCCGAGCCGCCCGAGTGGGTGTCCTGTGTTTTGTCATCGAATATAAGCAGACCGCAGTCTTTGTGGATTTTTGTAATATCTATATTTTCTCTTTCCAAAAGCTCATAGAGAAGCTTTGTGCCCACAAGTCCCAAATCTCCCGTAAAAATCGCGTCGTATTCCTCCGGGTGTGTATTTGTGTCATCAAAAAAGCATTTGATTGTGTCAGCCGCCGCGGGTGCCATTGCTGCTCCCATATTTGCGGCGTCTTTTATTCCCATATCAATAATTTTTCCGATAGTTACACGAGACACGGAAGCATTGTTGTTATCGATTGCCTTTTTTGATGATGTCAGTATAACGCAGCCGCTTCCCGTTACTGTCCATTGAGCGGTTTGTGCGCGTTGTCCGCCGTATTCCAGAGGGTAACGGTATTGACGTTCCGCCGAGCAGAAGTGAGAAGATGTAAGCGCCGCCGCCGTAACTGCCGCCCCGCTTTCCACAAAAACACCGGCCATCGCCATACCCTGTGCCATTGTTGAGCAGGCGCCGTACTGTCCCAAATAAGGAACACCGTAATCACGCATTGCATACCCCGACGAAATGCACTGATTGAGCAGATCGCCCGCAAAAATACAGTTACAATCCTTAAGCTCAAATTCAGCTCTTTTAAGAGCCAAATAAAGCGCCTCTTTTTGGAACATACTTTCCGCCTTTTCCCACGAATCCTGCCCGAAACGGGTGTCGTATTCGATTTTATCAAAATATTCTTTTAACGGTCCTTCGGATTCTTTTTTTCCGACAATGGAACCAAATCCCGCAATTATCGGTTTATCCGTAAACTCCAAAGTGTAATTTCCGATTCTGTTTATCATAAAAATAACGCATCCTTTCAAGGCTATTATTTGAAAGAATACGTTTATTATTCCGCTTTTACAAAAATGTTGTTTGTTGCCAAATACCGTTTTATCTTTACAGCGCTAAACGCTGTTTGACGCTGCGATAAACTTTTCTTTTACATCGCATCAACAAATTTAACTGTGCAGCAAAGCCTCACAAAACTCATTTATTTTACGGTTATTTTCTTCATTAGGTTTCAGCTTTGGGTCAATTAGGATAAGTGTATAATCCAGTTTATCAGTATTCAGACACGCCTTTAGTTTTTCAAAGGCTTTTTCCGCGCCTGAGCCGCTCTGGCACGCAAATGCGGAAATATGCTTTCCAATTAAATTATTTTCTTTAATAAATGTGCGTATCGGTGGCGCAATATTGCTCGCCCATATGGGAAAGCCAAATATCACACGCTCATATTTGTCACTGTTAAAGCTATAAGCTTCAAGCTCGGGTGTTTCTGCCATAACTGCGCTTTTTCCGCCGAAAAGAAATTTTCTGAAGCCCTTGTCGGGGTAAGTTTTTTTGGGATAGAGACGTATAATATCAGCTCCGGTGATATCCGCAATCCTTTTTGCCGCGTAATCGGTATTTCCTTCCAGTGAATAATATACAATTACAGTGTTCATAATGTGCCTCCGAAACAGATTGTTATAACGTAATTGTTTTACTCTTCATCAGATGTTTGTAAAGGAGCCTCTTTTTTTACTGCCGACCTGCGCTTGCCCGAAAGATTGATAAGCAACGATACTATCGCTAAAACAGTAAGCATAGAGAAAACTATAACACAAAATGTTATTCCGTCTGCAAATGGCATAGATGTTTTGCAAAGCACCGAGGCGTCACCGCTTTCAAGGTCAAATGTAGTTTCATAGCTGTCTTTGTTAATATCTACGGAAGTATTCCCCGAAAAAATACTCGAAACATATTCATCGGGGTTTCTTACAAATGTATATGTGATCGGTACTTTGGCGTTCTTTTCGCCTAACATATAGTCTATGCTTATGTTGTCTTTAAAATCCGATTTTTCACTCACGGACAGAAGCGAAGATTTGCTCTCCAACGTAATGTAGTTGCCGCCGCCGAATATTTTGCCTATGCTGTCGCTTATATTTGAAGAACTGCCCTTAAATATTACAGAGCAAGTCAGCTTTTTTCCGTCGGGTTCGTTTTGTTTAACCTCCGCGCCCGCGCTTTTAAAATAATTGCATGTGTAGTTAAAACCCTCAACTTCGGATTTCGGAAATACAAAATCAAATCTTTTTGTAAATTCATCGGATTTATTATGCTCAAGCTGAATATTTATGTTAGTCACTTTATACTGCGCACCGTCAGGTATGCGAAGCGTGAGTATCGGTGAGTTGCTGTTTAATGTGTATTTTCCGTCGTTCCATAGTCCTTGCTTTGACCATATGCCCTTGCTCAGAGTGATTCCGTCGCCTGCGGAAGCGGTAGAGGGCAACGTATAAGAATATGTAAGCTCTGTTTCTCCCGATTTGTTCTCGGAAATAAAGCCTAAAAGATTTGTTTTTTCTTCAAAAACAAGCTGTTGCGCAAGTGCGGTGGAGGCGTTGTTGAGGTCACCGTATACCGCGTTCTCGTCGGGGCAGAAAAGAAGCTTTGAAGTATAATTACCCATAGCGGTGCAGTCTATGTTTTGATAAAACGCCTCAAAAAGATAATAATTGCCCGACTTTGTCCAGGATTCGGCGCTGGTTGCGCCTGCCAGCTCAGATATATAGCTTTCAAGCTCGTCTGAAAGCTTATCGTAAGTAGATTCAGGGAATGAGAGTATTATTTTTCTGTCATAAGTTTTGTTTTTATAATTTGTTGTTTGAATCTCTACACTGTGTATGGGATAACCTGTCATTTTTGAAGCGTAAATATTGTCGTAACTGCCTTTGTTTTCACCGGTTATACCGTTTACGGTTATAACAGGCTTGCGGTTATAATTCTGCTTGTAACTCAGCGCGCTGTCGGAAGCGTCGCTTACCGCTTTTTCAAGCCAAGCGAGCATATCGGTAACGTTAAAATCCTCGTAAATGCACCAGCCCTTTGTAAGTATGTTGTCGTATACACCAAAGGCAACAATAGGCTCATAGTTAAGTATTGCTTTGAGCTTTTCACAATATTCGGTTTTTGAGGCAAATTCAAGCTTAAAGGTGTACACGGGTCTTTCTCCGTCAAGCTTTGATAAAGTCAATTCTTTTGGGCAGAACTGCGAGATAAGTTCGTCAAATTTTGTGTGAGCCGAGCCCGATTTAGCGATGCTTTCCGGCAGAGTAAGGCTTATAGTATGCTCACCGGAAAAATTGTTGTCTATGGTGAGCGCGGTGTCTACGTCCATAAGTTTAGACTCGTTGCATCCGCAAAAAGCGCACACAATAAGTATTGCCGCGACAAGCAAAACGCCCTTTAATATGTAATTTTTCATTTTCATAATATAACGCCTCTTTTATATATTATCAAAACCACAAAAGCTTTTCTCCCTCTATAAGCACTGCCCTGCAAGGCGACGCCTCACAACCCGATATTTTAAGAGGAAAAGCGCTTAAAATATAAGTTCCGTCTTTAATATCTTTAAGCTTCAGGTTTTCGAGTATTGCTATATCCCTGTTTAAAAGATCATAATGCACCTTGTTAAGCTCAAAGTCTGCGGCAATTGAGTCTGAGTCGGTTCCTACAAGCACAATGCCGTTTTCGCAGAGCGAATCTATCGCGGAAGACGAGATATAAGCTTCTCCGTTGCCGTGCAGTAAAAGCCTTTTCTTGCAATAGGGCAAAAGCTTGTCCATATCTTCGCCTGTTATTATCCCTGTTAAAGACACAACCGTACATTCACCGTAAAAATATGAAAGCTCAAGCTCGGATACATCTTTTCCGCCCCTTATAAAGTGAAGCGGAGCGTCAATATGTGTTGAAATGTGCGCACTGCAATGAATTTCGGACAAATTGTAATCATCGTATGTATTTATGCTTTTTACACGGTTAATCTCTGTTTTCATATCTCCGGGAAAAGGCATGGCCTTTGCCAAATCTCCCGATATATCGTGAAATATCATTTGCGCACACTCCTTTTAAAATATTGTAAGTTATTATTGAAGGCGGTTATCTATTATGCCGCCGCCAAGTACGTATTCGCCGTCGTATAAAACCGCCGATTGACCGTCAGTAAATGATTTTTGCGCCTCCTCAAATTCAATAAGCAAGGTGCCGGTGTCAACAAGGCGAGCCGTGGCATTCTGCTCCTCGTGACGCGAGCGTATTTTTGCTTTTATTTTCAGGGGCTTAGTAAAGTCATAAATATCGGAGTGAAAATCTTTAACCGTACATCTTTTACCGTAAAGCGATTCTTCCGCACCGAGAATAAGCCTGTTGTTATTTATATCTTTTCCGCAAACATAAAGCGGATACCGATACGAAACACCGAGTCCTTTTCTTTGCCCCACGGTATAGCAAATCAGTCCGTTATGTTTGCCGACAATCGTTCCGTCGGTAAGAACCATATCTCCGCAGGGCTGTTTAATACCTGTTTGTTCATTTATGTATTGTATATAATTTCCGTTTTGTATAAAGCAGATGTCCTGGCTGTCGGGCTTTTGGGCGTTTTGCAGGGCGTATATGCCTGCTATTTCTCTTATTTCATCTTTTGTGCGGTAATCGCCTATCGGGAACATAATTCTTTTAAGCTGTTCCTGCCCTAAAGTGTAGAGAAAATAAGACTGGTCTTTGTTATGGTCCGCGGCTTTTCGCAACAGATATTTGCCTGTGGAGCTGTCATATTCACATCTTGCGTAATGACCTGTTGCTATGTGTGTGCAACCTAAGGTATCCGCAAATTCTAAAAGCCTTCCGAATTTCAAATACTTGTTGCACATTACGCAGGGATTTGGCGTGTCGCCCGAAAGATAGCTGTTTATAAAATAATCGGTAACGTATTTTTTAAAATCGTCACACAAATCAATAACGTGGTGGGGAATACCGGTTTTTTCACAAACAAGTTTGGCGTCGGCAAAATCAATGTCCGTTTTGTCGGGCGTCAGCTTCATCGTAACGCCCACCGCGGGCAAGTTTTGCTTTTTAGCTATTATTACGGCGCAGGCGGAGCTGTCAACACCGCCGCTCATTGCCACCAAAACCTTTTTATCCAATTTTTCACCCCGTTTATTTAAGGTTTAATTCTATCATTTTTTCTATCGGCTTTTTCGCCTTTTCGCATAACTCGGGGTCGAGTTCTATTATTTCCCCTTTGCCCGTTCTGAGAATATTATAAACATCAACAAGGGTTGTAAGACGCATATTGCGGCAGGCAAGTTTTTCAGAAAGCTGATAAAATCTTCTTTCGGGATATTCCAGCTGCAAATATTCTGTAATGCTGTTATCTGTTCCTATTATAAACTCATTATGCTTGCTGTTTCTAACAAAGTTGATAATACCGGAAGTTGAGCCGATATAATCGGCAAGCTCCAAAACCTCGGGGCGGCACTCGGGGTGCGCCAAAAGCAAAGCATTTGGATGAAGCGTCTTTGCTGAAACTGCCTCACTTTTTGTTACGCCGTTGTGTCTTGGACAGCATCCGTCCAAAACCTTTATGTTTTTGTTCGGAAGCTTTGAGGCAATATAGCTTCCCAAATTTTTGTCGGGTATAAACAGAATGTTGTCGTTTTCTATTAAGCTTACCACCTTTTCGGCGCTTGAAGATGTTACGCAAACATCAGATACTGCCTTTAACGCAGCTGTTGTGTTTACATACGCCACAACCGTGTATTCGGGGTGTTCCCTTTTAAAGCTTACTATTTCTTCGGGCATTATCTGTTCTGCCATGGGACAGCCGGCTTCGGGATTTGACAAATAAACATTTTTGTCGGGAGACAGCATTTTAGCGCATTCCGCCATAAATCTTACGCCGCACAAAAGCAAATTCTTATTCTTTACTTTCGCGGCTTCTTCGCTGAGCTTGAACGAGTCGCCGCAAATATCGGCTGTTTCAAGTATTTCGGGCGACATATAGCTGTGCGCCAATATACAAAAGTCCTTTTCTTTCTTTAAGCGGATTATTTCATCCTGCATTTCTCTTATTTTCATTATTATCTCCGTTTATTTTTCTATAATATCACGTACCGCCTCGGCGGCGAGCATTAAGCCCGCGACTGACGGAACAAAAGATACGCTTGCCGTTACTACATTTCCGTTTTCATCTGGTAGCGGTTTTATTATTTCCGCTTTTGAGTAAAGCACTTTGTGGCTTTCTATATTTCTTTTTCTCAGCTCGCGGCGCATTACCCTTGCAAGCGGACAACCGCTTGTTTTATATATATCGGTAACACAAAATTTAAAGGGGTCTGTTTTGTTGCCTGTTCCCATTGCGCTGATTATTTTTGTGCCGCTTTGTTTGCATTTTACAATAAGCTCAATTTTTGCGGTAACGGTGTCTATCGCGTCTATTACATAATCGTATTGTGAAAAATCGAATTCATTTGAGTTTTCGGGCAAAAAGAATTTATTTATGCAATTAACGGTCGCCTGCGGGTTTATATCATGTATTCTTGATGCCATAACTTCCGTTTTATACATACCTATTGTTGAGTTGAGCGCGACTATCTGACGGTTAAGGTTGGAAACGGACACTTTGTCTTTGTCGATAAGGTCTATATGTCCCACTCCGCATCTTGCAAGCGCTTCCGCGGTAAAACCGCCTACACCGCCCACGCCGAACAAGGCTATTCTAGTGTTTCTGAGCTTTTCGACTGCTTCTTTGCCGATTAGCAGCTCTGTGCGCTGTAAAAAACTTTCCAAAACTTATTCTCCCTGTTTTTCGGCGATATATTTATCAATCGCATACGCGGCTTCTTTGCCAGCGCCCATTGCAAGTATTACCGTTGCGGAGCCTGTAACGGCGTCGCCGCCGGCAAAAACGCCGTCTTTAGATGTTGCGGTACGCTCGTCTGTGATTATACCGCCCTTTTTGTTTGTTTCAAGCCCCGGGGTGGTTGAACGTATTAACGGATTAGGTGATGTGCCTATTGCCATTATCACGCAATCAGCTTCAATGGTAAATTCACTGCCTTCTATCGGCACAGGTCTTGCCCTGCCTGATTCATCGGGTTGTGATAATTCCATCTTTTGGCACACTACTCCGTTTACATATCCGTTCTCGTTTGATGTAATCTTTACAGGGCTTGTAAGGTAATTGAATATAATACCCTCTTCAACTGCGTGCTCCGCCTCTTCGCGTCTTGCGGGAAGCTCTTTTTCGGTCCTTCTGTATACAACATATACCTCACTGCCGAGACGTTTGGCGCATCTTGCGGCGTCCATTGCCACGTTTCCTCCGCCTACCACTACCGTTTTATTAGGTCGCATTATAGGCGTTGAGCTTTCGGGCATATATGCTTTCATAAGATTTATTCTTGTTAAAAACTCGTTTGCCGAATAAACACCGTTCAGGTTTTCACCCTCAATGTTCATAAAATTAGGCAAACCTGCGCCCGAGGCAACATACACCGCCTCGTATCCGTGTTCACTCATCAGCTCGTCTATTGTAAATGTTTTTCCTATTATCACGTTTGTGCGTATTTCCACGCCCATTTTTTTAAGATTGTCTATTTCTTTGTTTACAATCTCCTTTGGCAGCCTGAATTCCGGAATACCGTAAACGAGTACCCCGCCTGCGGTGTGCAGCGCTTCAAAAACGGTTACTTTATAACCTTTTTTTGCAAGCGCTCCGGCGCACGTGAGCCCCGAAGGCCCCGAGCCGATAACAGCGACTTTGTGTCCGTTTGAAGGCGCTGGAGAGGGCGATTCCGCGTTTTTTATGTGCAGGTCGGAAACAAATCTTTCGAGCCTGCCTATAGCTACACTTTCGCTCTTTATTGAACGTACGCATTTGCTTTCGCACTGGCTTTCCTGCGGACAAACTCTCGCGCAGACAGCGGGAAGAAGTGAAGCGTCGGCTATTATATCATAAGCTTTTTCATAGTTTTTGTTTTTGATTTCGGATATAAAATCGGGGATTCTTATATTTACGGGGCATCCTTTTACGCACGGCATATTTTTGCAGTTTAAACAGCGCGAAGCCTCGCTTAACGCGTCTTGTTCGCTGTAACCGAGCGCTACCTCTTCATATGTGGTTTTTCTCTTTTCAATATTAAGCAGAGGCATTGCATTTCGTTTAACAGACATATCGGGCACAGTTAATCAGCCTCCTTTTTGAATAGATTACAGGCGTTGTCATATGCGTGCTTTTGCTCACGCGAATACATACTGCCCTTTTTGATAGCTTCATCAAAATCTACTTCAAAACCGTCAAAATCGGGTCCGTCTACGCAGGCGAATTTTGTTTTTCCTCCTACGGTCAGTCTGCAACCGCCGCACATACCCGTTCCGTCTATCATAATTGGATTCATTGAAACAGTCGTTTTTATATTGTAAGGCTTCGTGGTAAGCGTTACAAATTTCATCATAACAAGAGGACCTATTGCTATTACCTCATCGTACTTTTCACCGCTGTCAAGCAAACTTTTAAGCGGAGATGTAACAACTCCCTTTTCGCCGTAAGAGCCGTCGTCGGTCATTATATAAAGCTTTTTAGAGCAGGCTTTGAATTCGTTTTCAAGAATTACAAGGTCTTTTGTTCTGAAACCGACTATAGAGTGTACCTCACACCCTGAGTCGTAAAGCTTTTGCGCCACCGGAAGCGCAATGGCGCATCCCACGCCGCCGCCCACAACGCAAACCTTTTTAAGTCCGTCTGTTTTTGTGGGAACACCAAGCGGGCCCGCAAAATCACTTATGCAGTCGCCTTCATTCAGTTGATTAAGAATAAACGTGGAGGCGCCGACTATTTGAAATATTATTTTCACCGTTCCCTTTTCTCGGTCATATCCCGCAACGGTAAGGGGGATACGCTCCCCGTCGGGTGCAGCCCTTAAAATGATGAACTGTCCCGGTTGTGCTTTTTTTGCTATATCGGGAGCGTAAACGTCCATCATTGTAACGGTCGGGTTAAGAATTTTTTTGTTAATGATCTCAAACATAGCGTATTCCTCTCAAATTCGGTGCTTCCGATACTATATCTACGGAAGCGGTATATTTGTTTCCGATACTATATCTACGGACGCGGTATATTTGCCTGTCGCCCAGCAGTTTGGATATGCTGAGCTTACGTTTATGTTTACATTCAGTTCGGCAGTTCCGGTATAACCTGATGTTTTGCTGCCAAAATCTATAACTGCCGATATGTCGTTGGCACTCAGTGAAGCAATTTCGTTTGATTTGCCCGTTATAACTACCGATATGCTCTTTGTTGACACTGTCGCGCTTGAGGAACGGTCAAGCCCCGATGTATCAAAGTTAGTTATTTGCAGAGTTTTGCTTGCGTAATCGCTCATATCAAATTCTACCGTGACAGAGCTTATGTTACTTATATTTTTCCAGCCTGACGGCAGTTGTGTCGTCAATACCTTTCTTACCGTTTTTGAAGATATCTCGGACATATCCACAGTTGCGATATTTATACTGTTTATATCCTTTAGCTCGTCGTAGGGGGCGGCAATTTCTATCTCCGCGGGAGAAACGGTTATAAAGCCGGTGTCAAAATCCGAGTTATCTATGCCCGTAAGCTTTATTTCCGCTGTAAGCGTCTTTTTGTAATCTACGGGTATGGTCACGTCTACATCGCTTATGCTGAGCTCTATTTGGTCGCTCTTCATGGGGTAGCCGTACATATCGAGCAGGTTTATTTTTTTGTTTATAGTTTTGGTTTCGTTTATCTCCTCGTCTATAGTCCCCGATACAACAGCTTTTTCAATTCTTGAAAGCTCTGTTTCGGGACCTGTTACAATAACCTCGTCAGACGAATACTGTGTTGTGCCTTCGTAATATCCCTGCGCAATGTTATATTTAAGCTCATTTATTATCGGCAAAGTAACCTCTCGTGAACGGTCTACCGTGACAATAACAGTTGAAGGGTACACGGATGAAGAAAATTCGTAATTTGTGTTTATTCCTATTTTTTTCGCGGAAAGCTCAAGCGTGTAAGTGCCGGGCGATGTTATTGTGCTTGCCTGTGAAGCTACTATCTCAATATTTTCGGAAGTGACAGAGCCTATGGACAGCCTGTTTCCCTTTATCGTAACCTCAGCGGTGAGTTGCCCTACGGTGTAGTTTTTCAATCCGCTGCTTACAGCTTCGTCCGATAGCTCAATGGTAACAGGTATATTGGAAATCTTCTTTGTTATCTCTTCACCGGTGCTCATACCCATTACTACCCAGAAAATAAATGACAAAATCAGGGATATAATAATAACAAGCTTATTGTTGAAGATTATTCTTGTTACGATACCGTTTTCATTTTTCATTGCTTTGTACACGCTCCTTTCTGCCTATGAAAGGAATTTTTTTGTACCATTTGGGAATGGCGGTGTCTTCGGTGTCTATAAGGTATTTTTCAAGAACTTTTGTAAGCGATTCCTTATCAAAGCCCTTTTCTATTGTTCCGTTGTTGGCAACCGATATGTAGCCTGTTTCTTCCGATACTACCACAACAACGGCGTCGGATTCCTCACTCATGCCTACAGCGGCACGGTGACGTGTTCCCATATGAGATTCTATGCTGTCTTCTTTTACGGTGAGGGGCAGCACGCAGCCTGCGGCGTATATCATATCGTCGCGTATGATCACGGCGCCGTCGTGCAGGGGCGCTTTATTAAAAAAGATATTGCCGAAAAGCTTAACAGACGGATAAGCGTTTATAAGCGTTCCGGTTGTTGCAATGTCGCCGAGCTTTGTTGAACGCTCGATTACTATAAGCGCGCCTGTTTTTTGCGAAGAAAGATAGGCGGCGCTGTTTACGATGGTTTCTATAAGCTCGCGCTTGCGGTAAGCGTCCGCCGACTGGCCTTTTTCTTTTGCGAGCTTTATTTGATTTTTGCCGAACTGGCTCCGCCCGAGTTGTTCAAGCAATCTGCGCACCTCGGGCTGAAATACAATGAATATTACAATAACGCTGAACTCAAAAAACGTTTTAAGCAAAGATGTAAGCATCACAAAATTAAAGGCGGAAGAAACAGCAAAAAGCACGAGAAGTATTATTACGCCTTTTATAAGCTGAATAGCCCTTGTCTCTCTTATCAGCTTAACAAGACTGTATATTATAAAAGCTACCGCCAGAATATCAAAAAGATCCTTTATCTGGAACGTTTTTATTACAGATATAAACGAATTAAAAAAGCTTGAAATTGCTTGTATCACTACGCCCATAAATATGCACCGCCGCATATCGGCACAAGCGCCGATCAATGTCCTTTCCGAAAATATTTCTATAATTATCCATTATCTTCTAATAATATGCCTTAAACATTTTATCATACATAACACGGGCATTGCAATATTTTTAATAAATAAAATTGATAAAACTATTGACAAATATTATAAAGAGTGCTAAATTATATCCGGATTTAGCACTCGGAGTACAAGAGTGCTAAATGTGAGGTGAAGGTATGGAAAGCGCAAGCAAACAAATGCTTATTTTGAAAGCGATAGTAGATTCATACATTGCCACGGGTGAGCCTGTTGCTTCTAAAACGATTTGCGATATGCTCGATTACAAAGTATCGTCTGCAACCGTTAGAAACTATATGGCTCAGCTTATGAAGCTGGGATATATTATTCAGCCTCATACATCTGCGGGCAGAATACCTTCCGATAAGGGCTACCTTGAATATATAGGCGTTTTTGTAGGTGACGAACCCACGCAGGACATAAAGGACAATATAGACAACGCCCTTCTTGAGTGCGATAACGAGCCCGACAGCGTTCTTAAAGCAATTGTTGATTTATTGTCGCGTATGCTTAACGGTTACGCTTTCGCGACAACGCCTGATTCCAAGGACGCGCGTATTTATGCCGTGAGATTTGTGAAGATAGGCAGATATACCGCAATGGCTGTGCTTGTTACCACATCCGGGGTTGTGAAAACAGGGCTTTTCAGATGTGAATATGTTATAACGGACGAGGTCATAAACATATTTGAGAAGCTTATCGGTGATAGGTTTACAGGTGTTATGATACAGGAAGTAAACTCGGCGTTTTTGCAGAGCACGGCTGTTTCTATGGGCGAGCTTGGTATGCTTATGTCAAATGTATTGTGGACAGTGGGAAGGTTGTGCGGGAGCGCAGAGGAAATAACGCTGTTTTCCTCGGAAAATGCCGCAAGGACATTTAAAAACGGTGATTATGAGTCCGCACAGAGGCTCGGCACTCTTTTAAGCGACAAAAAGCGGTTGACACGTCTTGCCGGAGAGTATGACAACGGAGTCTATTTCGGAGGCCTTACAGATATTACGGAGCTTGAAGGTTTTGCGCTTATTTCTCAGCGATATACGGTAAGCGGTACATCAACCGGAGTTTTGAGTGTGATATGCTCAACAAGAACCGACTATTTAAGCGCAGTGCCTGCAGTAAAATATGCCGCGCAGGAAGCGGGTAAGATGATAAAGTCCATTGTCGGCGGCGACGAATAATTTTTGGAGGCGATTTAAGTTGTCTAAGGAAAATAAGGAAAAAAAGGATAAAAAAAGCTCCGCCGATAAAGCGGAGAAAGATTTAAAAGCGGAAAAAACCGCAGAAGACAGAACTGATAAGGAAGTTGCCGAAAAAGAGGCGACAGAGGCGCAGGAAGCCGATGCCGGATGTGAGGGTTGCAAAAAGCTTGAAACAGAGCTTGAAAAGCTGAAAGACACACATATGCGATGCGCCGCGGAATACGCTAATTACCGTACAAGAACGGAGAAAGAAAAAGCTGATATTTATGCAAACGCAACAATTGACGCCGTTAAAAATCTTTTGCCGATAGCGGACAGTATAGATATGGCTATTTCATCGTCAGATGAAGCAGGGGAGGAATATAAAAAAGGCTTGGAGCTTATAAAGGCTCAACTTGAAAAATCATTTGAGGCTTTGAATATCACAAGTTTCGGCGAAGTGGGAGACGCATTTGACCCACAGCTTTATAACGCTATTTCAAAAACGGAAGACGATTCTTTGGGTGAAAACGTTGTTTCGGCGGTATTTCAAAAAGGATACAAATGCCGTGACAAAATAATAAGATATTGTATGGTGCAGGTGGCAAACTGATTAAAGTATTGCAGAATTTAATTTAGATTTTTATATTACGGAGGTAATTTATTATGTCAAAAACAATAGGTATTGATTTAGGTACAACAAACTCCTGCGTTGCGGTTATAGAAGGCGGCGAGCCGGTAGTTATAACTAACGCGGAGGGCTCAAGAACAACACCGTCTGTTGTTGCTTTTTCAAAAACAGGCGAAAGACTTATAGGTCAGGTGGCAAAACGCCAGGCTATTTCAAACCCCGACAAAACCATATCCTCGATCAAAAGAGAAATGGGTTCCGCATACAAGGTAACTATCGACGGAAAAAGCTATTCTCCTCAGGAGATATCGGCTATGATACTTCAAAAGCTTAAAGCCGACGCGGAAGCTTATTTGGGAGAAAAGGTAACACAGGCTGTTATTACCGTTCCCGCTTATTTTACGGACGCACAGCGTCAGGCGACAAAAGACGCGGGCAAAATCGCTGGCCTTGATGTTAAGAGAATAATTAACGAGCCTACTGCCGCTGCGCTGTCCTACGGCATAGATAAAGAGAATGACCAAAAGGTTATGGTATACGACTTGGGCGGCGGCACATTCGACGTTTCCATTATCGAGATGGGCGACGGAGTGCAGGAGGTTCTTGCCACAGCGGGTAATAACCGTTTGGGCGGCGACGATTTTGATAAGAGAATAGTTGACTGGATAATCGCCGAATTCAGAAAAGATACGGGCATAAACCTTGCAAACGATCCGGTTGTTATGCAGAGATTGAAAGAGGCCGCTGAAAAAGCTAAGATCGAGCTTTCGGGCGTTACAACGTCTCAGATAAATCTACCCTTTATTACGGCAGACGCAAACGGACCTAAACACCTTGATTTGACTCTTACAAGAGCCAAATTTGACGAGCTTACGGCTGACCTTGTAGAGAGCACAATGGGACCTGTAAGAAGCGCGTTGAAAGACAGTGGACTTTCTCTCAGCCAAATAGACAAGGTGCTTATGGTAGGCGGTTCTTCAAGAATACCTGCTGTTCAGGACGCGGTTAAAAAGCTTATCGGTAAGGAACCGTTTAAGGGTATAAACCCCGATGAGTGCGTTGCCATTGGCGCGGCTATTCAGGCAGGCGTTCTCGGCGGAGAAGTTGAGGGCTTGCTTTTACTTGATGTTACGCCTTTGTCTTTGGGCGTTGAAACAATGGGCGGAATAATGACGAAGGTCATTGACCGAAATACTACAATTCCTACAAAGAAAAACCAGATATTCTCCACAGCCGCGGACAACCAGACTCAGGTTCAGATAAACGTTTTGCAGGGCGAGCGTGAATTTGCGAGAGACAACAAACAACTCGGTTTGTTCACACTCGATGGCATTGCCCCCGCGATGAGAGGCGTTCCGCAGATAGAAGTTACATTTGATATAGACGCGAACGGTATCGTTAACGTATCCGCAAAGGATCTCGGCACAGGCAGAGAACAGAAAATCACTATCACTTCTAACACGAATATGAGCAAAGAGGATATAGAAAAGGCTGTTCAGGAAGCGGAAAAATATGCCGCCGAGGACAAGAAACGCCGTGAGGAAGTCGATACTAAAAACGAAGCAGAGAATATGGCGTACGCCGCTGAAAAGCTTATAAACGAAAGCGGAGATAAGATAGACGAAGCGGATAAATCTGCTCTTACCGCAAAAGCAGGAGAGCTTAAAGAGGCTATAAAGGGAACTGATATTGAGAGAATAAAAACTCTTAAAGATGAGCTGCAAAAGACCCTTTATGATGTTTCAGCAAAGCTTTATCAAAATGCTGCTCCTCAAGGTAACCCCGCAGACGCACAGGGCGCTGCCGATAATAACGGCGGACAGGGTCCCGACGGCAACGTTTATGACGCGGATTTTAAAGATGTGAACTGATAGATCAAATCAAATGAATATTACGCTGTGGGTGCGCTTTTTGTCTCCACAGCGGAATATTTTTGTAAAGATCACACAGCTTTTAAAATGACAAATTCCTTTTATGATACAAACGAGGGTATAGTGTATGGCTGAAAAGAGAGATTATTACGAGGTGCTTGAAGTAGACAAAAGCGCCTCGGAAGACGACATAAAAAAAGCTTACAGAAAGCTTGCGAAAAAATATCACCCCGACCTTAACCCCAACGACAAAACCGCGGAGGCTAAGTTTAAAGAAGTAAACGAGGCGTATGAGGTATTGTCCGATAAGGATAAAAAGGCGAGATATGACCGTTTCGGCCACGCGGGGGTAGACCCGAGCGCGGGCGGCAATCCATACGGTGCGTACGCGCAGGATGTGGATTTCGGGGATATATTCTCAAGCTTTTTCGGCGGCTTCGGCGGCAGAAGACAGGCGAATCCAAATGCGCCGCGCCGCGGAACAGACGCCGAGGTGAGCATAGGAATAGATTTCGAGGAAGCCGCGAAGGGCTGTAAAAAGAATGTTACTTACAAAGTTGTCGCGACCTGCTCCGAGTGTAACGGCAGCGGAGCGCGCCCCGGCACATCGCCGAAGAAGTGCAGCGCCTGCGGCGGCACCGGCAGCATAAAGATAAACCAGCGCACGATGTTCGGCGTAATGCAGACATCACGTCAGTGCGACGCCTGCCACGGCAAGGGCGAGATTATAGAAAAGCCCTGCCTTAAGTGCAACGGCAACGGCAGGGTTCAAAAAAGCAGCTCGGTTGAAATTACGATACCCGCCGGTATAAACGACGGGCAGATACTTAACGTAAGCGGGCACGGCAACGCGGGGCTAAATCACGGACCCTCGGGCGACCTGCACGTATATATATCGGTTCGTCCTCACCCCATATACGAGCGCAAGGGCGACGACGTGTGGTGCGAAATACCGGTTACATTTGCACAGGCGGCTTTGGGAGCGGAAATAACAGTGCCTACCCTTGACGGCAAAGTAAGCTATCAAATACACGAGGCGACTCAACCGGGTGATATTTTCCGTTTGAAGGGGAGAGGAATCCCCCACTTAAACGGCAGAGGCAAGGGTGATCAATACATTAAGGTAACGATAGATGTGCCGAGAAATCTTACTAAGCAGCAAAAGGATATTTTAAAGGAATTTGACAAAGCTATAAGCGATAAGAATTACCAAAAACGCCAAAGCTTCTTTGACAAGCTGAAAAAGGTTTTTAACGAATAAATATATAAAATTACCCTGCACTGTTATGTGATAATAACAGTGCAGGGCGTTCTTTTTTGTATTGGTTTGTTATTTTTTAGGTTCAATTTTTATATGATCGGATTCTTTTCCGTTGTCATCCAAAAATTGATACGTGTACATCTTTTTGCCGTCAAATTCGTTTTCATTTGACAAAGTCAGCGTGCCGCCGGTTACCTTAAGCGATTTGCTTAAATACAGCGTTTCTTTCATTGTGGAATCGCCTATTATTATCGGCGGTTCACCGTACAAATCAAGCGTTACACCTTTTTTTACCATCATACAGCTTTCGCTGCCTTCGCAGTTTAGCAATATTCCGTTAGAAACGGTAAGACTGCCGTCTCCCGTAAAGGTCACGCTTCCGCCGTACATTGCCCCCCAAATGGATATGTTATCTATACGGTTATCCCCTGACAGATTTATCGTGAAACCGTTACCCATAAGGTTTATGTCCAAAGCACCTGCATAAAATCCGCTTAACGTTAAAGTATTTGTTCCTCTGTCGTAAGACGCGCCCGCAACTGACGCGGAAAGCTTGCCTGAGGGATCGTATGTATCCCATGCACTTCCTTTTACAAGATATGTGTAATTGCTTTCTCCGCTTCCGAGAAACCTTACATATTCCTCAGAACCGTCGCCGCTCCAGGCGTAATCACCCGCAAAATCGGGGTTTAAGTTGCCGAGTGTAGGGAAAATGTCCGCGTCTTCATCGGATGGCTCTAAATCTGTTGCTTCTTCCCCAGATGTAACGGGTTGGTTTTCGGTGTCTGCCGCTGTGTCGTCAGACACGGGCTCTTGCGTATCCGATGTTTCCGGTGGGTTTTCCTTTATCTGAGCGATGGCATCTGTCATGACTGTGTATGTTTTGTTGAGAAAATCACTGCCGAAAGGGTCAAGCCCATAAGAAGCCGCAAAGGCAGTTCCCAAAATAATAATAGATATCAATGGTCTTAAAAACAGCTTTTTCAAGCGGCTTTCCTTGGGCTCTTTTTCAGGAGCAGCTTTCACACGCTCGTTAAATTCGTCAAGCGAATAAACCGTTTCCTTTGGTATGATCTGTTCACGCGGGATGGTTCCTTCATAAGGACCTTGTGACTCACGCGGCATATCGTTATCGTGTATTATGGGATAATCGCTTCGGTAAAGAGGATGACGGTTTTTATCGTAATACAATTTAGGCAATTTATTCACCTCTTTTACATAGAAATATCAAGGTGAATATCACACGGGAATGTTGTGCACATCTATCTGCGGGAACGGACACTCTACGCCGAGCTTTCTGAAGCCCAAAAGCAAGTCGTGATTAAGTATACGCCCGCCCGAGAAAATATTGTTTTCGTCAACTTCGCCTACAAATTTAAGTACAACGGCGCTGTCAGCCAAAGCGTCTACTCCGAGGTATATGGGCGCAGATTTGAATACATCGGGGTGCTTTTCAAGTATTTCCTGCATAAGGTCGGGTATCTGAGATTCAAGCTTTTCAAGGTCCGTGCCATACGGAATTGCAATAACGCTTACGCTTCTGGACGGCTTGTCGGAACGGTTGAGTATATTTTTCATTGCGGAGTTATTGATGATTTTAACATTTCCGCCCGGATCGGTTATGCAGGTAACTCTGAGACCTATACTTGTAACTGTTCCTCTGTAACCTTCAACTTCGACTATGTCGCCCACGTTATATTGGTTTTCAAAAATCATATACGCGCCTGTTACCATATCTTCAATAAGGCTTTCCGCGGAAAAGCCGATAACTAATGCTACAATTCCAACGCTTGCTACTATAGTGGAAATATTTACGCCCAAAATTGTAAGTCCCCAACACAGTATTACAATAACGGCAACATATTTGAGTATGCTGGATATTATTGAGAGAACCGAACGTATTCTGTGTGATTTCGGGCTTGGCAGACTGAGCAGAAATGAAATGAGTGATTCGGCACACAAAACTCCGGCAATCATTACAAGGAGCTTAAGAAGTACCGAGAAGTCAAATTTCAAATTTTTGAACATTTCCGGACTTAAAAGCTTTGTTGCCATACCTATGGCGAAGAGTATTGCCAAAACAACGGCAGTTACAGCCAAGCGAATAATTTTTGCTTTTTTATTGCTTTCCATGTTGTCTCCTTCCAACCGCATAAATACGGTTAATAAGTTTTTGCGGATGTGTTTCCGAATTTAAGATAATTACATCCACTGACACCGATTGTATCACATATAATAAACTATTTCAACATAAAACAACAAAAAACAATCATTTTTTTGTAGGAGTTTTAGAAAAAACGACTGTTTTTTGTTAATTGTGAAAAATAAATTTTAAACAGAATATATGTATATTGCCACTGAAACGTAATCAAATCTATATACAAAACGGCTGTTTTTTATATGTTTACTATATCAGTGCCCGGATAATAATATGAAATGATATCCTTGAAATCTGCGCCCTGCCTTGCCAGATATTCCGCGCCGTATTGGCTCATTCCTACGTTATGACCGTAGCCGCGTGTGGTGAAAACAAAGTTGTTCTCATTATATACTACGTCAAAGCACGCGCTTCGCAGACCGAAAGCTTCACGTAGCTGCTGACCCGTGAATGTTTTGTCTCCGACAGCAATATTAAGTACGGTTCCCGATACTGTAAGGTCTGTTATTTTAAACCAGTCTACGGGGTTTTCCTGCAAAGATACATCTGCGAAATTAGTTGATATTATTTCTTCGGCTTCTTCTTTTGAAAAGCTCAGTTCTTCCTTGTAACCGGGTGCGCCGCTGTCGTATGGGCTGGGTACGCTTACAAGATATGGCAGAGGGCTTGCGAACACATTTTCGCTGTTTTCGGTTGTGCCAGAAGAAATTGCGTAAAAGACCGTTAACGCGGGCTCTCCTTCGTAAGTTACGGCCTTGCCTTCAATTTCATCCGCTGCTTTGGCATAAACCGAGTAAACCTTTTCGTAGTTATCTTCCGTGCGCTCCTTGAACAAATCTTCCGTAAGATATTTTTCTCCTATCGACAGATCCGCGCTGAAATCATAGTCGAGCTTATCTCCTGTACGGTTATTTTGCCTTTGCAAAGAATAGTATGTATAAACACAGAGCATTTGCGCTTTTATAGCCTCTGTGTGAAATGTTGATGGAACTTCCGCGGCTGTTCCGCCTATCATAAAATCCCGGTTTTTCACCGTGATTATTTCACCTGTGGAAGTATCCAGAATATTAAACGACTCGTATTTTTCGCTGTTTTTAAGGCTGCCGTTTGTATTTAGCGCGGCTGCCTGTTTAACTGCGTTTAATGTCTCATTCTTTGATAAAATATCGGAGTCTTGCGGCGCTGTAACTCCCGGCTTTTCAGGTGTGTTTTCAGTGTGTGAATAAAACCTTGCGACCGTGTACAGAGGCAGAGCGGCGGCGCAAAAATACAGCACAGCTATAAATAATATTCTTTTCCTCATTTTTTATCACCTTTATCATAAATTTTATTGACATCTTGAGCTATTTGCTCTAAAATAGATTGTTGTATCATAATCTAATAATATGATTATCAGTGTGTAAATATTACGTTGAAATAAATTAAGAAAGGCAAATGCGCTTTTGCGGCTTCGGCTGCTTTTTAAAAACGGTGTTTTTGATGGTGACGCTTTATGAAACTTAAATCTTCTTGGATAGTTTTTATTCCCGCTTTTTTGATAGTTATGGGTATACAGCTTTTTCAGTCTGTGTCTCAAACGGGATTTTTTGAGACCTCGATTGCCGCGCTTTTTGTGGTGGGGCTGATGCTGTTGGGAGTAACAATAATTGTTTGTGCGGATAAATTTGCCGTAAGGGATTACATGCCCAGAAAGAATGCTTTTTCCGGAGTAATGCTGTGTTTGTCGGCTGTGTTTGCGGCGTTTTACGGTGTAACGGGGTTGCCCTCGGCAGTAGAGGGTGATATAGACATATTGGGCGTTGCCCTTTCGGTTGCGGCAATGCTTTCGGCTGTTGTATTTATTCTGCTGGGAATAAATACGCTTACGGGCAATTTTACCATAACCGCGGCACCCGTAATGGCGCTTGCTCCTGTTTTAATGTTCGTTTTAGAGCTTGTTAAAAGGTTTGTAATGTATACAAAAGAGGCTGTCGCGTCGGCGGAGATGTACGATATACTTTACGTTGCGTTTATGCTTGTATTCTTCTTCTATTGCGCAAGCATATACGCAGGTATTCCCACAAAATATGCGGTAAAATGCTGCTTTATTTTCGGTATGCCTGCTGTTACACTCACGTTTGTTTGGTGTATCAAAGAGTTTTTCCCTGTCATAAACGGTACAGTGGCTTTTGGGTTTAACAATATGCTGCCTGAGTTTACGGGCTTGTCTGTGTCTTTGTTTGCGATATCATTCTTACTTGAAATGACCTTGAATTCCAGGCTTTCAAAGGGGTATATTGATGAAACAGATACAGATGATTATGATTTTTCCGAGGAAGAAGAGTATTTCGGAGCAATAAAGCATCGCCGGACGTCATCGAAGCCGTCTTATGAGGGAATGGTGAGCTACGCCACAAACAAACAGGCACAATCTCAGGAAAATGCCGATTTAAATAGCGCAGAGCATTTGAGTGATAACGCCGAAAAAGATCAGGAAAACAAATTTGTTGCAGACGTTAAGCCTGAAGTTGAACAGCAACCCGAAGAAGACGGTTATGTTCCCGCGTCTCAGCAGTCATCATCTGACGATGCTTTCGGAAACGATGAAGATTTGAGCTGGATAGATAAGCTCATAAAAGATATAGAAGAAGAGCAGAAGAACAATAATTGATTAATTTAAAACCGAAACAAAAACAGAGAAAGGGGCAGAATATTATGAGAAAAGTAATAAAGCTTGTTTGTATGATAATTGTATTCAGTATGATCTTTTTGTCGTTCGCTGTTTCTGCCTCGGCAGATGAAGACGAATTTGTTATAAACAACGGAGTTTTGATAAGATATAACGGCAGCGCCGCCGATGTTACCATACCGCAGGGCGTGTTTGAGATAGCGCAAGGCGCGTTTGAAAACAATGCTGACATTGAGAGCCTAAACCTGTCCGATAAAGTTGTTTTTATAGGGGAGCGTGCTTTTTTCGGATGCCAAAACCTTTGGCTTGTAAACGGTACCGCTAACGTTGCCAAAATAGGCGCGCAGGCGTTTGAGAATACAAAGTGGTTTGATAATATAACAACAGATATAAAAATGATAAACAATGTTGTTGTCGGCTGCCAAAGCGGACTCAAAGAATTGGAAATACCCGATTACGCGCTTTCGGTCGCGCCCAAGGCGTTTTATAATAACACAAAGATAACAAAAGTTATTTGCGGAAGCGATATGCAGGAGATAGGAAATTACGCCTTTTACGGTTGCAGTAATCTGTCTGAGGCAGTGCTTGGGGAAAGGATAAACTATATAGGAAACAACGCTTTCAAAGGCACAAAGTGGTTTGAGAATAATAATGACGAATTTGTTGTCATAAACGGGATACTCATAAAGCACTCGGCGGGGGCTTCCAATGTTACTTTGCCCGGTAATATAAGACAAATAGCCGGCGGAACCTTTTATGAAGATAAAGAGCTTAAGAGTATTAATTTGCCTGACAAACTGTATTATATAGGAGATAACGCGTTTGCTTACAGTGCGCTAAAAGACATCAACCTTTCGGAAAGCAGCGTTACTTATATAGGAAAAGGCGCGTTTGAGGGCTGTACGGGCTTAACGCAAATAGACCTTGACAAAAGGATAAATTATATCGGAGAAAATGCCTTTGAAGGCTGTAATAATTTAACGGTAAATGTTGACCCTGAGTCTTATGCATACGTTTATGTTACCGAAAACGGTTTAAACCATTCTCTTGTGGGGGTTTTGGGAGATTTGGACGGCGACGGAGCCGTAACTATGATGGATGTTGTAACATTGCAGAAATACATAGCAAAGCTTATACCGCTTACAATTGAGGCAACTCGTCTTGCGGATATCGACCAAAGTGCAGAGATAACAATGCAGGATGTTACATATATGCAAAAAAGGATCGCAGGATTGATATAAATTAATTTACCCTTGTAAAGAAAGAAGGAAAATAAACAATGGTCAAAGTAGAATTGAAAAACGGGATAATAAAAGAATATGAAAGCGGAACAACGGCGGCAGAGATCGCCGCTTCTTTGGGCGGAGGGATCTCAAAAGCTGCGTGTGCCGCAAAGATCAACGATACAGTGTGCGATTTGAGAACACCCATAACAGCCGATTGCAAGCTGGAGATACTGACGTTTGATGACGAAAACGGAAAACACGCATTTTGGCATACCGCGTCTCACGTTCTTGCGCAGGCTGTAAAGAGGCTTTATCCCGAAGCAAAATTTGCAATAGGACCTGCTATTGAAAGCGGATTTTATTATGACTTTGATGTAAAAGAGGCTTTCTCGCCGGAAGACCTTGAGAAAATAGAGCAGGAAATGAAAAATATCGTTAAAAGCGGTATAGAGCTTGAAAAATTTGAGCTTGAACCCCAAAAGGCAATAGAAATGCTCGAAGAAATGGGCGAGCCTTATAAGGTAGAGCTTGCGCGCGAGCACGCGGACAAGGGTGAGCCTATAAGCTTTTATAAGCAAGCGGAGTTTACGGACCTTTGCGCAGGACCCCATCTTATGAATGTGTCTGCGTTAAAGGCGATTAAGCTTACAAACTGTACAGGCGCATATTGGCGCGGCGACGCTAAAAATGCCCAGCTTTGCAGAGTTTACGGCGTAGCTTTTCCTAAGGCTTCTCAGCTTACGGAGCATCTTGAAAGACTTGAAGAAGCTAAAAAGCGCGACCACAACAAACTCGGCAGAGAACTTGAATTGTTTACAACGTCTGATCTTATCGGCCAGGGACTTCCTATTTTGCTTCCCAAGGGCGCAAGAATTATTCAGCTTTTGCAAAGATTTGTTGAGGACGAGGAGCAAAAGCGAGGTTGGCTACTCACAAAAACCCCTTATATGGCAAAAAGCGATCTGTATAAACTGAGCGGCCACTGGGACCATTATCAAGACGGTATGTTTGTAATGGGCAGCGAGGAGGACGGAAAAGAGTGCTTTGCTCTCAGACCGATGACGTGTCCTTTCCAGTATCAGGCGTATTTGAACCGCGGACGTTCATACAGAGATTTGCCCTTGAGATATAACGAAACTTCTACTCTTTTCCGTAACGAGGCAAGCGGCGAGATGCACGGACTTATACGTGTGCGCCAGTTTACAATATCGGAGGGACATTTAATGTGTACTCCAGAACAACTTGAGGGAGAGTTTAAAAGCTGCCTTGAGCTTGCAATATATATGCTTAAGACTTTGGGTTTATATGAGGACGTATCTTACAGATTCTCTCAATGGGATCCCGAAGACCGCGAAAAGTATATAGGCACAAAAGAGCAGTGGGATGAATCTCAGGGAATGATGAAGAAGATTCTTGATCATCTTGAGATACCCTATAAAGTTGGAATTGGTGAAGCTGCTTTTTACGGGCCAAAACTTGATATACAAATCAAAAACGTATTCGGCAAAGAGGATACGCTTATTACAATACAAATTGACCAGATGCTTGCCGAAAAATTCGGTATGGAATATGTGGACAAGGACGGCGTAAAGAAAAATCCCTGTATCATACACCGTACATCTATAGGATGCTATGAGAGAACACTTGCGTTGCTTATAGAAAAATATGCCGGAGCATTTCCCGTTTGGCTGGCTCCCGTTCAGGTTAAGCTGTTGCCGATAGCGGACAGACACTACGATTATATGCTAAAAGTAAAAGAAAAGCTTGATTCTCTGGGGCTCAGATGCGAAATAGACGGCAGAAGTGAAAAAATAGGCTATAAGATAAGAGAAGCTCAGCTTGAAAAGGTACCTTATATGATCCTCGCCGGCGATAAAGATATAGAGAACAATGTTATTTCGGTACGCGCCAGAAAAGACGGTGACATAGGCTCTATGACGGTAGAGGAATTCGCCGACAAAATAATGAGCGAGGTAATAAGCAAAAAGCGTGATTGATTACGCGCAATGAAGTGTAATATTATTGCCAATTATGAAAGGAACCGTGTACAGTATGTCGAAAATATTAATAACATCTGACAGCACCTGCGATTTAGAACCCGAGGTAAGAGAAAAATATAACATAATAACACTCCCTCTCCATGTAAATTACGATAAGTCGAGCCATCTTGACAATGTTGACATAACCCCGGACGATATATACAAAAAATTTGCCGAAACAGGCGAATTGCCTAAAACCGCCGCTACAAGCGTCGGCGAATACAAAGATTTTTTTGAAAAATATATAGACGACGGGTATGAGATTATACATGTTAATTTGGGCTCCGGGCTTTCCGCCTGTTATCAAAATGTGTGTATATTAAGTAAAGAATTGCCTCAAATACATCCTGTAGACAGCCGTAACCTTTCAACAGGCACGGGCATGATTGCGATATTAGCCTCGCAGCTTGCGTCGGAAGGCAAAACCGTTGAAGAGATTTTACCTGTAATTGAAGACTATGGCAAAAGAATACACGGCAGCTTCATACTTGATAAGCTCAATTTTTTGGCAGCAGGCGGCAGATGTTCATCACTTGTTGCATTGGGGGCAAATCTGCTTAATCTTAAGCCCTGCATAGAAATTTCGTATGAAGAGTGCGGCAAAATGACGGTAGGCAAAAAGTATCGCGGAAAATACGAAGAATCCATGAAGCAGTATATTGACTATAAGCTTTCGCTTTTTGAGGGGATCATTCCCGATAAGGTGTATTTTACCCATGCGGGTATTGATAAAGATATAGTTGAGAATATTGAGCAATTTTTGAGGGATAAAAATATGTTCTCGGAAGTTATAACCTCAAGGGCAAGCTGTACCATTTCTTCACACTGCGGACCGAACACAGGCGGAATATTTTTTGTTACAGAAAAATAATATTATATACCAAAGGACGGTAATATGAGCTATATAGGTGAGTGGATAATTGCAGGAAGCTACGACAATGAGAAAATAATAGATTTTAAAGAGCAAATGAAGAAAGAGTTGCCGTCTTTCAGCTATGAAGAAATGATGAAAAGCGACAGTGATTTAAACCAAACCTTGCTGATAAAAGATGACGGCTCTGTTTTTCTCGACACAAAAGGAGATTCCGATGGTGTGATAACAGGAACTCTTAAGGATGGTATAATAGAATTTGACAATGAACAAATTCCCGTAAAAAC
Organism: Clostridiales bacterium; assembly: GCA_024690965.1. GTDB lineage: Bacteria > Bacillota > Clostridia > Oscillospirales > Acutalibacteraceae > JAEEHZ01. Next base: position 126,780 of record JAILOG010000002.1, read on the forward strand.
AGAGGAAAATTATCTTATTTTCTGTATAGACGGCGGTTTTGTATTCAAGCGAAAATAACGGAATACATACAGCCTAAATCTGTGAGTATGTTCTTTTCTGAGAAATCAATTAATAAAATATAAAAATTTTTAAAAACTTATTGACTTGACAATAATTTGTGGTATAATCTAGGTAGTAATTTTATGTAAAGTGAGATGATGGATATGAAAAAGCGAAGCAAATATATTAAGCCTCAGCTTGATTCTGTCATTTTATCTAAATACAACGTTCTTATGACATCTAAGGATAACTTCGTTGATCCGTGGGACGATTGGGGCGGTCTCCTAAATAATATGAACGGTACTCTCGGTGCGCAAAATAACCATGGAGATTTCGACGGCGAGGATTACTGGGGTGTAGATTAAAATTTCATTAAATAAAAATTTTTGCCCGGGACGTGTTTTTCACACTGTCCCGGGCATTTTTGCGTTTTTTTAATTGTTAAGATTACTTGGCAACGGCAAGCGCATATTTTTCGCTGAACATATCAAAGTTTTTATTAAACTCGTTATAATCGCCGTCGCGAACTTTTCTGAGGTATTCGTGAATGTCCATATTGTCGTGAGCCATTTCAAGCATACAGCCTGCGATATTTGAGCAATGATCGGAAATACGCTCAAGGTTTGTAAGCAAATCTGTCAGTATGAATCCCATTTCTATTGTACATTCGCCTTGCCTCAGCCTTACTACGTGCTGCTTTTTAAGCTCGTCCTTTAAGTGATCTATGACCTGCTCCAGCGGTTCAACCATTGCGGCGCTTTGCAAATTATTATTAACGAAGCTGTCAAATGAAAGATCGAGTATTTCGCTTACTGCGGAAATCAATACTCTCAGCTCTTTTTTTGCCTGATCTGAGAAAGAAAGCTTTTTATCATTCATTTCTTCAAAGGACTCTATAATGTTTACCGAGTGGTCCGAAAGCCTTTCCAGATCTCCTATCATATGCAAAATTTTTGTTGCTTCGTTGCTGTCTTTTTCTGTCATATCGTGAGAAGACAGTTTTACAAGATAGCTTCCGAGTTTATCTTCATATATATCTACTTTATCCTCGTTTTCACGTATCAGCTCTGCGTCCTTTTGATTAAATTCGTCAAGGAATTTAAAGGATAAATGCAAAGAATCAATTGAAAGAGACGCCATGTTATTGGCAACGTCGCGGCATCTTGCAATAGCTACCGAGGGAGAGTTAAAGAAACGCTCGTCCAAAAGCTCTACCTCTTTGTTGTTTGTGTCTTTTATTATTCTTTCGGAGAGTTTTACTATTTTATTATTAAACGGAAGCAGAACAAGCATTGCAATCAGCTTGTAAACCGTGTTAACAACAGCTATTCCGAAAGGTGAAGCAGCGTCATTAATAAAGGTGAATTTAAAAATAAGATTCGCGACATACCAGCAGGGCAAAAGTATGAGCATGCCGAGTACGTTTAACAGAACGTGTATTGCGGCTGCGCGTTTCGCGTTTTTGGTAGCGCCGATAGAAGAGATCACGGCACTTATACACGTGCCTATATTTTGTCCCATTATTATGGGTATTGCCGCCAAATATGTTATTTGTCCTGTTGTGGACAGCGCCTGCAAAATACCTATTGAGGCTCCCGATGATTGTATTACCGCGGTGAAAACAATTCCGACAACAACGCCTAATATAGGGTTTGTAAAAGCGGTAAGAATATTGGTAAAGTTTTCGTTGTCTCTCAGACCGTCCACGGAGCCACTCATAAGTTCCATACCGAACATAAGAACAGCGAATCCGAGCAAAATGGAGCCTATATCTTTTTTCTTTTGGCTTTTTAAGAACGTGTACATTATAATTCCGATAAAGGCAAGTATCGGCGTAAATGTTGAAGGCTTAAATATGGATAAAATTCCCTCTCCCTGAATACCTGTGAGAGATAACAGCCAAGAGGTGGAGGTACTGCCCAAATTGGCTCCTACTATTATGTTTATGCACTGCGAAAGTGTCATTATTCCCGAGTTTACAAAGCCGACGACCATAACAGTTGTTGCAGATGATGATTGAACAATTACGGTTACAACAAGACCCAACAAAAACGCTTTTATGGGGTTAGATGTCATATTGGCGAGAATCGCCTTTAATTTATTGCCGGCACGTTTTTCAAGTCCGTTGCTCATTACGGACATACCAAACAGAAACATGGCAAGTCCGCCTATAAGTGAAAGCACATCCATAAATTCTACCTCCATTCTCCGATATTTTAACGCAAAAAAATCAAATAATCAACAGTAAATTGCAAAATAAATGCTATTATGTGATTTCACCTAAAAAACATTGTAATACAACGAAAAAAATGTTAGAATATTAAACGAAATATGAAGTGTTTCGGAGGCAAATTATGAGTATAATCAAAAAAACTGTTTCTGTGTTGGCGGCAGCGGCGATAATTGTATGTATGCTACCTTTTGCGGGGTCAACAAAAGCAACCGCAAGATCCGCGGATATTAAAAGCTACGGCAGAAATTATGTTGACACCGGCTTTTTGAGAACGAGCGATAAAATAATATCCGAAGCTTCGGATGATATTCCCGCAAGCTACGACTCAAGAACTACCGGTTGTATAACGCCCGTGAAATTCCAGGGAGATTACGGTTCGTGCTGGGCGCACGCTTCTTTGAGCGCGTGTGAGTCGAGCCTTATAAAAAACAACGGTTACGATAAATCAATTAATTTGTCGGAAGCCCACCTTTGTTATTCGGCATATGGCGAAGCGTACGACGCGCTGGGGCTTACCGCGGGCGACAGTACAATAATTGTTCCCGAATACCGTGAATACGGAGCAATAGACTTTGGCGGAGATATATATTCGTCCACGCTTACGCTGGCGCGTTGGGAGGGCGTTGTTGACGAAATAAAAAATCCCGAATTTGCGTATTCAAACGCAAGCGTTAATTACAGCTTTGCTTCTCAGCCGGAAAAGGCATATTCGCTTAACTGCGCCGTGCTTACAAATGCTTATTGGGTACGGACCGAAGATGCCAATGCCGTAAAGAGAATGATAATGAAATACGGCTCGGGCGATTTTGGATATTATCACGATGACTATGATTATTATTACAATGAAGACACGGCGGCGTATTGTCTTATTCAAAACTGTGATTCTTCAAGCGCGGAGTTTTTGACGGGCAATCACGAGGTAAGCGTTGTCGGCTGGGACGACAATTATCCTAAAACCAATTTTAAAAGAGTATCAAGACCTCAATCTAACGGTGCGTGGCTTTGCAAAAACAGCTGGGATACAGATTGGGGAGACGACGGGTATTTTTGGATATCTTATGAGGATTCCGTTATCAAAGAGGAGTATGTGGGATTTTACTCGTTGTCGGATATTTCTCTGTACGACAATAATTATCAATACGACGGTACGCTGAATGTCACATCGGAATATGAAACAAACGGCAGCACGGGCACAATGGCAAATATTTTCACTTGCAATGATAACGAAATATTAAAAGCTGTTTCGTTTTACTCATATAATGAAAGCGTGGACTATTCGGTAGATGTTTACAAAGGAGTTTCGCCTTCAAATCCGATAGGCGGACAAAAGATCACAGCCACTCCCGTAAAAGGTCATTTAGACTATTGCGGATATTACACGATTGCGCTGCCAAATGAAGTGCAGCTGAAACAGGGCGAGAGATTTTCGGTAGTTGTGACCATGAAATGTGATTCGTCCGAAGATATAGTATTACCTTGCGACAAGACCTTATTTGAGGAAGGCTATGCAACTCATACAAATGCCGCCCACGAGGGAGAAAGCTTTTACAGTGAAAACGGAAGCAGTTGGGAAGATGTTTCTAAAAAGGACAAAATCAATTTCCGTATTAAGGCGTTTACAAAGAATAATAATGGTTTCACCGATACGGAATCGGATCCCGATTCAAATAATGAGCAAAGTGACGAGGATTATTTTATAAAAGAATCTTTAATGGATGAAGATACATTCAGGATAGACGATGCGGAATACTTTTTCTGCGACGAAGACCAATTGGTTAAGATAATCGGACAAATAACATATATTTATGATGATTATAAAGATTCCGCCCAAAAGCGTGTCATAATACAGGATATAAACAGAGGAACATATTTGGGAATAACGCTTTGCCTTTCCGAGAAAGATGTCAGCGAATTATCTGTGGGGCAGATAATTATGGCTGAGGGAATAATTGAGCGTTGCGAATCCGCGCTTATGATGACCTTGGTAAATTCTGTTGAAAAAACAGACACAGATGTTCCTCTTATGCCTTATGAAACTGTTACACTTGAAGAATTGACGAGTGACATCGACTCATATTTCAGTAAGGCAATAAGAATTGAAAATGTAAAGCCCCAAATGTACGAAGATACTCACATTATAGTTGATGAAAACGGGTGCAGTCGTATAGTTGTGGGAAGTGTGAAAATTCCCCAAGGTATAACAGACAGTGATAAAATTTCTGTTGTGTGTACGCCGTATAATTATGACGGAAAAGATGTATTACTTGTCGGGTTGCCTGATTATTATGAGATTTACAGAAAGGATTCGGATACCGACACAGGCACGGATTCCGACGATTCCTTAACAGGCGACGTAAACTGTGACGGCGATATAAATATGCTCGATATTACAACGCTGCAAAAAATCATAGCACAGCTTGTAAAACACGAAGATTTCGGTGAATTGTCACATAAGAATTCCGACTGCGACTTTGACGGTGAAATTAAGATGACAGACGTAACTCTTATACAAAAGTATATAGCGAAGCTTATTGAAAAATTTTAACAGAAAACGGTCGTCTCTTACCGGCTTAAAAACAAGACGGCCGTTTTCATATTCAATTTTTTCCAATGTATCAGTAAATTGAGAAACTTAACATATTTATTTGAGCATCAACGCTTATTTTAGTTGACTTTGTACAATATATATTGTATAATTTCACGGTAGTGCGATAATATTCGATATTATAAGGAGGCAACTTATTATGCGATCTGAACACAAGCTTTTATCATTTATTTTGGCTACGGCCGTTCTATTATCTATGACGGTTTGCGCTTTTACAACTGCTGTTGCCGAAGGTGAGCCCGCTGCTGCGGTAAATGCCATCGGTGATGTAGACGGCAGCGGAAAATGCGATATGCAGGATGTTGTTGAAACACAGCGCTATATAGCCAAGCTTAAAGAGTTAAACGACACACAACTGAACGCAGCTGATGTAGACGAGCCTTACGGCGAGGTTAATATGATAGACGTTGTATGTATGCAAAAATACATAGCAAAGCTTATTGATGTGTTCCCTGCGGAGAGCAGAACAAGCGATACCGACAGCGCAAATAATGTAACATCGGACAGCGATACAGAGAATACAAACACTGACACTTCCGACACTGACGTAAAGACAAGTGACAGCGATTCTGAAAACACAGATACCGAGCAAAAAATCCTCACGATTGCGGAAGTAGTTCAGGGCGGTGAAGACAAGCAAGTTACCGCGACGGGTCAGGTTTGTTATCTTTACGGAAACACAAGCGTTGTTGTAGAGGGAATTGACGAAGACGGCAAGGTTTGGGGCGTGCTTATATACGATAAAGAGGGAGTTATAAACGGAAAATATCCTTTGAACAGCATTATAGAATTTTCCGGCAACACAAAGCTTTATAACGGTTATCTTGAGGTAGAGCCTACGGATGTGAAAATAATATCCGAGAACAATACGCCTATTCCCCCGGTAGAGGCAAAGACAAGTGAGCTCGCAAATTATGTTTCTATTGTTGTAATTATTAAGAATTGTACATTGGGCGCTTACGATACGACCAATGTTATTATGACAGACAGTGTGGGTACGGTTAATTGCTATAAGCCTGTTTCTTATCCCGAGGGACTTTCCGAGGGCAGTCTTGTTGACCTTGTGTGTGTGCCGTACCTGTATTCGGGAGAGCCTCAAATACGCGTTTCATATCCCGAAAACTATATACCTGTCAATAACAGCTCCGACACGGAAAGTTCTACCGAGAAGGACACAAATTCCGAACAAACTACCGATACATCGGGTAACACAGATGACGCAGATAATGGCATTATACTTGGGGAGCCTATATCAAACCTTGAAGATATACTAAACAAAAATGTGGTTGTTGCAATTGAAAACTACGCCTTAAGCGCTCATTCACTGTTAAACGGATACGGCGGCTCTTTTGAGATAAAGAATACCGAAACAGGGCTTGCAACCGATAAAAATACTGTTTACAACATTGTTAAATCAGGCGATAATTATTATCTTAAAAGCCACGAGACAGGAAGATATTTTTGCTGTAAAGGAAAAACAGAATCCGCGTTTTCGGGAGATTTGAACGAAAAATGCGCGGTCTTGTTTAAAAAAGGTTCCGATGGCTTTACAATAAACGAGCTTGCAACAGGTGACAGCAGAATTTTTGCTCTTTTGATAAACACTGAGAATAATAAAAGTACCTTTCGCTGGTATAAAGGCTCAACGAATAACCCGTCAAATGTGGTGATATATCCTGTAAAAACCAAGCTTGACGATACAGACACGTCATCTGCTTCCGACAGCATAGAAGATTCCGATTCTGTTTCACTGGGCAAAAAAGCCGATTCTTTAAGCGAGATTTTAGGTAAAAGAGTCGTGCTTTGCAACAAGGGCTATGCCCTTACACCAGTTTTGACAACAGAATCGCCTGCCAATGTTATCACGGTCGGAAATATAGCAAATAACAAAACATCATCAAAGAATGTGTTTACAATATTACAGGACAGCGACAACACATATTACCTTTACAGCGAAAGCACTGAAAAATACCTTTGCCACAACACAGCTAAAGAAAGTAAGCTGCTTAGCAAAAAAGGTGACGCAGCCAAGCTTGTTATAAAATACAACGAGAGCGCCGGTTGCTTTAATATCGTATGTAACGACGATGATTACGAGCTTACGCTTTACACCGATGAAACTGATTATACCTTCAGATGGTATAAAAATGATGTCAACACTGACATGTCGCGTTCATTCGATATTTATATCGTAGGCTGACAGTAAACAACTAAAGCAATAACAAAAAGAACAGCGTTTCAAGGATATATGCTATCCGAAACGCTGTTTTTTTATAATATTTATTCATCAAGCCCGCTGAGCTTGTATACTTTTTTTATATCCATGGAAAGCTTTAGCTTATCTTTTTCACGCTTTATTGACTGAGGCTTTTTTATAAGCGTTTTTATGCCCTTGTGTATCCAGCAAAATGGCAGAAGTAAGGGCATTTTGTTTAATACGGGGTAAAGTTTTTTCATATCGTCAAGTCCGAGAAACCACCACTTAAGGTGGCTTTTTATACGTTTTGCGGTTGACGCCTTTTGGTTTTTATCAAGATTCGCCCTGTTTGATGCTCCCACGTCAAAGTTACCGAATGCGCTGTTCAAAAATATAAAATCGGCTATTTTTTCATAATCCGGTGTATATTTTTCTTCGCCGAACCAAATCTCGCCGAGGTGAGTCATCCTCTTATAAAACTCATAAAGCTTCATATCGCACAATATGGCTTTAACGTATTCTTTGTCGAAGTCAAGCTTTTTATTAATAAGGTACAAATCGAGCAGAAACCTCAGACCGGCGCCTTCTCCCACAAAATGCTTATAAAAGTGAACAACACTGTGAATAATTAAATCTTCATTGCTCATAAGGCGCGCATAAGTGTAATTCTTATACGGTACGCCGCGTTCATATGAGCTTAAAAAATATTCGCTGCCGGTTACGCCCGATTCTACTATCGAGGTGTGAAGCTCATAATTGTAAATCGGATTTTTATAATAAATAAGCTGTTCATATTCGGCGGAGTGAAAGCTGAAACCGTTTTGCTGCATTACCTTGTCTGCCAAATCTGCTTTTTCTCCGTTTATATACATATCTATGTCTACCGAATAACGCATATTTTCGCTTGGGTAAAGCAGCTTAAGAGAAAAGCCCTTTATCGGCATACACTCAATTTTCTCTTTTTCAAAATCACGAAGCAGGCGTTCGGTCATAAGCTGTTGGCGCGCCTCTCTTAATGTATGCTTTTTATAATCCTCATAAAACCCCGATAAATCCTCTTCGTTTAAACCAAGCTCTTTGACTGCGTAGTATGCCATAGCCGAAACATTATGATCTTTACAAAAATCATATATTTGTGCCCAGGTAAGACCTGAGGGCTTTTGGGGAGCATTTGTTGAATTTAATACGGATTTTAAAAGAGCAACAGTGTAATTTCCGATAAGGTGCCTTGTTTTGTCCATTTAGTACATCTTCTTTGCCTAAAAATAAAGGGCATTGACCGTATCTTAATATGATCAATGCCCTATCAAATTTACTTTAGTATTACGGCTTATAAATATTAGACCAGCCTAACTCGTCGCTGTCAACATCGGAACCGGTATCTGTATCCGAGTCGGGATCCTCGATTATTATTATGATGTCATCATCGCTTTCGCTGTCAGTTGTTTTAGTGTCGCTGTCGGTTGTCTTGTTGTCTGAATCACTGTCGGAAATAATGGTGTTTTCGCTGTCGGTATCAACCTTTCGATTCTCAACAGGGAATAAGTCGATAAGTTTTGCTATGTATTTTTGCATACATACAACGTCTATCATATTAACTTCGCCGTAAGGCTCGTCAACATCCGCCGCTTTTAATTGCTTGTCGGTCAACCCTTTGAGTTTAGCTATGTAACGCTGTGTTTCAACAACATCCTGCATAGCGCATTTTCCGTCACCATCCACGTCGCCGATGGCATTTTTGTATTCCTCCTCTGCCAATGCCGCGGAGCAAACGGAAAATACCATAACAACTGCCAAAATAATCGATACAATTATATTTTTCTTCAATTGAATAACTCCCTTTCCTATTTATAATTTCAATCAATCGTACACTATTGTTACTATATCACAAGTTAACTGCTTAGTCAAGGGAAAAGCGTTACATAATTCAAAAAAGTATAATTGATTACTTTTAAAACGATATACAATTATTATTTGCTTTAATTTAAAGCAAATAATTGCTCTGCAGGTTCCAACTAAACCGGCAGAGCTTTGGTAATTGTATTAAATTAAATGGGGTTTTATGTGCTATCTCGGCTGAATTTTGTTTTTATCGAAAGACGAGTTAAAGGCATAGAAATTCTTGCTGTCAAGCTTATCGGTGAGCAATCTCAAGCCTTCTCCGAAACGTTGATAATGCACTATTTCTCTTTCTCTCAAGAATCTTATGGGGTCTTTTACATCGGGGTCATCGGCATATCGTAAAATGTTGTCATATGTCGAACGCGCTTTTTGCTCAGCCGCGAGATCCTCATGAAGGTCTGTTATGGCGTCGCCCTTTACTTGCATAGAGGCTGCGCTGTAAGGCATACCGCCTGCGGCTTGCGGGTATATGCCCGCCGTGTGGTCAACAAAGTAAGCGTCCATTCCGGCTGCTTTTATTTGCTCGGGGGTAAGCCCTTTTGTGAGCTGATAAACTATTGTGCCGATCATCTCGAGATGCCCGAGTTCTTCGGTCCCGACATCCGTCAAAATTGCCTTTAGCTCGGGATACGGCATGGTGTAACGCTGACTCAAGTATCTAAGCGATGCGCCGAGCTCGCCGTCGGGTCCGCCGTATTGAGAAATTATTATTTTTGCAAGCGCGGCGTTGGGCGTTTTTATTTTTACGGGGTATTGCAGTTTCTTTTCGTATACAAACATTATTCTTCTCCTCCGTCCCACGGCCATGGGCTGTTGATCCAGGAATATGGATTTGTTATCATACTTACAGAGCTTAAGGGACCGTATTTTTCCTCAAACTCGTCTCTCAGCGCGCGTGCGCTTTGCTCGCAGCTTTTAAGTTTTTCTATTGCCTGTGTATCTGTGGGATGTGTGTCGAGATATAGGTTTAGCTCTACAAGCACAAAGTCGTATGAGCATAGCTTTTTGAGCATTATTTCTCTTTCACTCATTATTTGGCACCTCCCAAAAACGGCTTATCAAGCTCTTCAAACAGGGTTCCCGCTTCACTTGCCTGTTGGGGGCTGTATGTTTTTCCCATATTTATCTGATATGGTACATAAGCCATCGCTACGGTTATTTTTTCGGGAAGAGGGGATATACCGTATTCTCTCATTATTCTATCGGTGATGTTCATTGTTACTTTACCTCCATCGTTTTTGCAAAACTCGGTTTGCATACTTCATTTTATGCCGAAAGCCTTTTTGTGCTACTTTTATATGGTTTGCGCCTGCTTTATGGCTTTGAGGTGTGTAAGGCGGCATAAACAACAAAAATAAAGCTTAAAACGCGGCAAAATATTGCAAAAATACGGGTTGATAATACAGCGGTTTTGTGGTAATATATTACTGCTTATAATTATGCGCCCGTGCGCAATATATTAAATTTTAAGAGGTGCTTAAATATGTACAAAACATCTGTGGAAGATATGCTTACAGGAAAGCGCAGCAGATACGCCCTTGTTATCGCTGTGGCACGCAGAGCAAGAGCCATAGCCCAGGGCTATATCGACAACAAAGAGATTATGGACGAAAAGCCTGTATTAATGGCGCTTGATGAATTCAAAGACGGAAAATTTGATATTTACGAGCCGGAAATAAATGAATGATAATTCGCGTGTGCTTATAGCACGTACAGCGGTAGAAAACGTTCCTTATGAAAACGAGCGGCTTTTTGAATATACGGTACCCGATTTGTTGAAAGACAGCGTTTGCGCCGGAATGAGGGTTGCCGTTCCGTTTGGCAACGGCAAAAAGAGCCGTACGGCGTTTATTGTTGAATTGTACGATGCGGATGCTTCTCCCGATGGCTACAAACAGATAAATTCTTTAATTGACAAATATCCTGTTGTGTCCGAAGAATTGATCGGCTGTGCGCGGTTTATTTCCGAGAGGTGCTTTTGCACGCTTTATGAAAGCATAAAAGCAATGCTTCCCGCGGGAATAAACTACAAAATAAGCGTGCGTTACAGCCTCGTCGACTGTTGTCCAGAAGGTGATATTTCACAAACCGAAAGAGATATTCTCACAATGCTTAAAAACAACGAGCAGCCGCTTGCGAAAGAGAGCATTTGTGAAGCGTTTGACAAAAACATAGACTCGGAAATATCTCATCTTGAAAGCATAAAGGCTATTGCGAGAATTGACGATGTATCACGAAAAATAAAAGACGCGTCAATAAAATCAATAAGGCTGAAAGACAGAGAGATTTCCGATATTCGCCTCACCCCGAAGCAAAGCGAAGTATATGACCTTTTGTGTATGCAGGAAAGCGCTTCGGTAAAAGAGATATGCTACTTTTTGGGAATAACACCATCTGTTACCGACAGCCTTGTAAAAAAGGGAATAGCGGAATATTTTGAAGAGGAAATGTTTCGTATACCGCAAGTTGATTGTTTATCGGACGAGCCCGCGGAGGAAATAAAGCTTAACCCCGAGCAAACAAAAGCTTATGATAATTTGGAAAAGCTTTTATGTGACGGCAAGCCGCATGCCTCGTTGCTCTACGGTGTAACGGGAAGCGGAAAAACATCTGTTTTTACCTGCCTTATTGACAAAGCCTTAAGCGAGAACAAAGGCACAATAGTAATGGTGCCCGAAATATCGCTTACGCCCCAAATGATATCTAAATTTAAAAAGCGTTACGGTAACGAAATAGCTGTTTTTCACAGCGGACTTTCTATGGGTGAGCGTCTTGATGAATGGAAAAGGGTAAAGTTTAAGAAAGCTCATATAGTAATAGGTACGCGTTCAGCGGTGTTTGCCCCGCTTGAAAACTTAGGCTTGATAATAATAGACGAGGAACAGGAGCATACATATAAATCTGAGCGTTCTCCCAGATATCACGCGCGCGATGTCGCAAAATTCAGGTGCGTGCAAAATAATGGGCTTTTGGTTTTATCTTCGGCTACGCCTTCGGTAGAGACAATGTACTACGCAAAAAAAGGCATTTATTCATTAAATGAATTGCCCAAAAGATACGGAAAAGCCGTTTTGCCCGATGTAATAACGGCAGATATGAACGAAGAAGCGGCAAACGGGAACAGAACGCCGTTTTCGTCCGTGCTTTTGCAAACGATAGAAGATAATCTGAATGCAGGACGGCAGTCGATAATACTTCTGAACAGAAGAGGTTATAATACATATGTATCGTGCAAAAAATGCGGGAAAATAGTAGATTGCCCGAACTGCAGTGTCTCTATGACATATCATCACGCAAACAACCGCATGATGTGCCACTATTGCGGATATTCAATGTCCTTTACGGGTGTGTGTCCCAATTGTTCTGCGGAAAATTCATTAAGGCTCAGCGGAACAGGCACACAAAAGGCGGAAATTGATCTTTCCGATATTTTTCCGTCCGCGCGAATTTTGAGGCTTGACGCGGATTCCACTTTAAAAAAAGGTTCTCACGCAAAGCTGCTGGCTGCCTTTGCGAGAGGAGAATACGATATACTTTTAGGTACTCAAATGGTGGCAAAGGGGCTTGATTTTCCAAATGTTACGCTTGTGGGCGTGCTTTCTGCCGACAATGTGATGTACGGTAACGATTTCAGAAGCTATGAGCGCGCCTTTTCACTTATAACACAGGTAGTAGGCAGAAGCGGCAGGGGAGACGCCCCCGGTGTCGCCGTTATTCAGACAAGGACTCCCGAAAACCCGATAATAGAGCTTGCCTCCCGGCAGGATTACGACAGCTTTTATGAATCTGATATAAAAATACGCAAGGCTATGCTTTATCCGCCTTTTTCGGAGCTTTGTTTTATAGTTTTTTCGGGAGCGGAAAGGGCGTCTGTTCAAATGGCGGCAAATGAATTCAGCCGTGAGTTATGCGATTTGGCAAAAACAGAGTATTCTCATTTGCCTTTGCGTGTGCTCGGTCCTTCTCCGGCAATGGTGATAAGGGTAAACGGAAAATACAGATATAAGCTGATACTCAAATTCAAAAACAGCGCAGATTTTCGTAATATGGTATCATCGCTTTTAAAAAGCGCGGAAAAAAAGCTTAAAAGCAAACACATAAGCGTTTATGCCGACATCAATCCCGAAAATATAATATAAAAATCGTTTAAAATTACCGAAATAAGAGGCTTTATTTATGGCATTAAGAAATATAATAAAAGAGGGCGACCCTGTACTGAACAAGAAATGTCGCCCGGTAGAAAAATTTGACAGCAGGCTTCATACGCTGCTCGACGATATGCGAGACACAATGTATAACGCAGACGGCGTGGGGCTTGCCGCGCCGCAGGTAGGAATACTCAGGTGCGCCCTTGTCATTGATATCGGCGAGGGCTTGATTGAGCTTGTAAACCCCAAAATCGTTATGAAAAGCGGTGAACAGCACGAGCAGGAGGGATGTCTTTCCTGCCCGGGTGAATACGGAATAACAATAAGACCGAAATATGTTAAGGTAAAAGGGCAGGACAGATTCGGCAATGACGTAACATATGAAGGAAGCGATCTGCTTGCGCGGGCTTTATGTCACGAAATTGACCATTTGAACGGCGTGCTTTTTAAAGCTCACGTTACGGAGATGCTGCAGCCAAATTAATTCTGAAAAAATACCGAACGGAGATATAGGATTTGGACATACTTTTTATGGGAACGCCCGATTTTTCGGTGCCTTGTCTTGAGGCGCTTATTAAAGCGGGACACAATATAAAAGGCGTTTTTACACAGCCCGACAAGCCAAAGGGGCGCGGAAACATTATGACCGCGCCGCCTGTAAAGGTTTATGCGCTGGAACACAATATAGATGTTTTTCAGCCCGATAAAATGAAGTCGGAAGAAACACTTGAAATAATAAGAAGAATTAACCCTGAGGTTATAGTTGTGGTGGCTTTCGGCAGAATTTTACCCGAGAGTATACTGAATTACCCAAAGTTTGGGTGCATTAATATTCACGCGTCGCTTCTGCCGAAATACAGAGGCGCAGGTCCTATTCAGTGGTGCATAATAAACGGAGAAAAAGAAACGGGCATAACAACAATGAAAATGGATGTTGGGCTCGACACGGGCGATATGCTTCTTTTTGAAAAGACCGCGATAGGAGAGAATGAGACAGCAGAACAGCTCCACGACAGGCTTTCCTTGATTGGCGCTTCTTTGATTGTAAAAACACTTGAAAACCTTGATAATATAGTTCCCCAAAAACAGGACGATTCCAAGTCTTGTTATGCGCCCATGCTTACAAAAGAACTGTGTAAAATTGACTGGACTAAAGACGCCCAATGTGTGCATAATCTTGTAAGAGGGCTTAACTCTTGGCCGATAGCAACGGCTTCGTTAAATGAAAGCGTATATAAAATATATGAAACAAAAGTTTCCTGCGGTACGGGAAAGCCGGGAGAAATAATATCTTTGTCTCCGCTTACGGTCGCCTGCGGAAGCGGCGCTGTGGAGATAAAAACTATTCAGCGCAGCGGAAAACGCAAGATGTCCGCCGAGGAATTTTTACGCGGCAACCCACTGTTCGTGGGAGATGTTTTTGACTAAGATAAAAAGGTTGGTGAATACGTATGCCGTTTCGTTATTATTTTGACCCCACTTATATACTTATATTGCCTGCCCTGATAATCTCGATAATAGCACAGATAAAGTGCAGGTCTGCCTTTAACAAGTATTCCCAAATTCTTAATTCAAGGGGATTAACGGGGGCGCAGGCGGCAGAGAGGTTATTATCCTTAAGCGGTGTTACGGGTGTTTCGATCGTGCCTTCAAACGGTGTATTGACCGACCATTTTAACCCGTCGGATAACACCATACATCTTAGTGAAGCGGTATATAATAAATCTACCATTGCCGCTGTGGGCGTTGCCAGTCACGAGGCAGGTCACGCCGTTCAGCACGCGGAGGGCTATGTGCCTAATAAAATACGCGGAGTATTGGTGCCTGCGTCAAGGTTTAGCTCTATGCTCGCATTGCCGCTTATCATAATTGGTTTTATGTTTACGGGCGCGACGGCAAAGCTTTTTATAGATATTGGAATAGCTTTGTACTCGATAGCGGTGCTGTTTACGGTGGTTACTTTGCCTGTTGAGTTTAACGCAAGCAAGCGTGCGTTAAAAATAATAAAACAAGGTTATTTTCTCGATGAACAGGAATACGCGGGAGCTAAAAGCGTGCTGTCGGCGGCGGCAATGACATATGTAGCCGCAACGCTGACTTCAATACTGCAATTATTAAGGCTTATACTTCTTTCAAACAGAAGACGGTAACAGGATAAAATAAATGGAAAACGCAAGAAAAATATGCTACGACGCGCTTTTGAAAACTTTGGAAGATAACTCATATTCAAATATAGTTATGGCCTCGCTTATGAAAAAGCATTATGAGGAGCCCCGCAACAGAGCTTTTGTTTGCGCGCTGTATTACGGAGTTATTGAAAGAGAGATCACACTTGACTATATAATTTCAAGGTTTTCAAAAACAAAGCTCAACAAAATTGAAAAAAAGGTGCTCGTTCTCTTGAGAATGGGCGTTTATCAGATAATATATATGGATAAAATCCCCGACAGCGCCGCCGTAAACGAAACGGTGGGCTTATGCAAAAAAGCGGGAGTTTACAGTGCGCGTGGTTTTGTAAACGGGGTTTTAAGAAATGTTTCAAGAGCAAAAGATAAAATTGAGTATCCCTCTGAGGGAACAGATGAATTTTTAAGCGTTTATTATTCGTGTGATATCGGCAAAGTTAAGCTTATAAGGGAAGCTTACGGTTATGAAATTTGCGAAAGTTATTTGAAAAGCTCCTTTGGAGCACCGCCGCTTACCGTAAGAACAAACACACTTAAATGCGACAGCAATGAACTTATTATGTTACTTGGCAAAGAGAATATAATTTCCGAGCCGTTTTTGGGTGTTGAAAACGCGGTGAACATTACATCAGGCGCCGACATTCTGTTTTCGTCGTGGGCGTATAAGGGCGGTTTGTTCCACGTTGAGGACGCTGCTTCTCAGCTTTGCTGTATGGCACTTGGAGCAAACGAGAGAGAGACGGTAATAGATGTGTGCGCGGCCCCCGGTGGAAAAACGGCAACTATTGCCGAGAATATGAATAACAAAGGCAAAATTATTGCCTGCGATATACATAATCATAAACTAAATCTTATAAAAGAGACCGCGCGGCGGCTTGGTATAAATATAATAAAAACAACACTGAGAGACGCGGCGTCGGATGATAGTTTGCAGGGCATAAAAGCTGACAAAGTACTTTGCGATGTTCCTTGCTCGGGGCTTGGCATTTTCAGAAGAAAGCCAGAGCTTAAAACAAAACCTTTGGAAGATTTAAGCCCCCTCTGTAAGCTTCAATACGATATACTGTGCAAAAGCGCGGAGCTTGTAAAAAAGGGCGGAACGCTTATATATTCTACCTGCACGTTGAACCCTAAAGAAAACATTGAAAACACAGAGAGATTTTTGAGGGAACACCCCGTATTCAGACCTCAAAAGCTGAACTTGCCTAAAGACATAAAAAGAATTATACAGAATGAGCCCGAATATGCCGTTACACTGTTTCCTATGTCAAACAATACGGACGGTTTTTTTATAAGCTCGTTTGTAAAGGAAGAATAATGTGGAACTAAAGGATATAAAATCTCTGTATAAAAACGAGCTCAAAGAAGAACTGCTGACAATGGGCTTGCAGGGATTCAGAGCGTACCAGATATATAAATGGCTTGTAGGTGGTGTGCAAAGCTTTGATGAAATGACGAATCTTTCACATCAATTGCGTGAAGAGCTTAAGAAAAAGTATTATATATCCCACGCAAAAATTGAGCGCAAGCTTGTGTCTAAAATTGACGGCACGGTAAAATATTTGTTTTCGTTTGACGACACAACGTTCGTAGAGGCTGTTGTAATGAGCTATCATCACGGATATACGATGTGCATATCGTCTCAGGACGGCTGTAAAATGGGATGCACCTTCTGCGCCACGGGCAAGGGCGGTTTCAGGCGAAATTTAACAGCATCCGAGCTTCTCTCCCAAATACAGTCAGCTCAGCAAGACTTGAACATTCGCATATCAAATATCGTGCTTATGGGTATGGGCGAACCTCTTGATAATTATGACAATGTTTTGCGCTTCTTAAGGCTTGTATCGGACAGCGATGGACTAAACATAGGAATAAGGCACATATCGCTTTCCACCTGCGGTATTGTTGATAAAATATATGAGCTTGAAAAAGAAAATTTGGGTATCACACTTTCTGTTTCGCTTCACGCACCAAATGATGAAATAAGGAGCAAAACAATGCCCGTAAACAAAAAATGGAATATCGAGGAATTGCTGAAAGCCTGCAAAAGCTACTCAAACACCACAAAACGCAGAATAAGCTTTGAATATGCAATGATAGAAGATGTAAACGACTGCGACGCCTGCGCAAACGAGTTGGGAAACCGCCTGCAGGGTATGCTGTGTCACGTTAACCTTATCCCCGTTAACGAGGTAAAGGGGACAAATTATAAGAAGAGTAAACTTAAACGTCAGCAAGCGTTTATAAGTATTTTGGCGCGGTACGGTATAACCGCTACAGTGCGGAGGACTTTGGGCTCGGATATCAACGCTTCTTGCGGACAGCTTGCAGGCAAACTTCAGAATATATAAAAGGAGGAAAAAGCAAATTGCGAATTTTTTCCAAAACAGATATAGGCTTAGTAAGAGACATTAACCAAGACGCCTGTCGCTGGGGAGAACTGTCCGAAAACTGTGTTTGGGCAGTTGTATGCGACGGTATGGGCGGAGAAAACGGCGGTAATGTTGCCAGCAAAATAGCGGTGGAAACTATAAGCGACTGTATACTTAACGAATATGAAGACGATTGTTCGGATGAGAGCTTAGGCGCTTTGATAGTACGCTCCATTCAAAAGGCAAATGACAAAATATTTAAGCAGTCTAAAGAAGATGAATCTCTTGCGGGAATGGGAACAACTATTGAAGCCGCGTTCATAAGAAACAATAATTTGTTTTTGGGTCATATAGGCGATTCAAGAGCATATATTATGCGTGAGGGCAAGCTCACACAAATTACAAAGGACCACTCTCTTGTGCAGGAGCTTATAGAGAGCGGTGAAATAACTCCTCAGCAAGCCGCAAACCATCCCAATAAGAATCTTATTACGCGTGCTCTGGGCGTTATAGAAGACGTGAAAATAGATTTTATTGAAGCTTCTTTTGAAAAAGACGACATTCTTGTTTTAGCCACAGACGGACTCACAAATTACATAAGTGACGAAGATATGGCAAATACGATTACTCAAAATGATTTATCAAAGGTTTGTGATCTACTTGTTGACGCCGCGAAAAGCGAGGGCGGCTCAGACAACATTACCGTTGCTTTGATAACGGAATAATTTGACGGGAGTAGCAAAATGGATAAATATACAGGTAAACGACTTGACGGTCGCTATGAGATAAATGAGCTTATAGGTGTGGGCGGTATGGCAATGGTATACCGTGCCTACGACATTATAGACGACAGAACGGTAGCTATAAAAATACTTAAAGACGAGTTTTTGAACAATGCCGATTTCATAAGACGTTTCAGAAATGAATCTAAGGCAGTAGCCGTAATGTCTCACCCTAATATTGTTAAGGTCTATGACGTGAGTTTCGGCGATGTGATCCAATATATCGTTATGGAATACATTGACGGTATAACACTTAAAGAGTATATAGCGCAGCAAAAAGAGATAGGCTGGAAAGAAGCTCTGCATTTTATCGTGCAAATTCTGAACGCTTTAAAGCACGCGCATGAAAAGGGCATAATTCACCGTGATATAAAGCCCCAAAACATAATGCTTTTACAAGACGGAACAATAAAAGTTACCGACTTCGGAATCGCGCGTTTTTCAAATAAAGAAACACGTACTATGACAGACAAGGCGATAGGTTCGGTACATTATATAGCGCCAGAACAGGCAAGAGGGGATATAACCGACAATAAATCAGACCTTTATTCAGTCGGTGTTATGATGTACGAATTGCTTACGGGCAAGCTGCCTTTTGAGGCGGACAACGCTGTTTCCGTTGCGATAATGCAGCTGCAGACAGACCCTAAGCCGTTAAAAGAAATAAATCCCGAAATACCCGATGGGCTTGAAGAGATAACCTTAAAGGCAATGCAGAAAAACCCCGCAAAGCGTTACGCAAGCGCGGACGAAATGCTTGCAGATATCGAGATGTTCAGACAAAATCCGAGCATAAAATTTCAATACACGTATTTTGACGACGATACCTCGGACAAATACGCTACCGCAATATCAAATGTGAGAAGCAACAGCTTTGAGGACAGCTATGATACGATTGAAGATATTGAAGAGGGCGAAGAAGACATAAAAACAGCCCGCAGTCCCGTTATGCCGATAATACTCGGAGCAGTAACGGCGCTTGTATTGATATTGCTTATTTTTACTGTCGCGGGAGTAACAAGAAGCTGTTCAAAGACCGTAGAAGATGTTGACGTTCCGCTTCTTGTAGGATTGAATTACAAAAATCAGGTAGAGAATAATTCTAAATATAACTTTACTTGGAATATACAAAGCGCTTATGACGAAAACAAACCGATAGGCGAAATCTTGGAGCAAAATCCCAAAGCGGGCAGCAAAAAGATAAAAGTCGGCTCAGAGATAACAATAACCGTAAACAGCTCTGAAATAAATACCGTAGTACCGGGTATAATCGGGCTTGAGGAAGAAGACGCCATAGCAAGGATCACAAAAAACAGTCTTGGTTATGAAATAATAGAGGTAATTGATGATAACACCGCCAAAGGCTATGTAGTATCAAGTTCACCAAAGCCCGGAACAGAGGTATTTGTAGACTCTACCGTAACTGTTTATGTAAGCACAGGAACAACAATAGACCAAATAGAAGTCCCTTATCTTGTAGACTGCACAATGAGCGAAGCGCAAAACAAGCTTAACCAGCTCGGACTTGCGCTCGGCGGCAGCGAATATGAAGAAAACGACGCAAAAAAAGATACCATAATTTCTCAAAGTCCCCTGTGGGGCGCAAAGGTAAGCAAGGGTACAAAGGTTTCCATAGTTTTAAGCGCAGGTCCTTCCGAAGAAACTACCCTTAAGCAAACCATACCAATGCCCGACTATAACGGCGAGATAAGCTACAAGGTAATTGTAGGCGACAGCGAGATAATCAGAGACAGAACAATAAATCCCTCGAGCTTTACGGACAATGTTATAGAGCGCAAGGGCAAAACAGATACAACAGAGAAAATAACCGTTGAATTAAACGGCGAAGTTTACAGAATTTATACCTTTGATTATAAGAACAAGAAAATAATAACGGAAAAAGAAGTTGATTTTGTGCCGCCGGCAGACGATACACAAGCGTCAGACACGGAGAATACGGCTTCTGCGGATGATGCTTCGGCAGGCGAATAAAAAATGGGCAAAGAACAGAAAAAAGGCTTAATAATAAAGGCAACGGGCGGATTTTATTATGTTGAAACGGAAACCACGGTTTATGAGTGTAAGGCGCGCGGCGTTTTCAGAAAAAACAGTATTTCTCCTGTTGTAGGCGATACTGTTACAATAGAGATCCCCGATGAGGGTTACGCGTTGATAAACGATATAGAAAAGCGCAAGAATTATATCGTGCGCCCCCCGCTTTCCAATATAGACAATCTGGTTTTGGTGGTGTCTACTACCGAGCCTGAGCCAAACGCGCTTATTATTGATAAAATGCTTGCCGTTGCCGAGATAAACGACATAAATCCCATAATTGTATTCACAAAAGCAGATCTGAAGCAATCCTGCGGTTTAGAGCAAATATACCGCGATTCGGGATTTGACGTGTTCAGCTGTTTTGAGGGCATTATGGAGAATAAAGATTCATTTCTTGAAATGCTTCGCGGCAACAAGATAACTGCGCTTACGGGGAATTCAGGTGTGGGTAAATCTACGCTCATAAACGGACTTTTTCCAAATTTAAGCCTTCAAACGGGAGATATAAGCAAAAAGCTCGGCAGAGGCCGTCACACGACAAGAACGGTAGAGCTTTTTAAAACAGGCGATTTTTACATAGCGGATACACCCGGTTTCTCAACATTTGATATGCAAAGGTACGATATAAAGAAAAAAGAGGAGCTTGCGTATTGCTTTAGAGAATTTAACGATTATATAGGTACGTGCAGATATTCTTCATGTACACATATTTGTGAGCCCGGCTGTGCCGTAATTGATGCGATGAATAACGGGCATATACATAAAAGCCGCTACAACAGCTACTGTTCTATGTACAATGAGATAAAAGACTTAAAGGACTGGATGGAATAGCTGCTGTAATTCTTCGGGATTGACTTTATGCGGTATTATAAAACAATAACAACGAAATTTATTTCTTTGCAAAATATATTGACATTTGCCCCGCCTTTGTGGTATTATACTCTCCGCAAGTAAAAGGCCTTGCGGTAAGTGAATATTTAGGGGTATAGCTCAGTTGGTAGAGCAGCGGTCTCCAAAACCGCGTGCCGAGGGTTCAAGTCCTTCTGCCCCTGCCATCAAGAGGGTACGAAAAAGATGTACCCCGCAAAAAGCCCGATTTTATCGGGCTTTTTCGCTACCCCAAAGCCGTTTTTCAGAGTTTCAAAATCGTAGATGAAAAAACGGCGTTTTCCCTTTGAGGATAGATACGAACCCAAGTAACAACTGAACACAGAACAAGGACGGCAGATAGTCACAAGCACTACCTGCCGATTTTTGTTTCCATCGGAGCCAATCGTTTTGAAAAGAAACGGTTGGCTCTTTTTTTATTTCACAGACAAAGGAGCAAGACGATGATCTTTTCAGATTCACCGAGTCAGAAAGCCCTCGAGCGGATGATGACGCAGATAAAGGGCTTCCCCCCACGAGGCAGCGGCGTGATGGTTCTGCGCCGTTTTGAATACACGGCAGAAATGTGCGACTGCCGTCTGTGCCTCTATTACAACAGAAAGAAAAAATGCACAGTCAGCCAATGCCCATGCATCGAGGAACGAATTGTTGCCGGAGCAGCAGGTCGATCAGAGGTCATGACTGAAACTATGAAGGACATCCACAACGCCGCCTTTCGCAAACGGCTCATTCAATTCATCAGAGAAAGTGAGGAACTACCCATGAACTTCAGAAACGAAAAACACCGCTTGGCTTTCGACGAGGCCATCCGCAAACTCAACAAGAAAAACTTTGCCTTGATGTCTGCACTCTACCTCCTGACCGCCGAGCACAAGCTCTGGATGCAGATCAGAAACTTCGTGGAGCGCAACGAGATCAAGTTCGACCGCTTCAAGCCGAAGGACAGCACCGAGAACGGATATACTCTCCTCTGCTGTGCCAAAGACCTCTACCTCGGCACGAAACACATCACGATCAGCGATCTCGCCGATACAGAGCTGGTCGCACCCAGGATGTTCGCTCTGATCTGCAACGCTATGGCGATCCGCAGATTCGGTCTTGGCGCCATTCAATATAAGGAAAGGACGGCTCAGAAATGATTAAAATCAGAATCAGGAATGACGATCACGAGATCGACCTGCAGTTTCCCATCAGCGAAAACAAACTGTACGCAAAGCTTGCTGAGATCCACGCCATTGAGGGCAAGGATGCCCCACAGTCAGCATTCGTGACAGAGGTCTACTGGCCGGAAGAATTCTCCATGCTGAAAGACCGCTTCGCCAATCTGGACGAGCTGAACTACCTCGCAAAGAGGATGGAGAGCTTCGACTACCACGAATACGATCAGTTCCTTATCGGCATCACCAAGCTGGAAAACCCCACCGAGAAGGATCTCATCAATCTGACCTTCAACCTCGACCACTTCACGCTGTGCAAGGATGTCAGCGGCTATGGGAAGATCGGCAGAGAGTATGTGATGAATACGGAAGGCGCCGTTCCCGCCCACGACGAGGATGATCCGAAATACGCCGCCATCGGCAAGGATCTCATAGACCGAGGACTTGCGCAGATCACTGCAAAAGGTCTGCTCATCTATAATCCCTTCGACGAGCTGACCGAAGTATACGACGGTCAGACCTTCCCCGAATACTTCTATGCGAATACCCTTGCCAGCGCAGAGGTTAGCTACAACGGTCGTACCGAACTGCTCCTGCTCCCCGGTGAAGAACTCGCAATCCAGAAGGCGCTTGCCCGTCTCGGCGCTCCTTCCGACAGCGACTGTGATATCAAGTTCTGCCTTAATCAAGGAGAGGATGACGTCTGGGAGGAACGCATCGAAGGCATCATCCGCAGTGAAGGGCTGTATGAGGCAAACAAAATGCTCCGCTCGCTTGACACTGGCGACATGGATTGGGACAAGCTGACTGCCGCCGTCGAGCTCGCCGACGTAAAGAGCGCCGCCAACATTGCCGCCGTCGCACAGCACCTCGGAGAGTTTGGCTTCCTCCCCGACGCAAAGAGCGAATCCGACGTCGGTCACTTCCTCGTGGACAATGTGGACGAGTATACGATGAACATCGAGATGGAGGAATACTTCGACTTCTCCGGCTTCGGAGAGTATTACGCCGATGAGCACGACGGACAGTTTGTGAGCGGCGGCTTCGTCTATTTCGACAGCGACAGAACCTTGGATGAGTTTCTCGAGGAACTCGAGTCCGAGGATGAGGGCATGGATATGGGAGGTATGTGAGCATGAAAATCAATGCAGTTATCGAAAACAAAGACGGCGGCACACTCGTGCTGGACTTTCCCCGAAGCATCTACGACGTGTACGAAAAGATCCAGTCGGTGGGCATCAGAAAGTCCCCGCATCAGATCACTCTTTCCGATGAGGAAGGCAATGACGTGCGCGTCAAGCTGTATTCTGAGGACGAGGTCGGAAAGCACCTCCTCTTGACGCTCAACGGGCAGAACACATTGGCAGACGCCAATCTGCTGGCTTTCATGGTAGACAACGCCAAAGAAGATTTCCGCTCCAAGCTCGAACAGAAGCTGTTTCACAATCAATACGGCTCCATGCAGGAGGTCACGGATGATATCAAGAAAATGCTCTATGAATCAGGACCGATTAAGGCGGTGTTCTACTGCCCCCTCGTTGGAGAAGTGACCGATGATGAGGGCTTCAACTCTCCCGTCGACGGTCGTTTCCTCAAGAGCTATGCATGGGCTATCGAAGAAGCCCTGGAAGCCGATACTGCCGACGATGAAATGGACATGGCTGAATTCTTCGATGAGGATGACGGTGTCAAAGCAAAGCTCGTATCAGCCAAATGGGGCGTGGAAACCTACCGCG
>JAILOG010000011.1 GCA_024690965.1 Clostridiales bacterium
AAGGTATCGTATATAATATAAAAATTGAAATTTAGCACTTTATTTTTAAAAACTACGTATATAGATGTTGAAATTTTTATTCTTTTATGATAAAATTAACCTTAGTTATCTTTGTAAGTAGATTATTTAATAAGGAGGTATTTTTTATATGGATTCTTTTGCCGAAACATGGCCGTTGATATGTGATTACTGTAAAAGCAAATTGGTTGAAGTTGCTTATGAAACGTGGATAAAGCGTGTTGCGCCATACAAGATAGATGTATACGACAAAACGGCTTATTTTATAGCTCCAAACCAGTTTCACCGCGATATTTTGGAGAGATCTTATTCGGAAGTTTTAACCGATGCCGTAAGAAATTTATTCGGAGAAGGCTTTAAAATTCATTTTTATATACCCGATGAAATAGAAAAAGAAACAAAGACCGTTCCCGAAAACACGACCTCTGATTACAAACAGAATATTTATGAAGAATTCACTTTTGAAAACTATATAGTAGGACCCTCCAATAAATTTGCCCACGCGGCTTCCATGGCAGTAGCCCAAAACCCCGCGGGCGCGTATAATCCGCTGTTCATTTACGGAAGCTCAGGCTTGGGAAAAACACATCTTATGTACGCAATAGGAAACGAGATAAAAAAGAACAACCCAAATATGCGCGTTACATATGTAAAGGGAGAAGTGTTCGCGAACGAGCTTATTGAGTCTTTGTGGAAAAACAAAATGCCCGAATTCAGACAAAGATACAGAGAAAGCGATGTTTTACTTGTTGACGACGTTCATTTTATCGCGGGTAAGGATTCTACACAGGAAGAATTTTTCCACACTTTCAATACTCTTTATGAATCGGACAAGCAGATCGTGCTTACATCCGACAGACCGCCGAGAGAAATTAAAACGCTTGAAGAAAGAATAAGAAACCGTTTTGAAAGCGGACTTTTAGCTGACGTTCAGGCACCTAATATAGAAACAAGAATAGCAATCATTAAAAACAAAGCACAGTCTATCGGTCTTGAAATATCAGACGATATGTGCGAATATATCGCAAACAAGCTTAAAACAAACATAAGACAGCTTGAGGGCGCAGTTAAAAAAATAGGCGCCAAGTGCGTTTTGTCGGGTGAAAGAATGTCTATAAACCTTGCAAACGAGGCAATAAGAGATGTAATAACAGACCCTGATATGCCAAAACCGCAAACTGTTGAAAGAATAATAGATGAGGTTGTAAGAAACTACGGTTTTACGGCAGAGGATATTCGCTCAATAAACAACAAAAAAGCGGACCTTTCTCACGCAAGGCAAATTGCCATTTATCTTGTAAGAGAAATAACACATCTTTCCGTATCTAAAATAGGTGAAGAGTTCGGCGGAAGAAATTATTCTACGATCATATACAGTATAAAACAAATAGAAAAGGAAATGAACACAAATTCCAATTTAAAAGTAATGATCGAAGAAATGATCAAAAATATTAAAGGCTCTTAAACTACTAACATATCTTTCAATAATGTTTAACAATATTTAACATATTTCAACATTAAACAATTATACAATGTTGATATCTTTAAACTTTCAACAATAGATCAATAATCAGGAATTTTTCCTTTTTTTGATATTTACAAAACTTTTTAAGGTTATCAATACTTTTAACATACCCTACTACTACTACTAAAATATATATTATTTTATTTTTTTACAATTATAAAATTTTTATTCACCGAAAGGAATAGTCGGATCATGAAATTTACTTGTGACAGAAAATTATTTTTTGAAAAGCTGAACAATATCCAAAGAACAGTATCGTCAAAATCTGTTCTTCCGGTTTTAGAGGGTATCCTTCTTAAGGCATATAACGGGAAATTATCACTGTGTTCTTATGATCTTGAAATAGGAACAACATCCGATATGGAGGCAAATATAATATCCGAAGGTGAAGTTGTTTTAAAAGCAAAGCTTTTGGTAGATGTTATAAACAAGCTCCCTAATGACAATGTTTATGTATCAACAGACGATAAGCTTGTTACCGAGATCAAGTGCGGAAACGTTAAATATCAGCTTACCGGTATTTCTTCGGTAGAATTTCCCGATCTTCCTACTTATCAGGAAAAGAATAAGATCGTTATGAAGGCGTCTTTGCTTCAGGATATGATCAAAAAGGTACGTTACGCAATATCTGATAACATTCAAAAACCTGTTTACACAGGCGCTTTGTTCGATATAAGCGAAAAAACACTTAGCCTTGTTGCGGTAGACGGCTTCAGAATGGCAATAAGAAAAGAGTATGTAAATGTAAACGAAGATATGAAATTTATAGTTCCCGGAAAAACTTTGTCCGAGGTTCTTAAATTCAGTGTTAATGATGACGATAACATAGAGATAATTGTGGGACAAAGACACGTAACATTCTTGATTAACGGATATTATCTTGTTTCAAGATTGCTCGACGGCGTTTTTATAGATTACAATTCTTCGATCCCCGATACGGCTTCAACGTCTTTTGTTGTAAATAAAAACACATTTACAGAGTGTATTGAGCGTATGGCTTTGCTTAATTTTGATAAGCTTGTAAGCCCTGTTACGTGTGTTATAAATAATGACGGAATCAATTTTTCATCTATTACATCCGTTGGCAGCGCAGATGAATCTCTTGATATAATGGTAAGCGGTGAGCCGTTGACAATAGGCTTTAACAACAGATATTTGCTTGACGCTTTAAGAAACTGCGATACCGATAAAATTAAAATGGATTTTAACGGAGCAAGAAAGCCTCTTAAAATTATGCCTCTTGACGGAGATTCTTTCCTTTTCATAGTTCTTCCGATGAGACTGTCATAAAGGAATGTTGAATTATGAGCGAAATTATAATAAGAATAACAGACGATTTTATAAGACTTGACACGCTTTTAAAGCTTGCCGGAATAACCGAAACAGGCGGACAGGCTAAGTTTATAATTCAAAACGGAGAAGTAAAGCTAAACGGTGAAGTCTGCAAAATGAGAGGAAAAAAGGTATATCCGGGAGATTTTGCCGAATACGGATCACAAACAGTAAAAGCCGAATAATAGGAGTTATATATAATATGAACATCACCAGGCTTCAGTTTGAAGGTTACAGAAACTTAAAAGATAATTTTATATTGCCTGATGATGGTATAAACATTATTTACGGCGACAATGCCCAAGGAAAAACCAATTTACTTGAGGCTTTGTGGCTTTTTTGCGGAAGCAGGTCTTTCAGAGGCGCCAAAGATAATGAATTGATTGGCTTTGACCGGAATTATATGAAGCTTTCACTTAATTTTAAATCCGCGCAAAGAGAACAAACAGCGGAAATTACCGTTTATGAAGGAAAGAAGCTTGTAACGCTCAACGGTATAGAAAAAAGCAGCGCGTCTCAGCTTTCGGGAAGTATATGCTCGGTTATTTTTTCTCCCGATCATTTAGCTCTTGTTAAAAACGGACCCGCAGAAAGGCGAAAATTTATAGATAACGCGATATCTCAAATAAAACCGCGTTATTCAGATATGCTTAACAAGTATAATCAGACTCTTAACCAGCGAAACGCTCTGCTTAAAGAAATTCCTTACAAGAAAGAATTATACGACACGCTTTATATTTGGGACGAGCATCTCGCAAAGCTGGGCGGAGCAATAACAGAACAAAGACTGAAATATTTTAAACTGATATGTGAAAAAGCCGATAAATATCATAACGGACTTTCATCGGATAACGATAAGCTTGAAATGAAATATGCGTTTTCTTATGACTGCGAAGATGATTTATCAAGTGGGGAAATATCGAAAGCGTTTTTATCCGCGCTTAAGAAAAACAGGGAAGAAGATCTGCAAAATAAGTCTACATCCTGCGGTATCCACAGAGATGATCTTGATATATTCATAAACGGCTCGCGCGCGCGAGCTTATGCTTCTCAAGGACAGCAGAGAAGCGTTGTGCTTTCTTTAAAGCTTGCGGAAGCGGAAATAATCAAAGATTATGTTGGGGAAGAACCGATAATTTTACTCGATGATGTTTTAAGCGAGCTTGATATAAACAGGCAAAAATATATTATGAACAATATTCACGGCAGACAGGTATTTATTACATGTTGTGACGTTTCAAGCGTAGGAAAGCTTGCAAAGGGCAAGGTTTTTAATGTTAAAAACGGCGTAGTGAAAAAACAGATTAAGCAGTGATATTATGTATTTGAACATTGGCGGAGATACGGTAATCAATTCTGAAAACATTGTGGGAATCTTTGATCTTGATAATTGTACGGTAACAAAAAAAGGCAGAGATTTTATAAACAGCAACATAAAAAATATTGTTACGGTAAGCTTTGATGAGTTGCCTAAGTCATTTATAATTTACAATGACGAAAAAGGAGAGAGCTTATATATTTGTCAGTATCAAAGTTCTGTTCTTTTAAAAAGAATTAAGCAAAATTTAATATAAATTTATCATTCGGAGATGTTAAGCTTGAGTAAGAAAAAATACGGTAAAAAATGTCCTTATTGCGGAAAAAAAATATCTTTCCTGTATGCCGCAACTCATATGCACGACGGTGAATACAGCTGTGATCACTGCAAAAGATATTCAAATATCAAATATAACCCCGTAATATATCTTTTAATCGTTTTGGCGGCTGTGTGCGGACTTTATTTCGGAACGGTAGCTTTTAAGGAAAGCATAAAGGGAATAATACTGTCAATTATCCCGTTTTTGGCGGTATATATGACGTTTCCGTTGTTTTTCAAGCTTGTTCCGATAAAAATAAAGAAAACTTCGGAAAACAATAATGCATCCGGAGAAACAAAAAAGGAAAACGTTAAAAAATATATTCCCAAAACCGGAATCCCCGATTTTGAGAACAACGACGCTGAAGGCAGTACAAAATATATACCCACTATAAAATAATTATTACAATCCGGTATTTTGGAGGAAAATAAATTGGAAAATAAAATAAATGATAACATAGAAATAACAAAAACAGAAGAAAAATACGACGCTGACGAAATACAGGTGCTTGAAGGACTTGAGGCTGTAAGAAAAAGACCGGGTATGTACATAGGCTCTACGGGACCGAGAGGACTTCACCACCTTGTATATGAAATTGTTGATAACTCGATTGATGAAGCACTGGCAGGATATTGCGACAAAATTGACGTTGCGATACTGCCCGGTGACATAATAAAAGTTACCGATAACGGAAGAGGTATTCCCATAGGAGTACAGTCTAAAATGGGTATACCTGCCGTAACGGTTGTGTTTACGGTTCTGCACGCGGGCGGCAAATTCGGCGGCAGCGGATATAAGGTATCGGGCGGCTTGCACGGTGTGGGCGCATCTGTTGTAAACGCGCTTTCCACATGGCTGGAGGTTACCGTTTGTGACGGAAAAGATATATATAAACAGCGTTTTGAGCGCGGTAACACAATAACAGACCTTGAATTGACAGGTCACGGAACGGTAAGCGGAACAGAAGTAATTTTCAAGCCCGATCCCGAAATTTTTAAAGAAACTACCGTATTTGATTACAGTGTTCTTGCAACAAGACTGAGAGAACAGGCGTTTTTGAACGCGGGAATCCATATTGAACTGCGTGACGAGAGAGATCCCGAAAATATCATCAAAAAGGATTTCCTGTATGAAGGCGGTATTTCGTCATTTGTTGAATATCTGCACAAGAAAAAATCGCTTGATGTTATACATCCCGATATCCTCTATTTTCAGACAACAAATGAGGATAACACCACTTCCGTAGAAGTAGCAATGCAGTATAACGACAGCTACAACGAGCTTTTGCTGTCATTTGCCAACAACATACACACAACAGACGGCGGTACGCACGAAGAGGGCTTCAAGCGCGCTCTTACGCGTGTAATGAACGACTATGCCAGAAAATTCAATATCCTGAAAGAAAGCGATAAAAGCTTAAGCGGCGAAGATGTAAGAGAAGGTCTTACAGCCATAATAAGCGTAAAGCTGAGAGAAGCCCAGTTTGAGGGTCAGACAAAAGCAAAGCTCGGCAACACAGAGATAAGGACAATGGTTGACAGATTGCTTCAGGAAAAGCTTTCCGTTTATCTTGAAGAGAACCCCGCTACCGCGAAGGCTATTTTTGAAAAAGCGCTTGCGTCCGCGAGAGCGAGAGAAGCAGCAAGAAAAGCGAGAGACCTTGTAAGAAGAAAATCCGCTTTAGAGTCGGCATCTCTTCCCGGTAAGCTTGCGGACTGCCAAAGCAGAAACAGCGAAGAAACAGAAATTTACATCGTTGAGGGAGATTCCGCGGGCGGTTCCGCTAAGCAGGGCAGAGACAGACGTTATCAGGCAATTTTACCGCTGTGGGGCAAAATGCTCAATGTTGAAAAAGCCCGCCTTGACAAAGTTTACGGAAACGACAAGCTTATGCCGGTAATAACGGCTCTCGGCACCGGAATAGGCGACGAATTTGATATAAGCAAATTAAGATACGGCAAAATAATAATTATGGCTGATGCCGACGTTGACGGTCAGCATATAAGAACGCTTTTGCTTACGTTCTTTTTCAGATTTATGCGTCCGCTTATAGAAGAAGGACACATATATATCGCCCAGCCGCCGCTTTACAGGATAACAAAAGGTAAAGCCCATCAGTATGCTTTCTCCGATGAAGAAAGAGACGCCATAATAAACGGTATCCAAGGCAAATATGAAATTCAGCGTTACAAAGGTCTGGGTGAAATGGACTTTGACCAGCTTTGGGAGACAACTATGGACCCCGCGACAAGAACAATGCTGAGAGTTGAGCTTGAAGACGCGGTTGCCGCAGACGAAACGTTTACAATACTAATGGGCGACAAGGTTGAGCCCAGGCGTGAGTTTATAGAGAAAAACGCCAAATATGTAAGAAACTTGGATGTATAATAATTGAGGTGAATTAATAAAGATGGAAATTATAAAGCCGCAGGGCGAAAAGATAATAGGTGTAGAAATAAAAGACGAAATGGAAAAGTCTTTCCTTGATTATTCTATGTCCGTAATTGTGGCAAGAGCATTGCCCGATGTAAGAGACGGCTTAAAGCCCGTTCACAGAAGAATTATTTATAATTATTACGAGAATAATCTCACACCCGATAAGCCTTACAAAAAATGCGCCGCGACAGTCGGCGACGTTTTGGGTAGATATCATCCTCACGGAGACGCTTCCGTTTATGACGCGCTGGTAAGACTTGCCCAGGACTTTTCCATGAGATATATGCTTGTTGACGGACACGGAAACTTCGGTTCGGTGGACGGCGACCCGCCTGCCGCTTACCGTTATACCGAGTCTAAAATGAGCAAATTCGCGATGCAGATGCTTGCGGATATAGAAAAAGAAACTGTGGATTTTGTACCAAACTATGACGATACCACAAAAGAGCCTGTTGTTTTGCCGTCGAGATTTCCAAATCTCCTCGTTAACGGTTCAACGGGTATCGCGGTAGGTATGGCGACAAACATTCCACCGCACAATATGGGCGAGACGATAGACGCCATATGCTGCCTTATAGACAATCCGGAAGCAACATTAGAAGAGCTTATGGAGCATATAAAAGGACCCGATTTCCCGACAGCGGGAATTATTATGGGTAAGGCAGGAATAAGAGCCGCGTACGCGACCGGCAGAGGAAAAATAACGGTTCGCTCACGTGCGGAAATAGTTGAAGGCAAAAACGGAAAATTTAAGATAATTGTAACAGAGCTGCCTTATCAGGTAAACAAAGCAAGACTTGTAGAATCTATCGCGGACCTTGTAAAGGACAAGAGAATAGACGGTATAACCAACATTGAGGACCACTCAAGCAAAGAGGGTATGCACATTGAAATTGATTTGCGTAAAGACGCTTCTCCGCAGATAGTTCTCAACAAGCTTTATACAATGAGCCAGCTTCAGATATCCTACGGTATAATTATGCTTGCGATAGTAGACGGTGAGCCAAAGATACTTTCACTAAGAGATATGCTCACTAATTATATTGACTTCCAGGTTGATGTAATAAAGCGCAGAACTGCGTTTGATTTAAGAAAAGCCGAAGAGAGAAACCATATTTTAGAGGGCTTGAAAATCGCGATAGACTATATTGATGAGGTAATCGCGATAATAAGAAGCTCAAAAGATCTTACAGAAGCAAAAACAAGACTGTGCGACCGCTTTGAGCTTGACGATATTCAAGCGCAGGCAATTGTTCAGATGCGTTTGGGACAGCTCACAAATTTGGAGCGCAATAAAATAGAAAACGAAATTGCTGAACTGCTCGAAAAGATAAAAGAGTATAAAGAGATACTCGCAAGCCATCAACTGCAGCTCGGCATAGTAAAAGATGAAATAATAGCCATAAGAAACAAATTCGGCGACGCAAGAAGAACAGAGATATGCAGTGTAAGCGGCGAGGTTGACATTGAGGAGCTTATCCCGAGAGAAGACTGCGTGCTTACAATGACCGAATTCGGATATATCAAGCGTTTGCCTGTTGATACATACCGTCTGCAGCGCCGCGGAGGAAAGGGTATAAGCGGTATGACAAGGCGTGAAGAGGACATACCCAAGGATATGTTCATAATAAACAGCCACGATTATGTCCTGTTCTTCACCGACAAAGGCAGAGTATACCGCCTTAAATGCTACGAAGTGCCGGAGGCAAGCAGAACGGCAAAGGGTATGAACATAGCGAATTTGTTGCCTATCGCGACTGATGAAAAGGTATCTTCAATGATAAAGGTACACGAATTTGATGAGAACAAATATCTCATACTCGTTACGAAAAACGGCATAATTAAGCGTATTTCGCTTAACGCTTACAACACAGCGCGCAGAGGCGGACTTATAGCTTTAGAACTCAACGAAGGCGATGAGCTTTGCCGTGTTGAAATGACCGACGGCAACGATGAAATATTGGTTGCCACACGTCTCGGTAAGTCGATTAGATTCAACGAGAATGATGTGCGCCCCACAGGCAGACAGTCACGCGGTGTAAAATGTATGAAGCTGAGAGACGACGACACCATAGTGGGTATGTGCGTTCTCAACGATGAAGATTCTTATGTGCTTACGGTAAGCGAAAAGGGCTACGGCAGACTCAGCGCAATAGATGACTACCGTCTGCAATCGAGAAGCGGTATGGGAACCATAAACTACCACGTTGACAAATACGGTGAGGTAGCCGCAGTAACGCTTGTTAAAAAGACAGACGATGTTATACTTATGTCCTCTGACGGCATAGTTATAAGAATTGCCGCCGAAGCGATAAGAATATGCGCGAGACCTTCAAAGGGCGTAACGCTTATAAGAGTTGGTGATGACGCAAAGGTGGTAACGGTAGAAAAAACCGAACACGAGGACGAAGAAGAGCAACCCGAAAGCGAAACACCGCAAGAGCCTGCGGAGGAATAATAAAACTTAATAGCTTAATAAAATTGCCCGATACAGAGAATTATCCGCTGTATCGGGCAAATTGTTATATTAAATTAACTTCTTATTTTTTCTTACCGTTTATCTGTTTCATTAAGCTTAGTATAAGTGCCAAGTTATCGGGTGACAGTTTCATGCCTTCTTTAATAAATTTACGCATGGCTTTGGGGTTTTGGTTGCCCTCATCGAAAAATTCAAGCGGTGTCACCCCGAGATACTCACAAATAGAGAAAAACGCCTGCATAGAAGGCAGAGCCTTTTTGTTTTCTATGTTGTTTATGTAGTTGTTTGCCACCCCCAAAGACAGCGACATATCTCTTGCCGAAACTCCCTTTTGTGTTCTCAGCTTCGCGATTCTTTCGGATATAAAACTTTCATACATTTTATGCACACTCCCCATATAGTTTAAATATAATAAAAACCAAATTTTAATATATTAAAAAAGTATATTCAGTTATAATACAGAGTTTAATATATTATATATTAAAAAATACAACATTTCAACTATTATATTGTTTTTTAAATAAAACTGTGGGGCAAAGCTGTACCCCACCTCATCCGTCAAGACCTAAAAATAATATTTCCCTACAAAGCCCGAGAATAACACAATACCCCTGCCGAGAACGAAGGTTAGGTATAAATTTATTAATTATTATTATTTTTCATTTGATTCGCATATTAATTTATGAGGTGAAGCTTGTGAAAGTAAAGGCTCATAAGGGCAATTGCCCCGCAAAAAAACGCAGATATCCCTCAATAGACCTTTGCGGCAATTCTCAGATAAGCATAGAGGGCTCGGAAAATATACTTGAATACACATCCGCTGTTGTCAGGATATCCACACAGGGTATGATAGTAAGCATTTTTGGAATGGGGCTGTGCCTTTCCTATATGTCTGAAACAGTTGTTACAATCAAAGGCACAATAGCAAGAATAGAGTTTTTAAATTAGGGGTTGTAAGCGGTGCTTAAATTTTTGCGCTTTTTAAGAGGATATTTATATTTTGTGTGTGAGGGCTCATTCCCTCAAAAAATAATATCCGCCTGTGCGAAAGCAGGCGTTGTGCTATGGGACTTAAAAGGTGAAAAAGGGAAATTAACAGGCTGCGCGCTTCAAAAGGATATGGAATTTTTGATATCCGCCGCGTCAAACGCGGGGTGCGATATAAATATAGTTTATGTTAGAGGCGCGCCGAAGTTCATAGAGAAAAACAAAAAGAGAATGGGTCTTGCGATTGGATTGGCTTTGTTTTTGATAATAATAAATGCGCTGTCTATGTTTATATGGAACATAGATATTAACTGCTCCAACGATATTTGCATTTCGGACACCATGCAGAAAATAGAGTCTTTGGGAATACACAAAGGGCTTTTAAAGTTTTGCATAGATCAAAATGAGAAAAACAGGGAGATAATGCGTAACTTAAACGATACAGCTTGGGTATCGGTAAATGTAGACGGCGTTAATTTAGAGATTGAGATAAGCAAACAGGAGAAAAAGCCTCAAATATTGGAAACAGAAACAAAATCCAACATAAAAGCTACTTGCAGCGGTCAAATAACGGAGATCAACACAAAATCGGGCACAAAAGAGTGCAAAGTAGGAGACGCGGTCATAAAAGGGCAAGTGCTTATAAGCGGCATATGCGAGGATATTCTCGGCGGGCTTCACATTTGCCACGCAGAGGGCGAGGTTATAGCCGACACACAGTATACGGTTGATATATCGGTTCCGTATAACATAAAAAGAACAGTGTTATCAAAAGAATATTACGAGAAAAATGATGTGGAGATTTTGGGTGTAAAAATTCCCGTGTATTTTTATTATCCGGAAGAGAAAGATTTTATTACCGCGCAAAGTAACCGCGTATATTGCTTTAACGATACAAAGATACCCGTTATTCTCAAAAATACACGGCTTTACCCGGCGAAAGAGGAGTGTTTAACGATCTCAGAAGAACAGGCAAATCAAACGGCAAATATGCTTTTGCAGCTTAAAAAGCTGTTTTGTTTCAGTGATAAAGAGATAAAAGATGTAAAGCTCAAATACACAAAAAACGAAAAAAAACTTAATTTGTGTGCAGAAATCAGTTGCAGTGAAGATATCGGCGAACAGCACGAGCTTCTGCTCGATGAAAACTTAAGGCTCAGCCCGGACGATCCGAATAAAGAATCTCAACAAAACAATACCGACAGCGGCTAATTGCTGTCGGTATCAAATTTTGGGGTATATGAAGCTTTCGCAGAGTCGCTGTCCTGAACAAATCCGTCAAGCGAGCTTTCAAAAAGCCTGTTTAAAACTTTTTTGTATTCATGCTTTGTAAGGCGGCGGTTTATTTCGGGATATTCTTGTGCGTCGCCCGCGGGGTAATATTGGTGCATAAGGCTGAATAGTATTTTATTGCCGTATTCACGGTCAAGATAATCAATAATTTTTATGCTTTCGTCAATGTTTGAAGGCAATACAAGATGGCGCACAATAACGCCCTTTCGCAACATTCCGTCCCTGCCGAAAACGGGTGTTCCCGTCTGTTTGAGCATTTCTTTAAGCGCCGCCTTGACCATCTCCGGATAGTCGGGCGCTTTGCTGTATCTTTTCGCCGTATCGGAGCATAAATATTTAAAATCGGTGAGGTATATGTCTATGAGACCGTCAAGCCTTTTCAGCGTTTCAACAGATTCATATCCGCCACAGTTGTATACAACGGGAACAGAAGGCCTATATTTTGTAAGCGCCTCAACTATGGCGTATGTACAATGAGTGGGCGTTACTAAATTGATGTTGTGAACGCCCATAGCTTCAAGATCTTTTATTTTTATTATCAATTCGTCAACAGTGTAGACTTTTCCCTTTGGCGCGCGGCTGATGATGCTGTTTTGGCAATATACGCATTTAAGATTACACCCACCGAAAAAAACGGTGCCGCTGCCGCTTTTGCCGCTTATGCAGGGTTCTTCCCAAAAGTGCGGCGCAGCCCTGTTTATAACAGGCAACAAACCTGCTTTGCAATACCCTGTTGAGGTGTAAAAGGTTCTTCGTGCATTGCAGCTTCTGGGGCAGTCATTGCATATATACAAAAAATCAGCCATACAAAAGCTCTCCCGCTTGAAATAAATGTGAAGTTATGATACTATAATCACAATGCGAAATCGTCGCTGTCAAATTTTGGCATTTGCGGCACGGCGTCAGGCACTCGCATAAGCGGGTCATATATAAATTTAGAGCATTTATCGTTTTTTATTGAATTGTTAAGCATACATATGAACACACTGCCGTCGTCTACGCGGCAATTGTAGCAATATTCGCAGCGGGGCTGCATATTTTTATTAAAATATTTAGGAAATTTCATTACACATAGTCCTCCCTTCAGCTAAAACAATTATATCAAACAGTATAATTTAAATCAAGGAGTTTTACGATGATTTTTGAAAGCAAAAATATGAATTTGCACATAAATAACGCGGTGCCGTTTTTAACATTCAAAAGCCTTGAAAAAATTGATTTTATAAATCACGCCTTTTCTACCAAATTGGGTGGGATAAGCAGAGGAGAATATTTCTCGATGAATTTAAGCTTCGGCAGGGGCGACAGCGATGAGACTGTAATTGAGAATTATAAGATGTTTTCTTCGGCGACTGGTTTTGATTTTAAAAGCCTTGTGTCGTCAAACCAGGACCATAAAACAAATGTGCGCGTTGTAACAAAAGAAAACTTGGGCGTTGGAATTTATAAACCGCAGGATATGGAATCTGTTGACGCGTTGATCACAAACGACCCCGATGTTACGCTTGTTACTCATTATGCGGACTGCACACCCGTATTTCTTGTTGATACAAATAACAAATGCATAGGGCTTGTACATTCGGGCTGGAGAGGAACAGTGAAAAAAATTGCCGCGTTAACCGTTAAAAGAATGGGCGAGGTATTCAAAACAGACCCAAAAGACATTGTTGCCTCAATAGGACCGACTATTTCAAAATGCTGTTTTGAGGTGGATAAGCCTGTTGCCGATGAATTTCAAAGTATGTCGGGGCTTGACAGCGCACGTTTTGTTTTTGACGACAAAAACGGCAAATACCACATAGATTTGCTTGAGTGCAACAAACAGATACTTGAGCAAGCAGGCGTATTAACGCAAAACATAGAACTCAGCGATTTGTGTACGGTCTGCTGTAAAGATCTGCTTTTTTCTCACAGAGCAACAAAAGGAAAAAGAGGAGGAATGGCAGCCATGATGGCTGTTAAAAAAGATGCTTAAAAGAACAGTAGCCTTTGTTACCGCCGTATTATTTGTTGTAAGCTTTATTACTGTCGCTTACGCGAAGAAAAACATTGATCCGCATCTTGAAATTAATGACTCCCAACTTGTTTTTTCTCTTGAGGGAAAATCGGAGCATATCTACATAATAAGAATAGTGCTAAAATTTGATTCGTCGGCAGGGCTCGGAAAGATCTCTTCGTACGACGGTGGTATTATAAAGTACAATTGCAAAAACAATCAAGCCGTCATACTGTATTTTGACCGCGGCGGCAAAAGCTTAAACGGTAAAAAAGATTATGTAACGATTGATCTGACAAACGGCTCATACGGAAGTTTTTATGTAAGTAAATGTGAAATTGTCGAAAAAGAGCAAAGTATAACAACTTTGGCATGCAGCGACAAAGTCACCGTAAACAAAAAAGCGCCCGTGCAATCGGGCTATAGTAAAAAGCTTAGGCAAAGCGGCGGGGAAGACGCACAGTTAGATGTAACGAAAGAAGGCTCTTTGCCTCAGCTTGACTTGCCTTTATATGAAGATACGGACACTGCCGCAACTGAAGTGATATCAAGCACAGAACCCGAATCCGATAATAACCGAAGTGATAACACGCCTTTTATACTTGTTTGCGGAATGATTGTAATTATTATGCTGATTTTTATAACCAACCATGCATACAAACAGGGAAGAAAATCCGCGATGAAAAACAATATGGATAAATATGCGGAAATGTACGGATCGGGGGAAACAGAAGAGCAAACCGGGTGTTCAGAAGAATAGTCGTTAATAAAAAATATCGCGCTCAGATAAAGATCTGAGCGCGAACCCTGTGCGGCGACTTGCCGCTGGCGCGCTGCAAGGGACTCGAACCCCTGACCTACTGGTTCGTAGCCAGTCACTCTATCCAGCTGAGCTAGCAGCGCATTACAACCATCGGTTGCTGGAGTATGATATCACAGTTGCGTTTAAAAATCAAGTTTTTTTAAATAAAATTTAAAAATCTTGTAACAGCAAAACCTTCACACAGCAAAAAGCAACGAAAAAACAAGCAAAATAACGTTAAAATATACAAAAATAAATTTTATTAAAGCCTAAAAAACACAATAGATGAAAATATTTACAAATTTTTATTATTCTATTGTAATATCAAAAATAATATATTAAAATAATAAAGATGTGTTAACAAAAAGATATTAACACAATTTAGGAGGTAATAATTATGTCAGTTAAAGTTGCTATTAACGGTTTTGGCCGTATCGGACGTCTTGCGTTCAGACAAATGTTCGGCGCAGAAGGTTACGAAATTGTTGCAATCAACGATCTTACTAAGCCGGAGATGCTTGCTCATCTTCTTAAATATGATACAGCTCAGGGCGGATATTGCGGAAGAATAGGCGAAAAGCTTCACACGGTAGATGTTAAGCCCGCACAATATGCAGAAGACGGAAAAACCGTTACCGTTCCCGGTGCTATCATCGTAGACGGCAAAGAAATCACAATATATGCTAAACCAAACGCAGCAGAGCTTCCTTGGGGAGAGCTCGGTGTTGACGTAGTTCTTGAGTGCACAGGATTCTATTGCTCAAAGGACAAGAGCATGGCTCACATCAACGCAGGCGCAAAAAAGGTTGTTATTTCCGCACCCGCCGGCAATGACCTTAAAACTATCGTTTTCAGCGTAAACGAGAACACTCTTACAAAGGATGACGCTATTATTTCTGCGGCTTCCTGCACAACTAACTGCCTGGCTCCCATGGCAAAAGCGCTTAACGATTTCGCTCCCATTCAAAGCGGTATTATGTCAACAATCCACGCTTACACAGGCGATCAGATGATCCTTGACGGTCCCCACAGAAAAGGCGACTTAAGACGCGCGAGAGCAGGCGCTGCAAATATCGTTCCTAACTCCACAGGCGCGGCAAAAGCTATAGGTCTTGTTATTCCCGAGCTTAACGGCAAGCTTATCGGTTCCGCACAGCGTGTTCCCGTAACAACAGGCTCAACAACTATCCTTACAGCTGTTGTTAAAGGCAACAACGTTACAAAAGAGGGTATCAACGCGGCTATGAAGGCAGCGGCAGGCGAATCCTTCGGTTACAATGAGGACCCGATCGTTTCATCAGACGTTATAGGTATGAGATACGGCTCTTTGTTTGACGCCACACAAACAATGGTTTCACATATTGCAGACGACCTTTATGAAGTTCAGGTTGTTTCTTGGTATGACAACGAAAACAGCTACACAAGCCAGATGGTAAGAACCATTAAGTATTTTGCAGAATTAGGTTAATTTGTTTTAAAATGAATTGCCCACCGTATTTGTCGAAAGACTTATACGGTGGGTTTTTATATGTCAATATAAATTAGCCAAACAAACACAAATGTATTTGTTTGGCATAAAATTACATAAAATCTTTACTGTCAAAGCCAAGAGAGCGAAGCAGTCCCTCGCGGTTTCGCCAATCTTCTTTTACCTTTACCCAAGTTGTCAAATTCACCTTACATTGAAAGAAGTTTTCCATGTCCTGTCTGGAGTAGCTTCCTATTTTTTTAAGCATTGCCCCGCCTTTGCCTATGATAATTCCCTTGTGAGTGGGCTTTTCGCAGAAAATGGTGGCGTCTATGTCTATAATATCGCTGTCCTCCCGGGTTTTCATCCTTTCTACGACAACCGCAGTTCCGTGAGGAATTTCTTTATCAAGTAATCTTAACAGCTTTTCTCTTATCATTTCCGCCGCGAGAATTTTTTCGGGCTGGTCTGTGAGAGCATCGCTTTCAAAAAAGTGTTCGCCCTCAAAAGCAAGCTTTTTAAGCTCGTCTTTTAATTCGTCTACGGCGTTTCCGTTTTTCGCGGAAACGGGTACAACTGCTTCAAAATCAAATAATTGGGTATAGCTCAATATTTGCTGCATTATAACAGTCTTGTCCTGAACAAGATCAATCTTGTTTATTGCAAGAACGGCGGGAATACCCAATGTCTTAAATTTTTCTATCAGATCGCGGTCTGCAGGTGATACCGGCTTTCCCGCTTCTGTTACCAACAGGCATGCGTCTACGCCGCTTACGCTTTCGTTGATTGAGCGCACCATATATTTGCCGAGTTCGTTTACGGGCTTTAAAAGTCCGGGCGTGTCGATAAATACAAGCTGGGTTTCCCCTTCTGTCAATATTCCCATTATTCTTGTGCGGGTAGTTTGCGGCTTAGAAGATACAATAGCTATTTTTTGACCGAGCATATTATTTAGAATTGAAGATTTTCCTACATTCGGCTTTCCTACTATTGCGATAAATGCGGTTTTTTTCATTTGTTTTAGTCCGTTTCATTAAGTGTCAATGTCAAGAACATAGCTTGAGGACGCAGGAAGTCCCAGCATATCCATAACAAGCTCTTCTTTTTCTCTCATTCTTACCTTTTCAAGAGGTTCTATATGGTCGTATCCCAGCAAATGAAGCATAGAATGAGCTGTAAGATAAGCAATTTCTCTCGAGAAACCGTGACCGTACATTTCCGCCTGCTCCACAACCTTTTCCATAGAGATAACAATATCACCCAAAAGCTTTGCGCCCGTTGCGGGGTTTGTGTCATATTCACCGTTTTCTCCCATAGGGAACGACAAAACATCAGTTTCTTTGTCAATGTTGCGATACTGCTTGTTGTATGTTCTTATTTGTTTGTTGTCCACAAAGGTAACGCTTACCTCTGCGGGTTCTTTGAAATCTTCCATTTCCATAACGGCGTTGCAGCATCTTCTTACAAGCATTTTTGTTCCGGTGGGGATCTTCACCGTGCGTTGTTTATCCTGAATTATAACCTTTACTTTTGCGCTCATTTTTGTCTGACCTCCTCAATTTTTTCATAAGCTTTTATAATATCCTGAACAAGCTTGTGCCTTACCACATCTTTTTCGGAAAAGCGTATTTGAGCGATATCGTTTATATTCTTTAATATATTAAGAACATTTTTAAGCCCCGAGCGTACTCCCGTGGGCAAATCTATCTGAGTTATATCTCCTGTTATGACCATTTTCGAGTTAAAGCCCAATCTTGTCAAAAACATCTTCATTTGTTCGTTCGTGGTATTCTGGGCTTCGTCAAGTATTATAAAGCTGTCGTCGAGCGTTCTGCCGCGCATATACGCAAGCGGCGCAACCTCAATGTTACCGCGCTCAACATAGCGCTGATACGTTTCCGCGCCCAGCATATCAAACAGCGCATCGTAAAGCGGCCGCAGATAAGGGTCTACCTTGCTTTGAAGATCCCCGGGCAAAAATCCGAGCTTTTCTCCTGCTTCCACAGCGGGTCTGGTTAAAATTATCCTGTTCACCTGCTTTGCGCGAAACGCCGTTACCGCCATCGCGACCGCGAGATACGTTTTTCCTGTTCCCGCGGGTCCCACGCCGAAAGTTATTGTATTGTTTTTTATTGCCTGACAATAATCTTTCTGTCCCAATGTTTTCGGTTTAACGGGTTTGCCCTTTGCAGTAATGCAAATACAGTCTCCCGCAAGCTGAGAAAGCTTTAGCTGGGCGTCCTCGTCCGCGAGAGAAATGCAATATCTCACGTTTTGCTCCGTAAGCTGATTTTGTCCTCCCGAATTTAAAAGGGCAATCAAGCCCTCTATCGTTTTTTTTGCCTTTGTTACATTTTCCTCTTCGCCCGAGATCTTGATTTGAGAATCTCTGTTGACTATACGAACGGAAAATTCATTTTCGACCATTTTTATATTTTCGTCGAAGCTGCCGAACAAGGCTATTATATTTTCTATCCTTTCTATCCCGATAGTTCTTTCCAGAAACGTCACCTTCAATAATTTTTATACTGATTTAACATTTTGCAACGCATATTATAACATATTTTTATTAATTTGTCACTTAATTTTGTATGAAAAATTTCATAATTAAAAATTTTGTTAAAAATAGTTAATCAAACGCATACAAATAGTTGTGTATAAAAGCATAATTACCAAACGAACGCGGTTTTAATCATAAGACCAACAAGAAAAAAGGAAATACGGTGAAAAATTGCAATATCCATTGACATACAGCGTATTATTGAAGTAAAATGATTATGGAAATATCTATATGGGAGGTATCATTATGAAACGATTAACCAAAGCA
Organism: Clostridiales bacterium; assembly: GCA_024690965.1. Taxonomy (GTDB): domain Bacteria; phylum Bacillota; class Clostridia; order Oscillospirales; family Acutalibacteraceae; genus JAEEHZ01. The sequence continues at coordinate 18,801 of JAILOG010000011.1, forward strand.
GTTTTATCTGTTGTGATGAGCGCTGTGTTAGCCGTAGGTGCTTTTTGTACCTTACCTGCGGTAAAGGCAGAAGAGGTATCACCGAGAGGAGATGTATACGCGGCAAATTTAAGTAAAGATATAGTGTATTCTTACAACACCCAAAACCGTAAAATGACGATAAGCGGGCACGGTGAAATGCCGGCGTATGAGCCGCCTGAGGGAGATTTTTCCAACTGTGTTTGGAAAGACGTTATCACTGTTGAAATCGGCGAAGGCATAACATCTGTCGGCGATAAAATGTTTTATTTATGTGACAAGATTGAAGAGGTTAGGCTTCCCGACACGCTTTCGGTTATCGGCAAAAGTGCTTTCAGCGGGTGCTCAAGTATGACCGATATAGATATACCGCAGTCGGTTAAATGCATTTACGATACGGCATTTGAAGGCTGCAGTTCAATGCATGAATTTATTTTACCCCAGGGGCTTTCTTATTTGGGAGGTGCTGTTTTCAGAGGCTGCACATCACTTATGAATATTGATATTCCCTCCGGTACTGTTTCTGACGGATACAGGCTGTTTGATGGCTGTACATCGCTAACGGAATTGATAGTTCCTACAACATGTAAAGTGGGGCAGAGTTTTGCCTATAATTGTTCGGAGCTAAAATTGGTTGATATTGGTTACGGCTCAAAATCAATCGGGGCATTTGCTTTTTCGGGGTGTACAAAACTGAGAGATATAAAAATACCTCGTACGGTTACAAATATAGCAAGCAACGCATTTTATGAAATGGAAAATTATTTTGGGAATTCTGCGTATGCTCCTAAAATTAATATTTACAGTGAACCCCAAAGTTATGTTGAGGATTTTGTAAATAATTATGCATATAATATTTTTATTTTTAAGAACGCCTTGTTTGACTCACCCTACACCCGGAATATAACTTTATCTTACTATGATTTTAACAGAGAACAAGTTGTTAAAACTAAAGTAATAGGCTACAGTGAAAAAGCTCCTATGTATAATCCTCCGGTAGTGGATGACTATAGTTTTTTCGGTTGGTACGACAATCTTTATTGTGTTGGTGGTCCGATTGATTTTTCCGCACAGAGATTTTACGATGATACGAGCCTTTATCCTAAGTATGTTTCTAACAATAAATACGCTTTTAATTTTAATACGGATATATTTTCCTTTGCAAATCAAGGCAATAACGACCGCTTAAGAGGAGAATATTATAATCACCTCGTGTACGACAAGGCAAATCTTTTTCAAAGAATAGCGCACAGGAAAGCTTTTAAGAATAATGCAGAAGGCGGCATTTGCTACGGAATGTCATCTATTATGATATTGTCAAAATTGAACAAAATAGATCTGTCATATTATAATAAGAGTTGCCTTGCGGAAATAGCAGACCCGAGCATGGATACGGGAAAGGGAAATCCCACAAATTTGAATTATATCGACTGGAATACCTCTCAGCTTACTCTGTTTTATCAAAAGAGCCAGTTTACAGGCGATTTAAGCAAATACAGATGGAATTATTCAGAACATAATGAGCACAGGAATATAAGAAATATTGTCAGTTATGCCGAAGGCACAGATAAACCTTTTATTTTAAGCCTTTATGTAAATGGCGACGACCACGATACCGGACACGCAATAGTTGTGTATAAGACAAAGAGTGAAAGCAACGGCGACTTTACCATGTATTGCTGTGACCCTAACCACGCAACCCCGAGAGATAAAATAGTTATTTCAGCCGACAGAAGTTACGCGGACTTTTATTGGTATGACCCCGACTCCGGCTCATATTACCGTTGCGATAATTACAAGAATATGTTTTTAAAATGTGCTGTTCCCGTAAATCTCTTATATTCTTATGATATAACAGGTCATTTAAAGGATAAAAACATTTATTACAGACCTAACCACGGCGGCGAAGAGACTGACGAGCTGTATGAACAAATATACAATGATAGCTATTCTCAAACATATGTAACCGTTAACTATCCTAACTTTACAGTTGTCACATCATCGGGCAAAACGGCTGAAATAAGAGATAACACATATTATTCCGGAGACAGCGACTTAATCGAGTACCTCGGACCTGCAGATGATGAAGAAGACTGCGACAGAGGCACATTCAGGATTCCTGAGCTTTCAAACGGAGAAACTGTTACCGTTACACCTGTAAACAACACCGGAATAAGTGAATATTACACAATGTATGAAGATAACTCCTGCGAAGAGAACGGCGGCGGAGCGTATGTAGAGTCCCCTGCCCCTGTTTCGGTGATATTCAGCGAAAACGGCAAGGTTGAAACAAATTATATTGCTTCGGTTTATCAGACCGTTTGCACTGTAAACAACAGCAACACATCTAATTGCGGCGCGACCGAATTCACTGCTAATACAAAAGGATTAAAAGTTACACCGCAGCAAAATAATTTGACAGTTGAGACGAAAGACTACACAACTGTTTCCGTAAATGTTCTTTATGACGATGAGTTTGTAACAAAAGAGGTAAGCGTGGGAGCAAATGACGTTGTTACGATATCTCAGGCAAACACAAAAACCGTAAACATAAATAAAAACGGTGCGGCTTTTGATAGTATGATATTACCGTTCACAGTTAAGTTTGAAAGTTATGTTTCAAGCGGATGCGAGCGTCAGACAGGCTTAAGCAACGGCGACAAATTAACCGTGCCGGACGCGGTAAAACCCGGTTACACGGCAAAGTGGTATCGAAATCCAGAGTTTACGGGTAATCCGTGGGATTTCGCAAATGATACCGTAAACAGCGATATTACCTTGTATGCAAAATGGACTCCCGACAGCTCCGCTTTCTGCAAATTAAAATATTATTCCGATGACATACTGTACACTGACGATGATGTCGTTATAGGCTTAAGCGGAGTACAGCTTGCCCCTGCCCCCCAAAAGGACGAATATATGTTTACCGGTTGGTATCTTGACGAGAGTCTTACGATACCCGTATCTTACAGCACCGCGTTTTTCGTTGACACGAAATTGTATGCAGGCTGGAAAAAAATAGGCAAGGTAAATATTGAAGCGGAAGATGTTGACGCTTGCTTCGGAAACAACGGCAAATACGATTCATTCGGTCTTGCGGGTATTCAGATAAAAATACTGGAAAACGACACCGATGAATACGGAAATGGGTTGCGTTTTTGCCTTACACTTGAAAAACAGCTGTATAATGATCTTGTGTACTTATACGGCGACAATATCACTTTCGGTAACGCGGTTGCGCTGAAAAGCAGACTTAGCGGTGTTGAAAATATGACTCTTGAGACGCCGGGCGTAGTTAATTCCGAGAGCAAAAACATATTCTATGACGGTACGGCATATCAGGTAGCCACAACACTTATACACCATATTCCCAAAGAGAATTACGCGACCGATATTACCGCACGTCCGTATGTAAGATATATTGACAGAAACGGAAACGAACAGATATATTACTATACCGAGAGTGATTCGCAGAATGTCATTGCAAAGGGCTATTACACAAGTCTTAAAACGGCTGCTCAATACATCTGTGATAATGATATCGGCAGTTATTCACAGAGCGCAGTGGAATATTTGCAGTCGATCATAAATTCTTAACCAAGGAGGAGATCACTATGAAAGAATACATTTCTCCTACGCTTAATGAAGCTTTATTAGCCGAAAACGACACATTGACCGCATCCGGCGAAAACACTACTTCCAATTCCGAAAGTCAGCCGGCTAAAAGGTCACTTGATAACAATTTATCATTTTTTGATCTTGACAAGTAAACAGTTAATACTTAAAACCGGTGGGGTCGCTTTATGCCTCGCCGGTTTTTTCGGTTTAAGTACACTTTGCTCGTTGACTGACAAACAAATTTGTGGTATTCTTACCGTACAATGGATGGCAGGTGGTTAATATCAATATTTTGGCAATAGGTGACGTTGTGGGAACCACGGGATGCAATTTTTTGCTTGAAAAGCTTCCCGGTTTAAAAAGATTTAAAAATATAGATGTAACGATAGTAAACGGGGAGAATTCCGCGGACGGAAACGGAATAACCCCTGTTTCCGCCGAAAAACTGTTTAACGCGGGAGCAGACGTTATAACAACGGGAAACCATGCTTTCAGGCGAAAAGAAATGTATGAGCTTTATGATTCTCACCCGTATATTCTGCGCCCGGCAAATTTTCCCGAAGGTACCACCCCGGGGAAAGGTATTTGCACGCTTGATATGCGCAGTTACAGTGTTAATATAATCAATTTAATGGGAACGGCGTTTTTGGAAAGTCTTGACTGCCCTTTCAGAACAATGGATAAACTGCTTGACGAGTATCCGGCAGAAGTTACAATAGTTGACTTCCATGCCGAGTCAACGGGTGAAAAGCGAGCCATGGGGTATTATCTTGACGGCAAAGTATCGGCTGTGTTCGGAACGCACACCCATGTTCAGACCGCAGATGAGACCGTACTGCCCAAAGGTTGCGGATATATTACGGATGTTGGTATGACAGGACCGATAGACTCTGTTTTGGGGATAAAACCGGACATAATAATTGAAAAGATGAGAAATAAAATGCCCGTAAGGTTTGAAATTGCAACAGGTGCCTGTAAGCTGAATGCCGTAATATTTAATATTAACGAGAAAAACGGGAAAACCATATCTGCAGAGCGAATTGAAATAGTTTGATGAGCAAGGCTATTTTTGGATCATATTAAATTGATTTTTTGTTATTATTATGATATAATGCTAACATATTACAATGCGAAATAGGGGATGTATTACAATGATAAGCGGATTGCTTTTGAAAAACGCAATAATTTCCGGCGCAAATAATATTTTAAACCAAAAAAACGAGATAAATGATTTAAATATCTTTCCTGTTCCGGACGGTGACACGGGAACGAATATGTCTATGACCATAACAGCCGCAAAAGAAGCCGTAAGCGGACTCGGAGAGGATCCTTGTGCCGAAGATGTGGCTAAAAAGGCTTCTTCTGCAATGCTTAGAGGCGCAAGAGGCAACTCGGGTGTAATACTGTCTATATTGTTCAAGGGCTTCGCAAAAGCTTTTAAAGACAAAAAGACTGTTAATTGCGAAGACATTGTCGAGGGATTGAGAATAGGCGTTGAAGACGCCTACGCCGCAGTTATGAAGCCCACCGAGGGTACAATGCTTACGGTTGCAAGACTTGCTCATGAGGCTGCTGCGGCGGCTTTAAGACAAGATAACGCACCCGACTGCGTAGAGATGTGGCGCATTATCTGTAACGCCGCGCGCGACGCGCTTGCGCTTACCCCCGACTTTTTGCCTGTTTTGAAAAAAGCGGGAGTTGTAGACGCCGGAGGCAGAGGCGTGTGCGAAATTTTCGACGGTATGCTTGAGGTTTTCGGAGGAAAAGAAATCATAGAGCTGAAAATGACTTCTTCCGACGCACAGGATCAGGACGAATTCAGAAGCGCGGCAGCGGAATTTGACGATGACATAAGATTTACTTATTGTACCGAAATAATTATCGGCAGAGACACAGAGTGCGAGACAGAACCTGCCGCTTTGCGTGAATATTTGCAAACGATAGGCGATTGTGTTGTAATTGTTGACGATGATGAAATAATAAAAGTCCACGTTCATACCGAAACGCCGGGCAATGTGCTTCAGGAAGGTTTAAAATTCGGTCAGTTGTTGGCGGTCAAGGTTGAAAATATGAAAGAACAACACAGAAAAGCCGCGCAGGAAAACGAACAAAAAGCCGAAAAGAAACAAAAGCAAGAACAAAAACAACCGCTCACATTTGTTCAGCCTGAGCAGGAATACGGATTTGTTGCGGTCGCGTCGGGCGACGGCCTTGTTGGGCTTTTCAAAGATCTTGGGTGTCTGCACGTTGTAAGCGGCGGTCAAACAATGAACCCAAGCACCGATGATATTTATGAGGCTATTATGGCAACGCCTGCAAAAACCGTATTTGTTTTACCAAACAATAAAAATATCATTATGGCGGCAGAGCAGGCTGTTCCGCTTGCGGATGACAGAAGAGTCATCATTATCCCTTCCAAGACGATACCACAGGGTTTATCGGCGATGCTCGCGTTTGATACGGACGAGACCCCCGATAACAACCGTGTGGCAATGATAGAGTATATGAAGGGTGTTTCTACCGGTTCCGTTACATTTGCCGCCCGTAATTCAGAGTTCGGCGGCAACAAGATAAAAGAAGGCGACATTATCGCGCTTAACAACGGAAAACTTGCAATAACCGATAAAGACCCGGTCAGAGCAACCTTAAAGCTTATAAAATCTATGGTAAAAAAGGAAAGTCGCTATATTACAATTATCAGCGGTGAAGATATAAGCGACGAACAGGCGCGCTCTTTAGAGGCGTCGGTAAACGACAAATTCGGAAATCAGCTTGAGGTTACGACCGTATACGGCGGCCAGCCCGTCTATTACTTCTTGGTTTCAATAGAATAATCATTAACGGAGGGAAAAATTATGAGCAACAAATACGCGGGAACAAAAACAGAAAAGAATTTGAGAGAGGCATTTGCAGGTGAGTCTCAGGCGAGAAATAAATATACTTATTTTGCATCTGTTGCCAAAAAGGCAGGATATGAGCAGATAGCGGCATTGTTTTTGAAAACAGCCGACAACGAAAAAGAACACGCGAAGCTCTGGTTTAAGGAATTAGGAGAGCTCGGCGATACGCCGCAAAACCTTTTGGCTGCGGCGGAAGGTGAAAACGCGGAGTGGACCGATATGTATGAGCGTATGGCAAAGGAAGCCGAAGAAGAGGGCTTCTTTGATTTGGCGAAGCGTTTCAGAGGCGTTGCGGCCATTGAAAAAGCACACGAAGAAAGATACCGTGCATTGCTTAACAACATAGAAACTAAACAGGTATTTGAAAAGTCAGGCGTTCATGTTTGGGAATGCAGAAACTGCGGACATATCGTTGTGGGAACAAAAGCTCCGGATATATGCCCGGTTTGCGATCATCCTCAAAGCTTTTTTGAGATAAATAATAAGAATTATTGATTAAGTTGAACAGCCGTAGCCTACAGCGCGGCTGTTTTTTTGCAGGTAGAATCCTTAAACATTGTTAAGAAAGCATTTATCTTCACTAAAACAACACAAATATTTGTTACTAATGTGAGAGGCTCATAGACTGCACACCTGAACGCTGACACATTTTGAGAATATTATGAAATATCAAATTTTATGATAAATTTTAGTGATTTTGTGATATAATGCAATGTACAATGCACAATATAATCGGGAGGAAATAATTATGAAGAAAATGTTTACCACGGTCATATCTGTTTTGCTCGTTCTTACATTTGCTGTAAGTATGATAGCAGTGACCGCTTACGCAGACGATTGGGGAGCAGGAACATATAAAGTAACCGCCTCGTCGCTGTCTGTAAGAAGTACGCCTTCTACGGACGGTACTAAGCTCGGAAAGCTTGTTAAAGGCAATACTGTTATTGTAGATGAGATACAAGACGGATGGGGACATATGACCTATAATTCTCTTACAGGCTGGGTAAGTATGGAATATATGGCTTTTGAGAGCTTCAGCACATTTGTTCCGAAATACGGACATTATGTTAACTGCAGTACCCTTAATGTAAGAGCTAAAAATAATTCAAAGGCAAATATCCTTACAACCCTTGCGCAGGGTACTGAGGTTTCCATTATTAAATCATACTCTAACGGTTGGTCTAATATAACTGCCGAGGGAGTAACAGGCTGGGTCGTTACAAAATACCTTTCCAAGAAGATATCTAACCTTGACGAATTTGATACAGGCACTGTTATTAATAAATGCAAAACTAAATCAAACGCCAATTTAAGAACGGGCCCCGGCTCTGTTTACAATGTTCGTATGGTTATCCCCGCGGGATCTGAGATAACTATTTCAAAGGTTCGCGACGGATTTGCGTTTACTGTTTTTGAGGATACATTGGGCTGGGTATCTGTTTCATTGCTTGAGTATCTGGGTAAAAGCGAAAATACTGCTCTTGACCAGCTTGTAAGGCCTGCCGCGCTTGCCGCGGGAGACGGCGCTGTTTATGCCACGGGCATTGATCTTTCCAAATGGAACGGCACAACAATAGACTGGCCTGCCTTAAAGCAAAGCGGTGTTGATTTTGTAATTTTGCGTGTAGGAACAACTTACGGAATTGACTCCGCGTTTGAGACAAATTACGCAGGTGCAAAATCTGTCGGTTTAGACGTAGGCGCATATTTCTATACTTATGCGCAAAGCACAAAAACTGCTAAAAAAGACGCACAAATGTGTTCTTCATGGCTTGAAGGCAAACAGTTTGAGTATCCTATATTCTATGATATAGAAGAAGTTACCGCAGAGGGTCAGATAAACCTGAGCAAAAAGACCTGTACCGCTCTTTGCACAACATTCTGCGACGCTTTGCTTGATGACGGCTGGTACCCCGGCGTGTTCACAATGAAATCTTGGTGGTCAAGCAAGCTTGATTACAACGTGCTTTCCACAAAATATGAGGCTTGGGTATCTCATTTAAGAAGCAATACGGACACATCTTTGTGCTCGCCTTCGGGACAGTATGATTATGCTTCCCAGTATGGTATGTTCCAGTGGAGCTGGTACGGATCTTATAAGGCTATTAAATATACCTATAAGGGCATTGATATGGATGTTGCCTATAAGGATTACCCCAAGATCATCAAAGAGGGCAACTACAATGGCTTTAACGGCGAAACAACACAAAGAAGCGCATATTTGATCAAGCCTTACGGTGACGCAACAAACGACACCGAGATAAATATGTATGACGTTGTTTATATGCAGCAGGTAATTGCAAAGCTTGCCGAAATGACAGAAGAAGAATTTGAGCTTGCCGATGTTAACGGTGACGAAAACTTGACGCTTGACGATGTTGTTGAGTTGCAAAAGTATATCGCAGGATTAACAACAGGATTTACAATGGGATAACACTTGTGACCGCGAAGCACTTAAACCTGAATAAATTATAAAATATGCTCCGCTGATACCGGGTTATACGCCTGAGGTCAGCGGAGCCTTTTGTCATTATTGTTCATTTTTCATTTGGGAGCATCTCCATTACTGAAGCATAAGAAAAAATTTTTTACAGAAAATGGCACGATGTTCCACGTGAAACACCGTGCCTTATTTACGTAAGTAAAAAATCAATTGTTAATAATATATAATTCTCCTTCTCCGCTGGTCATATTGTAACCGTCCTTTTCGTTACCGCAATAAACAGCAGACAATAATTCATCGGTGGAGCAGGTAAAATACATTCCGTCCGGCTTGCAATAAAGCGACTGAACATTTTCAGCCACAAGCTCGGGTGTTCCTGAGACGAACTTATAAAGCGCGTTGTTTGACAGATAAAACACGGTATTGTTTTCGCCTATTTGTACCAGATCTGCGTTCTCCGACACAAAGAAGCTTTGTCCGTTTTGATACACATAAAGCTTTCGATCATTTGTGATATATGCAACCTTTTTTTCGTTATTTGACACGTAAAACACATTTACATTATCGGAAATTGTATTAATATCAGGGTTTTCTTTTATTCTTGAAGAACACAGACTGCTGTTGTCATCTATATAATAAACACGGCTCGAGTCTTTGTTAAGATAGTAGTTTTCGTAAAATGTGTTCAGCCTTATTGTTGAATATCTTGATTGTTGCTCATCATATGATGATGTTAATTTAAATATGTTGTTTGCGCCGTCGTAATACAGACAGTCAAACAAAGTGCCGACTCCCACAAAGATGGTGTTGCTGTTTACTGTTGCCGCGGCGTGACCGTGCGGTGTTATAAGCGAGACTTTGTTGCTGCTTATGCGTCTTGCTTCGCTGCCGTTTTCTGAAATATACATCTTTTCTTCCGAGCAAAACATTATTTGATCACAGTTTTCGTTTACAAAAAAGCCTTCGTCTGTTTTTTCATTTATTACAACAGCTTCGGTTGAATTCTTGTAATATAAGGTGTCGTTTTGAGGGTCATATGCGTATATCTCTCCGTTGTCGCTTATACAAACGGGAATGTATTTTTCAAAAGCTTTTGTTTGAGCTGCTTTGTCAAATATATACGTTTCTTTTATTCCTGCTGCGTTTGTCACGGTATATGCGGCATAGTTGCCGTTTGGAGAAACGATATAGCCTAAATCGGCATTTTGAGCGACTTCATATCCCTTGCTTTCGTTCAGACAAAAAAGGTTAAGCTTTTTATCCTTTGTGCTGTAAACTATGGCGTTACCTTTAGAGGACAAAAGAAAATCCAAAACATTTTCGTCTACGGTCAAAAAGTTATTGTCAGAGTACAGATACAAAGTTCCGCCGCCTGTAAGCACTGCGCTCACGTCACCGCTTATCGCTTCTTTTGCGGAGGATATGTCGCCGCTTATTTGATTTTCGCTTATTTTTCCGCCCGACAAACCGTAATACCCCAAAGTCTCATAATCATATACAAGCACATTGTGGTTATCGTTGACTTGCGAATTTATTGAAAAAATCCCGAACAAAAGATGCAAAACCAAGACTACAGCCACGGTAACAGCCGCGCATATAAGCACTTTAGGCAGAGTAGAGCTGAGCTTGCTTTCGTTTTTGTCATTTGAATTTATGTCTTCCGCGGTGTTTTCTGAAACTGTTTTTTCTTCCATGATTATCGCTCCTTTTGCGTTTATAACGGTCGCTTTAATATGTTTTTGCTTGTGCGCGGAAAACGTTCGTCTGTTTCGCGCACTTTTTGTATCACAATTATTTTTCTTGTCAAATCTCCGGGCAAAACTACGCTTTTTGTTTCTGTCACTTCGGCGCCGAGCAAATCAAGAGCGCTTTTCGCGGCTGAAATCTCGTTTTCCGCTTCCGGACCTTTCATAGCGGCAAATATTCCGCCTGCTTTTATAAACGGAACGCACAGTTCAACAAGCACATTAAGTCCTGCCACTGCCCTTGATACGGCAAAGTCGTATTTTTCTCTGTATTCGGGATCTCTGCCGAGGTCCTCCGCCCTGGCGTGTATGGTTTCTGCCGTCAAATCAAGCTTTTCGAGGGCTTCATCTATAAAACGCAGCCTTTTGCCCAGACTGTCAACCATAGTTATTTTCAGAGTTTTATTATATATAAGAAGCGGTACAGAAGGAAATCCCGCACCTGTTCCTATATCTATTATTTTTGATTTGTCCCTGATATCTAAAGCATTGTAAAGCGATAGGCTGTCTAAAAAGTGCTTTACCGCGATTTCGTCATCGTCTGTTATTGCCGTAAGATTCATTTGTTTATTTTTTTCTTTTAAAAAATCTGCAAACTTTTCAAACGCCATCAGTTTTTCGTCGGATAGGTTTAAATTATCCTGCAAAACGGATCTTATTGACATTATCTGCCCCTCCCCGATGACAGCCATATTATAAGTACAGAAATATCCGCGGGGCTAACGCCGCTTATTCTGGATGCTTGCCCCAGGTTTGCAGGTCTGACTTTGTTAAGCTTTTCTATCGCTTCAAGTCTGAGCCCTGTTATTGAATTATAATCAATATCAAAAGGCAGATTTTTAGTTTCCAGACGGCGCATTTGCTCAATTTGAGCCTGCTGTTTATTTATATAGCCCTCATATTTTATCTCGGTTTCCACTTCGCTGAATATTGCTTTATCAAGCGTGGGGCGGTTAACGTCAACTGACTTTAAAGCTTCATAGCTTAACTGTGGTCTCTTTATCAGCTCAGCAAGGTGAACGCCGGTAGAAACAGGTGATGTTTCACGTGAAACAAGTATCTTATTTAATTCGTCACCCGGCGAAATAACTGTTTCTCTTATTCTTTTCATTTCCTGCTTTTTTAATTCCTGTTTATTAAGAAAAGCGTTATATCTCTCCTCAGAGATCAAACCTAATTCATATCCCAAAGGCGTCAAACGCGCGTCTGCGTTGTCTTGCCTGAGAATAAGGCGATATTCGCTTCGTGAGGTCATCATTCTGTACGGGTCGCTGCAGCCCTTTGTTACCAGATCGTCTATCAGCGTGCCGATATATGAGCTCGCCCTATCAAGCACAAAAGGCGGTTTGCCTTTTACTTTAAGCGCGGCGTTTATACCCGCAACAAGACCTTGCGCGGCGGCTTCTTCGTAACCCGAGCTTCCGTTAAACTGTCCCGCTCCGTAAAGTCCGGGGAAATCCGTAAATTCAAGTGTATTATTCATTTGAACGGGATCAACGCAATCATACTCTATCGCGTATGCCGTTCGCATAATCTGAACATTTTCAAGACCTTTTATCGTTTTGTAAAAGCTTAATTGAACATCCTCAGGCAAGGACGAGCTCATACCCTGAAGGTACATCTCTTCCGTGGTTTCTCCGCAAGGTTCAATAAATAATTGGTGACGCGGTTTGTCCGAAAAGCGCACGATCTTATCTTCAATGCTGGGACAATATCTCGGCCCCGCGCCCTCTATTTTCCCGCTGTAAAGAGGCGAGCGGTGGATATTATCAAGTATTACCTGCTTTGTTTTGTCGTTAGTCCAGCTTATGTGGCACATAACCTTGTTTTCGCCTTCACGCAAAAAGCCGTTTTCAAAGCTGAAATGCACAATATCGTCGTCACCGGGCTGTTCTTCCAGATCTGAAAAATCTATGCTCGATCTAAGTACCCTCGCGGGCGTTCCTGTTTTAAAGCGGCGCAGAGAAAGTCCCAATTTTTTAAGCGAGTCACCCAAAAACACAGAAGGGAAAATACCGTCGGGCCCGCTTTCAAAAGAAGTCTCGCCTATAAACACCTTGCCGCTTAAATACGTTCCCGTGGCAATTATTACACATTTACACTTATGTGTCGCGCCTGTACGCGTTGTTAATACCCAACTGCCGTCGGAAAATTCAAGGTCTGTTATTTCAGCCTGCTTTAAGTAAAGGTTTTTCTGAAGCTCCAGCTTGTGCTTCATTATATCGGAGTATTTACGCCGGTCAATTTGTCCTCTCAAAGACTGAACAGCAGGCCCCTTTCCCCTGTTCAGCATACGCATTTGCAAAAGACATTCATCGGCGGTTTTAGCCATTTCTCCGCCGAGCGCGTCAATTTCCCGCACAAGAATACCTTTTGCCGTGCCGCCGATGGAAGGATTGCACGGACAGTTTCCCACCGCGTCCAAATTAATTGTAAAAACGGCTGTTTTGCACCCTAGACGCGCGCAAGCAAGCCCTGCTTCAATTCCCGCGTGACCGGCGCCGATTATGCCCACATCATAATTTTCCGAAATATAAGTCATCTTTTCATTTCCTTATCATGGTTACCATATTATTTGCCTACGCAAAAACGCTCAAATACTTTGTTAACGATTTCCTCCGTTGCGCGCTCTCCCGTTAACGCCAAAAGCTCCTGTATCGCGAATTCTATTGATACCGTAACGGCGTCAAGCGTATACCCTGCCTGCAAAGAGTATTTTGCTTCAATTAAAGCTTCAAGTGCGCTTAAAGCAGTGTTTCTTTGCCTCTCTCCTGCCAAAATGCCCTCGCCCGGATTAAACGCTCCCGTGCTGAAAATATCGTCAAGCGCCGCAATAAGATTATCCGCTCCCTCTTGACTGATTGCGGAGGTATAAACGATGTGCTGTATTTTTTGAGAAATGTATTCGCGATCTATTATTTGAGGAAGATCGGATTTATTTATAATGGCAATGCAGTTGTAATTTGATATTTTGTCGATCAAATGTTTGTCCTCTTCGCTCAGCTTGCCCGATCCGTCAAACACAGCCAAAATAAGCTCGCCGGTGTTTATTTTGTCCAGCGCTTTATCAACGCCTATCTTTTCAATAATATCATCTGTAAAACGTATGCCTGCCGTGTCGCTCAAACGCAGTGTATAATTGCCGAGATTCACCGTATCCTCTACAATATCTCTTGTGGTGCCGGGTATATCGGTAACAATACTTCTCTCGCTTCCGGAAAGCATATTCATAAGTGTTGATTTTCCCACGTTGGGCTTGCCAACTATAACCGTATCAATGCCTTCGGTGAGAACTCTTCCTCTGTCACATTCGTCTATCAGTGCTTGCAACGCATTTGACGCTTTTTCCACGGCGGTAAATATCTCGTCTTCGTTAACGGCGGGTATTTCGTCTTCGGGATAATCTGCCCAAGCCGACAAATGAGCCGCCACAGTAAGCAGATCTTCTTTTACAGACTTCAGCCTTTTGCCGAGCTTTCCCTCTAAAACGGAATTCGCGGCTTTAAGAGCTGTTTTATTCTTTGCGGAAATTATGTTCATAACGGATTCCGCCTCAAGCAGATCCATTTTTCCGTTCAAAAAGGCTCGTTTTGTAAATTCGCCCGCCTCGGCAGGATACGCTCCGTTATCAAGTATCGCCCGCAGAATACTTTTTGTAACGTAAACTCCGCCCTGACACGATATCTCGATCACATCTTCACCGGTGTAGCTGTGTGGCTTTTTGAATACAAGCATTATTGCCTCTAAATTGTTACCGTTTTCGTCACAAACGTGTCCGAACGACGCGGTATATCCCGGCATACTGTGTGGGCGTTTTCCGCTTGTTGAAGTAAATACCCTGTCGGCAATATCAAAGGCGTTTTCGCCGCTTATTCTTATAATACCTACACCGCCCTGTCCTTGTGCGGTGGCGATGGCTGCAATTGTTTTATCGTTCATAATAAATCTGTTCCTCTAATTAAATAATCAGCAAACTTACCCAGTATGAAACAATTATACTCTCAAATTATATACAAGTCAAATCATTGCATAAAAATATCCCAAAGCCAAGCACAGATGAGCCTGACTTTGGGGTTATGTGTATAAAAAGCATAGCTTTTAAAGTGATTTTATAAGACCTGCGATAACTCTTTGCAATATTATAACATCGTCCATATTAACAATACCGTTGCTGTCTGCGTCGGCGACCTTATATTGCATAGGCGACAATTCAATAAGCCTTGCGATGTGTTTTTGAATAAGCACAACGTCCGACATATCGATTTTTCCGTTTAGGTCCGCGTCGCCTTTATCGTCAAAGCCCGAAGTATACCCGGGAACATCCTGCGCGGAGCTGTATTCGTGAAGCTGTGCGCGTCTCAGATTATCGTTCCCGTCGTCAATGTAGATCTTGTTCCAGTTAGAAAGCGGACCTCCGTAATATACATCGGATAAATTGTCGCAGCCTTCAAAAGCTGAGTAATCGACAGTCATAACGCTTGAGGGCAAAAATACTGTTTTTAAATGTGAGCAGTCTAAAAAAGCGTTGGGCTCTATTTGCCTTATATTTGAAGGTAAAATTGCACACTGAAGCAATTCACAATCGCAAAAAGTTAAAGCAGGAATATAGGTTAAGCCCGTACCCAAGTAAACAGAGGTAAGATGATCGCATCCGTTAAATACTCTGCTTTCCATATCTGTAACGCTGTCAGGGATAACAATCCTTTCAAGAGAAGCGCACTTGGAGAAAGCTCCTTCGCCTATAAATTGAACGTGTTTGCCCAAATGGATCGTCTTTAACAATACACATTTCTCAAAGGCCAGTTCACCGATGTATTCAAGCTTGTCACCTATTAATACCAATGTCAGGGCTTTGCAGCAACTGAATGCGCCTTTTCCTATTTTTTCGGTATTTTTGCCAAGCGAAACATTTTTTAAAGAAGAACATTCGCCGAACGAATACTCTCCCAAATCTGTAAAGTTGTCGGGGAAACAAATATCTGTTATGCCGTCGCAATTATAAAAAGCTTTGTCGCCTATTTCTTTCAATGATTCGCCTAATGTGATATCATACAGGCCCGTATTTTGAAAAGCTCCCTCGCCGATAGATACGACCGTGTCCGGCAGGTCGAGACGAATCAAGCCTTTACACCCCGAAAAAGCGTATTCGCAGATTTCGGTCAAGCTTTCATTATATATAACATCGCTTAGCTGAAAGCATCCCTCAAAAGCATTTGAGCCTATAGAATATACGCTTTCGCCTATTGTTACGCTTTTAAGAGCAGAACAGTCTTTAAACGCCTGCGCGCCTATTTTTTTAAGTTTTGCGCCGGTGTTTACGACCTCTAAAGAAGAACACCCCATAAAAGCGCCGTCTCCCATATGATGTACACCGTCGGGCAATGTTAACGACGAAATTCCCGTGCAGCCGGAAAAGGCGTAACGGTCAACATCAAAAAGAGTTTCGGGGAGACTTAATTCTTTTATACGGGAGCAGTTCTCAAAAGCATACCAAAATAAGGTTTGCACATTGGAAAAATCAACAAAGCTTATTCCCGTGCAGTTCGCGAACGCGCTTAAGCCTATTTCTTTAACGCTGGCGGATAGTATGACCGAAGATATTTTTTTGCAGCCTTTGAATGCTTCCTTTCCCACAGATACAACGGGAAAACCGCTTATGCTCCCGGGGATGACAAGCTCACCCGAAGGCTCCTGCGTGTAACCCGTTACAGTGACGGTTTCTTCGGTTTCATCTACCCTGTATTTAAAAATATCGTAAACTTCATCCTCTGTTTTTGCCGAAGCGCTTAACGCGGGATGAATAAGCAAAACGGCAAGCAACGCAGACAATATGTAAATGCCGAGCTTTTTCAGCTTCATAAGATACAACTCCCAAGTAAAATGTATTTGCCGGATAAAATTATAAAATAGTATATTTTATTTGTCAACAACACAATTTGCTCTAAATCCGCCTGTAATAAGTTGTAATTTATTCAGGTTGTTTTCACAGCGAGAGTTGTACGATTGGCAATTTATCTAAATGTGTTAAGAATATTTTAGTAAAGTTGCAAAATAAAAGTTACAAAAATAATTTAAAAGTTGCAATCTTGTAATGATTGTGTTACAATACCTGCACTGTTTTTATAAGGAGTTGATTGCCCATGCAGAATAAAAACATTTCTGAAATGGTCAATGTTATAGTTAAATACATAAAAAATAACAAAAAGGCGGTAACGTCAATGGCGTGCATTGCCGCCATAGTAATAACAAGCTGCGTGGTTTTTGCGCGCAAGCCCGTTTACTTTGAGTCGGAGAACACGGTTTATTTGGAAAAGCCGGTTGTGTTGAGCGAGAACAAAACGGTAACAGCAGCAGATTTGGTACCTGCTTACGGTGTATACATCAACGACGAGCTGGTTGCCGCAGTGGAGGACGCAAGCGATCTGGACGCCTTATTTGAAGAAGTTTTGGCAAGCGCATCTAAAGGCTACACAAATGCCAAGGCTGAATTTATAAACACCCCCAAAACGCTGAAAGGCTTATTCGACAAAGAATACGTATATTCCGGGGAAGAGCTTAAAGTAAAAATCGAAAAGGATTATTCACAGTATATACAGGTAAGGTCATATGTGACCGTTGAGGTTTCGGTTCCTTACAGAGTAATAACCAAATACGATTCTTCAAAAGACGAAGATTATTTTAAAATCAAAAAGGAAGGCAAAGACGGTATAAACAGGGTTACTACCGAGACAGTTTACATAAACGGTGAAAAGCAATCCTCTTCTGTTTTTGAGACAGAGGTAGTAGAAGAGCCCGTAAACAAAGTGGTTGTAACAGGAAAAACACTTAAAAGCGGTGTTGGCTCAGGCACGTTTGCGTGGCCGAGCGCGTACACTTATAATATTTTCAGCGGCTTCGGATACAGAGAAGACGGATACCACGGCGGCATAGACATTAACGATAACGGAATGTACGGCAGCGACATATTGGCAGCCGACAGCGGTACTGTTATCACCGCAAGCTACGATGAATACGGCTACGGCCATCACGTAGAGATAGACCACGGTAACGGCTACGTTACACGTTACGCTCACTGCAGCGATATTTATGTAAGCGTAGGAGAAAAGGTATCTAAAGGAGCTGTTATTGCCGCGGTTGGCTCAACAGGCAACTCGGAAGCTCCCCATTTACACTTTGAAATAATCGAAAACGGTGTAAGAGTAGACCCAACAATGTTCTTTTAATAAAAACAAAAGGCAATCGCGAATATAAAAACGCGGTTGCTTTTTATATGCGGTTTAAACTAAAAATCAAATCATTGCCGCAAAACGTGTAAAATTCTGAAACAATAAGATTAAATGCCCTTTTGCTATTGTATTTTCAATAAAATTATATTATACTATCTACGTAAACTTATTTAGAAAGCGAAAGGCTTTCTTTTTTTGCTTAATGTGAAGGTGAATTTCAAAAAAATGCCCGGAAAGTTAAAAATCATCCGTTACGGCGGAATGTACACAAACAGAGTGAAAAACAAAAGAATAATAACAACGCTTGTTTCTACGATTTTGTGCGGCGTTGTTATCGCGGGCGTTTCGTTTGCAACTTTGGGAGCAAACGGAAATTCTTTTGTTACGCCTGCGGGTACGGTATCGGAAAGCTCCGCGGCGGAAACGCAGTCTCAGAATGAGACTTCCCGAAGTGAGGTGTCATCAGACAAACCGGTTGTTACCGATACCGAAACAAACGGTATACCCCCTCTTGAATATGACAGCGACTTAAAGGGAGAGTTCGGCGACAAAGAACAAAAGGTGTATGTGTTTAATGATGTTGCTTATGAGGTGTTTTACGGCGACAACTCAGGCGCGGACGCTTACAGTGACACAATAAACAAAACAGTTTTTAAGCTGAAAAAAGTCCTTGGCAGCGACACGCTGTTTTACGATCTTGTAATTCCTACAAGGTCTGAATTTACCCTTCCCGATGAGCAAAAAATAAAAGCAAGCACGTTTTCGCAAAAGCTGAATATCGAAAGAATATTGCAAGGATTGTCACAAGACATAAAGGGTATAAATGTAATAGATACCCTTATGCGTCACAGAGACGAGTATATCTATTTCAACACCGATTCTACCTGGACTGCGCTCGGCGCTTATTACGGATATACCTGTTTGGGAGAGAGTATGGGTTTTACGCCTGCAGAGTTTGATGAGCTTAATAAAGCGACAAACACTGTAAGCGGATATGTGGGCCTTACCGCAAAAGGCATAACAAAAGAAAGCCTGTTTAAAAGAGTAAAGCAAAATTCCGATACTGTAGAGTATTACGACATCCCCGTTGATTATACGGTGAAGGTGACCGACAGCAAGGGCGAAGAATTTGCCGCCGATCTGTATTACCCCGCGCCCACAGCGGAATACGCGTATGCCGTGTTCCTGTTTGGCGGCGAATATCCCGTTATGACAATAAAATCAAAAAATCCTCCACAGCGCGGAAGAAATCTGCTAATAATAAAAGACAACAGCGCAAATGCGATAATTCCTTATCTAACCTGCAATTTTGACGAGATTACGGTAGTAGATTACAGATATTTCAGCTCTGACCTAAATGATGTGATCAAAAACAAGGGAATAGGCGAGGTTTTGTTTCTTAACGGAATTATGGACGCGAACACCGAGATAAGAAACAACAGTATTAAGGCCTTGCTTAACTGAGGGAGACGGGAAATGATTGGGTTTAAAGCCACAGTTGAGATATACGGCAAATCCACCGACAAAGGCGTATATCTTGCAGATGTAAAGTCACGGCTGCCGGGCGCTTCGGTTGCCTTTGCGCTTTTCAGAAAAGAACCGCAAAGCACCGTAAATAATGTGATAGTAATCGCGCTTGCGTACGGCAGTGACAATAAAGTTAAGAGGATTATAGTTGCCCCCGAAAAAGACGCCATTATGTATGAGCCGGAAATAAAAGACAGGCTTTCATCCGTTAAGGGCTTTACATACACAAAGCTTTTGTGTTTGTATGAAAAATCGTGCGGCGCTGTTGTATTTAACCGCTTGCACAAGGTGCCTAAGGTGCTGCTTGTAAAAAACAAAAACGGCAGATATTGGAGCTTTCCCAAGGGGCACGTGGAATACGGTGAAACAGAGCTTGAAACAGCCACGCGCGAGGTAAAGGAAGAAACAGGACTGAATGTAAGCAGTATTGACGGATTCAGAGAGGTAAGCACATATTGCCCGTTTGGGAGAATAAGAAAGAGAGTTGTGTTTTTTCTGGCGGAAGCCTATACGGATAAGGTAACAATTCAAGAGGAAGAGATCGACCTTTCGGTGTGGGTAAGCTTTAAGGAAGCAAAAAATATGTGTTGTTACGACAACGACAAAAAGGTTTTGGCAAAAGCCGAAAGATTAGTTAGATATATGTGAGGAAAACAAAATGACAGAGCAAACCGAAAGAAAAAAAAGAGTATTCAGCGCGGTGCAACCGAGCGGCGGAGTTACGCTGGGCAATTATTTGGGCGCGTTAAAGAACTGGGTTAAAATGCAGGACGAATTTGACTGTATTTACGCTCTGGCGGACCTGCACACAATAACCGTAAGACAAGAGCCCGCAAAAATGCGCTCTAATATTTTGGACGCATACGCTCTGTTTCTTGCGTGCGGAATAGACCCCGAAAAAAGTCCTTTTTTTATACAAAGCCACGTAAACACACATGCACAGCTTGCGTGGATACTTAACTGCTACACGCAGTTCGGCGAGCTGAGCAGAATGACTCAGTTTAAGGATAAATCTCAAAAGCACGCTGACAACGTAAACGCGGGACTTTTTACATATCCCGCGCTTATGGCGGCGGATATTTTGCTTTATCAGGCAGATATGGTGCCTGTGGGCGCCGACCAAAGACAACATCTTGAGATAACAAGAGATATAGCGCAAAGATTTAACGGTATTTACGGCAATGTGTTTAAAATCCCCGAGGCTTATGTTCCCAAAACAGCAGCAAGGGTAATGTCTTTACAGGACCCGCAAAACAAAATGAGCAAGTCGGATACAAATATAAACGGCTGCGTTTATATTCTCGACCCGCCCGAAACAATTATTAAAAAATTCAAAAAAGCCGTTACGGACAGCGATGCCTGCGTGCGCTACGCAGACGGAAAAGACGGTATAAATAATTTGATGGGAATATACAGCGGTATAACAGGCAAAAGCTTTGCAGATATCGAAAGTGAGTTTGCAGGCAAAGGCTACGGCGACTTTAAGCAAGCCGTGGGAGAAGCGGTTGCAGAGGAGCTGCGCCCCGTTCAGCAAAGATATAAGGAAATAAGAGACGACAAACAGTATCTTGAAGCTTGCTACAAAAAATCCGCGGAATTCGCTCAAAGCGTTTCTCAAAGAACGCTTGACAAGGCAATGAAAAAAATAGGATTTATATTAAAGTAAAAAGCTTATTTAATTTCAAATTCAATTATGAAAACGCCGTGAAATCGCTTGACTTTAAAAAATAATTGTTATAGTATGGTATCGTAGAGGTTTGGTTGTAACCTTTTGATACCATATTTTTATAGGAGGGCTTTGTTATGAAAAGATATATCACAAAAATAGCCTCAACCGCAACCGCGTTGGTGCTTGCACTTTGTATTTGTGTGGCAATGCCGTGCGCTTCGGCTTTTGCGGCGCAGGAAGTAACGGAAAAAACAGACTCTCAAATAATTAAAGCCGATAAAGACGACTGGGGCGATATTTTAGACAGCTTTGATTCGGACATGGTAAAAAATCTTTTGAAAATCGACTGGTGGGTATTCTTTGACAAGGAATATGACTGGGATTCTTTATTTGACGGAAGCAAGTCTTTCGGCGAAATGATCGAGACCAAAGAATGGGACGCTTTGGTAAAAACGGTAACCGAATTTTTGGGATGCACTGTACTTACCGAAACTCAGAAAAATCAACTTGAAAAAATCGCGGAAAACAAGTTTTACTACACATCCATACAAAATATTATAGAGCAGCTCTGCAAAGCAGCAGACGGCGATTATACGCAGTTTTTTGATATTATAAACGGCGACTACTCGGGGCTTCTGGGGCTGTCCGACAAAAATTTGACTTCTATTATTAGAAGTCTTTTGAGCTCGGACGATATGTTAGGAAACTGCCTGAACGGTGACTATGCTATATTCGGAAATATAATCGGCGGAGATTATTCTTATATAACCGACCTTTTAAACGGTGATTACGGTTGGATAAAGAATTTGGTAGACGGCGAAAATGTGGATTTTGAAGCGCTGTTCAACGCCCTTGACAAAGAGGAAATAAAAGATCTTATTTCACAGGCGATAACGGTCGATGACAAAAACGTGCTTGAATTTACAGAGGAATATTATGACCAGATAAAAGCCCTGTTAGGCGAGGATTATTCGTTTATAACCGAGATAAAAGACGGAAAATACGATCATTTGCTTGAGCTTGTCAAAAAGCTCAGCGAGCTTGTCGGCTTTGAATATAACGAGGAATTGGGCGATGTATTGGGGCAGCTCACGGCGCTTGACGATAAGGGAATAAACAACCTTGTAAGAACATTTGAAATAATGCTTTACGAGGCTCTCCCCGAGGAATATCAGCAGATTATGAAGGGTACGGAAGAAATTCAAATAAAGCTTGATGAATTAACTTCCGACATAGGAGATCTAAAGGATATTATAATCGGAATCATCGGTGATTTGGATAACGACAATAAGGTATCTATGACAGATGTAGTGCTTGCGCAGAGAAGCATAGCAAATATACACGTATTAGAGGATACACAACTGAAAGCCGCGGATGTAGACGGCGACGGAAGCGTTACAATGAACGATGTTGTTATGATGCAAAGAATTGCCGCAAAAATTTGAATTGTTATTAAAATTTAATCTACTGTAGGTGGGGTCTGTCAATATTTGGCGGACCCCCTTTTGCTTGCCAAAACTAAAACTTAAACTCAAATTAATACGTATTTACCGAAGTGAAGCCAATTTAACTCCGAATTAAAGGCGGCGAAAAAGCAAAAAAATAAAAATATTGACTATTAAAATGCGCAATGTTATAATAACGAGGATTAAACGGGGAATTATTACCTGTAACAAAGAGGTGATCATATGGCGCTGTCTGCAATAGAAAAATTAAGAGAAGCCGAGCTTGAGTCCGACAATAAAATAAAAGAAGCGGAAGCAGACGCACAAAAGCTTATTGAGCTTGCAAAGTCAGAGGCCAACGGTATTATCGAAAACGCAAAAAACAGCGCGTCGGCAAATGCCGAAAAGGCAGAGTATTCCGCACGCTGTCGCACTCAGGAAGATTTTGATTTCTACAGTAAAGAGACAGAAGAGATAATTTCTGCGTTGAGATCAAAAGCCGAAAAAGAAGAAGAAAACGTAATAACCTCGGTAATAGAAAAATTGATATAAAAAATCAGACAATTGCTTTTGGGAGGTGATTACCTTATGGCAATAGTTCAGATGTGTAAGATTTCGGTCTACGCACTAAAAAAACACAGAAAAGCAATACTGGAATTCCTGCAGCGCGAGGGCGCGGTTGAAATAATTAATTCACCGTCAAACGATGTTTTTGAAGTTGAGGATCTATCTTCTCAGCAGGCTCAGTTTCTCAAGTTTTCATCGGTAGCGTCACAGGCGTGGCAGACGATAAATAAATACTGTAAAGAGGATAAAGCCTTTTTAGAATCCTTTAACGGGAGAAAGAATATTTCATCGGAAAACTACTATACATTTGTAGATAACAAAGACGAAATAATGAGCGTAGCGGCAGAGGTAAACGCTGCGGAGAAAAGGCAGGCAGAACTAAAAGCAGAAATAATAAAGCTTGAAAACCGCCGTGACGCCCTAAGACCGTGGCTTGACCTTGACGTGCCGATGAGGTTTAAGGGAACAGGCTCAACACGGGCTTTTATAGGGCTGTTTCAGGAACAGATAAGCCGCGAGGCATTGCTTGAGGGTTTGGCGAAAAAAGCCCCCGATATCGTATTTGATATTGAAATGATATCAAGCACAACAGAGCAGACGTGTGTTTTCATACTATGCAATAAAAAACACGCCGAGCAGGCGGAGACGGCGCTGAGAGCATTGGGATTCGCTTATCCGCAGACGCCGTCTAAGCAAACGCCGAGAGAAAGCGAAGAGATTCTGCAAAAGAGAATAGAAGAATACCGTGCAAAAATTGCGGATTGTGTATATACGATCGAGAAAAACGTAGGTATGCGACACGCGTTTAAGTTTATGGAAGACTACTTTGTTATGCGTGCAGATAAATATGAGATGATAAAGCGGCTTTCAAACTCTCAAAGATGCTTTGTTCTTACGGGCTACACAACAAAAAAAGACGCGGAAAAGCTTGAAAGTAAAATTACAAAGCGTTTCGGAGCTTATGTAGAGCTTGAAGACCCCGGCAGTGAAAAGAATGTTCCCACAGTGCTTCACAACAACGCCATATCACGCCCGGTCGAAGGTGTAATATCAACTTACAGTATGCCTCAGCGAAACGAGCCTGACCCCACGTTTATAATGTCCATATTCTATTATATCTTGTTCGGAATAATGTTTTCCGACGCGGGCTACGGTCTTGTTATGACGCTGGCGTGCTTTACAGCCCTAAAAAAATTTAAGGGTATGGAAAGCGGGCTTAAGCGAAGCGTTAAGATGTTCATGTATTGCGGAATATCCACTATGTTCTGGGGAATAATGTTCGGAAGCTTTTTCGGGGACGCAATTTCAGTTATTTCCGAGACATTTTTCAACCATAAGATAGTTATAGACGCTTTGTGGTTCAATCCCGTCACAAATCCGATGCGTATGTTGATGTTCTCTTTTGCTCTCGGCATAGTACATCTGTTTTCGGGACTTGGGATACTCGCTTATAAGCACATAAAAAGCGGTCACGCAATTTATGCGGTATATGACACCCTAAGTTGGTATTTTATTGTGGGAGGCGCGGTACTCTATCTGCTTTCTCAGGATATGATGGCAGGAATTACGGGTATAAAGCTTCCGCAGACAGTGGGTAATATCGGCGGAATACTTGCGATAATCGGCGCTGTTATAGTGCTTATATTCGCGGGGCGAGAATCCGTTAACCCCGTAAAGCGCATTTTAAAAGGCGCGTACGGATTATACGGTATAACAGGCTATTTGAGCGATATTTTGTCTTACAGCAGATTGCTTGCCCTGGGGCTTGCCACGGGCGTCATCGGTCAGGTTTTCAACCAGATAGCCGCGATCGGCGGCAGCGGGTTTGTCGGTACCATACTATTTATAGTGGTATTTGTTGTGGGACACACGCTTAATATAGGAATTAACGCGCTTGGCGCGTATGTTCACACAAACCGTTTGCAGTTTGTTGAATTCTTTAATAAATTTTATGAGGGCGACGGAAAACCGTTTGAGCCGTTCGCCGTTAAAACAAAATATTATAACATTAAGGAGGAATTTTAAATGTTATCAGCATTAGTATCAAATTCAGGTTTAATTTTAGCTCTTTTGGGTGCGGCTTTGGCTACCACCCTCGCAGGTATAGGCTCCGCGATAGCGGTTGGTAAGGCGGGTATTGCCGCGGCAGGCGTTTTGACAGAAGACCCAAGCAAATTCGGTAAGGTTCTTATTTTCCAGCTGCTGCCCGCAACACAGGGTATTTACGGTTTGCTTATAGGCTTTCTTATCATATCTAACGTAGGCTTGCTCGGTGAGGCAAAAGAGGTTTCCGTTGTTCAGGGATTGCTTTATTTCTGCGCGGCTATGCCTATCGCCTTCGGCGGACTTATTTCCGCTATTTATCAGGGCAAATGCTCAATAGCAGGCATAGCAACGGTAAACAAAAAGCCTGACCAAATGGGTAAAGCCATACTTTTGCCCGCAATGGTAGAAACATATGCTATTTTGGCACTTTTGATATCTATGCTCGCGGTATTCGGTATTCCAAACGTAACAATCTAAACTAACGGAGATGAAGGACTATGACAGGTCTTGACAAAATAATTGAAGAGATAAAAAGCAACGCACAGTCCCGTTGTGATGAAATATCCGAAGACGCAAAGCATAAGCGTGATGAAATTATAGCCGCCGCGAAAGAACAGGCAGATGAAATAATCAGGCAGGGCGAGTGTCAGGCAGAAAAACAGGGCGTATTTATAGAAGAGCGCGGAAACTCCGCAAAAGAGCTTGACAGGCGAAAAAGACTTTTAAGCGCGAAGCAGGAGATAATTTCCTCCGTGCTTGACAAGGTTTTGGATAGGCTTAAAAACCTGCCCGACGATAAATATTTTGACGTTATATATAATCTTGTAGAGAAAAATATGACAGGCGAAAGCGGACAAATCGCATTGAGTAAAAAGGATATTGCCCGACTGCCCAAGGATTTTAACGAAAAGCTTTCTCAAATATCGTCCTCAAAGCTTACATTAAGCAATGAAACACGCAAAACAGACGGCGGATTTGTTTTGATTTACGGCGGAATAGAAGAAAACTGCTCATTTAAAGCTATGATAGACAGCCGCGGCGAAGAACTGAGAGATTTTATCAAGGATAAGCTTTTTTAAAGAGGTGATTATTCTCTTATGGCAAAAGAATATATATACGCTGTGTCGAGAATACACGCTAAAGAGCAAAGCCTGCTTACCATGCAGGACTTAAACGGTCTCATTATGTGTCCCGATTATGAAAGCTGTGTAAATATGCTTAAAGATAAAGGCTACGGCGGCGAAAATGACGGCAACAACAGCGAGCTTATGCTAAGATCCGAAAGTGAGAAAACGGCAGAGCTTTTAAACGAGCTTTTGGGTGACGAGAAAGACGCGCTTGACATATTTAAGTATAAGGCTGATTTTCATAACCTGAAGCTTGCAATAAAATCGGCTATAACACTGTCTGAACCGGATGAATATATAATGCGGGGCGGAAAAACAGAGCCGCAAAGTATTATAAAAAGTGTCGCCGAGAAAAAATTTGAGCTTTTGCCGGATTATTTGCGTGATGTATGCGAAAAAGCGTTTTCAACACTTTTAGAGACGGGAAGAGGTCAGCTTTGCGACATAATTATAGACAAAGCGTATTTGGAATTCATTTATAAACAGGGTTCGTTTTCGGACAGCAAGGCGATAAGCCTGTACGCAAAGCTTACAGTGCTTGGCGGTAATGTTAAAACCGCCGTGAGATGCGCTGACTTCGGCAAAGGGCTTGATTTTATTAAAAACGCCCTCGCGGACACACCCGTTATTGACATAAAGGAGCTTTCAAAGGCGGCGCTTGACGGCATTGACGCTGTTTGCGCCTGTATATCAAACACGGAGTTTTTTGAGCTTGCGGACGCTTTGCGCGTTTCGGTAAATGAGTTTGAAAAGCAGTGTGACAACACCTTAATGAAAGAATTAAGGCTTCAGAAAAACGACCATTTTTCGGTAGCTCCGCTTGCGGCGTATTATCTCGCGAAAGAATCCGAGATGAAGTCCGTGAGGCTTATTCTGAGCGCGAAGCTAAACAACCTTGATGAAAACGTGATAAAAGAAAGGTTGAGGGATCTGTATGTTTAAAGTAGCGGTTATAGGCGACAAAGACAGCATTTACGGCTTTGCGTTATTAGGGCTGGACGTGTTTTATACAGACAACGAAGAAGACAGGGCAGGCTTGCTCAAAAAGCTATGCGGCGGCACCTACGGAATAATATATATAACGGAAGAGCTTGCGCAGGAGCTTTCCGAAACAATTGAGAAATATGACGATTTGCCCGTGCCCGCGATAATACCCATACCCGGTGCAAAAAACAGCAACGGCATTGGAATGGCAAACGTGAAAAAATCTGTTGAAAAAGCAGTAGGAAGCGACATTATATTTAATTCATAATTAATAATCAAAAAATACCCACTTGAAGGGACTGAATTATAAAGATGAGCAAAGGAATAATCAAAAAAATCGCCGGCCCGCTTGTAATAGCGGAAAATATGCGTGACGCCAATATGTTCGACGTTGTAAGAGTAAGCAAACAGCGTCTTATAGGCGAAATCATAGAAATGCACGCGGACCGCGCCTCAATACAGGTTTATGAGGAGACCTCGGGACTTGCCCCGGGAGAAGAAGTAGAATCTACGGGTGTGCCGCTAAGCGTTGAGTTGGGACCCGGACTTATAAAAAGCATTTACGACGGAATACAGCGTCCGCTTGACGATATAATGAAAAAATCGGGCAACAGCCTTCACAGGGGCGTAGAGGTTCCCTCGCTCAAAAGAGAGCTTGAGTGGGATTTTGAGCCTTGTGTTAAAGCAGGAGATAAAGTTTCGGGCGGTGATATAATAGGAACCGTAAAAGAAACGGAAGTGGTTCTCCATAAAATTATGGTTCCGCCGAATATGAGCGGAACGATAAAATCCATTGTTCCCGGTAAGTATAATGTGGAGCAAACGGTCGCGGTACTTCAAACAGAGGACGGAGAAGAAAATCTTACGCTTATGCAGAAGTGGCCTGTGCGTGTAGGCAGACCGTACGCCAAAAAGCTTTCTCCCGATAAGCCGCTTGTAACAGGTCAGCGTGTTATAGACACATTGTTCCCGATTGCGAAGGGCGGCGTGGCTTCTGTTCCCGGACCTTTCGGAAGCGGAAAAACGGTTGTTCAGCATCAGCTCGCGAAATGGGCTGAGGCGGATATAGTTGTTTATATCGGTTGCGGCGAGCGCGGAAACGAAATGACCGATGTTCTCAACGAATTCCCCGAGCTTATAGACCCCAAAACGGGCAAATCTCTTATGGAGAGAACCGTGCTTATAGCAAACACATCGGATATGCCTGTTGCCGCCAGAGAAGCATCTATTTACACGGGCATAACCATCGCAGAATATTTCAGAGATATGGGTTATTCCGTTGCTTTGATGGCAGATTCAACTTCGCGTTGGGCGGAGGCTTTAAGAGAAATGTCGGGCAGACTTGAAGAAATGCCCGGCGAAGAAGGATATCCCGCTTATTTGGGCAGCCGTCTGGCTCAGTTTTATGAAAGAGCGGGGCGTGTTGTGTCTTTAGGAAAAGACGGAAGAGAAGGAACGCTTTCGGTTATAGGAGCTGTTTCACCTCCGGGCGGCGATATTTCGGAGCCTGTTTCTCAGGCTACACTGAGAATAGTCAAGGTTTTCTGGGGGCTTGATTCGGGACTTGCGTACAAACGTCATTTCCCTGCCGTAAACTGGCTTACAAGCTATTCTTTGTACACCGATATGCTCGGCAAATGGTATAATGAAGAAGTCGCGCCCGACTGGATGGAATGCAGACAAAGGCTTATGCGCCTTCTCCAGGAAGAGGCAGAGCTTGAAGAAATAGTTAAGCTTGTAGGAATGGACGCCTTGTCCGCGCCCGACCGATTAAAGCTTGAAGCGGCAAGGTCTATAAGAGAAGACTTTTTGCATCAGGACGCGTTCCACGAAATTGATACGTATACAACCCTTAAAAAGCAGCATATGATGATGAAGCTTGTTCTTTCTTATTATGACCTTTCGGCGGAGGCTCTGGAAAATAACGCAGACATAGAAAAGCTTGTATCTTTGCCGATAAGAGAGAGAATAGGAAGATTTAAATACGTTCCTGTTGATAAGATAGACAGTGAATTTAAAAATCTGAATGAAGATCTCAGCCGCGACATAGCGGAGACAGCCGCGGCTTTAACAGAAGAATAAAGACTAATTCCAAATGAGAAAGGAATGGTTTTAACAATGCCAAAAGAATACAGAACCATAGAAGAAGTAGCAGGTCCGCTTATGCTTGTGCGCGGCGTTGACGATGTAAGCTACAACGATTTGGGCGAAATTGAGCTTGTAAACGGCGAAATTCGCCGCTGCAAGGTGCTTGAGATAAACGGCACGGACGCGCTTGTTCAGCTTTTCGAAAGCTCTACGGGCATAAATCTGTCTAACAGTAAAGTAAGATTTTTGGGCAGAAGCATGGAATTGAGCGTCAGCCGAGATATGCTGAGCCGTGTTTTTGACGGTTTGGGCAGACCTATAGACGGCGGCCCCGAAATATTGCCCGAAAAGCGAATGGACATAAACGGTCTGCCTATGAACCCTGCTGCGCGTAATTATCCTCAGGAGTTTATTCAAACGGGTATTTCCGCGATAGACGGACTTAATACCCTTGTTAGAGGACAAAAGCTTCCCATATTCTCGGCAAGCGGATTGCCCCACGCAAACCTTGCCGCGCAAATAGCGCGTCAGGCAAAGGTAAGGGGAACAAACGAGCAGTTCGCCGTTGTTTTTGCCGCTATGGGTATTACGTTTGAAGAATCCAACTTCTTTGTTGAAAGCTTTAAAGAAACAGGCGCTATTGACAGAACGGTAATGTTTGTAAACCTTGCAAACGACCCCGCAATAGAGAGAATTTCCACGCCGAGAATGGCACTTACGGCTGCAGAATATCTCGCTTTTGAGGAAAATATGCACGTGCTCGTAATTATGACGGATATAACAAACTATGCCGACGCGTTGAGAGAAGTTTCCGCGGCGAGAAAAGAAGTTCCGGGCAGACGCGGATATCCCGGATATATGTATACGGATTTAGCGTCGCTTTATGAGCGCGCGGGCCGTCAAAAGGGCAAAAACGGCAGCATTACGCTTATTCCGATACTTACAATGCCCGAAGACGACAAAACCCACCCCATACCTGACCTTACGGGATATATAACAGAAGGACAGATAATACTCAGCCGTGACCTTTACAGAAAGGGCGTAACACCGCCGATAGACGTTTTGCCGTCACTTTCTCGTTTAAAAGATAAGGGCATAGGCGAGGGCAAGACCCGTGCGGACCACGCAAATACCATGAATCAGCTGTTTGCCGCGTACGCGAGAGGAAAAGACGCAAAGGAGCTTATGGTAATTTTGGGTGAAGCGGCGCTTACGGATATAGATAAACTGTACGCTAAATTTGCCGATGAATTTGAGAGTAAATATGTTTCACAGGGCTATAACGCAAACAGAAGCATAGAAGAAACGCTCGATATAGGCTGGAAGTTGTTATCTATACTGCCCAGAAGCGAGCTTAAACGTATTAAAGACGAATATCTTGATAAATACTACGGAAAATAAGGTGACAAATTATGGCTGTAACGCAAGTTAACCCTACCCGTATGGAGCTTACGCGTTTAAAGAAAAAGCTTGTTACCGCCACAAGAGGGCACAAGCTTTTAAAAGACAAACGCGATGAGCTTATGAGGCAGTTTCTCGATATGGTTAGAGAAAACAAAGCCTTAAGAGAAAAGGTTGAGCTTGGCATAAAGAATTCCAACAAAAATTTTGTTTTGGCGCGCGCGGGTATCTCAAATGAGGTTTTGGGTGCGTCTGTTATGGCGCCCGGACAGGAGATAAGCCTTGATATTTCAAAGCGAAATATTATGAGTGTGGATATACCCCAATACAGCATAAAGACAAGAACATCGGATCCTAATGATATATATTCTTACGGGCTTGCGTTTACGTCAGCGGATTTAGACGACGCGGTAAAGTCGCTTTCAAATGTGTTTGAAGATATGCTGAAGCTTGCGGAGTGTGAGAAATCGTGCAGGCTTATGGCAAGCGAAATTGAAAAGACAAGGCGCAGAGTAAACGCGCTTGAACACGTAATGATCCCAGACACAAAAGAAAAGATCAAGTATATTACGATGAAGCTTGATGAAAACGAGCGCAGCACGCAGGTGCGCCTTATGAAAGTTAAAGATATGATGCTCAAAGAAACAATAGAAAAAAACAGAGCACAAGATATGAAATAAACAATATTATAAAAACCGTATAATTATAATTAATCGCGCTAAAGGGCGATATTTGTGATTATGCGGTTTTGCGGTTTGGAGGAATTATTTTATGGCGTTGGCGCTTTTACTTATGGGAACTCTTGTAATAACAGACCAGCTTACAAAATATATGGTAGTGAATTTTTTGATGCCTGTGGGCAGCGTGCCTGTGATAGGTGATTTTTTCAAATTTACTTATCTTGAAAACCGCGGCGCGGCATTCGGCATTTTTCAAAACCAAAGATGGATATTTATTGTTTTAACATTCGCGATATTGGCGGTGATGCTTTGGATATCGTTCAGATATGAGATAAAAAGCAAAATGCTTTTTGCATCGCTTGTGCTTGTTGCCGCGGGAGGAATAGGAAATCTGATAGACAGAATTTTTTTGGGATATGTTATTGATTTTATAAGTTTTTCGTTTTTTCCGCCGATATTCAACTTCGCGGACTGTTGTATAACGGTGGGTGCCGTTATGCTGCTTGTTTCAATGATTTTTATAAAAAATCCGGCAGAAAAAAAGATAAAAGAAGATTAACAGTATGGAAATAATTGAGTTTAAAATAACCGAAAACAGCGGCGGCGAGAGAATAGATAAGTCAGTATCCGAAAACACGGAGCTTTCACGCTCGGCGGCACAAAAGCTCATAGAGCAAAACGCCGTTTTGGTAAATGACGCTCCCGTTAAATCAAATTACAAAGTGAAATTAAACGACATGGTGAAAGTGAATGTTCCGGAGCCTAAAAACATAGAAACAACGCCTGAAAACATACCGCTTGAAATCATATATGAGGACGATTGGCTTTTGGTGGTTAACAAGCCCAAAGGAATGGTAGTTCACCCCGCCGCGGGAAATTACAGCGGCACGCTTGTAAACGCACTGTTATACCATTGCAAGGATTCACTGTCGGGCATAAACGGAGAAATACGCCCGGGAATAGTACACAGAATAGACAAAAACACAAGCGGCCTGCTCATAGTCGCGAAAAACGACGCCGCCCACATAAAGCTTGCGCAGCAGATAAAAGAACACAGCTTTACAAGAGAATACGAAGCCGTGGTACACGGCACCTTTAAAAGCGAAAAGGGCACGGTTAATCTGCCTATAGGACGTCACGGCACAGACAGAAAAAAGATGGCAGTCACAAACAAGAACTCAAGAAATGCCGTAACACATTATGAAGTAATAAAGCAATATGAAAAATACACCCATATAAGATTAAAGCTCGAAACGGGAAGAACACATCAAATAAGGGTGCATATGGCGTATTTGGGGCATCCTGTTGCGGGCGACGACGTATACGGAAAGAAAAATACGGATAAAGAATTGTGCGGACAATGCCTGCACGCAAAAAAAATCGGATTTGTTCACCCCAAAACAGGAGAATATATGGAGTTTGACTCCGACCTGCCCGAATATTTTAAAAATTTTTTGAGCAAGCTCAAACCGGTTTGTTAAAGTGGCAAAAACGGTAAATATGTCTATTAAAATAAAAATATTGACTTAATTTATCATATTATGATATCATAAGGTAGATGTAGAATGAGCTTTTTTGGAGGAGTTATTATGAGAATAAATAAAAGGATACTATCGATGATATTAAGCCTTACGCTTATATTGGCATCGGTCACGTTTGCGGCTTCCGCGGATGCTCTTAATAAAAACGATTGCCGCAACTGCAATTCTAACGGAACAGGCAGGTCAATTATAGGATACAGAGCCGAAAGTATGGCTCAAGGCGCACAAAGGTATGCGTCAAGAGGAGAAGATTTGCCTTCTTATTACGACGCGCGCACAACAAACTGTATTACACCCGTAAGAGACCAGTTTTCTTATAACTGTTGCTGGGCTTTCAGTATTATATCCGCGTCTGAGTCCAGCCTTATAAAGAAAAACGGCTATAATCTCAATAATATGGATCTTTCCGAGCTCCATCTTGTTTACCATTCGTTCGGTCCTGCGGCGGACGCTATGAATATGCTTGAAGGGGACAACACTTACCCTGTTGGAAACACTAACCTTAACGTTGGCGGACTTATGTATATGTCAACTATAACTTTGGCGCGCTGGAACGGCGTCGTAAACGAGTCTGACGCCAAAGAATATACGTTTCAAAGCGTTTCCGACGGCACACTTGATTTGAATGATCCCTCAAATGCTTACAAAAACAATGTTGCCGTATTAAACGAGGCGCGTTGGATATCTATGAAGGATACAAACTACATAAAGAAAAACATAATGACAAACGGCAGCGGTGTAATTGCTTATTACACAAATGATTCTTATATGAACACCGCTACGTCGGCTTATTATTATGACGGTAACAGAGAAGCCAACCACGAGGTTTGTGTTGTGGGTTGGGACGACAATTATTCAAGAGAAAACTTCCTTGAAAACCATCGTCCCGCGCACAACGGAGCATGGCTTGTAAAGGGAAGCTACGGCACCGACTACGGCAACAACGGATATTATTGGCTTTCGTATGAGGACGTTGCGCTTAACAAAGAGGATGTATGCTTCCTTGATTATATTGATAAAGATACATATACACATAACTATCAGTATGACGGAACCTCAAACTTTACGGGATATGCAGACTCAACACCAACGGGAAAAGATGATAATACTTATCTCGGCGGCGGTAATATTG
This sequence comes from Clostridiales bacterium, assembly GCA_024690965.1. Lineage (GTDB taxonomy): Bacteria > Bacillota > Clostridia > Oscillospirales > Acutalibacteraceae > JAEEHZ01. The sequence continues at coordinate 52,958 of JAILOG010000011.1, forward strand.
CAAACGTATATACCGCACAGGGTAACGAGATTTTAAAGGCGGTTTCGTTCTTTACCTGTGAGGCATATGTTAATTACGAAGTTAAAATCTATACCGGATTGCCGCAAAACGCAACATCGCCCACTTCAGGCACATTAAAGCAAAGCTTTTCGGGAAAAACAGACTATTGCGGATATCACACGGTTACGTTGCCAAAAAACGTAGAGCTTAAAGAGGGCGAAAAATTCGCGGTTGTAATAAAGCTTACAAAGGGCAGCGACAAATATATAACCCTTATGTGCGACTATACCGACAAATGGGCTTGGATAGGCTTTAATAACACCACGCACGCGGGAGAGAGTTATTTCAGCGAAAACGGTACTAATTGGAAAGATGTCGGATTAAGCGACGGCGTTAACTTCAGAATAAAGGCTTTAACCGTTGACAACGATAATCCTGTTCAAACAACAGATTCAGAACCCGATACTTCAACAGACACACATACAGATACCGCCACGGACACACACACCGACACTGCGGCAGACACCGCCACGGATACACATACAGACACGGCGTCCGATACAGCGGTAGATACCGAATCCGAAGATGACGACATCATTATAATAATTTTAGATGATGAATCTGACAGCGATACTTTAACTGACACGGAAAAAGTATCCGATACCGACACCGAGACGGTTCCCGAGAGATTCCTTTTAGGTGACGTAAACTGTGATAACGTTGTAAATATGGAAGACGTTACCTCTTTGCAAAAGATTATCGCGTTGCTCGCGAAACACTCGGATTTCGGAGAGCTTTCACGTGTTAAATCAGATACAAGATTTGATGATATAATAAATATGGAAGACGTTGTACTCATACAGAAATATATTGCAAAGCTTATTCCCGATTTTGAGGGAAGACTGATGATTCAGAATAAATGAATGAATAATTAAGGGCTTCGTACGAAGCCCTTATGTGAAATTTATGTGAAATTTATGTGAAATTTTAAAAATTTGTCTAAAAACCCTTAACTTAAGTGTTTATATTACAGAAGCGAAAAGGATGTGGGCTTTTTGCAAACCGATAATGAGCAAAACAGCAAAAAGCTGGAGCAGATTTACAATTTGTATGCAAAGAAATTGCTTGGCTTTGCGTATACATATTTTCATAACCAGTATGACGCCGAAGACGCCGTTGCCGCTGCTTTCGTAAAATTGGCAGACAGGCTTGATATGGTCGATGATCCCGAGAGCGCGCAGACTAGGTCTTTGCTTATGGTCATAACAAAAAACATTTGTATTAATGTTTTGCGTGAGCGCAAAAAGGTGTCATATTTAGAAGACGTTAACTATAACGACAGCATCGCGTCTGATGAAAATGTGTTTGACAATATAGAACTAAACGAGACAAAAGAACAAATAATAAAAGCCATCTGTTCGCTTAACGATATATATAAGGATGTGCTTACGCTGATGTATGTAAACAATCTTGATATTGCGCGGATAGCAGATACGCTCGACATATCGTATCACACGGCGCAAAAGCGTATAAAGCGCGGAGAAAAATTGCTGATCGAAATTTTGAAAGAAAAGGGGGTCTTGTAAATGAAAAAAAATGAAATATTAAAAACCGCGTTTTTACAGGCCTCTGAAAAAGAATGGGCAGAACAAAGTGAAGCGCCGTTTGAAATGTCGGACAGCTTTAAGGCGAAAATGAACGAAATCGTTTCAAACACCAAAGCTGTCAATAATGAACCCGCGACCCGAAAAGTCCGCCTGAATATATCCTATATGAAGAGGCTTTTGGTGGCTGCCGTTGTTATGTCGCTTTTTGCGGCAGTATCGGTTGTTACGGTATGGGGTATTGACGAGCGATACGGCTTTATAATGTCAGACACGCTTTACGGCTTGAAGCTAGAGAATAGCATAGAAAGAAGCTATGGCAGCCAGAATACAGACAGCGAAGAGAAGGCTTTAGCTTCGTCGTCCGATAGTGAGAGCGATCATGCAAATGAGGATACAGGCTCGGATACTCATGCTTATTCAGTTTCAACAGATAACGGTGTAAGTGATGTGGCTTCTGATGGTGACTGCCAAGCACAGCAAAGCGATTCTGATTTGACTGGAGACAGCACAGACTATGAAATGAAAGAAGAATCAGATGTAGACGGCGCAAATCCGGCAACTGCGTCAGACAGAGACTCTGAATATATAGCCGCCAAATTTGCCCCGGTATTCTCCGATGATTATATCAGAACATATATGTTCGAAAATGACGACGTATTTATGCTCACATACGAAAGTAAGAACGCCACGGTTGAATTTTCTCAAAGAATATTCAGCATTGATGAATACATTCCCGAAACGACGAATACAACAGTGTTTACAGAGGTCAAAGGCGATACAACATATACGGTTGTTGCCAAACCCGATGAAAATATTACAATATTGTGGAGCAAACACGGATATTCATTTATGATGTCTTCTTCACAGATAAACTACAAAGATCTTATCGAAATTGCGGAAACTTTAACTGTTTTTCAGGAGTAAGCTATCGGTAAGATTCGGGGGAAAGAGGGTCTGCGATGAAGATTGGGGGAAAACTTAATAGTGAAAAAAGAAGCATTATTTTGATAATCGTAATGCTTCTTTTCGTGCTTTCGTCAATAAATTCTTACGCTTACGCGGAGAATAACCGTGTGTCAAACACAGAGGAAATAATTTCCTCATATTCCCATAAAAACAAATCGGGAGGGTTTGATAACTCTTACAGATATTACGGCGATGTTAACAATGATACGCAGGTAAATATGTTAGATGTAACCTTGGTACAAAAAAATATCGCAAAGCTTAAAAAGTTTGACGTGGCGGCGCGGATCGCGTCTGATGTAGACGGCAACCAGAAAACCGATATGGTAGATATAACCGTTATTCAGCGGTATATAGCAAAGCTTACAGACAAGCTTCCCGCGGGAAAGCTGTTTCACGTTATCTATTAAAAGCTTACCTCTTTTATGAGAAATATAATTACTTTGAATCGCACGGATGAAGGTTGTTCATCCGTGCGTTGTGCTGTCAACGCAATACAACGAAGTGACTTATTAAATGATTATCTGAGGGGATTCAGGCGTTTTGGCGACTTATGGGGAGCAAAAAGGATTTAATCAACCGTTGGGTTTACCTAATGCCGCGCGGGTGTCTGCTTTGTTTCGGCTTTTAACGGACAAATACGCAAACTTATTTTTATCCCGAAACAAAAAACTTGAAATACACATTTGTGTGTGATAAAATATGTTCTGTTATTATGTGAATTAATTGGAGGAGTTTTATTATGTCCGGACATTCAAAATGGAGCACGATAAAGCAAAAGAAAGCAAAAATTGACGGAGCCAGAGCCAAAATTTTCACCAAAATAGGCAGAGAGCTGGCTGTTGCGGTGAGAGAGGGCGGCAGTGCCGATCCGTCTGTTAACTCAAAACTGAGAGATTGTATAGCAAAAGCAAAGGCGAACAATGTTCCGAACGAAAATATTGAACGTATTATCAAAAAGGCAAGCGGAGAAGGCGACGCCGCAAAATATGAAGCAATAACCTACGAAGGATACGGCCCCGGCGGAATTGCCGTTATCGTTGAAACCTTGACAGACAACCGCAACCGCACTGCGGGTGACGTAAGACACTATTTTGATAAATTCGGCGGAAATATGGGCACGACGGGCTGTGTTTCCTTTATGTTCTCCAAAAAAGGCCTTCTTGTAATGGAAAAAGACGACAAAAACGAGGACGAGGTTATGGAAGCCGCGCTGGAGGCAGGCGCGTCTGATTTTCAGGCAGATGAAGAAGTATTTGAAATCTTTACGGAACCCGAGGATTTCGGCGCGGTAAACGAGGATTTATCCGCTAAGGGATATGAGTTTATCTCTGCCGAGGTAGCTATGATTCCCGCAAATTACACCACTCTCACCGATGAAGAGCAGATAACAAAAATGCAACGTCTTCTCGATATGCTTGAAGAAAATGACGACGTTCAAAATGTATGGCATAACTGGGAAATGCCCGACAGCGACGAAGAATAAAATAGTATTTATCCGATTTTTGCGGCAGACGAACAAGCTCTCGTCTGCCGTATGTTTTATCTTTTTATGTGTTGTTTGACGAAATGCAAAACCGATGTGCCGGTCCTGTGAAATTTTTAGTGGAAAAGTATTGATTTTTTGCAAAATTAACGGTATAATACTTATGTAATTAGTATATGGTAGTGTAGTTATATACAGGCGTTGTGAAAATTGAGGTGGGCATTTATGAAAACGGTAAGAAATATTATTTCAGTCAGTGTTGCGTTATTGTTGCTTGCCCTGTGCGTTTTTCCTGCGGTAAGTGCAAAAAGCGTATATGCGGATGTATCTAAAGACAGCCCTGTGTATGAAAATATTGTTACAGGTGTCTCGCTTAACGCCGGTTATATTGAAATGCAAACAGAATGTAACGTTCCTGCGCAAGCTATAGTTGCGGTATTAGACGGCTCTTATGCTGTTAAAGCATTTAAGTCTGCCCGCTTGACCGGCGGCGTGGGTACAACAAGAATAAATATGGACTTTTCTTCGCTCACGGAAACGGATAGCGTTAAAATTATAATTGTAAACGCCGTTACGCTTAAACCTCTGTGCGACGTTTACAATGTGAATTCTCAAAGCAATGGCCGTCAGGCGCGTTTGCCGAAGGGCGAAGGTAACTATCCTGTAGCGTTTGTTATAAAAGATTCCTCAGGCGATCCGATAAGCGGAGCGACCGCAACGGCTGTTTGCGAGCAAACAGGCACTTCTGTGAGTTTCGGCGCACAAAGCGATGAAAACGGCTTAATTTGCGCATCGCTTGAAAACGGCGACTATACTGTTACAGCTTCTAAGGACGGATACACTCAGTCTGTTATAAAGATGAACGTAAACTCATCATCTAAAGCATCCGTTATAACGATGAACGGCGATAACGGATATGTTGAACACAAAAGATATATACGCGAGTATCAGTGGTATAACGGCTCTTCCGCAATTTGCGAGGGCGTATGCGGTGAAAATTTGACATGGATCTATAACCAAACGACAGGCGAGCTGCAAATTATAGGCTCGGGTGAAATGTACGATTTTGAAAACACGGCTCCGTGGGCAGTTTTTGGCAACAATATCAGTCGTGTGACCATAGACCCCGCTGTTACCGGCATAGGCGCGAACGCTTTTAAAAACTGTACGGCGCTTGAGGAGTTTGAGATAACGTCAAACATAGCGGCTATCGGCTCCAATGCGTTTCTCGGGTGCGAAAACCTTAAGACCGTTATCAACAACAGCACTCTTGAAGTAGTAAAGGGAAGCACAACTAACGGTTATGTAGCTTATTATGCAACGGATGTGTTTATAACCATAGACGGTAACAACCAAGATGAAGACTGGTCGCCTGTATACAAGAGCGTAAAGCCTGTTGTCTCAAGAGGCGACTCAGAGCCGACAACGAGAACGTATGTAGGTCTTACCCCGGGCGAGAACTATGTTGTTTATGCCGTAAACAGCTTAGACACGGATATTTTCGCACAGGATAATTTGATATATGTAAACCAGCAAAAATCAGACTCTAACGGCACAGCAAGCTTTGTTTCTGATTGCTTCGCGGACGGGGAGACGCAGATTTTCCTGATGGGTACCGCCGCTGTTGATATCTCTGAGGCGGAAGTGAGAATTCCCGTAAAAACATACAACGGCAAATTGCAGCTTGCATCGCCCGAATTAAGCTTAAACGGCGAAACTCTTGTATTCGGCGAAGATTATTACTTTACGGGTAATTCTTTCGCAAGTGAGAGTGGCGCATATGATTTCTCGGTAGCAGGTGTCGGCAAATACGGCGGAGAAAAAAGCTGTCAGTTTACAATTATTTCTCACGACGGGCTTATGTATAAAGACGGATGTATATTTTTGGGCTGGTATGACAGTCCCGCAGATGATGCGTCACCTTATCTGCCGAGCTTTGAGGGCGATGATATTTACGCGTATCCACACTGGGAGGATATACCCGACATAAGCGTTGACCAAAAAGACATTTATAGAGCCTACGGTGAAGATTATACAAGCTCCGCAGGATTTAACCTTCTCGGCGCGCAAATAAGGTACAACGAAAACGATAACATAAACGGACTCAGATTTGTTTCGAGAATAAGCACTGCGCTTATAACAAAGCTTGAAGGCTTAGACGGTGACATGAGCAATAACAGCGCAACGTACGGTCATTATCTAAAATCAAATTTACCGCCCGAGGCTGTTCTTGACAAAACAAACGGCAAAAAGCTTCAAGCCGAGGCTCTGCTGTATTCGGGCGCGAATTATAAAACATTCAGCGCTGTTATTTACCAGATTCCCGAGAGCGGATGCAATACAGAGATATCTGTTCGTCCTTATATTGAATACACCGACGCGAACGGCGTTTCACAAACATACTATTTTACCGAAAAAACCGCGAGAAATTACAACGGCGCTTACCACACAACAATTTCACGCGTGGCAAAATATATAGTAGAGAACGATGAAACGCGTCTTAACAACTCATTGCCCGGACTGCAGGAATATATAAGATATCTCGCGGGATTATATAACGGTGATTAAGAGGCTTTGCCCCTTGATTATATAAATTTCGAAATTTATTAAAGGAGGAAACCAAAATGAAAGCTACTTACAACAAGCCTTTAATGGCAACAGAAGAAATCAAAAAGGTAGATGTTATCACAGCTTCCGGAATCAGTGATCAAAATCACGGCGCCGGAGAAGGCACAGGTAATATAGCAGGTCGTACCAGAGGTCGCGGCTGATAGCATTGCCTAAAATCAGGTTTTCGATCGTTGCCGCTTAGGTTGCCCTTTGTGCACAGACAACTTAGCGTAGAAGCGGCACGGCGTCTGCCAATGTATGGATCTTTCCGTACAAGCTAATTTTGCATTTCATTTTGCAAAATCCGGAGAGGAGTCTATTGATTTAGACTCCTCTTTCTCATTTATTTAAGAAAGGACTGCGCAAATTTATGGATATAGGAATTTTAGGTGCAGGCACCTGGGGATGCGCGCTTGCGGTAATGCTTGCAAAAAGCGGTCATAATGTTACCGTTTGGTCGGCGCTGAAAGAAGAAATTGAAAGTCTGACAAAAACGCGGAAACACAAAAATCTGCCGAATATGGATATCCCCGACAGCTTAGATTTTACCGCGGATATAAAATCGGCTTGTGAAAGCAAAAATATAATTGTGTTTGCAGTTCCCTCTGTATTTGTTCGTTCAACTGCCGAGGCCGCCGAGCCGTTTATTAAAAACGGGCAGATTATCGCGGATGTGGCAAAGGGAATTGAACCGCATACCTTATACACAATGACGGGAATTATCCACGACGTGCTGAAAGACAATGTTAGGCTTGTTGCGCTTTCGGGACCAACCCACGCCGAAGAAGTAGCTGTGGGTCTGCCCACTACAATAGTTTCCGCGTCAAAGGATATTGACGCCGCAAAATATGTGCAAAGCGCTTTTATGAACGACAATATGCGTGTATATATTAATTCCGATATACTGGGTGTAGAGCTGTGCGGCGCGCTTAAAAATATAATTGCGCTTGCTTCTGGAATATCCTCGGGTCTCGGCAACGGCGACAACACTACTGCGGCGATCATTACAAGAGGCATGGTGGAAATTACACGTCTCGGAACGTCTATGGGTTGTAATTCAAGCACATTTTATGGCTTGGCAGGTATAGGAGATCTGATAGTAACTGCAACCTCGCGTCACTCTCGTAACAACCGTGCGGGCAGGCTTATCGGTGAGGGCTTGTCCCCGCAAAAGGCAAAAGACGCTGTCGGTATGGTAGTAGAGGGTATAAACGCTCTGCCCGCGGCAATGGAGCTTGCAACAAAATATAATACGGAAATGCCGATAACCGCCGCCGTGAACAGCATAATCTTTAACAATGCCGACCCTGCCGCAACAATGCTTGAGTTAATGCGCAGAGACAAGAAGATAGAAGATACCTTTTAAAGTATTATCAGCCGTGCGGCTTTTGCACGGCTGTTTTTCAATAATTTAACGGTCATAAATATCAACAAAGGGAATTTCAAAATACTCACACACGGAAATCGACAAGTTTCGGGCTATCGACTGAATATTGTTTCTTATCCAGCGGGCGTCTTCTGCGTTGTCGTGGTATGCTATTTCCACTAACACGGCAGGGGCTTTTGTCTGCTTTAATTCGGCAAGCTTTGTTGTGGCGCGAACATCAACCTTTTCCGGATAAGGATATATGTCTCGAAGATTGTTTGCGATTATCTCGGCTGCCCTGCGGCCTTTAACTGATGTTTGATAGTAATAGACATCGCTACCCTGAAGCACACCCGACAGATTATCGGGAGAAGCATTTGAGTGAAGCGCCAAATGCAGCCCGTAATTTCCCATATTAGACTGAGCTATCGCGTAGCGCAGATCGCGGCTGATATCATTTCTCACTACTGTTACTCCGCTGGCGGTAAGATACGGTATCATTTCATCCGCTATGAGATTCATATAGTATTCTTCGTTTCCACCTCCGTTGTAATAATTCCACTCCTGCAAAGAAGGGCTTAAAAATAGTGTAGGCATCTCGTCGTCTCCTTTAACATAAATTATTTTTTTGAAATATATCTTCTAAGCTTGTGCCGGAAGGCCGTATAAATCTTCCCAATCTGAAAAGGCTTTCGGGAGATTTCGTTATGTAGTTGAGTTTTTCATTGCAGGTAATTGTACATTTATAACCCAAAGATGCGATAAAGTCGTCTTCGCTGTCGTCATATGCCCCGAAAGGATAAACAAAAGTATGGTTTTTAATTTCCAAATTATGCTCAAAAGCCTCTTGCAGGGTGGCGATATCATCACGTAACATATCTTTGTATTTCTCTTGGTTCTCGCCGTTGTTAATCTTAGTTCCCAAGCGCTCGCCGCCGCTTTTGTGCATATTATAGCTGTGGTTTGCTACCTCTACTAACCCGCTGTTAAGCATTTCTTTTAAATTATCCCAAGTGCAGTGGGAATAATAGGCGTTTTCCTCAGGGTTGTCTGAGTATTGCTGAGTATACGTTCCTATAACAGATATAACAGCTTTGCAGCCGTATTTCTTAAGAAGCGGATACACATACAGATAATTATTGTAATATCCGTCGTCAAAGGTGAGCATGATCGGCTTTTTGGGCAATTCGAGATTATTATTTGTGTACGCTATAAGATCCTCGGGTGTAACACAGGTGTATCCGTGATCGTTTATAAACTTCAAATCTTTCTCAAGCTCTGCGGGGGAAATTACATATTCGCCGTGCATGGCTGTATCCTTAAGCACGCTGTGATACATTATTGCAGGCAAAATTAACGTTTTTTCCGCTTTTTGCACCATTGACGCAGGCTTATAAGGCTCGCTGTGAGAAAAAACGATAAACATACACATCACAAGTATTACCGTTGCTGTTATTGCGGTAATAATCTTTTTGTCGGTTTTTATTATCCTGTACAACAGCACCATCTCCCATATAATATATATTAAGCGTAAAGTAAGTTTATTCTCAGATTTATATAAAACGAAAAGAACGCGCTTGACACGAAAGCGTCAGGTGCGTTCTTAATGCGTAAACCCGGATAAGCAAATTCTAAAGCTATCATTAATTATTATTAAGCGTGTAAATATTTATGGATTTTGACCTTCTACCACTCTCCGTGACAAAAGATTCGCTCAACCGCAAAGGTTATTGCTGTTGTTAAAATGTTTGCGGCAATAATAACAGCCGCCAAAACCTTTCTGTTTGGAACTTTTTTTCTCAAAAGCAAATACACAATAGGTGTTTCCACGAAGAGGGTTATCAATAAATATGAAAGAGAAACCGTAAATGTGGGCGTGGCCTGAGCTGTATAGTTTATAGAATAAAACAGCCCTTCCTCGGGGGTGTATAATGAATAAACATTATAAGGACTTATTCCAAGCCAAATGTAAGGAACCAGAAACGAAGCCAAATTCGCAAGTGAAACCACGGAGATAACTATTTTTAAGCTTTTAACTTTGGCAATGTAATTAACTGAAATTATCTCTATAAGCAAAGTAACAATAATAACTATTGGCAGCAGATTCAACGGTCGTGTTGATGATATCCATTGCCACGATGAGTTCGCGAAGGCTACTGTCGGAAACAAAAAAACAAGTAATAATACCGATAAAAACGAAAAAAAAGTTTTGTTTTTCATAGCGTTACCCTCTTTGGACGTTTATATTTAAATCTTTAAAAGCGTTTGTTACGCTCTCCAAAACAATTAAATAGGCTTAAATATGAAAAAAGTAATAAAATGAAAAACTCCTCTCGCTTACGCTCGAGGAATTTTTGGTCGAGGTGACAGGATTTGAACCTGCGACTTCTGCGTCCCGAACGCAGCGCTCTACCAAACTGAGCCACACCTCGAAATAATTATATTATTACTAATAAAATCAGCCCATACCGCAAAGGAACGGGCTGATTTTTTGGCTGCGGAACTAGGATTCGAACCCAGACATACAGAGTCAGAGTCTGCTGTGCTACCCTTACACAATTCCGCAATGCACTGCCTTTAAAACAGCAGATATATTATACTATATTTTTTTCAAATGTCAATACAATTTTCCAAATTATTGTGATTTATCGGGAGTATGGGTGATACCTTACTGCAACGTATGTATACATCCGTGTTATATTTAATTTTGTACCGCTTTTCCGTGCGTATGCAAAATGTTTTATTTTGTAAAAATACTTGTACTTTTGTTTTATATCGGATATAATTAGCATTGAAATTATTGGTGTTATATACTATCGTATTGGGAACAATATTTTTTGCACCAACAAGCATTTTAGTACTATTGAATATTGTTTTCGGAGGTCTTTAGGCAATGTTTAAATACGACCAGCAAAAAGCGCCTTTGTATGAGGCTCTGGAAAGGTTCCGCCGTCAGCGCGTGGTTCCGTTTGATGTGCCGGGTCACAAACGCGGCAGGGGAAACCCCGAGCTTGCCCAATTGCTCGGAGATAAATGCGTAGGGCTCGATGTAAATTCAATGAAGCCGCTTGATAATTTGTGCCACCCCATTTCGGTTATATATGAAGCAGAAAAGCTTGCGGCAGACGCATTCGGTGCCGAACACTCGTTTTTTATGGTAGGCGGCACTACCTCTTCGGTTCAAAGTATGATTTTGTCTGTATGCAAGGCTAACGATAAAATAATTTTGCCCCGTAATGTTCACAAAAGCGTAATAAACGCACTTGTTCTTTGCGGTGCAATACCCGTTTACGTAAATCCCGAGGTGAACAATCACATAGGTATTTCACTTGGGATTAAGAATTCCCAGTTAGAGCAGGCGATTAAGCAAAACCCCGACGCGGTCGCGGTTTTTGTGAACAACCCTACTTACTACGGCGTTTGCTCGGATATAAAGACTATCGTCAAGATTGCCCACGAACACAATATGAAAGTGCTTGTTGACGAGGCTCACGGAACACATTTCTATTTTGGTGAAAAGCTTCCCGTTTCAGCTATGGAGGCGGGCGCGGATATGTCCGCGGTCTCAATGCACAAATCGGGCGGAAGCCTTACGCAAAGTTCTCTTTTGCTGATAAATAAGGGCGTAAACGCCGACCACGTAAGACAGATCATCAATCTCACACAAACCACAAGCGCGTCTTATCTTTTGATGTCAAGTCTTGATATTTCAAGAAGAAATCTTGCGCTCAGAGGAGAGGAGTCGTTTAAAAAGGTCATAAATATGGCTGAATACGCCAGAAGCGAGATAAACGATATCGGCGGATACTACGCATACGGAAAGGATCTTATAGACGGCGGCAGCGTGTTCGATTTTGATACCACGAAGCTTTCTGTTTTCACAAGAGATATAGGTCTTGCCGGTATAGAGGTTTACGACCTTTTGCGCGATGAATACGATATACAAATAGAGTTTGGCGACATAGGAAATATTTTGGCGTATATTTCCATAGGCGACAGAATTCAGGATATAGAACGCCTTGTCGGAGCGCTTGCAGATATAAAAAGGCTTTATCAGAAAGACCACACGAAAATGTTCAGCAGAGAATATCTCACGCCTGAGGTCGTCGCAACACCTCAGCAGGCTTTTTATGCCGAAAAGGAATCGTTGCCGATCGACGAAGCGAAAGGCAGGATTTGCAGCGAATTTGTAATGTGCTATCCCCCGGGAATACCTATTTTGGCACCGGGTGAAAGGATAACAGACGATGTTATAGATTATATAAAATACGCGAAAGAAAAAGGCTGTTCCATGCAAGGTACCGAGGACACCGCGGTTGAGCGCCTTAACGTACTTAAATAATTGACTTTAAAAGGGGATCGGATAATTGGAATTTTGGTTTTCTGAGCTTCACACAAACAATGTTAAGCTTTCAATAAGAGTTGAAAAGCAACTGTTCAGCGGAAAAAGCGACTTTCAGCAGATAGATGTTTTCGAATCTTCCGAATTCGGCAGATTTTTAACGTCTGACGGAACAGTCATATTTTCCGAAAAGGACGAGTTCACATACGATGAAATGATAGTGCACGTACCAATGGCTGTTCACCCCGATGTAAAGAAGGTACTCGTAATCGGCGGCGGCGACGGCGGCGTTGCGAGAGAGCTTTCATATTACGATGAGCTTGAGGTGATAGACGTTGTCGAACCCGATGAAATGTTCGTTGAGGTATGTAAAAAATTTTTCCCCGACAACGCCAAGGGGCTCAACGACAAGCGTGTAAATATATATTATCAGGACGGACTTAGGTTTTTACGTTCGCGCCACGGAGAATACGACTTGATAATAAATGACGCGACAGACCCCTTTGGTCACACCGCGGGGCTTTTTACAAAAGAGTTTTACGGCTGTTGCTATAAAGCCCTTAAAGACGACGGCATTATGGTTTACCAGCACGGAAGCCCGTTTTATGATGAGGACGAAGAGGCTTGCAGAGCAATGCACAAAAGAGCCTTCAGATCGTTTCCGATAAGCCGTGTTTATCAGGCGCATATTCCTACCTGCGCAGCGGGCTATTGGCTTTTCGGATTTGCTTCCAAAAAATATCATCCGATAAAAGATTTCAACGCGCGCCGCTGGAACGAGCGCGGTATAAAGACGTGGTACTACACAACAAATCTTCACACGGGGGCGTTTATGCTGCCAAAATATGTAGAAGACCTGCTTGTGGAAGAAGAACAGAGAAAGGGAGATTTGATAAAATGAGCAAATTATTGATTATCGGCTGCGGCGGAGTCGCGGGTGTCGCAATAGCGAAGTGCTGCCAAAGAAGCGATATTTTTACCGAAATATGTATCGCAAGCAGAACAAAATCAAAGTGCGACGCGGTTAAAGAAAAGCTGCAGGGCAAAACTTCAACCGTTATAACGACTGCACAGGTAAACGCGGACAGCAAAGAAGAGCTTACGGCTCTTATAAACTCATACAAGCCGCAGGCGGTGTTAAACCTCGCGCTACCGTATCAAGACTTGACTATAATGGACGCCTGTCTGGAAACGAAGGTAGATTATATTGATACGGCAAACTATGAACCCGAAGACACCGGAGAACCTGTTTGGAGAAAAGAGTATGAGAAACGGTGCAAAGAAAAAGGCTTTACGGCTTATTTTGACTATTCTTATCAGTGGGCATACGACAAGAAATTTAAAGACGCGGGCATAACGGCGCTTTTGGGAACAGGTTTTGACCCCGGTGTAACAAGCGTGTTTACCGCTTACGCCAAAAAGCATTACTTTGATGAAATACACTACGTTGACATACTCGACTGCAACGGCGGAGACCACGGATATCCGTTTGCGACTAATTTTAATCCCGAAATCAATTTAAGAGAGGTTTCCGCGAACGGCTCATATTGGGAGAACGGACATTGGGTAGAAACAAAGCCGATGGAAATAAAGCGTGAGTTTGATTTTGCTCAGGTAGGCAAAAAGGATATGTATTTGCTTCACCATGAGGAAATAGAATCACTTGCGAAAAATTATCCCGAAATTAAAAGAATAAGATTTTTTATGACATTCGGACAGAGCTATCTCACACATATGAATTGCCTTGAAAATGTGGGTATGCTCTCTACCGAGCCTGTTATGTATGAGGGAAAAGAGATAGTGCCTATACAGTTCTTAAAAGCATTGCTTCCCGACCCCGCGTCGCTCGGTCCGCGAACCGTCGGAAAAACGAATATCGGTTGTATATTTACGGGTGTTAAAGACGGCAAGGAAAAGTCTATATACATTTACAATGTGTGTGATCATCAGGAATGTTACAAAGAGGTAGGCTCTCAGGCTGTGTCTTACACAACGGGAGTACCGGCAATGATAGGCGCATCATTGGTATTACAGGGAATTTGGAAGAAGCCCGGCGTATACAATGTAGAAGAGTTTGACCCCGACCCATATATGGACGCGCTGAATAAATACGGTCTGCCGTGGGTGGTAGACGAAAATCCCGTTTTGGTGGATTAAGTGGTTGCGGCTAAGCCGAATTACCTTTGATCTGTCATATGTGTTCGTCTCTATCGCCTTATAAATCGCTCACACGACAGCTTCCCGGAGGATAAGCCTTTTGGCTTTTTCTCTAAATAAGTTAAAAAATGACATAATCACACTTGCCGAGAACGAAGCAGGGGGATCTCGTCCACTCAGTGGGGGGGCGGTAGCCCCCCGGGTGGTCGCGAAAGGGATTCCAAAGGGAAAACCGTCGATAGGTTGTCCCTTTGGCGCGTTTTGACTACTTTGTCGCGTGACAAAGTAGTTGCCCGCCCGGCATTAGGGCGAAACGTGTTATTATACATAACCAAAAAATCGGCTTTAAATGTTCAATGTAAAGATACAATCCCTCAGGCAGCTGTGCTGACAGCTCCTTTTACACAATGGAGCCAATACAGCGGACAAACAGTGTTCGTCCCTACGATTTGGGTGTGTTAAATCGGGTTGCCGCTTTACTAATCATTTTGCGGCGGCTTTAGTTTTAAGAATCAGAGGAGGAGAGTTTTATGAATTTTTACGATCTTCCCACACCGTGCTATGTTATAGACGAAAAAAAGCTTATAAATAACCTTGAAATTCTGCGCGGCGTGCAGAATAACACGGGGTGCAAAATTTTGTTGGCGCAAAAGGCATTTTCCGCCTATTGGCTCTATCCTCTTATAGGTCAATATCTGTGCGGTACCACTGCCAGCGGACTTTACGAGGCAAAGCTCGGACGCGAGTATATGGGGAAAGAAACACATATTTTTTCTCCTGCCTACAAAGAGAAGGATTTCGACGAAATATGCGGTATATGCGAACATATTGTATTTAACTCGTTTTCTCAGCTTGAAAAATACAAAAGCAAGTGCAAAAGCCGGGGAATAAGTATAGGGATAAGATTAAACCCCGAATTTTCAACGCAAAGCGGACACGAGATTTACGATCCCTGCGCGCCCGGTTCACGTCTCGGCGTAACAGCCGAAAATTTCAGGGAAGATCTGCTCGAAGATATAGACGGTTTTCATTTCCATACATTGTGCGAACAAAACTCAGACGACCTTATCGCTACGTTTAAAGCGGTCGAAGAAAAGTTTGGGAAATACTTATCAGGCGCAAAATGGATAAATTTCGGCGGCGGACATCATATAACACGTAAAGACTATGACGTTAACGCGCTTGAAGAGCTTATCAAGTATGCGCGGGATAAGTATAATGTAACTGTCTATTTAGAGCCCGGTGAAGCCGTAGCGCTTAACGCGGGGTATCTTGTAACCGAAGTGCTTGAAAAAGTACACAACAAAATTGATATTTTAATTTTAGACGCTTCCGCGGCGTGCCATATGCCCGATGTTTTGGAAATGCCATACCGTCCGCCCCTTAAAGAAAGCGGAAAAAAAGGTGAGAAAAAATATGACTACAGGCTTTCCTCATGCACGTGTCTCGCCGGCGACATTATCGGCGATTACAGCTTTGACAAAGAGATTGTTATCGGCGACAGGCTTGTTTTTGAAGATATGGCTATTTATTCCATGGTAAAAAACAACACCTTTAACGGGATGCCACTTCCTGCTATCGCGCTGATGCGAACAAACGGTGAGTGTGAAATTATTAAAGAATTCGGATATGAAGATTTTAAATCAAGATTATAATTATTTTATAAATTACACGCCTTCAGAAATACTTTATTTCAAGGGCGTGTTTTTTATCGCTGTTACGATTATTAAATTGTGCTTTTAACAGTTAATAAGCCGAAAATTATAAAATAATAAAATTTGTTAAATTTTTTAACTGTAAGGTATTGCCAATTTTACCAATTTATGGTAAAATATCGTCAACAAATAAATCTTTGGAGGCATTATTAATGGAAAATACGATAAAAGCATTGTTTACGGAAGACAAAACCGAATTTTTATCGGAATACGGCAATCCTCAGGATTACGGTATGTCTGCGGAATTTTGCAAAAAGGACGGAAGCATAGTTATTGAAAAAATAAAGCAATTCTGTCCCGATGTTGTTATTATGGATATGTTTATGAGCAGCATGGACAGCGTGGGAGTTTTGAGAAATCTGGAGCGCGAATACTTAAAGCAACGTCCTGTGTTTATCATAGTATCGGGATTTGACAGCGCGATACTTCAAAAAGAGGTTATGAGCATGGGTGCGTCATACATCGTACTTAAACCCTACAGCCTTGATAATTTGTGTGAAACGATCAAACATCTTCTAACAAAAGGCAACAAACAGAGCAAATCTTCAACACCTCAAAATGCATTGCTTGAAGGTATGGAGCTTAAAATAACGGAGATTCTTCATGAAATAGGTGTTCCGGCGCATATAAAGGGATATCACTATCTGAGAGACGCTATTTTAATGTCGGTTGAAAACCCCGACATAATAAATGCCGTTACAAAACAGCTTTATCCTTCTGTTGCCAAAAAATTTGAAACAACAAGCTCCCGTGTTGAACGCGCCATACGTCACGCCATAGAAGTTGCCTGGGACAGGGGAGATGTTGACGTGCTTAACTCTTATTTCGGATATACCATACACAACGGCAGAGGCAAGCCGACTAACAGCGAATTTATAGCTATGATATCAGATAAACTAAACCTTCAATTAAAAAACGCTGGATAAAAATTGATGAAATAAAATATAACAAAACAAGCCGTGGGAAACTATGTTCCCGCGGCTTGATACTTTTTGTGTATTAAAAACCGGTTATACTAATTACCTTTCATTGCTTTGATAATTTGCATTACAGCGGATTTTTGTTCAGTGTTAAGGTTTACCCAACCATTGAACAGATTTTTTAATTCAGGTGTCCTTTGCCTGCTTTTTCACATGGGAAAGCAGGCGCCCCGCCCGGCATTAGTGCAAAACTGAGGGCTTTACTAAACCGGCGATTTTAAACCTCATCCGCCACTTTGCGGTGATACCTTTTCCAAAGGAGAAGGCTTTTTATTATACAAAAGGCATAACACACAAGTAAACATTGTTTGTTACTGTGTATGCTTCCAACTTGTGCCGGTATACACGCTCCGCTTTATGAATCAGGCAAGCTTGACAGATTGCGCTCACAGGGCAAGTTGGTTTCGATGCGACTTTCTGTTTCTGCCACGCCGCGGATATTTAAGAAATTAATACGAATATTTAACCACGTTTGTCCATAAGTATTATTAACACCTCAAAAATAAAAGGAAAACCAATATGAACAACGCGCTAAAGGATAAGCTGTCTTTTGTATTTTCGGTACTTCCCGCAAAGGTAAAAGAAATTGCCGAAAGAATGGATAACAGCATAGTAAATGATATATGTGAAATCAGACTCAGGGCAAACCGCCCGGTTTTAATTGCGCTTAAAAACGAAAAATTGCTTCTCACGCCGGAAGCACGCCTCACAAAAAATGAAAATGAAGCTTTTGTTGTTTCGGCGGCGATGATACACGAGGCTTTTAACAGGCTTTGCAACTTTTCAATTTACAGCTTTCAAAAAGAACTTGTCGACGGATATGTAACGATAAAAGGCGGTCACAGAGTAGGCGTTTGCGCGACGGCAGTCTATGGCGGCGAAAGGCTTACAACTGTAAAAGATGTAACTTCTCTTAATATCCGTGTGGCGCGCGAAGTGCCGTTCTGCGCAAAAAGAATCTACGAAAATACCGATTATTACGAAAAAGGGATTTTGATATCGGGACCTCCGGGTTGCGGAAAAACGACCGTTTTGCGTGACTTTGCGCGAGCGGTCTCTATGAAAAACAGAAACGTTACGGTTATAGATGAGCGTGGAGAAATATCAGGCACATTCGGGGGCGTTGTTTATAACGATGTGGGTATGTGCGATGTTTTGAACGGTTACACAAAAAGCGACGGTATTATGCGCGCGATAAGATGTTTAAACCCCGATATTGTAGTATGTGATGAGATAGGAACAGAAAAGGACTTAAAGGCGATAGCACAAGCAATAAATACGGGGGCGGCAATAGCGGCGACCTTTCACGCAGACAGCGCAGAGGGCATATTAAACGCGAAAAGAGGGCGTGATTTGCTTTCAACAGGGGCTTTTAAAACAATTGTAACGCTCAGCGGCGGCGCGAAGCCTTCCGAGATCAACGGGATATATAAGGTTACATCAATTGAACCTGTTAAACTGACCCGAACAGAGTAAGGGATGAAAAAATGATAAAAATATTCGGATTTTTGATACTGACGCTTTGCGGAGCTTACGCAGGGTTTTTAAAATCAAATCAATTAAAAAACCGTGTTGATTTTTTTGATAAATACATAATGTTTATAACACATATAAAGGTATCCGTGTCATTCTCGTCAGATATTTTAGAGGAAATACTGCGAAGGGTGGATGTGCCGTACTTTGACCTGTACTGTGAGAAAATATCCGAAAATCTGAAAAACGGAGCAGCTTTTTACGATTCATGGTGCGATTCTCTGGGAGCGCTAAACAAAGACGGTTTTTTGAGCAACAAAGACATAAATTTGATAAAAGATTTCGGAAAAGGCTTGGGAACAAGCGGCATAAGCGGTCAAATATCCTGCTGTGAGCTTGCGAGCGCAAAGGCGGAAGCGGCATACAAAGCCTATAAAGAAGAGTACAAGAACAAATCTAAGCTTTATAAAATGTTAGGCGCGGCGGCAGGCGTCGCGGTGGGGCTTGTGATGATATAGAATTTGCAACAAAACGCAAAAGGGAGCGAAAAAGCTATGGATGTTGATATGATATTTAAAATAGCCGCTGTTGGGATAATAGTTGCGGTGCTTAACCAGGTGCTTATACGAAGCGGCAGAGAAGAACAGGCAATGATGACCACTTTGGCAGGGCTTATAGTGGTGCTTATGATGATAGTTACGCAAATAAGCAATTTGTTTGAAACTATCAAATCTGTATTTGACCTATGATGAGTTATGCGTCTATATGCGGAATATGTATAATAAGCGCCGTTATAGCTCTTGCGCTGAAAAGATATAATCCTGAGCTTTCGCTTCTTGCCTCAGTGGCGGCAGGGGCTGTGTCCGCGTTAATAATTATACAAAGCATAACGCCCGTTTTAAGCGAGATAAATAATCTTTTGGATATGGCGCAGATAAGCGGGGAATATTCTCAAATTTTGTTTAAATCTCTCGGCATATGTTTGCTGTGCCAATTCTCTTCAGATGTGTGTGAAGACGCGGGAGAAAAAGCGCTCGGTTCAAAGATAATGCTTGCCGGAAAAGTATCGGTACTGCTTATAACACTTCCACTCATTAGAATAATAACAAAAACCGTAATAGAGCTGATTTCGGGGCAATAGACGTAACCCGGATTTTGAAATAACAGATCAAAAAATATCGGAGACAAAAATGAAAAGGACAATAATACTGCTGTTCGCCGCAGTTATATTAATTATTATATTCCCTACGGCGGCGCACTCATACAGTGAACGGGACACTGATATACCGGGCAATGAGGTTTACGTAAACGAAAAAATTCTTTCAAACGCCGAATCGGTCTATGATTCTCTGCCGGAAAGCGTGAAAGATATACTTGCGTCTCTGCAAATAAACGGGGTAAATCAAGACGAAATAACCGCGCTTGACGTAAATTGCTTTGCCGGCGTTTTTATGGATATGATTAAAAACGCCTTTTCGGATGAATACATATCCGGGGGCATAGTTATAGGGATAATCCTTTTGTGCGCAATGGTAAATTGTTTTAAAAGCTCAGAGAACAGCAACGGACAGATTTTCGATATTGCGGCTGTAATGTGCTTTTGCGCAGGAATGGTCATACCCATATCAAAGCTCATAGAATCGGGAGCGCAGATAATAAGTGATACAACGTCTTTTATGACTGTGTACATACCCGTAATGGCGGGGCTTATGATATCTTCGGGGCAGGCGGTGTCGGGCGGGGCTTATTACGCGCTTATGATGTCTGCCGCGCAAATATGCTCTTTTCTGTGTTCAAAAGTAATAATTCCCGCTGTTAATATTTTTTTCGCGTTGTCAATAGTTTCGGAAATATCGCCTCAAATGGACTCTCAGCGGCTGTGCGACGCCCTTAACAAAGCCATAAAATGGGTGTTGGGTTTTGCAATGAGCATATTTGCCTCGCTTTTTACATTGCAGGGAGTTGTGGGCGGATACAGCGATAACCTTTCGACAAGAGCCGCTAAATTTGCCGTCAGAAGCTTTGTTCCCGTTGTCGGAAATGCACTGAGCGACGTTTACTCTACCGTTACGGCAAGCGTAAAGCTGTTGAAGTCGGGCGTGGGTGTGGTCGCGGTAATGGGAACGGGATTTATATTTTTACCCGTAATATTAAAATGCTTTGTTTGGATGCTTATACTTACAATAGGCGGAATTTGCGCGGGATTGTTTGATTTAAAGCCCATTTGCGGAATAATTGACGTATGCTCAAAGACGCTGAGCTGTTTTGCGGCTGTGCTGTTTTCGGTGATGGCGCTTTTCATCATTTCTACGGCGATGGTGCTTGTTTTCGGCGCGGGATAACAAAAAGGAGAATAAAACATGGAGAATATAGCTTATGCGGCTAAGGTCATATGTATAGCCTCTCTGTGCGCCGCTTTACTTAATATTTTTTCACCCGGCGGCGCAATGAAAAAACCATTTAAATATGCTTTAGGAGTGTTTGTGCTTTGCGCCATAATAATACCCGTAAAAGATGTTAATATTGATTTATCATCGGTTTTAGAGAGTGTATCTTATGAGGAGCTGTCGGAAGATTACGGTATTGCGACAGACGGTATCGTAAAAGATGAATTTGAGAGCAGAATTGATTCAATGATACAAGAACGCCTGAAAAGCCGCGGAATATCGGATGCAAATATTCAAACGGTTACGGATATTGATTCGGACAACTGCATATACATTAAAAAGACAGAAATATACGTAAAAAAAGAATATGCCGACAAAATTTCCGGCTTAAAAGCAGATATTCAAGACTATTTCGGTATAAAAGCAGAGATATTTGTAACACGTTAACCCCGTGTATATAAAAACCCGAAAAGAAAGGAAAGAGCCGTATACAAAAACACATAAAGAGCGGCTTTAACATTAAATTATGGATAACAAAAAACCGTTGTCAACGCTTAACAAAAAGCAAAAGATCATTTTAATAGCCGGAATTGCCGCAATTGCCATAATAATGATGTCGGGTGTTTTTACAACAAAAAAAGATGCCGCGCAAAATATAACGCAGCAGTTTGACATTGAAGAATACAGAGCGAATTTGGAAAGCCGCCTCGCGGATATAATATCCCACATAGACGGCGCGGGCGACACAGGCGTAATGATAACGCTTGACAGCGGAAAAGAATATATTTACGCGCAGAATATGAGCGTGGACGAAAGCTCAGACTCCGACAGCGCAAAACATTCGCAGGAAAACAAATATTACACCGTAAAATCACAGTCAAACGGAGAAGAACCTATACTTATAAGAGAATCCGAGCCAAAGGTTCGGGGAGTTATTATTGTATGTGAGGGTGCCGACAACAGCGCCGTAAGGGAAACAATAAAAAACGCTGTTGTAAGCATTTTTAACATAGCTGAAAACAAAATCAGCGTAAATAAAATATCAAAATAATAAAGCTTTGGGAGGATCATTTATTATGAAAACCGAGAGAACAGAGAAAACACAAAAAACATCTAAAATGAAAAGAATAGGAAAAAAACAACTTGTTTTGGCGGCGCTTGTTATTGCGCTGGGCTCGGCAATTCTTTTAAACTGGCAGTTTTCGGACAATAAGTCTTTGCTTGCGGCTTCATCTAAGCAAAACACGACAAAAGAATTGGGAAAAGCGCAGTACGCCAACGCCACCGCTACCGTAAAAGACAGCTCCGACAAAGACACCGACGCCGCGGCGCTTCTCGCGGAGAGCGAAAAATATTTTTCAGAGGTACAAAAATCGCGCGATGAGGCTCAGCAACAGGTTGTTGACATTGCCACCGAAATACTTAAAAGCACTGAATCTGACGACGCGGCCAGAACCGAGGCGGTAGCGTCAGCAGCTAAAATTGCAAATACAATTCAAAAACAAACCAACATAGAAAACCTTATAAAAGCCAAGGGCTTTTCCGAGTGTATGGTATATCTTCAAGACGACAGCTGTAACATAGTTGTCAACAAAGGTATGCTCAACGAAGCTTTGGCTGTGGCAATAAGAGATATTGTATGCAGTCAGGCAGACATAGAGTTTGATAAAATAAGCATCGCGGAGGCGTAAATTATGAAAACACCGGGCAGGAATCGTGTTTCCCGCCCGGATTATTTATGTTATCTGTTTTGTAAATATGAAACGTATTGTTCAAGACACATATCAAGCATACGCATATTTTTGGCGTTTTCTTTGCCTACATATCTGAACATGGTATATGACGCCTCAAACCCCGTATATTCCGTTTTGTCGGGAGGGTACCTGAGAACAAATCCGTATTCGGTGCAATTGTTATAAAGCCATATGTATTCTTTAGTTTTGGAAAAATCACTTCCGCTGTCGTTTACGGTTATAATAAGACCCGTTCTCTGCTCACAGCTTTCGCCGTCGGGAATTTTATGTATAAGTTCGGCTTCGGCTTTAACATTGCTGTATCCGTAAAGTTTCTCATAGCTTTGTATAGTCTGTTCATATGTTTTTTGCTGTTGCTCATATGATACGTAACCGCTTATGATATTAAGAGATATTCCGTCCTTTTCGGCGGCAGTAATCATTAAATCCAAGTCTGAGCTAACAGCGTTTGAAAGGTATATCCCTTTGCAGTACTCATACAAATTCGGTGTGTATGATTTGTTCAGCCTTATGCGCCTGTTTACGAGAAGCAGCAGGTCATCGGTGTCCGGCGCGCTGACGTCTGAGCTTTGAGCATCGGCGGAAATTATGTTTTCTTTGTCTGTTGAAATGCCCTCTATCAGGTTCAAATTAAGGTTACCGTTTGCCATTTGAGAAAGTGTGTACACGGAAAATATTACTACCGTGAGAAAAATTGCCGCGCCTATTATTTTAAGCCAAAGCTTAAGCGGTGCAATTGACGAGTTTTTCTGCATTTTTTTGTACGCCTTTAGCACCTTTTGGCGTGATGAATTATCTGCTTTTGAAAATTTGTATATCCTTAATTTGCTTACTTTATTAACGCCCCCTGCTTTAGACCTTTTTTTCTTTTTTTTAGGCGGTTTGGGCATTTTTATTCCCGTTGTTTTAATGCGTTTTTCCAAAACAATTCCTCCAATAAGAAATCGGTAAACTGATTATACAATATATTTTATATGTGCGCAAATATTTTTAAATGTATGTTCTTAACCGTTTTTATACGGCATATTATTTATAAAATAAATTTAACGGCAGGTTGCGTATGGTTAAAAAAGTGTTAGCTTTGGTTATTATTGTACTCGTATTCACTTTTGCTTTAGGGTGCAAACAGAGAGTAATTCAAAGTGCCTCAGATGAGCTTATTATGTATGACTGGAGCTACGAAGGCATAGGCAAAATGAGCGCGCAACTGAATTTTTACGATGACGACACAGCGGCGCTTACAGTATATGAAAACGGAGAAAAAACGCTTGGAATAAGCGGCAAGTGCGTTGTAAGTGACGAAACGATAACCATAATGGATGACAGCGCTTATTTTGATTTAAGCCTTAACTATAAGCTTACCGACAGCAAATGTATAATCAATTATGAGGGATTTGAGCTTCCTTTCAAGAAAACAAACAAGAAAGAATAGATTTACAGGGGGATACACAATGTTTTGGAAAAAAATAATCTCGTTTGCAGTGTGCGGCGCAATTTTATGCTCGCTGTTTTTTGTTTGCTCGGGCTACGGATTAAAAGCAAACGCTTTAGAAGCCGACAGTATAAAGTCTCCCGCGGCACTGCTAATGGACGCGGACAGCGGAAAAGTGCTGTTTGAGAAAAACTCTCACGATGTCAGGTGCTGCGCGTCAATAACAAAGGTAATGACGCTTCTTCTCGTTATGGAGGCTCTAGACGACGGCAAAATTAAGCTTGACGATATAGTTACGTCAAGCGCGCACGCGGCTTCTATGGGCGGTTCCGATATATGGCTTGAAGAAGGCGAGCAAATGACCGTAGACGATATGATAAAAGCCACCGCGGTTGCCTCGGCAAACGACGCCGCGGTTGCGCTTGCGGAATTTATAAGCGGCACCGAGGACAGCTTTGTTGCCGAAATGAACGAAAAAGCAAAACAGCTCGGTATGAAAGAAACTGTTTTCAAAAACTGTAACGGCTTAGATGAAGAAGGTCACGTAACGTCCGCCTATGACGTTGCCGTTATGTCGCGTGAGCTTATAAAGCACAAAAAAATATTTGATTACACAAGCATCTGGATGGATGAATTGAGAGACGGAAAAACACAGATAGTAAACACCAATAAGCTTTTGAAAAGCTACAAAGGTATAACGGGCTTAAAAACAGGCACCACAAGTCAGGCTGGGGCCTGCATTTCCGCGACCGCGGAGCGAGACGGATTAAGCCTTATCGCGGTGGCGCTGGGTTGCGACAACGGAAAACAGAGATTCGCCGACGCCGCCTCTATCCTTGACTACGGATTCGCGAATTACGCAGGTATTAAGCCGGAAACTCCGCCGGATTTGCTAAAAGAATTGGCGATAACATCGGGAATGAAAAACACCGTAAAAATTAACTGCAATATAGACGAGAGTTATGTTTGCCCAAAGGGCGACGCGGAAAAAATAAGTTATAAAATATCGTATAAAGATGATATTGAGGCGCCCGTGAACAAGGGCGACGTTTTGGGCAAGGTAAAATATTACGCGGGAGATAAAGAACTGGGACAATTTGATATAACAGCCGCCGAAAATATTGAAGAAATGACGTTTGGGTCACTTGCGGAGCTGCTTTTAAAAAGCCTTTTCACTTATTGATAAAAACGGGGTCGCCAAGCGCGTAAAGCCGGCAACCCCGTTAGTTTTTTGTTTAAACAAGTTAAAGCCCAAACATATTTTTAAATTCGTCTTCGTTTATTATTTTAACATTTAAAGACAAGGCCTTGTCAAGCTTGCTTCCTGCGCTTTCTCCCGCCAAAACAAAGTCTGTCTTTTTGGAAACAGAACCGCTTACCTTGCCGCCTGCCGCTTCTATTATAGCCGCAGCTTCGTTTCTTGTATATGTGGGCAAAGTCCCTGTTAAAACAAATGTTTTTCCCGTATATTCTCCCTCCGCCTTTTTTGCGGCCGGGGGCATTTTTACGCCAGCGTTTCTTAAAGAATCTATTAAAGACTTTGTCGCTTCAAGATTAAAATAATCATAAACGCTTTGCGCCATTATATCGCCGTAGCCGTCTATTTGTAATATATCCTCAAAAGACGCGTCCATAATATTTTCAATAGTTGAAAAATAACTGCACAACAGCTTTGCGGCTTTAAGACCTATGTGTCTTATTCCCAGAGAGTATATTATTCTGTACAGCTCGTTGTTTTTAGATTTTTCGATCGCGTTTATGAGGTTGTCGGCAGATTTGTCTCCCATACGCTCCAAAGCCGCTACGTCTTCTTTTTTAAGTGAATAAATGTCAACAGGGGAATTTACAAGCTTTTTATTTACGAGCAATTCTATTATAGATTCGCCCAAGCCTTCAATATCCATTGCGTCTTTGCTGACAAAGTGGATAAGATTTCTCACCATTTGTGCGGGACATTCTGTGTTGGTACAGCGCGTTACGGCTTCATCGGCATATCTTACTGCAGGAGAACCGCAGCAGGGACAAGCATTTGGAAATACATACGGCTTTGAATTTTCTGCGTGAGACTTTACGCACACTACCTCGGGGATTATTTCGCCTGCTTTTCTTATGGTTACGGTATCGCCTATGCGAATATCTCTTTCTTTTATAAAATCTTCGTTGTGCAGGGTGGCTCTGGAAACGGTAGTGCCTGCAACGGTAACAGGCTCAAATATTGCCGTGGGGGTAAGGGCGCCAGTTCTGCCTACGTTTATTTCAATATCTAAAATTTTTGTGTCTTTTTCCTCAGGCGGATATTTATACGCCTCCGCCCACTTGGGATATTTCGCGGTGCTGCCGAGTTTTGTTCTATCCCCAAAATCATCAAGCTTTACAACCGCGCCGTCAATGCCGTAAGGCAGACTTCCGCGGGAATTGCCTATTCTTTCTATATGCTCTAAAACATCGTTAATATCCGAATACACGCCCGACATAGGGGGCGTGGGGAAACCCAATTCTTTAAGCACACGCATAGACTGCGAATGGGCGGTGACATCCATACCCTCGATTTGCTGAATATTGAAAATAAATATATCTAAATCGCGCTCGGCGGTTACGGCGGCGTTTTTTTGCCTTAGTGAGCCTGCCGCGGCGTTTCTGGGGTTTCTAAAGGTCTTTTCTTCTCTGTCCTCTTGCTTTTTGCATAAATTTTCAAAGCTTTCAAAAGACATATAGACCTCGCCGCGCACCTCTAAATATGGCAACGGCTTTTTCAGCCTTTTCGGCAGAGATTTTACCGTACGTAGGTTCTCGGTTATATCTTCTCCCGTTACCCCGTCGCCGCGTGTAGAGCCTCTTACAAAAAAACCGTCTCTGTATTCAGCGGACACTGAAAGCCCGTCAAATTTGGGCTCAACAACATAAACAGGGTTTGGAACAACTGCTCTTATACGTTTGTCAAATTGGATAAGCTCCTCCGCGGAAAAAGAATCGTGCAGGCTCTCCATAGGTACGGCGTGAGTAACGGGCGCGAACTTTTCTCCCGCGCTGCCGCCAACCCTTTTTGTAGGAGAGTCCGCAAAAGCAAACTCGGGAAACTCGCTCTCCAGCTTTTCAAGCTTGTAAAGCATCATATCGTATTCGCGGTCGTCTATCTCAGGCTCGTCGTTATTATAATATTTATCGTTGTGATAATTAATTTCTTTTGTTAATCGCAATATTTCGGCTTTTGCTTCCTGTGAGGTCATAAATTTATATTCTCCTGATCATTTTTTATAAAGAAAGGGCGCTAGCCTCCACAATAGTATTCTTTGTTTTAATTTGGGCGAGGTAAGCTTTCCGGGACGCAAATATATATCGTAATTTCTTGATTTTAAAACCGACTTTATTGCGCTTACGGTATAATTATCCGAGAGAAGCCCGTCTATACAGTTAAATATAAGTGATGGTATTTTTTGTCCACAAAGCATCTTTTTAATGCGGATATGCTTTTCGTCATCGCCCGACGCTGATTTTATAAGGTCAACCGCGGCTTCCAATCTGTCTAACCGCATAGATTCGGTAATTGATTCGTAATAAGATTTCGGAGCGCCGGGATAGACTTTTCTTTCGGGCTTTGCGCTGCTTACGGCTATGTTTTTGCATTTGATAAGCATTTTCGTGATAAAATCATCGCTGTATCCGTAAGTGAGCGTTTCCGAAAAGCATATGCCGTTTTCTTTAAGAAAGTCGGACGATATCATAACGGAAGCTATATCGCAAGAAGCTTTTCCGTACATTATGCCGTCAAATATATCGTAAAACGAAGATTTGTCCGTAAGTATTATGCCCTTTTTACAGTCAAAAGGCGCGGGGGCAAAAGCAAATTCGGCATTTTTGTTCTCTATATCTTTATAATAATCAGAAATGCAGTTAACATACATTTTTCTCGGGAAAACAAAAGTTATGTATTTTCCGCGAGACCTGTCTATTCCGCTGTTTAGCGCGCAACCGGGAACATCGCTTCCGCACCTTATTACTGTGCCGGAAACGGAATTGTTTTCAAGGGCGTCAAAAGCGGCGCCAACACTGTTATCGGTAGAGTTCAGGTCGGTAATTATTATTTCAAATCGCAAACCGGCGCACTCACATTTTATATCGGATACAATATCATCAATACAACTTTCCACGTTTTTCACGGGAACAATTACGGACAAGTCTATATCAGGCATATCAAAAACCAACACGCCGACAAAACATAAACGGTTTTAAATCGGCATCGTATCCCTTCTGAATTATTGTTACATTAATGTAATACATTGTAATATATTTCGGCATAAAATTCAATAGCGCGCAAAGCGGAAATAAAAAATAGTTTTTTAGAATCTATGAGAAAATAAGAGCATTAGTTAGAATACAGAAGATTTATAAACAGTGCGTCGAAAAAAATAAAAAAATTGTTGACAAAGCAAACCTCTTGTGATATCATACATAGGCGTTACGGGAGATCGTGTCTGTGGACACGTTTTCCGGATAGATTTTTAATTTTGATCCGGGAGGAATTACAATGTCTACTTATATGGCAAAAAAAGGCGAAGTAGAACGTAA
This sequence comes from Clostridiales bacterium, assembly GCA_024690965.1. Lineage (GTDB taxonomy): Bacteria > Bacillota > Clostridia > Oscillospirales > Acutalibacteraceae > JAEEHZ01. Next base: position 81,796 of record JAILOG010000011.1, read on the forward strand.
GTGGTACGTTCTTGACGCAGCCGGCAAGCCGATGGGACGAGTTGCCGCACAGGCTGCCGTGTTGCTCAGAGGCAAGCACAAGGCTACATTTACACCGCATGTAGATTGCGGAGATCACGTTATCATAATCAATTGTGAAAAAGCTGTTCTTACAGGTAACAAGCTTGAGCAAAAGTATTATTACCGTCACACGGGTTATATCGGTCACTTAAAGGCAACAAGATACGATACCCTTATGGCAACCAACCCCACAAAAGCTATGCAGCTCGCAGTTAAGGGTATGATACCCGACAACACAATAGGTCGCGCAGCTTTAACAAGACTTCGTTTATTCAAAGGCAGCGAGCACATTCACGAAGCTCAAAAGCCCGAAGCTTGGGAAATGTAAGAGAGGAGGCAATTTGAATGTACGATAAAGCACCGTTTTTTTACGGAACAGGAAGAAGAAAAAGCTCTGTTGCAAGAGTAAGACTTTACAAAGGCACAGGCAAGATCACAATTAACGACAGAGATATAGACGATTATTTCGGTCTTGAAACACTTAAGCTTATTGTTCGTCAGCCTTTGGCTCTCACAAACAACACAGACAATTTTGATGTTGTATGCAGAGTTGCAGGCGGCGGCGTTACAGGTCAGGCGGGTGCTATCCGCCACGGTATCTCAAGAGCGTTGCTTCAGTACGACAGCGAAGCTCTCAGACCCAAGCTCAAAAGAGCAGGCTTCTTAACAAGAGACCCGAGAATGAAAGAAAGAAAGAAATACGGTCTCAAAGCAGCAAGAAGAGCACCGCAGTTCTCAAAGAGATAATCAGATATTATCAGAATTTCATCATTCCTCCCGATCTTTCGGGAGGATTTTTTATTGATATTGTAATTTTCTGATGATATAATAAATTTGTGGTTTGTAAGTATGGACAGTGCGAGGCGCCTGCCTTGGATACTTACACTGTATACAACAATTAAAACACAGAAAGGACCTGAAACTATGAAAAGAAAACTTGTAAGCGTTATGCTGGCTTTGATTATGCTTGTCGGCGTAATTCCGTTCGGCAGTGTGGCGGCAAACGCAGAAAACGAGCCCGAGAGCACGGAAGCCAAAACAGAGGTGTGTATCGTATCTTTTACAAAAGCGAAATCCATAGACCAATATATTCCCGTGGAAAACAATGTGCAGGATTATATTGCTGACCGAAAAACCGATTTTGAGAATCAGATTAACCAATTAAAAGACGGCAAAACCGGCGTTTTGGTTGAAGATTATAATTCGTTATTTACAAATGACCAATATGCTCAAATTACGCGCGTTGAGACAAGTTTTCATTATGATTTCAGTGAAGATTGCGTTTTAATAGGCGATTTGGATAACTGGGATTCGCTTGTCGTTGCTCAGGGTTGGGTAAAGCGAATTGTAACAGTGGTTGTTATATATGATGAGTATACATTACGCGCGAATCTTATAAGCAACGTGTCGGTCACCGTTGCTTCTCCGCAGGCGGGAACAAGCAGCGCAGATGTAAAGCCTCAGGTTGAGTTGACGAGCGAGGGCTGTTCTTTGGCATCGGCACTTTGGCTGTACGGGCTTAATATGTACACCTCGGATGAGCCTGTTTTCGATTTTGAAGAAGGTCAAACATATTATATGTATGTTATGCTGAAGGCGGACAGCGACTTGGAGTTTGCCAAATCTTCGGAATTGGCAGGCGGAATAGACGAGGGCTTTGACTATTTCAGAGGATGTACGGTTACAGGCGGTGAATTAAAATTTGCAGCCTCAAGAAAGTTTAACGACGGAGAATATCTCAGACTTAAAATTGCCGTTACGGCTGCCGCAAAGGCGGAGCCAAGTTCGATCCCTGCTGTGAGCCTTGAGTTTGCTCCGCCCGAGGCAGGCGCAAATGTAAAAATAACGGAAGTAGACGGGGCACTAAAGCAAACTCCCGCACCGGACGTTACTTATGCGTCTGATGACGACCGCTATTATATGACCGGTTGCCATTGGTATAATAACGAGCACGAAGAAGGCAGCGCCGGTTATATAGATACTCCGTTTACATTTGAATCAGGCACGAGATATTATGCTACTGCAGAGCTGAAAGCCTATGACGGCTACTGCTTTAACGAAAAAACAGAGGTTAATGTAGAAAACGCTAATATAAGCGAATATTCAATTACTACAAGCGAAGACGAAAGCGTAATGGTTATAACGTTTTGGTTTGAAGCAGAATCTAATCAGCATGTTACATCATATTTTGCCGTTTGGATGTGCGACGTTGAACACACGCCGAACAAGGGCGGCAGCGTTACTATAGAATATGTAGCGCCCGACGGCTCAATTCCTGCAGAGAGCGGCACAAATTGGACTTCTTCCACTAATCAAACAGTACCCTTTGGAACGCTTGTTACACTTTCCGCAAAGCCTGATGAAGGATATCGCTTTAAAGGCTGGTATCAGGCAAATATTGACCGCGCAGACGCGAATGATCCTTATTATTTAGAGGAATCCCTTATTTCAAAAGCAAAAATTTATTCATTTACAGATAATCCCATAGGAGAGAATAAAGCGCCTTATATTTGTGCCGTATTTGAAGAAGGAGAGGACCGTGAGGTTGACCAAATTCAGGTATGGGTAGGCAACACAACGGGTGAAGGCGCGGCAAAAGACGCAGGCGGCAAGGTTGCCGTTAAATATGAAATAACGGGAGAAAATCTCTATAATCTTGAGAGTAAGTCAGGAACAGATTTTGTCTACGGTGAAATTGTCCCGTTCTATAAGGGCGACGAGATCACAGTTTACGCTCAGGCAGACGAAGACTGTTATTTTGTCGGATGGTATCACGTTAATATTGAATGGGGCCCCGGTGAAGGAATGGCATATGAAGGCGCTGTTATTTCAAAAGAGAAGAGCTTTACATATAAACCCGGAGAAACTGTATTGGAAGGCGATACAGAGCCGCTGCGCTACATCTGCGCCGTGTTTGTAAAGCCTTGCGACAGCGATAAGCCAACCGACAGTGATATACCCACCGATACCGATACCGACAAGCCAATGTACGGAGATGTTAACTGTGACGGTAAGATAACTATGGAAGATATAACATCTTTGCAGAAAATAGTTGCCAAGCTTGTAACATATGAATCATTCGGCAAAATGTCTGAAACAAACGCGGACTGCGATTTTGACGGAAAAGGAACTATGATAGACGTTACATTGATACAAAAATACCTCGCGAAACTTATAACTTCTTTTGAGCCCGCAAAGTAATATTTTGCTGAAAATAACAGGCGCCCCTTTATCCGGTATATGCTTTGGGTTAAGGGTCGCCCATTTAAAAGCAAAGAGGTGAAATAATGTCTTCCTCAAAAGATTATTTGGAATTTATTCTTGAACAGCTGTGTGAACTTGACGAAATATCTTACCGCGCAATGATGGGCGAGTATATACTTTACTTCAGAGGCAAGATTTTCGGCGGAATATACGATAACCGGTTTCTTGTGAAAAATATTGAGTCCGCGAGAAAGCTTTTGCCAAACGCCCATCTTGAATTACCATATCGCGGCGGAAAAGAAATGTTGCTAATAGAAGACCCCGAAGACAGGGAGTTTTTAGCGCAGCTTGTAGGCTCAATGTGTGATGAGCTTCCTTTGCCTAAGAAAAAATAAGGTTTATTTATTAATTGGCTCCCGGTTTCCGGGAGCTTTTTCGTAGATGGATTTATCTGTGAAAGGTAATAGTTATTTTACGTAGGGACAAAGATAATGTTCGCCCGTAATAAGGCTTCTCCTTGAGGGGAAGCTGTTACCTGCGGTGACACTTTCTCCGATGGAAAAGGATTTTTTGCCTGACGTATGCTAAATTCATCTGCAAAACATGCTTTTAATTGCAAAATACATAAATTATCATCTAATATTCACTTTTTTCTTGAAAGGAGGGTAATATTATGGTAGAATCAAACCGTGAGTAATTAAAGATGGTTGTTTAATTACCGTAGTATTACCTTAAATCAACAAAAAGGTGAAAACATAATGAAACACGGTTTTTATTTCAGATTTTATAAGATATTCCGCAACGAGGCAATATGCTGCGCGTTATCAAGCCTTGCGTATATGCTTTATTGCGTTATATTTATATTTAAAAAAGCCGTCCGAAAAAAGAAGATTGCTTTTATGACGCCCGAAAAGGCAAAAGAGATTATAAATAATACTTATCCCCGCCCTAAATCCGAGCCTGTTTACATAAATCCCGAAATAAAGGAAGATTTGGATTTATCAATTGTGATCCCCGTTTATAATTACGCCGAAATATTGGAAAAGAATATTATTTCCGTGCTGAACCAAAAGACAAAGTATTCGTTTGAAGCGATTTTTGTTGACGACGGCTCCACTGACGGCGCACGTGATATTCTGAAAAAATATGAAAACCACCCAAACGTAAAGCTCATTTTTCAGGAAAATATGGGGATCGGCGGCGCGAGAAATACGGGAATAAACGCCGCTTCTGGTAAATATTTGATGTTTGTTGACTGTGACGACACCGTTCACGACGATATGGTGGAGACTCTGTTAGACCGAGCCTATAAGGACAATCTCGATATGGTAATAGCGGCACATAATCTTGTGAAAGAAAAAGACGGAGAAGTTTATGAGATCGTTCCCAATATTTGTCCGCAAAAGAACCTTATGGCATACAAAAACGGCGACGAAATAATGAATTATCCCGGCTTGCCGTGGGCAAAGGTATACAGACGCGAGCTGTGGAATAACGTAAGGTTTTTCCCCGGATATTGGTATGAAGACACAATCATTCAAACCTTAATATTCCCACAGGTCAAATCTTACGCCTATATCCCAAAGGTTGTATACGAGTATAAATGGTATGAAAAGAACTTTTCGCACACGCAAAGCGATTCGAAAAAAATACGAACAATAGAAAGATATTGGCTTCTTATTGAGATTTTGGAAAAGTATGAGTCGCTTGGCTTAAATAAAGATGCTATGTTTTACACATCGCTTTTAAAGCACTTTTCGTGCTATTATTATCCTTTTATAAAGGGGCTTGATGAAAGCATAGTAGAAGCGTTGTTTGTTTTGGCAAAAGAGGAAATAAAGAAATACAAACCGAAGGAACACAGAGAATTGCCGTTTGTTTTAAGAAGCACGGAAAAAGCGTTTGACACCGGCGACATAAGCTTATGGCAATTATCGAGCTGTTATCAATGAGTATGAAAAAGATATCATTAATTACCGTTTACAACAATAAAAAGCTACTTGATGAAATGCTTCTCTCCGTAAAAGGACAAAAAGATGTAGATGTTGACTGTGTTATGATAGACAACCGACAGAAAGCGTTTGGTAGTGCTGCCGCCGCGCTAAACTACGGTGCAGAGAAAGCCGAAGGCGATGTGCTTGTGTTTTTGCATCAGGATATAGAATTTTTATCGGACGCTGCGCTTGAACAAATTTACGATTTTGCCGTCGAAAACAAAAACGTGATTTTCGGGGCGGCAGGCGTGAAAAGCAGAAAAGAAGATACGTCGGGCAAGGTATTTACTTCTATGTACGCGGGAGAAAACAAAGTGAAAAACACTTCTCTTGATAAAGCGACAGAATGTTTTACTTTAGACGAATGTTTGATAGCCTGTCACAGGGATTGTATGAAAAACATTGCCTTTGACGAGAAAACCTGCGACGGTTGGCACTTATACGGTGCAGACCTTTGTTTACAGGCGGGGCTTGACTCGAATTTAAGGGTTATGGTTATACCTATGGATTATGTTTGGCATAAATCAAACGGTAATGCCGACAGAAGCTATCACAAAACGCAAAGCGAGCTTGCCCGTAAATACAAAGGAAAATATGATATAATCAACACAACTAACGGATTTCAATACACAAACGGCTTTAAGAGATTTGTTGCCAATATTTACAGAAAGCTGCGGTATAATATTTGATTATGGACAGAATATCGGTGGTTATACCCGCTTATAACTGCGGGAATACAATAAAAAGATGTGTGCAAAGCATACAAAGTCAAACTTATGATAATATTCAAATTGTTATTGTAAACGACGGTTCTGCGGATAACACGGAGAGTGTGCTGGCGGACCTGCAAAGCGCTTACGATAATATAAAAGTTATTTCTATCCCCAACGGAGGCGTTTCTCACGCGAGAAATGTGGGCATTGACAACGCTGATGGGGATTATATAGGATTTGTTGACGCCGATGATTATGTTGACCCGGAAATGTACGAAACTCTCATAGAATTAATACATAAACACGGTGTAAAAATAGCTCATTGCAGTTATAAGAATATTGAAGGAGCGCATATTCACCGTGTGGGCGACACAGGAAGAATTATCATACAGGATCACAATGAGGCAATAAAATGTCTTCTCGGTGGAAAATATTTTATAGGTTCTCTTTGCAACAAATTGTATAGAAAAGAATTATTTGAAAATGTAAGGCTAAGCGAGGAAATTAAGTTCAACGAAGATATACTTGCCAATTTTGAGCTGTTCAGGCAGGTTGATAAATCTGTTTACATAGATAAGGCGTTTTACTCTTATGTGTCGTGCGAGCAAAGCGCGACTCATAAATCCAGCTCCGCAAGGTCTTTGATGGGACCGGAGCAGGTCGCGTTGGTTGCAAGGAAAATATCGGAATACTCCAAAGGAGAGGAATACGAATATGAAGCAACGGAAAGATACGCGAAAACCTCGTTAAATTTATATAAAAATTATGTGTTTTTTGCAGGTGAAAATATAAATCAAAAAAAGAAGAAATTAAAACCCGAAATAAAAAAATGCAGAAAATACTATACAGGTAAAAATGATAAAGTATCATATTCTTTGTTAATGTATTTTCCGTGGCTTTATAGGCTTGTGTATCGGGTATACAGTAAACACAGGGTCAAAAAGTTAGACCCCGAACAATAAAACTATATCAGATAACGGAAGGTGAGATTATGAAAGGCATTATTTTGGCAGGAGGCTCGGGCACACGTTTGTATCCGCTTACAAAAGTAACATCAAAACAATTGCTGCCTGTTTATGACAAACCGATGATATATTATCCTTTATCGGTTCTTATGAACGCGGGCATAAGAGAGATTCTTATTATTTCCACGCCGCAGGATACACCGCGTTTTGAGGAGCTTTTGGGCGACGGCAGCCAGTTCGGCATAAAGCTTTGTTATGAGGTTCAGCCTTCACCCGATGGCCTTGCACAAGCCTTTATAATCGGTGAAAAATTTATCGGTGACGACAATGTCGCGATGATCTTAGGCGACAATATTTTTGCCGGACACGGGCTTAATAAACGTTTGCGCGCCGCCGTAAGCAACGCGGAAAACGGCAAGGGCGCGACTGTGTTCGGATATTATGTAGACGACCCCGAACGCTTCGGAATCGTGGAATTTGATAAGAACGGCAGGGCGATCTCTATAGAAGAAAAGCCTGAAAAGCCAAAAACAAATTATTGCGTTACCGGATTGTATTTCTACGATAACAATGTAGTAAATTATGCCAAAAACTTAAAGCCCTCTAAAAGAGGTGAGCTTGAGATAACCGATCTTAACCGTATATATCTCGAAAGCAACGCCTTAAATGTCGAGCTTTTGGGACAGGGCTTTACTTGGCTTGATATGGGAACGCACGAAAGCCTTGTGGACGCCACCAACTTTGTTAAAACCGTAGAAGATCACCAGCACAGAAAAATATCCTGCCCCGAAGAAATTGCCTATTTAAACGGCTGGATAACAAGAGAAGATGTGCTGAAAATATATGAGGTAATGAAGAAAAACCAATACGGTCAATATCTAAAAGATGTTCTCGACGGTAAATATATTGACGCATTAAGCTGAGGAGGTTTTTGATATGACAATTATTGTAACAGGCGGAGCAGGATTTATCGGCTCAAATTTTATATTCTATATGCTTAAAAAACACCCGGATTACAAAATTATTTGTCTTGATTGCCTTACATACGCGGGAAATCTTTCAACACTCGCTCCCGTAATGGATAACCCGAATTTCAGATTTGTAAAGGAAGATATAACAAACAGGCAGGCGGTTTATAACCTTTTTGAGGAAGAACATCCCGATATGGTTGTAAATTTCGCCGCAGAAAGCCACGTTGACCGCTCGATAGAAAACCCTGAGGTTTTTCTGAAAACAAATATACTCGGAACACAGGTCTTGATGGACGCTTGCCGTAAATACGGCATTACAAGATATCATCAGGTGTCTACCGATGAGGTTTACGGCGATCTGCCGCTTGATAGGACGGACCTGTTCTTTACGGAAGAAACACCCATACACACAAGCAGCCCTTATTCATCATCAAAAGCTGCCGCCGATCTGTTGGCGCTGGCTTACTACCGCACTTATAATTTGCCTGTCAGCATATCAAGATGTTCAAATAACTACGGACCATATCACTTCCCCGAGAAGCTCATACCGCTTATGATAGTAAACGCTCTTGCTGATAAACCTCTGCCCGTATACGGAAAAGGCGAAAATGTCCGCGATTGGCTTTATGTTGAAGACCACTGCAAGGCGATAGACTTAATAATACACAACGGAAGAGCAGGAGAGGTCTATAACATAGGCGGACATAATGAGAAAAGAAATATAGACGTTGTAAAGCTTATTTGTAAGGAGCTTAACAAGCCCGAAAGCCTGATAACATACGTTACCGACCGCAAGGGCCACGATATGCGCTACGCCATTGACCCCACAAAGATCCACAATGAGCTTGGCTGGCTTCCCGAAACAAGCTTTGACGAGGGTATAAAGAAAACCGTTAAGTGGTATCTTGAAAACCGAGATTGGTGGCAGGAGATAATAAGCGGCGAATATCAGAATTACTACAAGAAAATGTACGAAAACAGGGGCGCGTAATAATGAAGGTTTTTGTAACGGGTGTGGGCGGACAGCTCGGACATGATGTAATGAATGAGCTTGACCACTGCGGGCACAATTGTATAGGCTCCGATATTATCGATAGCGTTGATAACGGATTTCCGTATATAAAGCTTGATATTACCGACAGTGAAGCGGTAGATGAAACTCTCTTAAAAGAAAAGCCCGACGCGGTCATCCATTGTGCTGCTTGGACAGCGGTAGACGCTGCGGAGGACGCGGAAAACAGAGAAAAAGTTTTCGCGGTAAATGTAACAGGAACAAAAAACATAGCTCTTGCCTGCGAAAAACTTGATTGCAAAATGGTTTATATAAGCACCGACTATGTTTTTAACGGCAAGGGTACAGAGCCTTGGCAGCCCGACTGCAAGGATTACGCACCGCTAAATGTTTACGGCGAAAGCAAGCTTAAAGGAGAACAAGCCGTAACAAGCCTTATTGATAAATACTTTATTGTAAGAATTTCGTGGGTGTTCGGTTTAAACGGCAAAAATTTCATAAAAACGATGCTGAATGTCGGCAAAAAGACTGACACAGTAAAAGTTGTAAACGACCAGATAGGCACGCCGACCTATACTTACGACTTGGCAAAGCTTTTGGTCCAAATGGTGCAAACGGACAAATACGGCTTTTATCATGCCTCTAACGAGGGTGGATATATAAGCTGGTATGATTTTTGCAAAGAGATATACAGTCTGGCAGGATTTAAAACAAAGGTTTTGCCTGTTTCCACGGCGGAATACGGACTCAGCAAGGCAAAAAGACCGTTTAACAGCAGACTTGACAAAAGCAAGCTTAAAAAAGCAGGATTTTCTCCGCTGCCGCCCTGGCAGGACGCGGTTAAAAGATACTTAAAGGAGTTAGAGCAAATTGAGTAATTTTACCTTTACAAAGACAAAAATAGACGGTGTAATAATTGTAGAAACAAAAACTTTCGGCGACAACCGCGGATATTTTATGGAAACGTATGAACAGCGCAAGTTTGCCGAGGGCGGTATTACCGCAAAGTTCGTGCAGGATAATCAGTCAAAATCCGTAAAAGGTGTTTTGCGCGGGATACATATGCAAAAAAAACACCCTCAGGCAAAGCTTGTAAGGGTAATAAAAGGCACTGTTTATGACGTCGCGGTGGATTTGAGAGAAGGCAGCCCCACATACGGAGAATACGTCGGCACCATTCTTTCGGATGAAAACAAAAGGCAGTTTTTTATTCCGCGCGGATTCGCTCACGGGTTTTTGGTGTTGTCGGATGAAGCCGAGTTTGTGTATAAATGCGACGAGTTTTATTATCCCGACGACGAGTTGGGTATAGCGTGGAACGACCCCGGCATTGGCATACAGTGGCCGAACTTAATGGGTGAATACAGAGGCTCTGCAAGCGCCGAGGGGTATTTTTTAAAGGACGGAACAAAGATAATCCTTAGTGAAAAAGACGAAAAATTGAAAAATTTGAATTAAACTATTAAGGTATAATTAAATATTGTATTTACAGATTTTAATTTGATTAAAATTCATATTAAAAAATCAGCTCCGCAGTGCCCGTTGTGCCTGGCATTTGCGGAGCTTTCGTCTTTTACTGAAAATTTAAAACTTAAAATTTAAAAATGAATAATACAAAGCGAAAATCCCGCCACTTACGTGACAGGATTTTTGCTTTGGTGACCCATCGGGGATTCGAACCCCGGACACCTTGATTAAAAGTCAAGTGCTCTGCCGACTGAGCTAATGAGTCAAATATATGGGGTGGGTAATCGGACTTGAACCGATGGTCTCTGGTGCCACAAACCAGCGCTTTAACCAACTAAGCTATACCCACCGTAAGTGGCGCGCCAAAAGGGACTCGAACCCCTGGCCTACTGCTTAGAAGGCAGTTGCTCTATCCAGCTGAGCTATTGGCGCATTTCTGGAGCGGGTGATGGGAATCGAACCCACACGACCAGCTTGGAAGGCTGGGGTTCTACCACTGAACTACACCCGCATTTTTTTAGCGGCAGAAAGTATAATATCAGATTTTGTATTTAATGTCAAGCATTATTTAAAAAACTTGATAAAAAAATTAACAAAGCAACATGGCTGTATTTTCTTTAATTTAAAAACGGTCAAATAGCTTTTGATTAACATAATTTACAAACAGGGCAGGCGCTTTTGATTTGGCGTGTTATATATGTGTTATTCTTGCAATTTGTGCAAACCGATATTCCTATATCCGAAAAAAAATTAACTAAAACTCAATCTTCTTTGTAAGTTGATATTGAAATTTTGTATTTTATATTGTATAATGTTGAAAAATAAGGATAGTGTCACAATGGATTTAAAATTCAAAGCGGAAAAAGCGGTAGAAATATTGGAAAACGAATATCCGGAGGCTGTGTGTTCACTGAGATATGACGCCCCTTTTCAATTGCTTGTGGCAACAAGACTTGCCGCCCAGTGTACAGACGCACGGGTAAACATTGTCACACCCGTATTGTTTAAAAAATTCCCTGACATATCTTCAATGGCGGACGCCGATGTTTGTGATATTGAAGAGTGTATAAAAAGTTGCGGACTTTATAAAACAAAGGCGCGTGACATAAAGCTTTGCGCCGAGATGCTGAGGGATTATTTCGGTTGCAGCGTCCCCGATAATATGGAGGACCTGCTTAAGCTGCCGGGCATAGGCAGAAAAACAGCCAATCTTGTGCTTGGTGACGCGTTCGGAAAAAGCGCGGTCGTGGTTGACACTCATTGCATAAGAATAACGAAAAGACTGGGCTTTCATAATATAAAAGATGCGGTAAAAATCGAAAAGATATTAAAAGACGTTTTGCCAGCGGATAAATCCAACGATTTTTGTCACAGACTTGTTTTGCACGGACGCGCGGTTTGCACCGCGAGAAGCCCCAAATGCGACAATTGCGGTTTAAGAGATATATGTGATAGAAATATTTGATATTAAAACAGATCAGCATAATAAATGTAAAGCGAGGGGACGGATATTGGAAAATTTGATTTATAATTCTGCGGCGAAAAAGCTGAAAGAATATTATGCATCTCCTTTGTGCCTGATTGCTTTTGTTTTTGCGTGCGGATGCTTTTTGACATCTGTAATCACGACAATTATGGGAGCAATGGGAGCAACTTCCAACTTGCTTTCGAGAATAGAAGAGTATACTTATTTGCCCGAAGGGTTCAGTTATTCTCAACTTACAGGCACAAATACGATAATTGCCGATGTTATCGGGTGCCTTACCGTGGGGTTGCTCGCAGCTGCCGTGGGACTTATATATTTTATGTCTAAACACGATAAATCACCCTCCGCAGGCTTTACTATAATACATATATATGGTATAATAGGAATAATATTTTCAGTGTTGCTTGGTTTACTATTGGTGTTGTTGCTGATTTTAGGAATAATACTTATGGCTAGCGGCGGGCTGTTAACGAATATGCTCGGGTCTTTTGATCTTGGAAGTATATATAAGGATACAGCCTTTAATTCCGGTGAATATTACGGACACGACATAGGCTCGTATTTCTTCGGTATGTTTACTGTTGCGTTTATTGTAGTCTTTTTCATTTTACTTGTCGTATTTGTACTTTGCCTTATGTATTTCATAAATATGACAAGATATTCCTCTTCCATGAAAAAGGGTTTGAGAGAACCGTATTTGCATATAAAAGGCGCGGGATTTTTCGGTGTGTTCTCAATTATAATGGGAGCCTTTATGATCATAGGCGCGTTAAACAGCGTATCGCTGTTTACATATGACCCTGCGCTCGCGATAATTTCGATTATCGGAATACTTTGCTATGCTGGAGTGTATATTTCTTTCGGCATACTTGCGGCAGGCTTTAAAAAATATGCCGTTACTGTAAACAAAGAGCTTGAGGCGCAATATAATAGTTATGCGCGCGGTTTTTAAGTATAGTTAAGAACAAATTTTGCCTCAGGGGTGAGAAAAACGATTGGCACAAGAAGAGCAATAAGAGTTGTTATTATCCTGCTGACAGTGTGGGCTGTGTTTTTCTTTACCGATTTTACTCTCGCAAGCAATAATCACGACCCTGTCTTTTGCTTGTCTGCGGAGTATTATGCAGAGGGTAACAAGGATTTTTTGGGCTTGTTTTATAAGATACAGAAAACTACTTTTGTAGACGATAATCAAAACGTGCAAACAACATATGTTCTGTCTCCCTGGATATTTGACAACGCGCAATATAACTTTAGCGTTGGCTCGATTGTCTACAAAAAATAATTAAATTGTCTAAAATAAATGCTTTAAATTGTTATAATGTTAGCATAGATAGTTTTAAGACCGTTGTGAATCTATCTTGCTGCCGCAATTTTGCATTATTTTAAATATAATAAAAATGGAGGTATACTATCATGAACAACGAAAATCACAACAACAAAATTGGGATCAGATGCAAAAAATCAGCGTCTGTTTTGTTGGCCGTGCTTCTTACATTATGTATGCTGGTATCGGTTATCCCTACCGCAGCTTTTGCTGCAGAAAACGAATCTGTTAGCGCTGTCGAATATGAAGTCGGCAACTATCAGGTAACAACACAGGGCGGAAGCCTAAAACTCAGAGCAGCGGCAAATGCCGATGCAACAGTGCTCGTTTCTGTTCCTAACGGCACAATAATAAGCGTATCAGAATTTTCAAACGGCTACGGAAAAACAACTTACGACTCACAAACAGGTTGGTTGTCTATGTCTTATCTTAAAAAGGTAGCAGACAACACATCTGTAATCGATGATCAGCCCGGAACATACGCGGTAATAGTTGAAGAGGGCAGCAGTCTTCTTCTCCGTGCGGACGCTGATCCTTCTGGTAAAATTCTTGCGAGAGTTCCAGCAAGAACAGTAGTTGAGATTACCGAGATCAAAAACGGTTACGGAAAAACAATCTACAACGGTCAAACAGGTTGGCTTTCCATGAATTATCTCTATTTTACTGCTGTGGTTACTACAGATTTGCCCACAGGCGTATATGTTGTAACGACAGACGGCGGAAATCTTGTTATGCATAAGGAAGCCGACGTGAATTCAGAGACAGTAATGGTTATCCCGAACGGCAAAGAAATCGAGATCACCGAAGTTAAGAGCGGTTACGGTAAAGCTACTTACAGCGGTGTTACCGGTTGGGTTTCCATGAGCTTCCTTAAGGCTAAATCACAAAATAGCAACGGTGCTCCCACAACTGCAGGCACATACAGAGTTGCAACAAACGAGGGTAACCTTATCCTCCGTTCAACTTCAAGCACAGCGGGAGAAATTCTTGCTTTGATCCCCAAGGGAACTATCCTTAACGTAACAGAAGTTCAGAACGGTTTTGGTAAGACAACTTATAACGGAAAAACCGGTTGGGTTTCCATGAGCTTCCTTGAAAGCATCAATGAGCTTTCATCAGATGTTCCTGTATCTGACAACGAAAGCGTTGTTGGCTCTTACAGAGTAACAACAAACGGTGGTAACCTTATCCTTCGTGACAGCGCAAGCGCATCCGGCAAAGAGATCGCACTTGTTCCCAACGGCACAGTAGTTACTATCTATGAGATAAAGAACGGCTACGGCAGAACAATTTATGACGGCAAGACAGGCTGGCTTGCAATGTCTTACCTTATGGCTGACAACGGCCAAACAGGCGGCGACATAGGAAGATATCAGGTTACAACTTCAGAGGGTAACCTTATTCTCCGTGCAGACGCAACTTCCGCAAGCGGCATAGTTGCTCTTGTTCCCAAGGGAACTATCGTAACAATTACCGAGATCAAGAACGGTTACGGCAAAACAACCTACAACGGCCAAACAGGCTGGCTCTCTATGAGCTACCTTACAAAGATTTCCAATTCTACTTCTACTGATACATATATCTACGGTCAGCCGGGAACATATGTAATCACAACACAGGGCGGAAACCTTAACTTCAGATCAGAGCCCAGCTCCGCGGCATCCGTATACTTCACGATTCCTAACGGAACACTTGTAGAAGTTACAGGATTTGCAAACGGCTACGGTCAAACAACTTACAACGGTCAAACAGGTTGGCTTTCTGCTCAGTATTTGGTATTTGTAAACGGCACATCAGATGTAACAAGTGATACCGACGTTGCAGGCGAATACAAAGTAACAACACAGGGCGGAAACCTTATTCTCCGTGATGCTCCCAATTCTTCGGGTAAGCAGCTTGCTCTTATTCCCAACGGAACAATTCTTACAATTACACAGGTATCTAACGGCTACGGAAAGACCGTATATCAGGGCATTGACGGTTGGGTATCCATGAACTATGTTGTAAGGACAGGCGATATCTCTAATCTTACAGCAAACGGCGATTACAAGGTAACAACAAACGGCGGAAACCTTATTCTCCGTGCAGAGCCCAGCGCTTCCGCAAAGCAGTTAGACCTTATTCCTAACGGCACATTGCTTAAGATAACAGAAGTTAAGAACGGCTACGGCAAAACTGTATATAACGGTTACACAGGCTGGGTATCTATGAGCTACCTTACTCCTTTGTCACAAGAGCAATCTCTCGGAAGCTATGTAGTAAGCGTATCTTCGGGTAACCTTATCCTCCGTGAGCAGCCTTCAACAGCAAGCGCACAGCTTGACCTTATTCCCAAGGGAACAGTTGTTTATATCACAGAGATCAAAAACGGTTTTGGTAAAACAACATATCACGGTAAAACAGGTTGGGTATCTATGAATTATCTTACATTCCTCTCAACCGAAAACAAAGAGACCGACACGGAGAAAAACAACAACTACACACCCGGCAGATACGATGTAACAACAAACGGAGGTAACCTTATTCTTCGTGAGCAACCGTCATCGGCAAGCGCACAGCTCGCTCTTATTCCTAACGGCACAGCTCTCGTAATCACAGAGTTCAACGGCGACTGGGGTAAGACAACTTACGCAGGCAAAACAGGTTGGGTATCTATGGATTGGGTTAAATATGTATCCGGCGATACAGATAACCAGAACCAGGGTTACGCTCTCGGCAAATACAATGTAACATTGACTTCGGGTAATTTAAGACTCCGCGAAGAGCCCAGCACAAACTCTAAGACATTAACTCTTATTCCTAACGGTACAACTCTTATCATAACAGAGTTGCTTAACGGTTGGGGCAAAACGACTTACAACGGATACACCGGTTGGGTATCTATGGCATATCTTGCATATGTAGGCAAAGTTGACAGCGATAGCGGAAACGACGTTACATCCGATACTAACAGCGATATAGTTAATGACGATGTATTTGTTCTTTATGTTGTTACAAACGAAGGTTCAGAGACCTCCATTTATGAAAAAGCTTCTACCGAGTCCGCAATACTCGGAACAATCCCGAACGGCGAACAGCTTTACATCAGCGCAATGGACGGCGACTGGGCATATGTAACATATAACGGCATAAACGGTTGGGTAAGACTTGACCAGCTTACATCTAAGGCTGTTGTAGACGGCAAAGAGCCCGCAGCAGAAAAAGGCTTGGCATTTGTAGTTAATACACTTGACAAGAAGGGCGTTATTAATCTCCACAAAGAGAAGAGCATCTTCTCAGACATAATTGAGAGAATACCTAACGGTACTATCCTTTATGTTCAAGAGGTTTCAGGCGCATGGGCAAAGGTTACTTACAACGGAAAGACCGGTTGGATTCTCAAACCTTTCCTTACCAACGGTAACAACGATCTTCTTAACCGTATAAACGACGAGCTCAAGAAGAATCCTTATAACGGTGACGACTTTGAAAAGATGATCGAAGACCTCATTAAGAAGCTCCTCGGCAATGAGTCTGACAACGAAGTTACAGACCAAGAAGTTGTAAGCGACAGCGAGAACCCCGGCGGTCACGAAGTTGTCGGTTCTGATGACGAAAAGGGCTCCGACAGCGACAAGACAAGCGACACTGTTGAGCTTGAGGACAGTATCCTCTACGGCGACGTTGATGTAAACGGCAAAGTAGATATGGAAGATATCGTACTCTATCAGAGATGTATCGCACAGCTTGCCAAGATGTCATCCGCAGGCGCATTGCGTGCAGAAGTTACAGGCGACGGCAAGATGAATCTTGAAGACGTAGTAGAGATCCAAAGATACATCGCAAAACTTATCACTAAGTTCGTTGTAGAAAAGTAATTTAATACAAAACTTATTGAATTCGCCCCGGGAGTGGAAACGCTCTCGGGGTGTTTTTGCGCGGCTGCGCCGCTAAATTAATATTTAAATTTAAAACTGAATAACGGTATAATTATGATTACATAGTGTATTCTATAATTCCATGGCAGAAAATGACACAATACCCTTGCCGAGAAGAAAGCGGGGGGCTCTCGTCCACCCAGCGGGGGGCGCAGCGCCCCCGGGTGGTCGCGAAAGGGGATCCCAAAGGGGGAAACAGCCGACGGGTTTCCCCCTTTGGTGTCCTTTGCCTACTTTCTCACACGGGAAAGTAGGTGCCTGCCCGGCATTAGGGCAAAACAGAAAGTCAGGTTAACCCTCTGTTTACACCTCATCAGCCGCCTACGCGAAAGCTTCCCCTTAGAGGAAGCTTTTTGCGTTTAACTGTTGACAAAATGTTACAAAAAATGATAAAATCATTACAATAGCTTTAGGATGTGCTTTGTATGAAAAAAAGAATTGTTGTGTTTTTATGTGCTTGTGTTATGGTGATATTGCCGTCTATTACCGTTTGCTATGCCGATGAGCAAACACCGGAATATTGCAGCGTTGAAGCAGGGTGCTACAAGATAAAGAATATTCAAACGGGATTGTATCTGACTGTGGAAGCGGGAGAAGATAACAATATGCAGAAAATGGTGCTGTCCGAGCAGGAAGAAGCGTCCCTCGCGCAGGCATTTATGATATATCCCACGGAGTACGGATATTACATTCGCCCCGAATCCTCGGTAAAGTCGGGCAGAGTTGTAAATGCTGCCGCAGACAAGATAAAAACAGGCGCATTTGTTAATATATTTGATATAGATTATGACACTACAATGATGTGGTGCTTCAGCACTTCCGAAAACGGGTTTGTCATACATAACGCGTCAAACAAAAAATGTATGATGACCGTAAACAAAGCAGGAGATATCTTTGTAACGAATAATACTGAGAACCCCAAGATATATTGGGAGCTTGAAAGAACAGCAGGCACAACGGCTGTCGTATCTTATCGCGTGTTTGATAAATATACAGATACTTCCGCAGTTGTAAACGCCGGTATATTTAACCCCGACAATAAATCAATAAGCAAATACGGTGTGACGCTTTTTGATTCTGAGGGTAACAAAATAAAATCTTACGGTAAATCAACAGACACCGATATTGCGTGCGTAGATGTGAAATTTGACCTTGCAAAGGTGCTTAAAACAAAGCTTAAGCCAAACACTGAGTATAAATGCTCATTTTATGCCGTAATAGACGGTGAAAAATACACTTCAGGCAAAAAACCGTTTAAAACTGAAAAAAAATACCGCAAAGTGCTGGCTTACGGCATAGATGTTTCAAGCTGGCAAGGTAGCGTAGATTGGAAAAAGGTAGCGGAAAATAATATAGACTTTGCTATTCTGCGCGCAGGCTTTACCGACGGTACCGACAACCGCTTTGAAGAATACTATGAAAAAGCCCGTGAGGCGGGGCTTGATCTCGGGTGCTATTTTTACACTTACGCCACAAGCGTCAGCCAATCAATAAAAGACGCGCAAAGACTTTTGAAGCAGCTTGAGGGCAAACGCTTCGAGTACCCCATATATATTGACATTGAAGATTCAAACCAGCTTAAAATAAACGAAAGACAACGAACTGAAATTTGCGTTGCGTTTATGAACACGCTTGCGGAGGCAGGATATTATGTAGGCACGTATTCCTCGCTTTATTGGTACAATCATATGCTTGACAGACAGCAAATTGCCGAAAACGGAGAAATATGGCTTGCCCATTGGACTGAACACACAAACGCGGTTGATACTTATTTCGGTTTGTGGCAGTATACGTCTAAGGGGACGGTCAGCGGAATAAAAGGGAATGTAGATATGGACGTTGCCTATGTAGATTACCCGTCTATAATAAAAGCCAATAACAAAAACGGATATTACAGTGAGCTTTTCGGAGACGCCGACGGCGACGGGAAAATAACAATGCAAGATATTACGCTTATTCAAAGATTTATCGCGTTTACAGATGTTTTTGAAAACGGAAATATTCAGGATAAATACAAATACGATGCCGATAACGACGGAGAAATAGGTATGTCCGACATTGTTTTGTTGCAGCTGACTGTCGCGGGTTTAAAACAATAACAAAAAATTTCATAAATGTAATAAAAAGCTATTGACAAAAAACACTTTGCCGTGCTAAAATACACGGGTACGTGAAGCCGTCAATACCATTGACGCGGATCATGCCCGGCACTTTGCCGAGAATGAAGCTGACATTCCTCTGCGAAAAGCAAGAATGTCTGAAATAATGGAGGAATTTAAAATGGACGCATTGAAAACTATTGCAGCAAGCTCATTAAAAGAGAGCGTGCCTTCCTTTAACATTGGTGACACAGTTAAAGTAAGCGTTAACATTCGCGAAGGCGACAGAGAGAGAATACAAATGTTCGAGGGTACCGTTATTGCCAAAAAGTGCAGCGGCGTTGCCGAGACCTTTACAGTAAGACGTGTTTCTTACGGTGTTGGTGTAGAGAGAGTATTCCCGCTTCATTCACCCAATGTTAAAGACGTTCAGGTAATCAGAAAAGGACGTGTACGCAGAGCTAAGCTTTATTACCTTCGCGGCAGACAAGGTAAAGCAGCCAAGGTTAAAGAGCAGCTTCGCTAATAGTAAGCAAACAAAGGGGACATTTTTGAGTGTCCCCTTTTTTACCATTATTTATGGATTGTGTTTTATAATAATATTTGCGATTATTAGGGTATTGCCTTTTGTAATTTGCGTTTTTGGTCAGGAGGGGTGTACCGTTGAAAAGATTAAGCGCGGATATTTTACAACAGAATACAAAATATAACGGCAGACCGCTCAGAAAGAGAAAAATCAACAAAAACACCGTTTCTGCGTTATTTGATTGGATGCAGGCAGGGGCAGTTGCGATAATTGCCGTTGTTTTGATAATGACATTCGTGGTAAGAATTGTTGACGTTTCTGGCGAATCAATGATGAACACGCTTTTAAACGGCGACAAGGTAATGGTGTATTCTTTAATGTATACGCCGAAGCAGGGCGATATCGTTATAGTGAGCCACGCGGAAAAATATGATGAGCCCATTGTAAAAAGAGTAATTGCCACAGAGGGTCAAACAATAGATATAGATTATGATTCGGGCAAGGTTTATGTAGACGGAAACGAAATATATGAGCCTTATTTAACTTATAATATAGAGGGACTGCGCGTAGGGTATGACGATGTAAGCTTTCCTTGTGTGGTGCCGGATAACGCCGTTTTTGTGCTCGGGGATAACAGACCCGTTTCGCTTGACAGCCGAACGAGCGTGATAGGATTTATCAGTTGCGACGATATTATAGGAAAAGCAGTTTTTGTTGTATATCCTTTCGGCAGAGCAGGCATTGTAAAATAATATGAGATTTATGGATTAGGGGTTTGGCTATTATGAAAAAAGACGAATATACGGATATTTCGAGTGGAAAAGATATACATTCGGGCAGCATCGGCACAGATGACTCCGCCGAAGAAAAATTTGACGAAAGCTATGAGCAGCCCCTTGAGGAGAAAAAAGAAAAGCGTGCCGCGGTCACCGTTTTTGAGTGGATACAGTCCATGATCAACGCTACCGTAGTTGTTGTTTTGATATTTACTTTTTTGGTAAGAGTAATAAACGTTGACGGAACATCTATGATGAACACGTTGATAAACGGCGACAAGCTGCTTGTAACAAGCTATTCTCAGGATTACAGCTATGGTGATATAGTTATAATAAGCCGCGGAACAGAGCTTGAAAAAATTCTTGTTAAGCGCGTTATCGCAACCGAGGGTCAGATTGTGGACATAAATACCCACACGGGAAAAGTAACGGTGGATAATGTTGTTATAGACGACCAAAAGTTTACGAAAGACGGCTTGGGCACATTTAACATAGCGGACGTTGAATTTCCCGTTACGGTACCCAAGGGAATGGTTTTTGTAATGGGCGACAACAGGGCGGTTTCCAAAGACAGCCGTGACAGTGAAGTGGGATTTATTGATATCAACAATATAATCGGCAAAGCAAAGCTTATAATACTTCCGTCCGATGAAACAGAGGAAAAATTAAACGTTGACAGATGGAGCCGGTTTGGATTTATAGATTAAAATATTTATTGCAAAAAAGAAGGCAAGTGGTTTATGTGATCACTTGCTTTTCTGTTTGCGGAGCTGTTATTGTACCCTTGGAGCAGAGTGCGAGCGAACCAAGTTTACCGTTACAAAATAATTTCGCTTTGCATAGCTAAAAATGATACAATAAGCTTGCCGAGAACAAAGCAGGGGGCTCTCGTCCACCCAGCGGGGGGCGTAGCGCCCCCGGGTGGTCGCGAAAGGGGTTTCCAAAGGGGGAAACAGCCGACGGGTTTCCCCCTTTGGTGTCCTTTGCCTACTTTCTCACATGGGAAAGTAGGTGCCTGCCCGGCATTAGGGCAAAACAGCGGGTCAAGTAAAACTTTCTGGTTTTTAAACTAATAATTGTGAAAAATACCGGGTACACTCACGTGATAACGAATAATAATCACAATACAAATGCTTATACGCGAACTTTATACTCGCTTGAAAACAGCTTGCTTTTGTGATAGAATACAAGAAATTCATATAACAAGTCATTTTTTTCAGGGGTGATAATTGATATGAACAGTATTTTACAAATCAAAAACTTAACCAAATATTACGGAAAAACTTTGGGCGTTAAAGATATAAACTTAGAACTGGATAAAGGCGAAATATTCGGGTTCATCGGACCTAACGGCGCGGGAAAATCAACTACCATAAGATCGGTGCTTAACCTGATAAACAAAACCTCGGGAGAAGTGCTTTTTGAAGGAAAAACGCTTGATAAAAACGATACAGACGCTAAAAGTCAAATAGGATATTTGCCGAGCGAAATAAACCTTTACGATGATTTGACCGTAAAACAAATGCTTGATTTACACGAAAAATTTTTTGATAAAGATATCTCCCAAAGAAGAAAAGAGCTTACAGACAGACTAAAGCTTGACGAAACAAAAAAAACGGAAGAATTATCTTTGGGAAATTTGAAAAAACTGGGTATTGTTTTGGCTTTTATGCACGAGCCGAAGCTGTTGATACTCGACGAGCCCACAAGCGGCTTGGACCCCATAATACAGCAGGAGTTTTTCAACCTTTTGACTGAGGAAAAGCAAAAAGGAACGACCGTTTTTTATTCCACTCATATATTGAGCGAAATTTCCAAAATATGCGACAGAGTAGGGATAATAAAATCCGGCAGGCTGTTAAAGGTAGAGCCTGTAAAAGAGCTTATAGACAAAAGCCTTTCTTATGTTACGGTTTCATCAAAACACTGCGATGAAATAATCAAAGATTTAAATATTGAACCTACAGCCGCGGAAAACAACACGGTGATTTTTAAAAACACTTCCGACGCCGATACATTGGTAAAAACGCTTGCAAAATATAGAATTGATAAGCTTTATATAGAACAGGCTTCTCTTGAGGATATATTCCTGCATTATTACGAACAGGAGGGATAACAATGCTGAAAAGAGAATTGAAAGTTAACTTTAAAGGCTATTTGATATGGTCAGGCGTTACGATACTGATGTTTCTTGTTGTGTTTTTGATATACCCTTCCATCATAAACGGACCGGAAGCGGATTCTATAAATGAAATGATGAAGATGTTCCCTCCCGAATTACTGAAATCATTTAATATGGACCTTGCCTCAATAGACAGCGCATACGGGTGGCTCAAATCGGAGGGGTTTGTATTTATACTGCTTATTATCGGGTGTTACGCGGGAATATTGGGCTCAAATATCCTGCTTAAA
This sequence comes from Clostridiales bacterium, assembly GCA_024690965.1. GTDB lineage: Bacteria > Bacillota > Clostridia > Oscillospirales > Acutalibacteraceae > JAEEHZ01. The sequence goes on from JAILOG010000011.1 coordinate 104,725, forward strand.
GAAGAAAGCGACAAAACAATAGAATATTTGGGCGTTATGCCGATAAAAAGAACAAGCATCGTTTTACAAAAAAGCCTTGCTGGCGTTGTTTATATTATCGGTATCACAGCGGCTGTCGGAGTATTTAATTTTATAGGACTTGATTTAAGCGGTGACTTCGATAAAAAACAGTATATTTTTCTCAGCCTGACTCCGCTTTTGTCTTGTGTACCCGTTTTCTTTGTATGTATGTTTTTATCCGCATTTGCACATAAAACGAAAAAAATGCTCGGAATAAGCTTAGGCTTAGTCATACTCAGTTATGTGTTCAACACGCTTTCTTCGTTATCTGAAAATACGGAATATTTAAAGTATTTTTCCGTTTTCACGCTTGCGGATATAAGAAATGTTATTATAAATATTTCCGTAAATCCGTTGATGATATTCATAAGTCTGTTTATTGACACACTATTCTTATGTATGACGATAATCAGGTATAATAAAAAAGAATTAGTGTAATCGGTATTAAAAAAGCTCTGTTTTGAACAGGACTTAATTTAATAAGCAAAGGAAATAAGCAAAGGAAAGAAAACTATGGAAAAAATAAGAAAACTATTCGGAGGAATAGATCTGTCGTGGAAAAAAGTGATCATATGGGCAATTGCCGCAGGAGCGTATACGGCGATTATGGCTATGCTTCCCATCGCGAGAAACACATCTTTTGCGGACTTAACGGTATCGTTTGAAGTGTGGATATTATTCGGTATAATTATTATTATGAACAGCAGATCACCTGTCGATTCTGCACTGAAATGCGTTGTGTTCTTTTTGATAAGCCAGCCGCTTGTATATCTTATTCAGGACTTGATAAATCAGAGCAGTTTGTTTATAACGTATTACAGATATTGGTTTATGTGGACTGTCGCGACTGTACCAATGGGGTTTATCGGTCATTATATGAAAAAGGATAAATGGTGGGGATTGCTTATTTTAACGCCGATACTCATTTTGCTTGGGGATCAGTTTTCCGGTTATTTATCAAAAACAATGTTTTCATTTCCGAGACATTTGCTCACGACAGTATTCTGCATAATAACGTTGATAATTTATCCGTTGTGCATTTTCAAAAACAAAATAAACAAAATTTTAGGAACAGCGGTAAGCGGTTTAATAATTACGGTAATGACCGTGCTGTGCCTTGTAAACCCGCCTGTATACAGTACCGATATTCTGTCAGACGGAGAAGAGTATAACTTTGACGGTACATATAGTGTCTATCTTACTGACGAGAGCTATGGAGAACTGAACATAAGATACGAAGAGGCAATAGAATCGTATATGGTGCACGCCGAATTTAAAAAAGCGGGAAAAACCGAGTTTGTGCTGGAATCCCCAAACGGAGAAAAAACAACATTTGATATTGAAATCGAAAGAGACACTTTTGACGTAGTGAAAAAATAAACCGGAACTGTAATTTCGTAAGGAGGAAGTCTATGAAAAAAAGAATAACAGCTGTATTTGCGGTAATTGCCGTATGCTGTGTTGTTATGAGCATTGCCTGCGGATGCGCAAATAAAAAAAGTGACACAGCGTATTTAACGGGGCAGGATTATCTATATGATATCGCAATAGATTATTTAAGAGAAGAATATATGAAAGAAGAAGAATCGGAAAAAGAAAATTGGGAACCCGAATTAGAAGATTATCAGGTGTTCTTCGACTATAAAGGATTTGGTATCTCACAGGAAAATAATAAAAAATACGCTTATATGTGGATATTGGAAGAAGCGTATTATGTTGTAAACGGCGATTATCATCCGGGTTCGGGAAGCTCAATGCCCTACAAATCAGAATTTGAAAACCACGATTTCATAAGTGGTTACTGCCCCTCATAGGGCTTTAATAAAATCCTCCAAAACGCTTGAAAACAAAGGATTTATCGCAATGTGTCCGCCTTATCCCTTTATACGATTTCACTTGCGTTTATGCTTCCCTCGCCACCTCATAAGGGCAAAAATAAGGGAAGAAAAATCTGATAACAAGCTATAAAAACAAGTGGCAATCGGGAAACTGTGACATATGTGCGAATATATTATACTGGAGGATTTCAAGATGGACAAGTACATTTATGATGAAAACAACGGTCTTTGGTATGAACTGCAAGGCGAATACTATTTGCCGTGCCTTAGCTTGCCACCCGAAGAAGAAAAGCCTATCGGGATATGGGGACAGCGGCACAAACGCTACCTGAAAGAACATAGAAAAGCAACCTACACAACACTTCTGACCAGCGGTAAGCTCAACACTTATCTTTCCGGCATCAACGAACAGGCGCAGGAACGCTTTGAACGGCTCATAGATGGCATGAAGCAGGCACAGGG
>JAILOG010000017.1 GCA_024690965.1 Clostridiales bacterium
CATCTCTTTGTGCTACATAATGTATAGTAAAACAACCATGTTCATTGTAAAAACTGTAAGTGTATATGGGACCGCGAAAATTATTATATTCAGTAAAAATTTGACATTTATAGTTTAATTTAAAATCATCTACTAAGAAATATAAATGTTTACAAACAAGTTTTTCAATTCTGTTCATATCATTTCTCCATTACATAATGAATAATACCCTTGGCAACATTACGATATTGCCAACTTGTTAAAATAATGCTTTCTAATGCATAACTTGAGCTCCTAGCTATACGCTTTGAATCAATTCCAATGTCAATTATGCGATAACCTTTGCGGAGCTTACCATACAACCAAGAGGCATTGCTAACTTTTCCACCAAATTCTGCTAATACCTTACCATGTTTTCCCAAATCACTTAACCTATCATATGCTTTAAATCCTTCATATAAATTGTCAGTTGCATTTACGAATTGAGATACTGTTTTTACTCTATCCATTGTTTCTCCAACAACTGTAACTTTGGAAAAATCATTTACTTTATCAGCAACATTTGCTAATTTAACTACTTGTCCTCCACCTGATACAAATGGTACTACAGCGCACAATACATCCAATCCTAATGCACCCCAATTTGTCCAGTTCTTCCATCCCTCGTCTGTGCATAAGCTCACTACATCAACACCTATAAACACAAGATCTAAAACCGTGTCACAAAAATTCCCATAGATATCAAATCTATTAACTGGGTTATCATCACAGTATAAAAATAGATTTTTATTATTAATAGACATAGGAGAGGAAAGAAGCATCCCTGTTGTATCCGCATTAATAAACCTATAAGTTTTAGGGTCATAATACCTGCTGCCAAGGTAATAAAGCCTGTTTCGCTGTCGTACACATAGCTTCTGTATCTAAGAGAGTTTCTATATGCTACATGCGTTTGGCTTGTTATTTGGCTGCCGCTTTCGTTGTATATACCAATCAGGTTTCCGCATTCGTCATACTGATACCTTGCATACAAAGAGCCGTCCGCTAAATACAATGCCTCTATGTCACCGCGCCAGTTCGTCGCGTAATAATATGTGGTCATACTGCTGCCGGATTTCATGCGAAGGGCAAACGGCATTCCGATTTGGTCGTAGGTGCAAAGCAGTTCGCCACTGCCAAACCTCTTACAATTTTAAAAAATAAATTTCCTATATAAAGACCTATTCAGTAAGGTGACTTTTAATTTTTTTAACCATCCAGTTTACAGATTCAGGCTCCGTAAACGTTAAATCTTTAATAAAAAACAGTTATCGCCTAAGTCTATGTAAACGCCTTTTTTTCCAGTTACGAAATATTTTAACACCAATTACTATTACAATTACGTACCAAATAAAAATCACAGTGACAGTAAAATTCATATGTTTGAATGTTTCATAATAAGTGTAAACAATAGTTTTAGAGTCTTTGCTTTGTATTGCAAATTGAGCGTTTTCGCCGAAAAACAATCCATTCAACATATCGGGTATAGAATAAATATATATTGTACCATTATAGTTTTTTACATATTGGCGCTTTGTCCAAGAAAGTTTGAAACCGACTGCAATCCCATTTTCTTTACTGTATTTTTCATCCGATTGTTCAACAAATCCATCTGGTCTTATTGTAATACTATAGTCTTTGTTTTTCTCGCAAAACAAAAGCTTTGAATCATCAGTGTATCTAATAATTGTGTCATCACCCGATAGTCCGAAAACTTTAAATGAATAGAGAAATTTTCCGTTTCTGTTAAATATACTTATATATCCATTATATAAATCCGTAAATAAGAGTGCTAAATTACCATTGCTTTTGTCAATATCAAAACTATTCAAATACATCCCATCATTTGCATAATTGCTATATTCAACATTTACGGTGTATTCTTTGCAAACTTTATTTTGTGGTGGTGTAATATTACTTACGGCACTTGCAGGGGTAATTTGATGCACAAAAATAAAAAAACACGTAATAATTAATATTGCTATTCTTTTGATTTTCATTATTTTATATTCTCCATTCATACAAATAATTTATAACAATTATAATTTTTGCAAACCAATCACAGAATACTATGCTATGATTATTATATTTAAATAAAATATGTAATCAATAACATAATATGAAGAAAGGTAATCTAAAAAAATCATATTATTTGTTCAATTAAGGAATATATATTAATATTTTCTGAATAATTTAAAAACATAGGAATAATGATGCCCTTAAACTGGTTTTTAATTACTCGGTATAAAAGTTCTTAACCGTAAGAAAGAAGATCCTTACGCATCGCAAAGACAACGTGTCTTTGCGATGCTGGCATAAACAAAAGCGAGACAATCAAATTTTTAGGTTTTGTTCAAAAAAACAGCCATTCGATTGTTTTTCTTAAACAGGTATACGCGTGCCGATTATAGGTTAATAACCATTGTTTATAAAAAACTTTATATTTAGCTAAAAAATCAAGAATAGATATATTGTTTTTAATTTATCTCCAATATTTCTTTACGGTATTATAAAATTTATCAACGTTAAATGATATTGAAATCTCACCTCCTATAACTATGTAACCAGATAGACCAAATCCAATTATAGTTTCTTCATTAGGGTATATATTATTATGTTTATCCCCCTTCAAGCCATAAAAATATTCATCTCCAAATTCTAAAATATCTATATTAAAAATTGAAGCTGATACCCCCTCATATAACTCGGTTCCTAAATCGATATTTTTGCCTTCAACTTTTATATGTGCCATATCAGCTTTTGCACCAGCTGATACATCAACCACGGAATCAATCTTTGCAGTAGCTTGCAAACCAAATCCAACACCAAGATCTGCAGACAAATTGTTGCAAAATGAATCAAATGTTTTATGTATTTTTTCTGGTGTTGAATATTTTATTGCTTTTGGGTGGTTAGATCCACTATCAGACATTATAGTGCAAAAATTAGGAAGATTGCCTGTTATATCGGTCATATTCGTCGGATTGTCATTGCAATACGCATACATATTTGTCCCAAACAAGCCTTGACCGGTAGAAACAAATTTATCCGCATTAATAAACCTATAAGTTTTAGGGTCATAATACCTGCTGCCAAGATAATAAAGCTCAGACTCGGTATCATAATAGTAACCTCTGTACCTAAGTGGATTAATAATGCCTATATGAGATGAACTCGTGATTAAATTGTCATTTGCATCGTAAATACCGAGAAGCTTGCCCCATTCGTCATACTCGTATCTGGCTTTTAAGGTATTGTCCGTGCCAAATAATGCAATCACATCACCGCGCCAGTTTAGGTCATAGTAATAGTATGTACCATTGTAATTCAATGTAAACGGATTGCCCAATGCATCATAACTGAAATACAGCTTTTTATTCGTGCCTATTTCTTCGTACATCAGCTTGTTATTTACGTATTCATAATTATGAACGGTGCCGTTTACGGTTCTTTTCGTTCGCAAGCTATTGTCATCATATTTGTATGTTACACTTGTTGAGCCTTTTGTTAAAGTTGCAAGTTCTTTGCCGTTTGTCCACGTCATTTGCATACCATCGCGGTATGTAAGTGGATTTCCTGAATTATCGTAGGTTATTGTTGTTCCGTTATATGTTGCTATAAGATCCTTCCACACTGAATTGTAGGTAAAATTAGCTATATCAGTATCTGTACTTGTAGACGTAGATAAATTTAAAGTTGATTTTTTGCACTTTGTTACATTCCCTCGGCTATCGTATGTGTACGAATACGCAGTAGCGATATTGCTACTAAAATCAAGGTATGTAGCCGTAGATACACGATTTAAAGAGTCATACTGGTACGATTCGGCATAATTATAATCGTTGCTTGAACCTATTTTTTTACCTATAACGCTAAGATTTCCGTTAGCATCATAGAAATAGTCATAATATTCGTTACCTACTCTTTCAGATTTTATCTGCATGGTGGAGCGCCATTTAAATGAGCTTTCTGTATCAGTATCATAAGGTCTAACATATGTGTATGTCTTTCCGGAAGTACCGCCGGCACTTTGACGTGTTATATCTGAAATCCTGCCGATGCGATCATATGTGTATGTTACTGAAAAAGCATCGTTTCTCGTCTCGGATGGCAAACTATCACTTGTGTACTCATATGTGGTTACATTATGCACGCCATCCACAACATTATCATAACTAGTTACATCATCCATTGTATTATAGCAAGTATTGTATCTATAGTCAATATCTCCACCTTTACCGCTTACAGATGTAGGTCTGCCTATAAGATCATACATATAAGTTTTGGTTTGGGCATTACGGTTATCTCTTATACTCGATATGCCGCCTTGATTATTGTACTTATATTCTGCTATTGTTTGAGATGAATTATCAGTGTCTAAAAATGTCTTTTTTGTTACCCTGTCGTAGTTATCATACGTGTAGGAGTTTTTCTGATTATTTGCATACGCCGACTTTGTTAAAGTATCGCCGTATGAATCGTATGTGTTAGTTATTAATTTTGTATAATTGTAACTGTTTCGCTCATAAAATAGTCTACATCAGTATATGAAAATTCAACTTTCTGAGCGTCAGGATATGTAATTTTAGTGATAAAGTCTGCAAACGTACCTGAACCGTATGTAAATGCTATTCCTTTTCCATCCGGTCTTGTTATACTGCTAATCTTTAAATTTGATGAAGAGGAATTAACATAATTTATTATTGTTCGTCCTGCTCCGTCGGTAATGCTGTCTAAGCGATATTTTGAGTTGTTGAGTGTACTTGAATATGTGATTTTACACTGCCCACATAATCGTTACTCTGAATATATGAGTCACGAATATTGAGATTTGTTATTGCAGCCGAACTCTCGGTATATCCGAACAAACCGACATTATCTTTATTGCTGTAAATAAACGCGCCGTATATCGTATGTCCGTTACCATCAAAGCTGCCGCCAAACGGCTTTTGTTTGCTTCCGATGCTTAAAAATGTGTTCTTCGGCAGGAATGTGTAGCTTATTTCAGGGTGGTCACCCCAATTTTGAAGATTTGAAGTGTCGTTGAGTTTAATATCAGCTTCAAGCTTTACATACTTACCTCTGAAATCATCACCGCTGTTTACAAGGTACGCGAAATACGCAAGCTGTTCGGCTGTTTTGATTATATACGGTGTCTGAGCACTGCCGCTGCCTGAATCAAACTTCGCTGATACCGTTCCGTCCCATATAAATAGAGAAGATGTGTCCGTATCGGCATAAGCTGACGGAATCAGCGACAAGATTATCACAAGTGATAATGCTAATGAAATGATTATTGTTTTTATCTGTTGATATTTCTTTTTCAAATTCTTTACCTCGATTCTTAATTTGATTTGTTGTTTGTCCATTTTTTTCAGGCTAAAAGAAAAGACCGAGATTACATCTCAGCCGGTCATAACTTTTTATCTTGCCTGTTCACGCTGTCTTTGAAGATAGCGTTTGTAATGCTCAAGCGCTTTAACTACATATTCCTCAGCTTGTGCGTTTTCGTATCCCTGCGGAATGAGAGGACGCAGACGCTCAAAAGAAAACTTAAATCTCGGATTTTGATTAGGCTTTGTTTCAGCCATAATATTCACCACCTTTTCATAATCGACTGTGCCTGCTTCATAAGCCTTTCGTATGCGAATTGCCTGATCGTGTGACGGAAACGCTTCCGTTTCATCAATACGGTCAACAACATCTCGCTGTGTTTCTTCATCAAGATAGGAAAGCTCAACAGCAGGTCGCATTTTAATTTTGCCTTCGTCAACAAAATCCAAGAGTTCCGGGATTAGGCACAGTTGTAGATTTTCCGGTTCCGCCTTTTTGGTTTTCCACTGCTATCACTTTACATTTGCTCATTTTGGACATCTCCTTTACAATAAAATTCATACCACTGAGCAGGTGGATATGTAAAAAAGGGCAACAAAAAAAGACCGAACTCTCTCTATTATGTAATAAAGAAAATTCGGTCTTAAATGACACATATTTAATTGTATAAAGGGTTAGAAAATTCCCGACGGTTCGAGTCCTGCCGGTCGGGCAGTCTGCAAACGGTGAGGGAGCAGAATATATTATTTTTATGAAAAAAATTTATATAATTCAGTTTCGATGGTTCAAGTCCTGCCATCGCACGATTTTAACCTGTTTTGGGCATTATTTTTAAAGTTTGAAAATGGTCTTAAAAATACCAAAAACCCCAGATATAATCTGAGGTTTTCGGGTCTTGGGCTTTTTCGTCGCCCAATCATGGTCGAGGTGACCACATATGAACCCCCAAAAGTCCGCATTTTACGGGCTTTTTTATTTTGAAGTGTGCAACCGGTGTGCAACGGATATTTTCTTAACTAACCTCATAGACAATTAGTTATTATGTATTGTTGCAAGAATCAATCTTTCATTAACACTTTTTGGAAGGTGGGTAGAAATCCTTTATATCCGAAATTCGCTGTCTTCCGGTACAATACAAGCAAGATCTTCCATCAGTATCATTCTCTACTCCTATGTTAAACTCACAGTAAGAACAATCATCCATATAATTGGCATAAGGCTTTCCTTTATAATTTCTTGCAGATATTGGACACCAATCCGCATGAATAGCAAGTCCTCGATTCTTTAATTGCATCTTATCTGCTCTCTCATAAAACTTATCAAGCCAAAATTTGCACTTCTTGTTATAAACCCACTTTTTTTCAGAGCATTCACTTAACAAAACATGTGTTAATTCTTCCCTTGAAATGTTATGATTCATTTTGCTTAAATCAATTTCGATAGTAGAGATATCTGCCTTTTTAATTTTTACAAGCTTAGAATCACCAATTTTATGTGTAACATATACTTCGATAAAAAGCTTCCTATCCCCTTTGTAGGCAACTATGTCAGGTATTATTCCGCCAAAATTCTTTTCAAGTTCGATTTTATCAAAATCCAGTGTAACACTATCAGATATTCTTACACTTTTACTTGAACCCGGGAAATTTAATATCACCTGAGGTAAGTTTATACGTTTTGCATTTGACAAAATCTCTTTCGCAGCAAGATGCAACGAAGTTTGATATCCATACTCACAATCCGTGTCAGATCGATGCGCAAAATGATGTGTTAGCTTATTCCCTTGTTTTGCAATCAGAGCTTCACCGCAAGCAGGGCATACACAGCCGCATTTTAACCCCTTTTCCACATCATCTATGTATGTAATTCTATTATTCTTAAGTGCGTAAGTCATGTGCTTATTTTTCATAACAATCATCTCTTTAGAGGCAAAACAATTTAAACATTTATTGATAAATGCTTATAATATAAACAAAGCTTCCAATAATTTAATCAGTTTTTTCCCATTCCGGTATTAATGAATTAACATTCTCTTTAGAAATTGAATCATACTCTTTTTTATCAGAATTATACCATAAATAAAATGCAACTGCAGTTTGTTTAACATCAAATTCCAAATTAGAAAAAATCTCTGTGTTTTTAAGACTAATCAAGTCATTATATACTTTGTCAACAGATATGTACTCCTCAAGACTTTCCTTTTTAAAATGCCACCCATTAGTCTTTCCTCCCGTCCAAGTCCCAGCACAAGAGAAAATATAATATGGAATATTATTCTTGACATTCAAGCTTTTGTGTATATGGTTTTGTAAAGATGTTGGTTCTTTATAATTCCAAAACCAATACTTGCCCCATGGGGATATTGATTTAAACAAAAAGCAGGCTTTAGATATTTCTTTAATACGCTCTAATACAAGATTTTCAATACTTGTTAGTTGTTCTTCAGATATAACCCTATAATTATAGTCTTGTGAGTTGCCAATATGTCCATACGCTCTTTCGATTCTAACTATCATATTAGCAACTATATCAAATTCGTCATTGTTGGTAGTTTCAATGAGATTCTTTAATAATGTAACTATATCATCTGTATTCGTTGTTTTTAAGATAGTCCAACAGCAATCCTCACAATATGATGATGGCGAAATATACAGAATCCCTTTTTCTTCATCATCAAAGGGCATCGTTTGCAGATGAATAAGCTTTTGTAATATTAATTGTTTTCTGTCATTGGGTATATCATTTGCATATGCATTTAATTCTTTAGCATACTGAGATATAAGATCCTTTTCTAATAATTTATCAAGCATCTTATCCAATTCTGCAGAATCATAATTAGTAATGGAATCAACAATTAATTTCTTAGAAACACCAATATCTTCCAATGAAAGTCTAAAATATAAAGGAGCTCGATCTGTACAAGATATTCTTTGTTTATATCTCAATTCGTCTTCAGTTACACTATCATAATAATATCTCCCTGTATCCCATGAGAATTTCGGAAAAATAACCTGCAGCATTCGTAGCATTGATTCCGGATCATTTGTTATTTTTTCAAACTTTTTTATCAATTCTTCTCTGTTCTTACTTTTATCGTTTATAAGAATTCCCGACCCATGACTACCCTCTGTCAAAAGGTCGATATTATCCTTTATCCAGTCAAATATTTTCGGTGCGCAAATCTGCAAGGTAGTAATAGCTAAAAGGTCAATGCAATTCGTTTCATCATGAAGTAATCCGTATTTAAACTTATATACATTTATTACCCTATTAATATCTCGAATCGTATTAAGGAATGGACATAGACAATCATTATACACTTCATTCCAGTATTCTTTTTCAAAATTTTTACAAGGAATTTCATCAAACCACAAATTATCCAATTGATCAAATAATAGTTTATGAACATCAATTTGTTTTGCCTCTGGCACATCAAACGGCACTTGAATGATTTTTTCAAGGTATTCTTCACCATTACATTTTTGTTCATCTTCGAGCGCTCTGACAACTACATCTTTATCAAATGATAAAAGGTAAATCATATTTGGAAAACCTGCTACGCAATTTACTAATTGAAAAATCAACCGAATTTGCTCATTATTCAATCTATCTATATCATCAATTATTACTATTATTTTTTGACTTTGTTTCTTTAACTCATTTATAATACTGTTTTTTAAGCTTTCAAGGCTTTCTTTATTTTTTGCTACCTCTGAAAGATTTTTTCCAACACTGGAAACAATCTTTTTTATTGGTTTTAAATAATCACCTACAAAAGGAATATATTCTGAATATTCTAAAACATCGGAATATTTTTGTAATGCGGAGCCAACATTTTTCAGGTTTTTATTAGATGCTTTTGAGCCTATTTCTACCAAAATTGTCTGGAAGAATTGATTAATTAGACTTGTTTTGTCTGAATAGTTCCACGGATTGAATTTGACAACAAGTGGTTTATCATCATTTTGTTTAGTTAAATAATCTATTTCTTCGACAATCATATTTATTATAGAAGTTTTGCCTGTTCCCCACTTGCCACACAATTCTACGGTAAAATTATCTTCACTTGTGTATGAAACAATTGCTTGCGCAAGCTGTTTTGCAAATGATTTTCTATTTAACTTATCTTCAGTTATACTGCTGATAGGCTTATCTGAAGAAAACATAAATGTCACCTCTTAATTATTTTTACCGATTTGCATTACATATTAAAAAAACAATAAACAGTAGGAATTACTTGAAAGAAAAAATTGCATTCTAATAAGATTTTGATATAATGGAATTATCATAAAAATAGTTTTTAATATTATTATATAATTCAATAGGAGGATATTATGGTTAAGGCGCTTTTAGTTGGTGTAAGTGAATACAACATAAACGGGTATACTAATTTACCTTACTGTAAAAATGATATCTTAGAACTGCGCAAATCATTAATATCAGGTTTAAAAATAAGTCCTGACAATATCACTTTGTTAGGATGTGACAAAACCGTGTATGAAGAGGTTTTTGAGTTGTTATTGGATGATTTTTTAGCTTCGTCCAAAAAGGATGATATTATAATAATATATTTTTCCGGACATGGCAATAAAGGCGATCTTATTTTCAGCAATAAAGTTCACGCAATTAATGAAACAATTATTAAGATTGAATCTTGTTTAGCAAAAAGTAAGATCATTATTCTTGATTGTTGCAATTCCTGTAATTTTATATTAGATGGTGTCGCCCAGTTATCAACTGAAAATTCAATTACTGAATTTGTTGGAAAAGGATGTACAATTATGGCTTCTTGTGGTTCTAATCAAACATCAGGCAGTCATCCAAATCGTGATATAAGCTTATATACCAGTTTTTTATGCGATGCGATAAAAGAACCACTCACTATAAGAGAAGGGAAAAAATCACTTGAAGATATAAATAACTCTATAAAGCTATATTCTAAAATATGGAATGAACATCATAAAAACCAAATACGAGAACCAATTTACCGTTCTAATATGGGTGGAACAATTTTCTTTGATGCAGAAGAGTATCATCCATATATTAGTAGGACTATTTACCAAGATAATGAGGAATACACGATTACTGATGTTGAACCTCTTCATCACGCTACAGCCAAAAGATATGCAATAAAAGTTAAACTAAAACGACCTTGTACATATGATATGATAGCTGATATAGTTCAAAGAATTGTTTCAACAGCTAAGTATTATGAAATATATAATAATATAAACTTCGAAAAAATACATCGAAATAAACCCGCAAATATAATATGGTGTTATTTTGGCAATGACGAAGAAGATATGGTAAATTGCAATTACTTTTGTCGTACCACATGGGTGGATGATACTCAAGATAAAAGCTATTGGTATAAAGATAATAAAGACTCGCTTTTAATCAATGATATTTATATTCAACCACATTCATGGTATGAACTATGCAAGAAACTAAGCGAATGCACTATTAGCCGAGAAGAACTGATTGATAAAACAAAAGAATGCACATCAAACCTTATATCCGTTGCAGAAAGATACATACAATTATTTCATGAATTTGAGAATAAAACCTTTTCAGAAAATACATTTACCAAATTGGTGCAACCGCTAAATAGAAAACTTGCAAAATGGTATTTTATTCAAGGTGACTTACCCGTTGCCCCTATTGAATTACATGATTGGGCTGAAGCCAACATTCAAATAGTAAATACTATTCATGACTTATCCCTATTTTATAATGAAGATAGTATTAATACTTGGAACTCCGATAATAAACGTTGGCTTGTACAAAACACCATAGATAAATACACAAAAGAATTAGAAGTATTAAAAAAATTTAATGTTTAGGTCTAAAGGCATCTAAACACAGAGAAATTATATGTTATACAGCTGTTTTCATTTATAACGGTATTTATCTTACCATATTTTGAACGATGAAACATAATCTATCTATGATTTTTCAATTCCATTTCATACGCCCTGCTGTCCACTGCTTCTGCCACTCATCCTCGCTTACAATCGCCTCAAACACTGGCTCAAGAAAAATACATATATTTGCAATAACATAATCAAATTCAAGCGTATCGTCTTTAACATTCTTCAAAAAGTGTTTCCAACGTTTCTGCATATCTTCATTCTCGTCAAGTGCCGCGACACGCTTAAAACTGTTTCTGTCATACGGAGTACCGCGATGCTGTAAGGTTTCAAAGATAGCTGTTTGCAGTTTCTCTCCGTCAAAGTCAAATGTTTTTGAAAGATAATAAATGTCATAAAAGTCCTTCATCCTGCCTGTCAGTTCAAAGCGTTGCAGAATAGCATCGAGCTTCTCGGCTATGGTGCTTTCAAGCGAATAGGTTTTTATTACTGGAGCTTCAAAGTCCGGAAGCTGTGTATTGATTTTGCGTTGTTCCGCTTTTGGTACGATAACATCTCCTACGCCTATATCAACATTGAATGGTACTCTCACATTCTTTATCTGACCGATAATCTGCGTGCTTATACCGTGATACTTCCTTTGCGGAGAGATCTCTTCAAAGCCTTTAGCAGTCATTTCAATGTAATCGTTGCCTGTCGGCGTGTCTATAACTTTGCCGATCAATTCTTTTACACTTTCCATTGAATTTGAATATCCGCGAAGCAGAAAATCTACATCAATAGTCGCTCGGCTTTCAAAATTAGTAAGCGTATAGATAAATAAACCGCCTTTTAAAACAAGGCAATCGTCGTATCCGGATTTTGAAAGTTTTCTCAAAAATTCTTCCTGCATAAAAAGCTGTAGGCACTGCTGATAACTGATACCCGATGCCTTTGCTTTATTCTTGAGCTTTGCCAAAACGGAAGCCGCTATATCTGCCATTACAACCACACTCCAATAAAATCTTTTACCCTCTTTTGAACTCTCAAATCCTGTGCGTATCGCATAAGATTTGGGATGTTTTTCTTTGGGTCATTCACATAGCCCTGAATCGCTTTATTGAAAATCTCTTTATCCATTTTGTTCATATTTCGCAGAACATCGCAAATCGTACGGTCGCGGTCGTATATTCGCACCTTGATAGAATCTATTTCTCCTTCGGCTTCACCCACGGTAAGCAAAGCAGGCTCAAGCCTGTAAGCTTTTACGAACGGATAATCAATTTTTGTTCGCTGACGCGATGTATTTTTATCTATTGCTATATTCCACTGAGCAGGATTTCTGTCGCTGTATCCATAATAGAACAGTGCCGTTTCCATACAAAGGACTGCATCGGGAAACAGGCTGTTGATAATTAACACTTCACTTTTTCCCTGATCCTCTATCCAGTGGTAATAACCCCATTTGACTTTTTCAATCAGTCCTTCATCAAGCATCTGCTGGATATCCCTGTAATAAATATTTTCGGCTTTAAGCTGAGCCGTTGTCATAATGAAATCGTATTTTGTAAAAATCTTTTTAAGATCCTTAATATCCGTTTTCTTAAACATGATCTCACCTCTGTACTAAACCGCACTCTTGAAATTCATTTATGGTGTGATTTAGTACATTATATTAGGTTTCGATCATAAAGTCAATAGAAAGATCAATAAAAGAATCCTCAACCTGCCTCTTTTATGCTTTTCGATTGATCAAAGCTGATACCCATATCGGCGAAGTATTCATCCGTCTTGGCAATGTTTTCGTTTTGGAAATTTTCAAAAGCGTCGCAGTAGGTGTTCAGGGTTATCTTTATATCCGAATGACCGAGTATGTGTTGAAGCACTTTCGGTTGCATACCTGCCTCAATGCACCGTGTCGCAAAGGTATGACGCAATGAGTGGAGCGATACTTTGCCTTTAATTCTCTTATCGAGAATATCATATTTCTCGACTATACGCTGAAATTGCATATTAACCTGTGATGTGTTGATCAGTTTGCCGTTACTTTCAAACAGATAATTGTCACCGGCACAGAAAAGGATTTCCTTTATCAGCGGCAGTACCGTTGCCGAGATCGGAATAACACGATTGCCGTTTTCTGTTTTTGCGCTTTTTGAAACAATCGCTTCACCTTTCTGACCTCTCGACATTGTTTTATTGACCAAGATGGTCTTAAAAGTCAAGTTAATGTCGTCTGCTTTTAGGGCATTTATTTCTCCCATTCTCATGCCCGTAAGCATAGAGAGCAACATTTGGTGTGAGTAGTTTACATCTTCCGTTGTAAGGATATTATACAGACGGATTTCCTCGTCCGTCGTGAGCGCACGCACCTTTTCTCTGTGCTGTGATGATTTCGGCTTTTTCAAATCATCAATAGGATTGTCACTTATTATTTTGCGCTTGACCGCCTCCTTGAGCGTCTTTTTCAGCATCATATACACTTTGTTTATAACACTTTGCGACATACAGGTTTCGGAGATCAGGAAGTCTTTTATTGGGGTATAGCTTAGTTCCTGTATTGGCGTGTTTTTAATATATGGACAGCTTTCAATCCTTTTAAGAGTTTCGATATGTCTGTAATAAGTGCCTTTTTTAATATAGTTCATATTGAGATCGTCTTCAAGCATTAGCCTCGCCAGTTCACACAGCGTAATTCTGTTCGGCGCAATATATGTTCCGGTTATTATACTGTTTTTAATTGCTGTAAGCTTTTCATTGACTTCTTTTATCGTTTTACCTGTGACACTTCGGCGAATCGGTTTTCCGAAATCGTCAATTCCAATAACTATTTGTCCTCTGTAACCTGACTTTGTTTTGTAAACGGTACCTTCGCCGTTGACTTTCTTTTTCTTTGCCATTTAAAATTCCTCCTTCATAGATTTGTTAATTTGCTCGGGCACGGATATTATATATAACACCCGTGCCCGTAACAATTGTGCGGCAGCGTTTATACTCTCCGCTGTGACGCCCATTTTATAAACTCAGACTTCATGACCTTAAGATTTTTTCCGCACTTTATAAGCGGAAAATCCTTTCGTCTCATAATTTGCCTTGCTACAGGAATTGAGCAGCCCATTAGCGAAGCAACTTCTTTTGTCCCGATAAACTTCATACTGTCATCAAATCCTGTACTTGTGTTACCTGAACTATTGTGTGAAAATATCATTTTCAATTCTTCGGGTGTCAAATCATCTTTGGTAATTCTCATTCAAATTCACCTCCTTCATCGTGAGTCGCATTGTCTTTGCAGATATAAATAATGACGATAATGCTCAAGAGCTTTAATGATATAGTCTTCTTGCTGCTTTGCAGTGTATCCTTGCGGGATAACTGAGCGAATACGCTCGGCAGAAATCTTGACTGTCTCCCTTTGATTCGCCTTCGGTTCGCACATAATGTCATAAATGCTCTCATAATCAAGCTCACCTGCGTTATACGCCTTGTGCATACGAACGGCTTGCGCATACGATGGTGTATTTTCATTTTCTTCACAAGCATTTAGAACAACATATTGAAGCTCATCGCTAAGAAACGACAACTCCACACCAACTGAAAAGGCGATTTTTCCTTCGTCCATCATGTCGAGCAGCTCGGGAATTAGATTGGTGAGACGGATATATCTTTGCACTTGCCTTCCACTGTCGGTATCGGAAATATCATCTCTGGACTTGTGGCCAACCTGTCCACAAGTTTTACCTTGATGTTCTATTGCTTGAAGTTTAAGCTTATACGCAAATGCTTTCTCCGACGGGAGTATGCGCTCACGGTGCAGATTGCTGTCCACGAGCATAATCGCCGCCTCGTCACGGTTAATGGCACGAATAAAGGCAGGGACTTCAGTTATCCCTGCCTTTTGTGCCGCTCTAAATCTTCTGTGACCTGATATTATTTCGTATTTATTTTCCGCATCTTCAAGCGATCGAACAATGAGCGGTTCCAGTATTCCGCTTTCCTGTATGCTTATCACAAGATCGTTCATACTGTCATCATCGAGTACCTTGTACGGATGACCGTCAAACGGTACAATGTTTTCGACCGGTATCAGAACCAGGGCTTTTGGTTTATTTGTTTTCATATATAAATTCCTCCTATATAATTTTTATCTTGCTCCCCGTTCGGAAGCATTGTTGAATACCACTTTGCCATCACGGTTAATCTTTCTGTACGGTGCTTCCATTGCAAGCTCTTGCTTCAAAAGCTCATACAAGTGCGGGGATTTCTCTCTGATCTTCAGCGCGCGTTTCAAATTCTTTCGTAACGGCAGAATGTGTTTGTTGGTTATTTCTGAACGCAGTTTTTTATTCTCGGCAAGAACTTCGGAGTTCGTTTCCCTACGCACTTTGTTTCGGAGCAAACTGCGCTCATGTTCAAATTCTTTAATTTTTGTTTGTGTGGTTTCAATATACTTATCAAGCTCGGGGATAGTCCGTATGCCTGTATCCCTTAAGAAATTGTAATCCTCAATATAGTAAGTCAGGTCTTTTACAAAGTGCCTGAGTTCGACAGACATAATAACAGCGTCTTTAACTTCCTTTATCACTTGAAATGCGTATATCAAAACAAGAAATAGAAGATCGACATAGATTTCGGTTACATCGTGACTATGCACAATGCTGAATTCAAGTTCATTTACGAAATGTGACAGTAAAACAGATTTATTTCTTTTCGGCAAATTGACATTCCAAACGTCACGAATAAAAGCCCAGCCTTGATAATGGTTGTGTTCCAGTCGCCGAGCAATAACGTCTTCCGTGTAGCCAATATTTTTGAGTCTTACAGCACGCTCCCAGCCTTTACCTTTGACCGACATACGCGTCCAATCAACGGTGTAGCCGAGACCGTATAACTGTTTTTCAAAGGTTTTCCAGTCATAAGCTGTTTTTAGGCAGTATTCAATGTCCTTTTTGAGCATATCACGGTGTGTCATTTGCCCGTTTTGGTGAACCCAATACTCTTTCTTTTTGCCTTTTGAGTAAAAGTTGCTGTTTTCCAAAACCGACTTTCCGTACTCACGGCAGACCTCGTCGGATATTTCTCTTAAACGCCTGTGATTGTAAATTTTGTTTTGAAAGCGGCTGCCATCTTTAAATGAAATCGGATTGGCAATAAAGTGGCAATGCAGGTTGTCAGTATTTAGGTGAACGGTAATAACAACTTGATATTTATCTCCCCACATACGTCTTGCGGTTTCCTTACCGATTTCAAACGCTTCCTCGGGCGTTACTTCGCCCGTAACGAAGCTCTGAAATCCGTGCCAAGCGACAGTGTCCCCTCGACTGCCGAACCTTTTCTGTACAGCGACCATTTCGGCGTAAGCATTACGCTTTGAACAGTTTATGGTATCAACATAAATCTGTTTATCAGTCTTATCATCGTTCTCAGCATAATGGATAGCGTTATACAGATTTTGGTCAAGATATTCCTTTGCCGTAGTTTTATCCGGGTTTTCGGCGTAATCAATAACTTCTTTCAGTCTGTTTTTGACAGGCCAGAGTCCAACTGTTGCAATAGCGCATCACCTTCCTCCTTTACCGGATAAACAAGAGAGGCGGTGACAGCTTTTAATACCGTCATCGCCTCTGCGTTTACTTCGGGAGATATATCTTTGTCGATCAATTCGTCGAGCCGTTTAATCAGCGCAAACACCGCATCATACGAAACGACGACAGGCTCGTAGCCTGTACCGCGCAGAATCAAATACTCGGTCACAGACAGCCCGCACTTTTTTGCGAGCCGTTCTATTTTATTCTTTTTCGATTGATTAAGCCGGATAGTAATTGTAGGTCGTTTTTCCTTTGGTTGCCTTCCTTTAATAAGAATCATCTCTTTTCAAAAATATTCTGCACGGGGGTCAGGGGGTGTCCCCTTGAGTTCGGAGAGTTTTACTCTCCGTCGGGAAAACGGTGCAGTACGTTTTCCCTGCTTGCTACGGTGTGCGACTCGTCGTCGCAAGCTCCATATCGTTCGTTTCCGTGTGAACACGAAAACTCACTCATTACGCTGCTCCTCCTCTCCCCAAAAAGTCTTGCGACTTTCCGGGGACCCCAATATATTGACTCGTTTCATTGCTTATTTATATTGCACACCGATACTTCGGCAAAGCCGTAAAACCGTTATATAATCCGTTTGAGTGCATCGTTTCAATAATTATTGCTATGGTTTTGTAAATAATTGGTGGGGGGTCAAAAGTGACAGTCACTACTCTTTTGTATTTTTAAATTGGGTGTTATTTTTGACTGTCACTTTATAGACTGTCGAGAAACGCATCGGCAATGTCTGCGCTTGTGGCAGCGGTGTTTTCGTCTGTAATTTCATCATTTAAAACAGGCACGGAAGTTTGCATAAGCTGAATGTTTGACAGTTCAGAGCGCACTGCAGTGAGGATATTATCAATTAGCTGCTCATTCTGCTGTTTTTCTTCGTATACAATTATCGCATTTTTAATAAATGCATTCTGCTTATCTGCCTTCTTCAGAATATTCATCACTGTGCGGTCTTTTGGATTATCTGTGTTAAAGCGTATCTTAAAAAACTTAATGCTCATTTCGCATCAGCCTTTTCAAGAAGACGAGCCGCCCATGATTCATAGCCTCTTGCCGTCGCTCTAATATCGCTGTTGATGAATACGCGACTTGTATCAAACTTTGCAAAATTACGGATAAGGCAACCGCCTCCGCCCACAATATAAAGACGCATAAGTGAGGGTTCATAGTCATGCCGTCTGAGAATATCAAATAACTTTTTCACATAATTTAGTGCAGTTGCTTTGATAACATTCAGCCGGTCGTCGGCAATATCAGCAGTTCCGGTTTTCAAAATATCCTCAATGATCGACTCATCAATGTTGACATGGTATCTATCTTGTATTGCCGTCTTTGCCGCTATGACGCACTGCTGTGTACCGAATTTTTCAGTATATGCTTTCAGGGGATCGGGTTTGCCATCCTTCATAAAAAGGATATTCATTGTACCGTTGCCGATGTCACAAAGCACTGTCATGCCTTTCATCGTCGCAGTTCTGTCTTGAATCGCCGCAAAGCCCTGCGGAAAGATACTGACACCTGTAATGCGAATATGATAGTTTTTCTTGTTGAACGTAAATCTGACATCAGGCACCCTCAAAAGATAATCCGAAAACGCTTTTTTCTGTTGCGATACCCATTTTAAGGGCAGCCCTGCCGCAATATGCACATTTGCTTCATTCAGCCTGTAATCGTTCATCTCCGTTGCAATAGCTGCAAGCGTGAGAATGAAATACTCCTCGTCCGAGATTTTGTCCGCGTTAAATTCTTTGTGTCCTTCACCGATAAGATAATACTTACCGCCATAAGTCAGCATATTTGTTTGAAATACAGGCTCTGTATCGCTGACGATGACACCTGTTTTAAAAATGTGATTAGCTGTTTTGATGTTGCCGTACCCGTGGTCAACACCGATGATAATTTGGTTTTTGTAATTCTTCATAGTTACTCCTTCCTGCCCGTCTTTCCGAGCTGTCGGTTTTGATTCTTCGATGATTTGCTTGTACAGCTTTTTCTCAGCCGGTAATACTGCATGAAAAAGTATTTACAGTAATTGCCATAAAGAGAAATTAGTTGTACACGTTTGTAACTGACTCCGTCATCGAATAAGAGACAGCTTTAGTCAACGCAGTTGCAGCATTCATCCCGTGCCAAACGGTGAAGCATCTGTGTCTGTTTCAAGGTAATTCTGAGCATAAATTTTCCTCCTTTCGCTCAAAATTTTCAAAAATGAATATTGCACCCACCTTCGGAACCGTTAGTGTTTCGGAAAAAGGTGGGTGCAATATTCTTAAATATGAGATAAATAATTCACCGCAAGTTCCCAAAATGGAAACCTGCGATGAATCATACTGAAAACAATAATTTATAAGGGTTGCTCTTGATTCTCGGACAGCCGCTTCAGAGTTTGCACAGCGACGCCGATTCTGTAGAGGTTTTCCTCTGCCTCCGGATCGGGAGCAGCTTGTTTCATCGCCATGCGAACGGCGCGAATCGCTTTTTCAATTTCTCTCGACTTTGCTCCTGCTTTCACGGCAGCTGCAGCGAGATTTGCGATATAAACACAGTCGTCAAAACAAGCGTGATCCTGTTGATCCATACGACCGATTTGCTCCAGAATTCCGTTGCGGTTTACAAATTCATCTTTCGATTCCCCGAGGTTGTAAAGCAATTTGTTATCCGGGATTTGTTCCCCGCCGTCCATCAGAACGCCGACTCCGTCAAACACGTATTTCCGATTGACTGCTTGACGCCGACTTTCCCGATAGACGGTTTCGGTCAGGCTGGCATCAACCTTTGGTCGTCCCCTCTTTTTCTTTTTTCCTTCCATCATAATAGTTCTCCATAACAAATGAATTTCGGTAGCGGCTACCGAAAAACCGTACTGTCCCACCGCTTGCCTCTGTCAAATTGCCTCGGTGTTTTCAAAAGTTCACTTGCTTATTCAAAAGGTCCCTCTATATAATAACGAGGTTACAGAGGAAAAATATTCCTGAATTTTTAAAATTTCTGAAAAATTTTTAGATTCCCGTTACGTCTTTGAATTTTGCACGCATTGTTTTCAGACGTTTTGACACAGTGCTGTTGCCGGAATAGCCGAGTATTTTTGCGACTTCTCCTTGTGTATATCCTTGCTCGCGAAGGCGGTAAATCTTCTTTTCCGTATCGTCGAGCGTCTTCCAGTAGTCCTCAACCATAAGATTAAAAATAGCGATTTTTTCGGGATTAACTATCGTCTTTTCCGGTGAGAGCTTGGCTTCCAGGTCAGGGCAATACTCGACTATGATTTCCGAATCCGTATGATACCATTTCTTATTATGATCCTGCGCGCGAAAATTCGACTTGATGTACGAATTAAAATCTTCGGCGGCGGAGAGGTCCTGTACTATACCTGCAAGTTGGTCGTACTGCATCACGTCGAGCATCGTGCCAACGGCGTTGTGTATAAAATCGTCCGCTTTTTTGTCAATTTCAGGATCATCAAAATCAAACTGATTGAGAATAGAATCAACGATTTCATCCGGCCCGGTTAGCAGCAACCGTACTCCGTCCGATACTAAATATTCCACATTATTACGCAACGCGATAAGTGGATTGTCTTGAAATTTGTTACCGTCAACCATGACGGTATGATCCAAATATCCTGACCAAGCAGGCATTCCTCTTTTGCGGGCTTCTTTTTCAAAGGTGGCATCCATTACGCGTTGAACATAACTGACTGTTTCATGGTCTTCGTGTGATCGGGATTTTGGATCCGAGATTTTTGCGGCAGACCAATCATGCTTTTTGAAAAACGCACGCATTTCGAGTATAGTCGGTGCATGGTCAAGATCGAGTAATGTTGTATCAAGTGACATAACAAGCGCCTCCTTTAGCTTTAACGATTTTTGCTGTAAGCCTTTATTTTAATTTAGGGACAAGATATGTCTTCAATTCGTATAAAAATGCAATTGCCTCTGACAGAATGATTATATATATGCTTACTGTGGATTTCAATGGATTTTTAAATATTTAAAGCTAAAGGCGAATTGCTGTACGAATATTTGCACAGCAAATGCCTGCTGCGGTTTTTGTGTATAAAAAAGTTGGAGTAGTTTTTTAAATAAGCAAACGGTGTAATAGTTGTTTGAAACACCTCTCTATAATAACGAGGTGGCAGAGGGAAAATATTCCTGAATTTTAAAAATTCCTGAAATATTTTTTTAAGCTCCAAAGTTGGGGCAGTTATTTATATATCGGAATGATCGCTTATGCATCACTGGTTATATTGATTTTACTAACTGAAATAACTTCTATTGTTTCTGTCGTCAAAAAGGTGGGTGCAATATTCATGTACGCAAATCCGGAGTTAATCTTGCCCTCTGTATATATAATAGCGACTTTTTTCAAATTTTAATGAAATAACGCAACAGGTTAAAAATAAAAAACGCAACACGCGAATCCTCAAAATCTTACAGTATCTCAAAATCAATAAAATTGCCGCAATTTGTGCTTGTGATGACAATAATAAAGCCTGTTTTCACTCAAAATATGGCTGTTAGATCATAAATACGAACATTTTGAATCATTACATATTGCAGCGAAAAAGCATATTTTTGCAGTGAAATCCACTATGCAAAAATACTTGCAACACATATGTTGATTGAATATATGCAGCTCAAATACATTTATTCGTTATGTTTTTGAATGCCTTCGTAAATTATTTTATTTTTATCATTAAAAACATATTGACAAATGATAATTTCTCATGCTACAATATTGCAAACAACGGGGGTTGACAATACAATTCATCAAGAGGTGACTCAATGTGTATAAAAAATTAATCGGTGCAATCGCAGTTTTATTACTTGCAGTAATAACGTCCTCCTGTTCCCAATCAGATGAAATCGCAGCAGGTGACTCTTTGAGCGCTGTTTTAACCGGTGAATACTCTTTCACACCCGGGCAGGACGATGACATTTGCCTTTCGTCTTACAATAATATCGCCGTTGCCGAAGGCGGATACTATTTTACAACCTTTGAACATCATATGCTTTATTATTTTGATAAAGCGACAAAAAAGGTTATTCCCGTATGCAACAGACCTGAGTGTTCCCATGACAGTACGGATTGCAACGCTTACATAGGTGAAATACAACACTACCCCGGGCTTTGGTACTATAATGGCAAGTTGTATGTATTAGGCTATAAAAGCGGAATAATGGGGCTTTATACAGTAAGCAAAGATGGTTCCGAACACAGCCGCCTTTGCGATTTATCTGAAACCGGTCGTGAGTTTACTATGGAAACAACAATACACAGAAACTATGCGTACTTTTCTATAGATAACGGAAAGAATACGGCGGAGGTATATCGGTCAAAATTAGAAGCGAATTCAGAACCTGAATTAATATGGAAATTTGAGGGCAAAAAGGCAGTAATAAACGGATTAATAGGCTACGACAACGGAGTGTTTGTCTCATATTCCTATTACGAAGAAGGAGAATCCGAGAACGAAATATATTTACTCGCTTATTATTCAAACAACGGTAAAGTGTACGAAATACCATTAAAAGATTTTTACGGTCAATTTGCGGTGTGCAAGGGAAGCATTATATACGGTTCACCTACACAGGTGATGAAATATGACAGTTCAAATGGAGAGATAAGCGTATATTATGATAAAGAAACTTGTGCAGTGAGTTATGACGGTGATTACATATATCTTGATAATGAGACTGCACTTTTTGATGCTTCTATTGCCGACAATACTGATTATGATACTTCAAAGAGACACATTATTGTTAAAGATATGTACGGCAATACAATTGATGATATACACATTAAAACTGACGGATTCTGCTATTTCGGAGACAGGGACTATTTGCTGATAGATGTAAACGAAGAATATGCTTCTCAAAAAACAAAACAGATTGAAATAGGTGATATGATTAAGGGGATTACTTCAAACTTCCTAACAAAATTAGAAGCTCTTGATAAATCACAGATTGGCGCGGAAAAACACGAATGGATAGTATTAAAAGAATGGGACATTGATTCAATTATCGGATAAAGCGTATATTTTAAGGCGGTGATGTGTATGAGTAAAAAGCTTAGCGTCATAATCTCGACATTCATAATAGCTGTAATAGCTTGTTCCTGTTCCCAGTCGGATAGAATCGAGAGGGACACATCTTTAAAATCATTATTAGTCGGTGATTATTCTTTCACTGTGGGGTATGATGATCCCCTGTGCCTTTCATCTTCAAGCAATATTGCTGCCTCGGAAAACGGATATTATTTTACAGATATGAATTTTCATTATCTTTATTATTTTGATAAAACAAGTAAGCGGACGGTCCCGGTATGCAATATGCCGAACTGTACTCACGATGATGAAAACTGTAACGCTTACATAGACGACATACGCCATCATCCCGGTCTTTGGTATTTTGATGGACATATTTATCTTGTTGGAAAGAAAGACGGCGTGATGGGGCTTTACAGAATAAACAAAGACGGAACGGATCATACACGAAGCTGTGACTTTGCTTCAATAGGTCCGCAGTCTACACTTACTTTGACCGTACACAGAGGATATGCGTATTTCTCGGTAGAAGAACAAGATGAAAACGATAAAATATTTCGGGTTAAACTCGACGATAATTCAAAACCGGAAGTTGTATATGAAACGCCGAATAAAGATGAAGCGATACATGATATTCGCGGCTACGGTGACAGATTAATATTATACTCATACCGCTACGATAAAGAAACAGATACTAATAAGCACAAGTTGAGCTACTATGATTTTTCATCTGAAAATGTTACAGATATTACACCCGATGGATTCACTTACGCCATATATGCAATAGCTGAAAACTGCATTATATACAACTCTGCCTGTAATGTCTTAAAATATGACGCTGAAAAAGATGAGGTTTCCGTGTTTTACGATAAAGGCTGCTGTGATATTTCATACGACGGGAATTATGTGTATCTGGATAACATAACAGGCATACTTAATGAAGTAGCCGACGAATTTGATTTTTCAAACCGTGTAATAAAAGTTATGGATCTGTCGGGCAATCAAATAGATGAAATACCTGCGGACACAAAAGATTTGAATATGAGCTACTTCGGAGATAAGGATTATTTACTTCTCGATTTCACCAAAAAATACGATGCTCCTATAAACCGCACAATAGAACAAGGAAACAAATTACAGGTTTTAACCGCCGACTCAATGACCGTGCTTTCCGCATACGATAAATCTCAAATAGGCACTGATAAACACGAATGGATTGTTCTGAAAGAGTGGGATATTGATTCTATTGTCGGTTAAAAACCAGACTGTTGCAAAGAGGAGATATTTAACTATGAAGAAATGTATTTCACTTGTTCTTGCTCTAATTACAGTATTAGCCTTTACGTCTTGCACTTCAAACGATTCTCACAAAGACTCCGCAGTTAATAAAGATTATATTACAGTCGGTAGGGATGATCCTATATATTTCGGAGATTTAAGCAATATCGTAAACGCAGAAGACGGTTATTATTTCATCCAAGACGGTTGGAATATTTTGTATTACTTTGACAAGGGAAGCAAAAAGGTTGTACCTGTTTGCAATATGCCGAATTGCGACCACAACAATAAATCCTGTAACGCTTATTTAGGCGATATCCGTCATTATTCCGGACTTTGGTATTATGATGAGAATATTTATGTGATTGGATTTAGCAACGGCATTATGGGGCTATATCAGATCAGCAAAGACGGCTCAAGTCGTAAAAGATGCTGCGATTTTCTTGAAACGGGAAATGAATATTCAATCAAAGCAACCGTACATAGGGGATTTGCCTATTTTTCTATTGACAGGGGCGACAGCAAAGCTCAGGTTTATCAGGTTGAATTAAAAGCAAGTGCGAAGCCTAAGCTGATTTTTGAATTTGAAGGTATAAACGCTTTTGTAGAATTTGTGCGTGGCTATAACGAAAATGTTTATATTGCCGTATCATACTATGAAGATGAAACATACGAAACTTCAACAAACAGCTTATATTCTTACAGTATCCCGGAAGATACATATAACAAAATACCTATTGATGATTTGTGCGGACAATGGACATTCATTGATGATAACACTCTTATATACAGGACACTTAATTCTGTAATGAAATATGATTTTAAGACAGAAAAATCGACTGAATTTTATAATGAACCTTTGATGCCTTCCTACGACGGACGATATATATATCTTGATAATGATGCAAATCTGTTTCGCGAAATGGCACAAAGCGGAGATGAATATCAACTTGATAAGAGAAGTATCAAAGTCGTGGATTTATCAGGAAATTTGATTGATGAAATTAAAATAGAAACAGACGGATTGTGTTATTTCGGAGACGAAGATTATCTGTTTATAGATATAAATGAAAAAATCTCGGCATCCGGCGAGGGTGATACGGAGATACAAATAAAAAACGATGACAGCATACATGTTATAGGCACGGATTCCATAACATCTTTGATGGCTTTTGATAAGTCTCAAATAGGTACGGATAAGCACGATTTTACTTTATTAAAAAAATGGGATTTTGACTCTATAATCGGATAATGTGTTGTTGTCAATATTAGACGGGCGGTGATTTTTACGGAATTTAAAAGAGTATTCGCAAACAGAAAAACGGCAATTCTGCTGATTATATTGATTTTGCTCTGCTCACTGTTTTATATAATTGAGCAATACAGCCCGTCTGACGGTGGCAGTTACGATCTGTTTGCCTCAAAATCGATACTAAAAGAGGTTGTAAATGAGTACAAAGAATCAAATCCCGCACAGACGCTTGAAGCCATAAATAGAGAAAAGGAAGATACATATATCTTGTACGAACTTGCGGTTTACGATGACCTCAAAAACACAAACAAAAATACTTATGACGCGAATTTCAGCGAAGCTGATAAAGAAATACGGGGCGAAAACTCAGAACTTGCACAGTTGTATGACAACAATAAAGAACTGTACAGCGAATCATATCTGAATGTTAAATTACATATTCTTGATATTTTAAAAGGAGAACTTTCACACATTGCGTCTTTTAAGGACAAGCTTGAAGATTTAAAGGCACAGGCGGAATCAATAAGCGGTATAAGCATATTTTCCGAGTCAAATTCATTCTCGGATAAAAATATAAACAAAACGGTCGAGGACTATGCACCGCTTGAAAACATAGAGCTTTCATTCCAAAACCAAGAAGCTGCAAAAAGCGTTGTACAGTTTGATTTTGTGCATTATTTGGTGCTGATTTTCCTTATATGGATCGTGTTTCTTTTTTGCTCGGAGCAGAAAAAAGGACTGAGCCAGCTTGTTTTTACAACGCGAAACGGCAGACTGCCGCTCGCTCTTAAAAGAGCGGGGATACTCGTTTTTTCTGCAATAGCGGTCAATTTGATTATGTATTCGATACTGTTCGGTGCGGCTTTTTACATTTACGGCAGTTATGAAGGCTTGTTCTGCATGGTGCAGTCAATTTCTTTATTTGTCGATTTTGTAATACCTATGACCGTGTGGCAGTTTTTGCTGTATTACATTGTATTTTGTACAGTGTCATCGTTTGCCGTGTCTGTGGTCGTTTGGCTTGTTATGTCGGCGGCTGACGAAAAACATATATCAATTACTGTATTCAGCATCATATTCGCCACGGAATACGCGCTGTATTATTTCATAACGCCGCAGAGCAATTTCTGTGTCTTTAAATATTTAAACATTTTTCCGCTGATAAATCCGAAAAGCATTATCATCAAATACAGAAACATCCCGTTTTTAGGTGACGCCGTAAACGCACGGATCGCGCTGACGGTATTCTGTATTTTTACTGTTGTGTCAGCGTTGACCGCCTGTTTGATTATCAATACTAAAAAACGCCCTGTGCATACACAGAGCAAATTATCATTGTTTTTGATGAGACAAAGCGCAAGGCTCAGGGGCGTGTTCAGTCGCGCTGTCGCGCGTATGTCGCTTATCGGCAAAGAACTTTATAAAATCTTTGTTATGCAAAAGGGAATAATCGTATTGGTGATCTTTGTCTGTATCATCGTTAGAAATATACCGTCGGGAACCGTTTATTACGGCAGAGTTGACAGCATCATAAATGATTTCTATTCAAGCTATTCGGGAGAAATAAGCGAAGAAAGCAAAAGCTACATATCAAATCTTGAAGCCGAGATAGAAACAGCGCACACAAATTTGATTGATACAAAGCGCGCTTACGACAGCGGCTTGGCAGATGAAAAAGAGCTTAAAAAAGCGACCGACAAATACAATTCCTACAGTGACTACAGTCAGGCGCTTGACATCATATATGAGCGTACCGGCTATATAGAAAGCGTAAAAGAGTATCAAGGAATAGACGCATGGTATGTCAATCCTTACGGCTATGAAAAGCTTCTCAGTCGGGAGAGCTATCTCAGGCAGGAATACAACGCCGTTCTTGCTATTATAACAATAATAATTATTTTGTCCGGCATTTTCTCCTTTGAGAGCAAAAGCAACACAAATTTCCTTATCCGTTCCACCCATAAGGGCAGAGATAAACTCTTTAAGGTCAAGCTGTTGACTGCCGAAGTCGTTACCGTATTTATTTGGTGTGTAACTTACGCTGCTGAGTTTTTCGGCATATACAATAAGTACGGTCTTGACTGCTTTAACGCGCCGATACAAAGTCTTGAGTTTTTTATGAGCTTTCCACTTAATATCAGCATAGGAGCGTATTTGATGCTTATGTATTTATGCAGACTTCTGCTGATGATGTCCGCGACGGGCGTTATTATGCTGATCTCAAAGAAGCTGTCTTATGCGGCTTCGATCGCCGCGTCGATAGCGATATTGCTTATCCCGGCGTTGCTTAATATGGTTGGCGTTGCGTTTTTCGGAAAGCTTTCGTTATCGGTAATTCTGAGTATCAATCAGAATATAACCTACAACGGATTTTGGTATGCTGTGATTTCAATGATATTAATTATGCTGACCGGAGTGTTCTGTGTGCTAAAAACAAGAACTAAATGGAATAAAAGCAGTTGAGGAGGTGCGCAATATGAATGTTGAGCTTAAAAATGTATCGAAGTGCTACACAAAGGGAAAGTTAGCGCTTGATGACTTTTCGGTCACCTTTAGCGCGGGCATATACGGCATGCTCGGTCCCAACGGCGCCGGAAAAAGCACGCTGATAAACTTAATAACCGATAACATTTCGCGCACATCGGGCGAGATACTGTACGGCGGTGAGGATATATTAAAGCTCGGTCGCACTTTCAGGGCAAGGCTGGGGTATATGCCTCAGCAACAGGGCTTTTATGATGATATGTCTGCGTACGCGTTTATGATGTATATGGCGCAGCTCAAAGGTTTATCGAAAAAGGACGCGAAGGCGCAAAGCCGCGAGCTTTTGGAAACGGTGAGCCTTTCATCAGTGGCGCACAATAAAATAAAGAGCTTTTCGGGCGGAATGAAACAAAGAGTTTTGCTTGCGCAGGCGCTGCTCGGCAACCCCGAAATACTGATACTTGACGAGCCGACGAGCGGACTTGACCCAAAAGAGCGCATAAACATACGCAACTATATAGCTCAAATATCAAAGGATAAAATAATCCTGCTCGCAACCCATGTAGTCAGCGACATTGAGTGCATCGCCGACAAGGTGCTGCTTATAAAGTCAGGCAGGCTTATACAGTATAAAACGCCCGCCGAGCTGACGGACTCAATTGAAAATAAGGTCTTTGAGCGTATTTGCGAAAAGGACGAGATCGAAAAACTTCAAAATGAATACGCTGTAAACAATGTCGCGTACAAAAACGGCAGGCTGACATTCCGCACTGTGGGCGACAGCTTGCCGCAGGGGTTTGAATACGCGAGAGATGTTAATCTGGAGGATGTGTATCTATATTATTTTAATTACTGTCATAAAAATACAGTCTGAAAAAGCTCTTAGAATCCTCGTATAAGATAAATAATTAACAAAAAGTCAAGAAACGCGACGTGACAAAAACAGGAGGTGGGCCCGATGGAAAACCCGTGCGGCTTGATTAGTGCGCAGTGTGAGATGATATCCTCAAACATTGCGCCGCCCGTAAACGCACGGATGCGCGCGATTACAAACAGCGTTTTTACGCGAATATATCATCCGCGAAAGTTTTTTTGAAAATTTTATGATTTTTTCAAAAATCTTGTCTAAAAACGGGCCTCTCAAGTGTTTATATAGTGTAAGAATAAAATAATACCTTATAATCGTTATATTTCAAAGGGGATGATCATTATGAAATATTTGTCTGCGGACGGTGGTTTATCACCGTAAAATTCAGTCGATAACCAATGACATAACACGACGTAACTTTCAAAAGGAGGCAATTACTATGAAAAAGAAGGTTATTAGCATTATCGTTTCACTGCTGCTCGTATTCCCGGCATTGATACAGTCATACGCCGAGGAAGGCAGAACACTGAAGGATATATGCGAGAATGAGAAAACACTTGAAGCAGTTGAGGCTATGAAGGATTCCGATGAGATCGAGGTTTATGTCCGTTTAAATTATCCGGAAGCCGAAGCGTTTCGCAATTCACTCAGCAGCGTACCGAAGGAAGAATATGATTCCAAATTTGATGAGCTGAGCAGAATGTGCGTGGACTTCTGCGAAAAATTCGCCGAGGACTATTCGATAAAGCAACCGACTAACCTGCGGTGCGACGCGATGTTTATCTGCAAGCTGACGCTTGACGGCATCAATAGCATAATGAACGACGAAAGGCTTGAAGGGATCGCCGTCGTTGAGCAGGGAATTGAAGCGGATATAACGACGGATACGAACGAGGAAGCCTCGACAGACAGCGACAAACCGGATGACAAAGAATATCGGGATATGACAGACAGCGATAGCGATATCGAATACAACGACCCGCCGACTACCGCTGAGGGCTGGAGAGACCTGCTGAGGAACTTCTGCAAGTATGTGATAAGCAAGTATGAGGAAGGCTCGGATGGCTCGCAGGACGGTGTGGAATCCCTTTTTGAGGGATACACGGAAGAGGCGATAAAAACCGCGCGGGAATATCTCAAGGACGAAAGCACGATAGAGTCTATGACGAAAGAAAAGGCAAAAAGCAGTTTTTACGGTCTTAAGGCTATGATTCTGACGGTAAAGAGAGAGCTTTATGACGAGCTTTTAACGCTTGCCGAAAAGGAGAAAAGGCCTTGCGGCTACTTTGAGGATATAGAATGGCAGAGGTTTTCGGAAGCGCTTGAGAACGCGAGAACTTATGAAGCAGAGAAATCCTGGGGCGAGTACGAAAGCCTGAGAGAATGGTTCGGACGCGTCATAATGGCTAACCGGCACATATTCTACGATGTGGATCAGAACGGCGAGCTGGATCTCTCCGATGTGACGACGATGCAAAGGTATATGGCGGAATTAGAGGACTTAAGCACATCACAGAGATACATCGTGTCGAGAAACACCTTTAATGATGAGAATATGGAAACGATAGCCGATATGCAGAAGATCATAGCCGGGTTAAAATCTCTGGACGCTTATGAACGCACCGGGAATCTCGCGCCCGCGTACCATTACGATTACGCCGAGTTTGTGCTGCCCCGATACTCTCATAAGATAGAGTTTGAGGTCGCTCGGTATGAATACGGGATAGCATAATGCTATTCAAAAAATGCAATGTTAACAAAAAAAGCTTGGCTTCCAAAGGAGGTAATCATCGTGAAAAAACTTATTTCATTAATTATAGCTATTTGCATTATACTTTCATATGCAGCGGCAGCAGCTTCGGCAGAGGAAAAGGATGATTATTCCTCTTTGTTCTTTGAACACATGAAGGAGTATGTTGAAATGAACGAATATCACCAAGGACTTGTTAAATCATCATACAAGCTTCTCGGCGAGACGTCAAACGGATATCATATTGCATACTGTAAGTATTATTACGGCGATAATTATGACCTCGACTTTGGTGAATATCAGGTCTGCAAAATCGGTGATTATGTCATAGTCGGCGACGGGTATCCCAATAAGCCCTCAGGCTTTGGTATCTATTTCTTTAACAAGGATAAATGCCTCACGCTGGAAAACGCGCTGAAAGATAAGGCGGTGTCTTTTGAAGAAGCTGCAACACTTCTCAATGAAGACCTGAGTATTCCCCCTGTCAGACAGGATAATTTCCCCCGCCTGTATATTTATCACCGCGGAGATGAAATTATACTCGGGAGCAGCTTTGAGAAAGCATTGGTAAGAACTTTGTTCGGAGAGCATATCGGCAGTGATGACATAGATTGCAGAGTTTACGGCAGTTGCAATGAGAACATTATTTTCTTCGGCGCCGCAAGCGATTGCTCATGTGAATTTATATCGAGAAAAATCGGCAATTACGTTATTATTGCCCCCAATATTTATCATCCCTATGATATAGGAATACACGTTTTTAACGGCAAGAAATTCTATACACTCGATGAAGCGGTCAGCGCCGGCTTGTTCCCGATGGATGAGTTGACTTCGATAACAATTGGCGCAAAACCCGTAGGCGATGCGAACCTCGACGGAGAGCTTGATATGACAGACGTTACAAAGCTGCAAAGGTCTTTGGCAGGACTTGATGAAGAATCGTTCTTGGCTGATTACATCAAAAGAGTAGTTGATTTGGACGAAAACGGTGTTGTCGATATGTATGATGTTGTGCTTGTGCAGAGATTAATTGCAAAGCTGTGATTATCTAACCCTCTTTTGCCCGGCGGTTACCTCATAAGCGCCGTCGGGCACCCACCGGGTAACGGTCCGCACTGCGCACTAATTAAGCCGAACGGCTTATTAATAATAACCCTCTATTTACCCATTCCTTCATATATTGCGCCTCTCGGCGCAAAGCTGCCCCGCACGCGATCTCCTGTTCGTGCGGGGCAGCAATATAATCAGCCTTTTGAAGCCGGAGCAGTTGCTTATATTTGCAAATGAGGTATTTATAAAGGTGTAGGAAGCTATATGTGTTATGAACAAAACACGCAATTTTCATTTGTCAAGTGTTTTTTCAGACATTTTTTTAAAAAGTCAAGAACAATTTATGCCAAAAACGGCACTATTTATGCCAAGCTGTTGAAAGCGTTATGTTTTTCGTATATGATTTTAGTGTAATAGAAGGTCAATAAAACGTGACGGCGCTAAAAGAATGGAGGCGGAACCGATGGAAAATCGTGCGGTTTAATTAGTGCGCAGTGTGAGATAATATCCTCAAACACAGCGTAATTGCGGTGGGCAGATGACGAATTGCAAATTCCAAAGTCATAATAATCTACTTTTTTATAAAGGAGGGATTAAAATGTTGAAAAAATTTATTGCGATCGTATTATCGCTCGTGCTGGTGTTCTCTATGGCTGCGGTATATACCGCATATGCAGAGGAAACCGAACCGACAGCTCAGACGGATAAAGGTGCAGGCACATACATTTATTTGCACCCGACAGGCGGAGCTCTTTGGTTACGTGCAAAGCCGGATGATGAATCCGAATTGTTATTCTTCATCTATGACAAACAACTGGTTAATATAACTGAGGTCAAAGACGGCTACGGCAAGACGACTTGCAAAGGCGTTGAAGGCGACATCGTAGGTTGGGTTTCTATGGAATACCTGTTTGATCCCGATGAAGTGGACCCGCTCAGACTTGTATGCCTGACCGAAGTGACATACCAACAGATCAAAGCAATGACAGAGTCAGACAAGCTAAAGCTTTGTATCAGTCTGAAAGAGCCTGTATTCGGCAACGGCAGCGGATATATAAGCTGTGCCGAGCTCGGTCTGTCAGCGGAAGAATTTGAACAGATGAAAATGGACATCTACACATCGTATGACCTCGCGTGCGATGCGTTTATCAAGGATTATTCTTTGCAAAAAGCTACGCTTGCTCATTTAACACCTGAGTTTACCTGCAAAGTCACGCTTGAAGACATCAACAAGATGTTGAAGGACGAGAGAGTAAAAAGCTTTATGTTTTGGGAGTATTGGAAGAACGAAAATGACGACGAAAAATCCGAAGAAGGCTACGGAGCTTATGTAGCTTATTCTCCATGGAAAGATGAAGATACCGTATTACATTCTCACCCAATCATTTCTTCCGGTGTTAGAGACCACATCCCGGACGGAACCGTTCTTGAAATTACCGAGTTTTGCAACGGCTTTGGCAGAACTACCTATAACGGCAAGGACGGCTGGATCTTAGGGGGCTATATCCAGCCCTATGAACCGGCAACGGATACAGATGAGTACTGGACAGTTCCTACATTTTCGTATGACGGCAGCCTCACTCTTTGCGGCAAACCCACAAATAGTTATATAATAGCAAACATTCCGTCAGGAATTCTGCTCCATATAACCGAAATTGCCAACGGCTACGGCAAAACCGTTTACAACGGCAAGGAAGGCTGGGTTCATATGGGTGTCCTTCGTGATCCTGAAGCTTATGCTCATGCTCCGTCATCAACTGACTATCCCGACGAGCTTTTTGCAGATACCGATGTGGAAGATTGGGTCGTATGTTGGGACAATGAAGTCGTAGCCTCAATCAGAGGCGATGCAAACGATGACGGCAGCCTAGATATGCTTGATATTACCGTTACTCAAAAATCCATTGCTAAGCTTGAAACCGTGTGCAACACAATACTTGCAGATATGGATAAAAACGGTGAAGTAGATCTGCAAGACGTTGTTCAAATGCAAAAAACCATAGCTGATATTATCTAATAATTCTGATTTAACCTAAATCCTCTTTTGCCCGGCGGTTGCCTCATAAGCGCTGTCGGGCACCCACCGGGTAACGGTCCGCACTGCGCACTAATTAAGCCGCGCGGCTTATAAATAATAACGACATACTCTCTATAAACCCATTCCTTTATATACTGCGCCTCTCGGCGCGAAAAGCTGCCCTGCACGCGATTTCCTGTTCGTGCAGGGCAGTTGCAATATAATTAGCCTTTTGAAGTTGGAGCAGTTATTTATATAAGCAAATGAGGTATTTATAAAGATGTGCGAAACTAACTGTGTTACGAACAAAACACACAATATTCGTTTGTCAAGTGTTTTTTCAAGGTTTTTTTAAAAAACAGGAACAATTTATGCCAAAAAACGCACAATTTATGCCACGCTATTGAAAAGCATCGTGTTTTAGTGTACCATAACAGTGGGGGGGGTAAGTGTAGGCTGTCCTGAAATTATGCGAATAATGAGAGGAGAATTATTATGAAAAGGGTACTATCCATAATCATATCTGCGATGATTGTTATTACTGCGTTGCCCGGAGCTGCAATTACCGCTTTTGCACAGACGGTGAGCAGTAATACAATGTCCGGCGACACTGCGGCAAACAGCGGCACCTGCGGCGAAGGCTTAACATGGACGCTCGATAATGACGGCACTCTCACCATAAGCGGAACGGGCGATATGAAGGAAAACGCAAAGTATTCGGATTCACCGTTTTACAACAATAAGAATATACTGCGTGTTGTTATCGAAAAAGGCGTAACAAGTATAAGTAATTATGCTTTTCGTGCGTGCTACAACATAACCGGCATTGAGATTTCCGAAACCGTAACACGTATAAACGAAGGGGCTTTTTACGGATGCAGCAAGCTTACAGATATCGTCATCCCCGAAAGCGTATCATTTGTGGATAAAAAAGCTTTCTATAATTGCTCAAAATTAACGAGCGTAAAATTTTCAAGTCATATGAAAGCTATTTCCGATTACACTTTTTACGGATGCGCAAAGCTGGCTGAAATACTGATACCGTCAGCCGTAACCAACATAGGCAGGGGAGCATTTGAAGGCTGCAGCAGTTTAACAAACGTTAATATTCCCGAAAGCGTAACACTCATAGACAAATACGCTTTCTATAACTGCACAAAACTAAAGGACGTAAATATTTCAGGAGCCATAGAGATTATTTCGGATAGTGCTTTTCGGGAATGTATCGGATTAGAGAGCATAAATATTCCAAACAGTGTAACTGCCATAGGCGGTTATGCCTTTCAAAATTGCAGCAACTTAACAAGCATAGAGCTTCCCGATGGCTTGACCGGCATAGGAGATAAAGCTTTTGAAGGCTGCCGCAAGCTTGCGGAGGTAGTTAATCATTCTTCGCTGAGCATTGAGAAAGGCGCTGAGACTTACGGCTTTGTTGCATATTATGCTTTGACGGTACAAGGCGGAAGCGGAAGCATTATCAACGAAATAAACGGGTATCTTTTTATCACCGATGAAAACGAAAAAACATATCTGATCTCATATATCGGTGAAGATAATGTGCTTAAACTGCCCGATAATTACAACGAAAAAGGATACGAGATATCCCTATGTGCGTTTTACGATTATGACGATATTGTATGCGTTGCAATTCCCGAAGGCGTAACCGCTATCGGTGAAAAAGCTTTTTATAGCTGTGATAACTTAACAACAGTTGTCGTAGGGAGAAATGTAACTACCGTTGACAACGATGCTTTCAAGTATTGCAGCAAGCTCATTAAGGTAATAAACTTTTCATCTCTAAAGCTTTATAAAAGCACCGGCTACGGGTATATAGCAGAGTATTCGGAGCTGATCATTGACGGTAACGCGACAAATATTGATATCACGGACGATTATATGTTTACTACCGATGACATCGAAAACGTTTCATTGATTGGCTATATTGGCAACAGTGAGAAATTATGGCTGCCCGAAAAGCACAATGGAAAAGAATATGCGATAAACCGGTATGCGTTTTACAACTATTCTCATATTTCTGATATATCACTCACGGAGGGTATAACGGCAATAGGAGCCGATGCTTTTACGGATTGCACGGGATTGACAGGTATAAAGATACCGAGCAGTGTTGCTTCGGTGGGCGCGGACGCGTTTAACAGATGCAGTAATCTTAAAAGGGTAGATATTATTGATCTTTCCGCATGGAGCAAAACCGATTTTGCAAACACATACGCAAATCCACTATATTATGCGCACCATTTATATTTAAACGGCGAAGAAATAATTGATCTCACAATTCCCGATGACGTCCAAAGCATAGGTAAC
Source organism: Clostridiales bacterium (assembly GCA_024690965.1). GTDB lineage: Bacteria > Bacillota > Clostridia > Oscillospirales > Acutalibacteraceae > JAEEHZ01. The sequence goes on from JAILOG010000017.1 coordinate 35,857, forward strand.
GGCGCCTTCAGTTATTGCAGCGCAATAAATAGTGTGACGATACCGGAGGGAGTAACAAACATAGGCAACCGTGCCTTTAAGGGCTGCAGCAGCATAACGGATATAGTAATACCAAACGGCGTTACCCGTATAGGCAGCGATGCATTTGACGGATGCAGCAGTTTAAAAAGCGTGTTCATTCCCAAAAGCGTGACGGATATAGGCGGAAGCGCTTTTGGAGGCTGTAAAAACCTTGAAAAGGTAAAAATCAGCGACATTTCCGCTTGGTGCGAGATCGCTTTTCAGGGAGATTTTGGCAGTCCGATACATTGCGATGTTAATCCGCTGTATTATGCTCACCATTTATATTTAAATGAAGAAGAAATAACAGATCTTATAATTCCCGATGGAACAAAAATAATAAATCAAGGAGCTTTTTATGGCTGTTACAGTTTATCAAGCATTGATATACCTTCAAGCGTGACCGCAATAAAGGAGTATGCTTTTGATAATTGTATGGGGCTGAAAAGCATAAAATTACCCCGGGGTATAAATGAAATAGGAAGAAATACTTTTTACGGGTGCACCGCACTCGAAAGCATTAGTATTCCTGACGGGGTAAAAGCAATAGACAAACAGACTTTTAGCGGCTGTACCGCTCTTGAAAGTGTAAGTATTCCGGCAAGTGTGACCGAGATAGGCTGGTTTGCTTTTGATAATTGTCGTAAGCTTAACAAAGTAAGCATTACAGATATATCAGCTTGGTGTAACATAGATTTCTTCGCTGAAGATTCCAACCCGTTGAAATACGCACACCATTTGTATATGAATGATGAAGAAATAATCGATTTGGTCATCCCCCAAAACGTTGAGATTATAAAAAAATATGCCTTCACAGGCTGCAGCGGCTTAAAAAGCATAGATATCCCCGAAGGTCTTACCAAAGTCGAATATCTTGCCTTTAATAATTGTACAGGACTTGACAAAATCAGCATAGACGATTTGACAGCTTGGTGTAATATTGATTTTATTCAGGGCAGCAACCCGTTAAAATACGCGCATCATCTGTATATGAATGGAAAAGAAATAACCGATTTGGTTATTCCGGAAGGTATTCAAATAATAAAAGGATGTGTCTTTGAAGGCTGCAGCGGTCTTAAAAGCGTTGATGTTCCGGCAAGTATAAGCAAGATAAGCTCGTCCGCCTTTGCAGACTGTATTAATCTCAATAAGGTAAATATCAAAGACCTTTCCGCTTGGTGCAATATTGATTTTGCCTCAGGCACTTCAAATCCTCTGCATTACGCGAAGCATTTATATTTAAACAATGCAGAAATAACTGATTTGATTATTCCAAGCGGTTTGGCAGAAATAAAGCAATACATTTTTGACGGCTGCACCGGACTGAAAAGCGTTACTATCCCCGATGGAGTTACCAAAATAGATTCCGGAGCCTTTAATAACTGCAGTGGATTAATAAGTGTTGCTATCCCAACGAGTGTTGCGGCGATGGAGCGTTCTTTTGAAAACTGTACCGCTTTAAGCAAGGTGAATATAAAAGACCTTTCCGCTTGGTGTAATATTGATTTTTATTTCGAAGATTCCAATCCGTTATACTATGCTCATCACCTGTATTTAAATGATAAAGAAATAACAGATCTCACTGTTCCCAATGATATAACAACCGTAAAAAAATACACGTTTTGCGGGTGCGGCGGCTTGAAAAGCGTTACCATTCCCGACGGAGTAACCGAAATTGATCTCGGCGCATTTAAAGGCTGCGGCGGCTTAACATCAGTAAATATTTCAAAAAGCACAGAACGTATAAACAATACTGCTTTCAGTGAATGTACAAGCCTGAAAACGATATACGGTTATAAAAACTCTTATGTGGAATACTTTGCGGATACTAATAATATTAGTTTTGTTCCTGTTGGTTCTGTTGAGTCATCCGATAACCTGGCAAGCCTATACGAGGTAACCGTTTCCGAAGGAAGTCATATTATACTGAGAGAGTATCACTCTCAAGCAAGCGGAATAGTAGGACATATTCCAAACGGAGCAATTATTAAAATAACAGAAATATCAAACGGTTTTGGTAAAACATCATACGGCGGAAAGAGCGGCTGGGTTTATTTGCAGAATCTTACGTTTGTAAGAGAAATATTACCTCATGATTCTCAAAATAACACGACAGGCAATTACAGAGTGGAATATTGCATTAATATTTACAAATCCGCTTCAACCGACAGCAACGTGATTGGGTTTGTTCCAAACGGCGCGGTTATTTATATTTCAGATATCTCAGACGGATTCGGAAAAACGTACTACAACAATGTATCAGGCTGGGTGGTTATGTCGGAGCTGATAAGTAAGGCCGATACAAATACGGACGGTACGCACGTAACCGACATAGATTCGGATTACGAACCCGGAGAGTACTGTGTCGATACACCCGACAGCGACAGCTTATGCTTCTATGCCGACCCATACACGGGCGAGCCTGTTTTATACATTCCCAACGGCACATCGGTAAATATTTCTGAGGTATTAAACGGCTACGGTAAAACTACTTATAACGGTCAAACGGGTTGGCTGCCGATGTCAAGCCTTAAAAGGCAAGCAGGCAGTGACAGCGAAGCTCCCGTTACCGACACAGAAAAACCGACCGATACAGAAAAACCGATTGACAGCGAAACCCCAACTGATACCGAAAAGCCGACTGACACAGAAAAGCCCACCGATACCGATACCCGTATAATGGGCGACGTAAACGGCGACGGCAAGTTAAATATGGAAGATGTTGTGACGCTTCAAAGGTACATAGCGAAGCTCATTGAGTTCACGCCTGAGCAGTCAAAGCTCGCGGACGCGGATCACAGCGGCGAGATAACAATGCTTGACGTTACGACGATGCAAAAAATAATTGCGGGGCTGATAGATAATAAAACCGACGTTAACTCAACTCTTGATAAAATGAAAAAGATGACACATAACGAATTAGTTTCAGCAATTGAAAATATAACAGATGAGCAATTGGTTGAAATTGCTTATGGTGCGACCGGTATGCTGAATACCGATTTACATACTTTTGACACATTTTCAGTTGATTTTCTTGAAGGAGAAAACGGCTATCAAGGTGAAAGTTGGTATGATGATGATATTTAGTTATCAGGCTCGGTTTCTTCTTTGGAGCAGGCTAAAGAAACAGCTTTGGATTTTGCGGTATCCGGAGGTTATACCGATTGTTCCATAGAATTTATCGGTGAAAACGATCTGTATTATCAGCTTCGAGTAAAACGAGGACCTTTCGCCTATAGAATGAATTTTTATAAAGACAGCGTAATTAAGTTTTCCAAAGGAGATTCAAGCTACTACGGCGGAAAAACTCATTATTCGTTCGCAGATGTGGTTTTTCAAAAGCTTGATCATGATACTGTTTTAACGATTATGGATTTGGAAAACTGTGATGGGTTATACAGATATTTTGAAGAAAATGATAATGAATATATATTTACTCAGTATAAAATCACTACAGTAGGCGGAGATTGGGGACTAAACTGCACCGTATCATTGACCAAATATGTGACTGCTATCAGCAAAAAGACAGGAACAATAAGTACGTACACATCTATAATAAAAAAAGATGTTATCATCCCCAATTCCGCACTGTAAAAATTTGCTTTAGAGATTTTTAAACTTCTAAACCTTTAAAGTATCGTTTTCTGATTGCGCTGTTGTTAAATACGCCTAAAAAAGACAGTCCATTCTTTCGGGCTGTCTTATTTCTATGGTATTTTTTATGCGATACAAATGCAAATCACAGTTTTTTATCCCCTGTATATATAATAGTGACTTTTCGCAATTTTTACTGAAATAGCGCAACAAATAAAAAACTAAGAACGCAACATGTTTATTGAATATATGGTCTACAACTTGTTGTTAAGTGATTCTCTTGCGTAAATACAACCTCCCTTAAAACTATTTCCTCAGCACGGTTGCGAATTGAGTTCATTTGCTGAACCCAGCTGAGTTGATTGCGCCTTTTAAGAGTTTCGTCCACACCTTCGTCTTTTGCCATCTGTTCTACCAGCTGAGAAAACATTTCTTCGGCTTGCTTATCAATCTCCTCAACATGGTTTTTCAATTTACCAGACATAAAAAGCCCTGAGCAAATAGGCCTTTTGTTATTCCTTAAATAATCCAAATAAATCATTTCAAATCTTCCGACTTTAGGCGGCTCCGGCGCTTGTAAGCACGGCAAGTAATAATTGCCTACAAGTTCATAATCAAGACCGTTTGTTTCATCGTGAATAAATTGTTCCATTTTCAAATCCTCACTTTCCTTATTTTTGCCCTTGTTGACTTGGCAAACAAATCATTGACATCTTCAATTGGTTTGCCCTCATCAAGGTATACAGATCGTGCGGCATTAATGCAATGAACAAGCAATTGCCACTCAAAATCCGTCAGTTTAATTATTCTTTTTTGTTCTCGCATAAGCAATTCGCCTCCTTGTGATACCATTGTATCTACAAGTAGGCGAATTGTCGAATTTGTGGAGTATGTTTATTTCTGATTTTGGTGCAATATGTAACGGTAAAACCCTAAAACTGCGCTGTACCTCCTACAACACCCATATAAAAAAGGTGTGCAACCGGCGTGCAACGCAAACGATTTTTATCAATTCCAAACGAATTTTTATCCATACAGAAAACGCCCGAAAAGCCGCTCCACAACAGCTTTTCGGGTATTTTAGTCAAAATAAAAACCGGGTTAAAAAACCCGGATTTTTGGTCGAGGTGACAGGACTTGAACCTGCGGCATCTTGGTCCCAAACCAAGCACTCTACCAAACTGAGTTACACCTCGTAATAAAAAAGCCACCGTACGGTGGCAGTGTTGGCATCTTCCTATTTTCCCGGGCCGTCACCAGCCAAGTATCTTCGGCACCACTGAGCTTAACTTCTGTGTTCGGTATGGGAACAGGTGGACCCTCAGCGTCATCAACACCAACTATTCAATTCGTGACTTTCGTC